>CAMECH010000004.1 GCA_945913015.1 uncultured Bacteroides sp.
ATGAAAAGCAAGAATTGATGCTTGACATATGCGGCCGTCAAGGCTACAATGTGTTTAGTTGAATATTTTAGAAAGGCTATGAAGAGAAAGAGTAGCAGTCAGGATGCCGTACAGAAAGCTGCCGGGTGATGAGAGGCGCATGGATAGTGATTGTGAATACATCTTGGAGCTGCGCACCGAACAATACATTTAAGTAGGCTGTGACGGAGAAGACGCACCGTAATCAGGCGTCAGGGTATCATTTAACTGGTTTAAGTCGTACCTGCTAAGGCAGATGGCGTGAGTTATCTGTGAATAAAGGTGGTAACACGGGATTTTGGTCTCGTCCTTTAGATAAGGACGGGACTTTTTATTTTGTGTGCCTGGCGGCGCACGTTTCTAAAATTTTCAAACAACAATGGAAAGGTTGGTATTTTTATATGAACATGGAGTTTTTAAGAAAGCTTCCTTCACCGGAGGAATTAAAGGCGCAGTTTCCGATTAGTGAGAAAGCAAAAGTCATAAAGGCAGAGAGGGATGAACAGATTAAAGCAGTTTTTGAGGGCAGAAGTGACAGGCTGATTCTTGTAATCGGCCCATGTTCGGCAGACCATGAGGACTCGGTTATTGATTATATTTCAAGACTGAGAAAGGTTGCCGATAAGGTTGAGGACAAAATTCTCATTATTCCGAGAATTTATACTAATAAGCCGAGGACTGTCGGAACAGGGTATAAGGGAATGCTGCATCAGCCTGACCCTGAAAAGGAATCAGATATGCTGAAAGGTATTATTTCTATAAGGCATATGCATACAAGAGCAGTTGAAGAGACAGGATTTACCTGTGCGGATGAGATGCTTTATCCTGAAAATCACAGATATCTTTCGGACCTCCTTTCGTATGTTGCAGTGGGGGCGCGCTCAGTTGAAAATCAGAAGCACAGACTTACGGCAAGCGGACTTAATCTACCGGTAGGAATGAAAAACCCGACGGGAGGAGACATTTCCGTAATGCTTAACTCTATTGTTGCAGCGCAGAATTCACATACATTTCTGTATGCTGACTGGGAGGTAAAGACACACGGAAATCCGCTTACACATGCAATATTAAGAGGGTATGTAGATAAATTCGGAAGAAGCATTCCTAATTACCATTACGAGGATATCCGTAATCTTTACGAGCAGTATCAGGAAAGAAATCTTGAAAATATGGGTGTTATTATTGACACTAATCACTCAAATTCAGGCAAGAATTACCTTGAACAGATAAGAATAAGCAAGGATGTCATGCATAGCTGTCATGTATCACCTGAACTGCATAAATTTGTCAAGGGACTTATGATAGAAAGCTATATTGAGGACGGATGCCAGAAGGTTGATGAGCATTGCTACGGCAAATCAATAACAGACCCATGTCTCGGATGGGATAAAACTGAGAGGCTTATTTATGAGCTCGCAGAACTGTGGTAACAGTGTAGTAATATCATAATATATCCGGGCTTTTACAAATGCCTGAAAATTTTTTAGATTCATATGTAATATTTTCCAACACATTGCGTCTTTATGGTTAAGAAAGGAGAACGGAGGGGAATATATGCTGGATAATGAAATAATTAAGCTGTATTATGCCAGAAAAGAGCAGGCAATCTCTGAAACCGCCGTTAAATACGGCAAATATCTTAACCATATTGCATTCGGTATTCTTGGCAGTAAAGAGGATTCGGAGGAGTGTGTCAATGATACATACCATAAGGCGTGGAATTCAATTCCGCCGCAGCTTCCGGACAGCCTTATTGCATTCCTCGGACGTATAACAAGAAATCTGTCAATATCAAGGTACAGAGCCAATCATGCGGCAAAGAGATATGACGGAATGGAACTGATGCTGTCTGAGTTAGAGGAGTGTATACCTGACCATAATGATGTCGAGAGTACAATTGAGGCAAAAATGCTTTCAGAGATGATAAGCAAATGGCTGTATACTCTTGAGGAGAGCGACAGAGTACTGTTTGTAAGACGTTACTGGTATGCAGTGTCAGCACAGGAGCTGGCTGCAGAATTCAATACAACGGTAAACAGGCTGAATGTGAAACTTTGCAGGCTTCGGAAAAGCCTGAAGGCATATCTTGAATTGTAAAGTGAGGGAAATATATGAATCGTGAAAATATTTATGACGCAGTTACTGAAATTGATGATGAGATAATTGAACAAGCAAAAAACGTAAAGCAAAAAAAGTCAAAGCTGCCAAAGTACTGGAAGCAGATAACGGCTGCTGCGGCTGCTGTTTTGGTGCTTTTTGTTGCAGGTAAAGCATTTGCACCGTATTTTCTTGAAAAGTCGTCGTCGCCAAGCAACATGGTGATGCAGGATGTAATCAGCAACGAAATTAATATGACTGAAAGTCAGGATTTATCAGGCACATCTAAAGGAAATGGTTTATACGGAATGCAGGAGTCGGCAGATTCAGCATTAGACGGTAATTCAGAAGCCGTAAACGGTGAACAGGCAGTAGGAACTTCCGGGTCTGACAATGGCAGTATCGGTGAAAGCGGGCAATATGGCGCTCAGAAGTTGGTTAAGACAATAAACCTTACAATGGAGACAAAAGAATTTGATAAATGTATGCAGAACATTAATCAGAAAACAACAGAGCTTGGTGGCTATGTTGAAAGCTCAAAGCTGTCAGGCAGGGCTGAAACACATTCAAGGTATGCATCTGTTACATTGAGAATTCCTTCCGACAGAATAGAAGAAATGCGTGGAACTCTTGCAGATTTTGCAACGATAACATATTCAACAGAATCAACAAAGGATGTTACACTTGAATATGTTGATGCCGAAAGCAGGCTGAAAGCCTTAAGAACTGAGCTTGATACGCTGCTTAATCTTATGGAGAGTGCAACAAAGCTTTCGGATATTATGTCAATCCAGTCTCAGATTACAAGTGTCAGATATCAGATTGAGTCTTATGAGTCAAGGCTGAGAACGATGCAGAATAAGGTCTCCTATGGCACAATCAGCATAAGTGTGGAAGAAGTTTACAAAGAAACAAATACAAATCCGTCATTTTTTGATGAGATAAAAGATAAGTTTGAGAAAAGTGCTGAAAATATATACGAGGCAGCAAAGGGATTCATAATCTGGTTTATTGGTTCTTTGCCGTATTTTGTGATTATAGCGGCTGTCGCTGTGATTGTTGTCGTTGTTGTTAAAAAGATTAAGAAGAATAGAAAATAAGCACCGACGGGTACAAAGCATACTGCTTATGGATTTGTTTATATTGTACAACTCACACTGTTAAAAGAAGAGTTTTGCAAACGCCTGATTAATTAATTGTTGCTAAGAAAGAGAAATTCATTTACAATATAATATACATATTCATAAGGGATACGGTAGATTACCGTATCCCTTAGTTTGGAGTGTGCGCTATTATGGATAAAAGAAAAAAAGAAATCGATATTATAGATTTTTCAGGGAAAAACTCCGGTAAAGGTGCGGATATATTGGTTCCGGAGTTTGTTGACAGCAACAGCAGGTCTCATCATGAGAAAAAAGTGCACAAGACAGATTTTGTGTTGCCGTTGTCTCCTGCGTATGAAGGATACCCTGAGAAAAACAGTGATGCCCGTAGGACCCGCGAAATTCGTGAAAATCAGGATAAAAAAGCAAGGAAATCATTCAGGTGGGACAGGCTTGTATTGTTTATATTGCTGCTGGTTATCGCTTTGTGTGCATGGCTGGTTTACAAGGATTTTAATAGCGAAGAAAAGTTTGATTCAGCTGCAGCTGTAGCTCCGTTGTATGAGGAGGGACTGACTAGGCAGGGGGGTGCCAACTCAGAGACAGGAGAGGCAGTAGTCCATGATGATATAGTGGTTGCTTATGAAAAGGACAATAATGTAATATGTCTTGATGCCGGACATGGTGGTGACGATCCGGGGGCTGAATACAAAAAGATTTATGAAAAAGATCAGGTGCTTGATGTTACATTTCTTGTAAAAGCATTTCTTGAGGAAGACGGCTATGAAGTTGTTCTGACAAGAGATGCGGATATGACACTTTCGCTTGAAGACCGGGTGAATATTGCCGAGGCGGCTAATGCCGGAGTATTGGTATCAATACACAGAAATTTTTACCAGAGAGGGGAACTGGCAAGCGGAGTTGAATGTTGGATTAACAATTCAAATCCTGCCGATGCTGCAAAACTGGCTGATATGATTCTTACCGAAATTAACAAATTGGGACTGTCTGATAACCGGGGTGTCAGAATGGGAACAATCAGTGATGAAAACAAAAATTATAAGATTAACAGAAGTAAGTGTACAAGCTGTATAGTTGAACTTGGCTTTATTACAAATAAAAATGATGATGCACTTGTGACAACCAATAAAGAAGGTTGCGCCAGAGCAATTGCTGCCGGAATAAGCGGATATGTAAAATCTCTTTAGAAATATGTATTTAGATGAACGGAGTAGGTAATGGGAAAGATTAATCAGAAAAATATCAGGAATTTTTGCATAATTGCACATATTGACCATGGCAAATCAACGCTTGCGGACAGAATTATTGAGAAGACGGGGTTGCTTACACAAAGAGAGATGCAGGACCAGATTCTTGATAACATGGATTTGGAAAGAGAACGCGGAATAACAATTAAGGCACAGACTGTGCGTATTGTGTATCATGCACAGAATGGAGAGGAATACATTTTTAATCTCATTGATACTCCGGGACATGTGGATTTCAATTATGAAGTATCAAGAAGCCTTGCAGCCTGTGATGGCGCAATCCTTGTGGTTGATGCGGCACAAGGCATAGAAGCACAGACGCTTGCCAATGTATATATGGCACTTGACCATGATCTGGATGTATTTCCGGTAATTAACAAAATAGACCTTCCGAGTGCTGACCCACAGCGCGTTATTGATGAGATTGAGGATGTGATTGGAATTGAAGCTCAGGATGCGCCAAGGATCTCAGCCAAAAACGGAATTAATATTGAAGAGGTGCTTGAACAGATTGTAAAGAAAATTCCGGCACCGACGGGAGACCCGGATGCACCGCTTAAAGCATTGATTTTTGATTCGCTCTATGATGCCTACAAAGGCGTAATTGTGTTCTGCAGGATTAAAGAGGGTACAGTCAGAAAGGGAACCCATATCAAAATGATGGCGACAGGCGCGGATATGGATGTTGTTGAGGTAGGATATTTTGGGGCAGGACAGTTTATTCCGTGTGATGAGCTTTCGGCAGGCATGGTTGGATATATCACTGCAAGTATCAAAAATGTTAAGGATACGGCGGTTGGCGATACGATAACCGATGTTGATAATCCGTGTGATGAACCGCTTCCGGGATATAAAAAGGTAAATCCTATGGTATACTGCGGACTTTATCCTGCGGACGGAGCAAAGTACGGAGATTTGCGAGATGCACTTGAAAAGCTGCAGCTTAACGATGCGGCACTGCAGTTTGAACCTGAAACCTCAATAGCGCTCGGATTTGGATTCCGCTGCGGATTCTTAGGACTGCTTCACCTCGATGTAATTCAGGAAAGACTTGAGAGAGAATATAATCTTGACCTTGTTACTACTGCACCGGGAGTTGTATATAGAGTACACAAGACTAACGGGGATGTGATAGAGCTTACCAACCCTTCCAATCTTCCGAGCCCGTCAGAAATCGATTTCATGGAGGAGCCGGTTGTAAGTGCTGAAATTATGGTAACGACCGAGTTTGTAGGCCCTATTATGAAACTGTGTCAGGAAAGGCGCGGAGTGTATATAGGAATGGAATACATGGAGGAGACACGTGCACTCCTGAAATACGAGCTTCCTCTTAATGAAATTATTTATGATTTCTTTGATGCACTTAAATCACGTTCAAGAGGCTATGCTTCATTTGACTATGAGCTGAAAGGTTATGTTCCTTCAAAACTTGTCAAGCTTGATATACTCATCAATAAAGAGGAAGTTGATGCACTTTCGTTTATTGTATTCGAGGAGAGTGCAGCGGAGCGTGGACGCAAGATGTGTGAGAAACTCAAAAACGAGATACCGAGACAGCTCTTTGAAATTCCTATTCAGGCGGCAATCGGAAGTAAGGTTATTGCAAGAGAGACTGTAAAGGCTCTTAGAAAAGATGTCCTTGCTAAGTGCTATGGAGGAGACATTTCCAGAAAGAAGAAGCTTCTTGAGAAGCAGAAGGAAGGAAAGAAGAGGATGAGACAGATTGGTAATGTTGAGATTCCTCAGAAGGCATTTATGAGTGTCCTGAAACTTGATGATGAATAATAATGATTTAAAAAAGCAAATAGGGATGTATGTACACATCCCTTTTTGTATTCAAAAATGCAGATACTGCGATTTTTTATCGGCACCTGCCGATAAGCTGACCCGGCAGAAATATATTAAAGCACTTATAGAAGAAATACGCAGGGCACCGGTTCTTTTGGGTGATGAATATGTTATGAAATCTGTGTTTTTCGGAGGCGGAACACCGTCTGCAATAGATGCGCAGATGATAGCAGAAGTGTTAAGAGAATTGCTGATACATTTTAAGGAAATAATTGCGAAAGATGAATATGGTAACAGCTGCATGGAGATTTCTATAGAGTGCAATCCGGGTACTGTGACAAAGGAAAAGCTTGAAATATATAAATCGGCCGGATTTAACAGAATAAGCTTTGGACTGCAGTCTGCAAATGACCATGAACTTAAGGAAATCGGACGAATACACTCATGGAAAGACTTTCTTGACGGATACGGACTTACAAGGTCAGTGGGATTTGATAATATTAATGTTGACCTGATGTTTGGATTGCCGGGACAGACGGTGGAAAGCTGGAAATCAACGCTTGAGAGTGTATGCGCACTAAAACCGTCACACATTTCAGCATACAGTCTGATTCTTGAGGAAGGCACTTCGCTTGCATCACAGATTGAAAAAGAGGAGGACAGCGGGATTTACAGGCTTCCGGACGAAGAAACTGAGCGGGAAATGTACTATTATGTATGCAGGTATCTTGATTCACAGGGGTATGAGCAGTATGAAATCTCTAACTTTGCAATGCCGAACCGAAAAAGCCTGCACAATCTGTCATACTGGGAGTGCAGGGAATATCTGGGCTTTGGCATTGGAGCTGCCTCTAATTTTAAGGATATGAGATATAAGAATACCTCATCACTGCAGAAGTATATTAATCTGGAATTTGATGAAAAAGAAGAGCTGGAACATCTGTCAGAAAATGACAGAATGTCAGAGTTTGTGTTCCTCGGACTGCGAAAGACAGGTGACGGAATTTCAAAAGCGGAATTTGAAGAGCGGTTCGGCGTGAAGTTTGATGACATATTTGGCGATGTGGCAAAGAAATATATCGATGAGCAAATGCTGTCAGAGAACAACGGAAGGATTGCGCTTACGAGACGTGGAATTGATGTGAGCAATGTAATAATGGCGGATTTTATTTTGGATAAAAATTTTACATGAAATTTACATTTACTTGATTTTTCTTTTTCAATTAGGATGTATTATTAAAATGTATCATTAATCAGAAATTCTTATGCAGGAACGGAGAAAAAATGGCATCACTAATTTATGTGGTTGAAGATGATCAGAATATAAGGGAAATTGAGAGCTTCGCGCTTAAAAACAGCGGATATATTGTGGAGGCATTTGACTGCGGAAAAGCATTTTTTACAAGAATTAAGGAGAAAATGCCTGATCTTGTTCTTTTGGACATTATGCTTCCCGATATTGACGGAATGGAAATCCTTAAAAGGCTTAAGAATGATTTGGATATGAGACGCATACCTGTTATTATGGTTACCGCAAAATCATCTGAGATAGATAAGGTAAAAGGGCTTGACCAGGGAGCAGATGATTATATGACAAAACCATTTGGGGTAATGGAGCTTATTTCAAGGGTTAAGGCCATATTGAGAAGAAGCAGCAGTATTTCCGAAGATAAGATTTTTAAGCTTGGAAGTATTACCATTAACGATGAGAAACATGCGGTTTTTGCTGATGATAACCCGGTTGACCTCACGTTCAAGGAATACAATCTTTTGAAACTCCTTGTGGCAAATACAGGAATTGTTATGTCTCGGGATGTGATTATGGACAGAATATGGGGCACATCATTTGAGGGAGAGTCAAGAACCCTTGATATGCATATAAAAACACTTCGTAAAAAATTAGGAGATTCCGGAGCGCTGATTAAGACAATACGAAATGTCGGCTATGTAATCAGCCTGGATTAAGTACAGGTATGAAGAAAAAGATTAATAAAAATCTGGCGGTTATATCATTATTTGCAATATTTGCAACCGTTGTAATCAGCCTTTCAATGTTCTATCAGATTTTTAAAGCAGAGATAAGTGATAACCTTCAGGACTTGGCATATACGCTGAGTGACGAGGATATTCTTGTGAAAATGGAAGAGGGAAACTATAATCTGCAGACAGATGATGTAAGAGTTACGCTGATTGACACTGATGGCAGTGTCCTGTATGACAGTCAGGTGGAAAAGTCACAACTTGATAATCATGCGCAAAGACCGGAGGTTGTTAAGGCTCTGCAATACGGAACGGGTAAATCTGTGCGCAGGTCTGATACAATACTTAAAAATGTCTTTTATTTTGCGATAAGGCTTGATGACGGAAGGGTGCTCAGAGTATCAAGAGAGAGCAGCAGTATATGGACAATGTTTGGTACAATCATTCCGTTTATGCTGTTAATGATAGGCGTTGTATATGTAATCTGCAATGTTGTCGGATACTATCTTGTAAAGCAGCTTCTTGAACCGATAGAACGGCTTTCGGAAAATATAGAAGATTCTGATGCGGTGAATGTGTATGATGAGTTAAAACCATTTGTGACAACTATAAGAAAGCAGCATGATGATATTATCAACGGTTCCAAGATGCGTCAGGAATTTACGGCAAATGTATCGCATGAGCTTAAAACACCACTGACATCAATTTCGGGATATTCCGAGCTTATAGAAAACGGAATGGCATCTAATGACGATATTCCGCGATTTGCGGAGGAGATACACCGCAATGCAAAGAGACTGCTAACTCTTATCAACGATATAATAAGGCTTTCAGAACTTGATTCCTCAGACCTTACGCCTGTTAAAGAGAGTGACTGCATAATTACCGGCGGAACGGCACATGTAGGAAGTGTCAATAATGACGGCAATAAGGAACGTGACGGATATGAACAGGTGGCACTTTATGACCTTGCGCAAAATTGTGTGGATATGCTTGAACTCAATGCAAAAAACAGGGATATATCATTGAAACTTGAGGGATATGACTGCAGAATTTATGCAATTAAAAGCCAGATGGAAGAAGTTTTGTATAATCTTTGTGACAACGCAATAAGATATACTAATCCGGGAGGAACGGTTGTAGTTTCGGTATACAGGGACGATATTATGTATGAGGGCAATGTCGTGCTTGAAGTTAAAGATAATGGAATTGGTATTCCAAAGGAACATCAGCAGCGCATATTTGAACGCTTCTACAGAGTGGATAAGAGCCGTTCAAAGCTTACGGGCGGAACAGGTCTGGGGCTTGCTATTGTTAAGCACATCGTATCACAGCATCATGCAAAGCTTGAACTTAACAGTGAAGAAGGGCATGGAACGGATATAAAGGTAATTTTCTGATATAAAGCTTTTAAAACTGCCACAAGTGTGATATTGTATTTATTGTGCGAAATGAGCATAAAATTAATATTGGCAGAATGGAGATTGTCATGATAGAAATTATTAAGGCGGTTATTTTCGGTATTGTCGAAGGAATAACAGAGTGGCTTCCAATCAGCAGTACCGGACATCTTATACTGATTGAAAAAATACTTTCGTTTAACGGTGTTTCGGAAGGCTTCTGGAGTATGTTTGAAGTTGTGATACAGCTTGGAGCAATTCTTGCTGTGGTTGTATTGTTTTGGAACAGCATTTTTCCTTTCAAAAAGAAGACGGATAACGGATATGCAAAATACGGCGTTTTAAGCCATGTTGACAAGGGTATAATGACATTGTGGTTTAAGATAATCGTGGCATGTGTTCCGGCTGTGATTTTTGTAGTGCTGGGACTTGACGATATCTGTGAGGAGCTGTTTTACAACTATTTTGTTGTGGCAATAGCGCTTATTGTATTTGGTGTTGCGTTTATCATTATTGAAAACAGAAATAAGAATCGTGAATATAAGATAAATTCACTTTCGGAGCTTACATACAGCACAGCGCTGTTTATCGGTCTGTTCCAGCTTATTGCGGCAGTTTTCCCGGGAACATCCAGGTCGGGAGCAACAATTATCGGAGCACTGCTTCTTGGGGTATCAAGGACGGTTGCGGCAGAGTACACATTTTTCCTTGCAATCCCTGTTATGTTTGGCGCAAGTCTGCTTAAGATAGTAAAGTTCGGCTTTAATTTTACGTCACTTGAGGCATGCCTGCTTATTGTCGGAATGGCGGTCGCATTTGTTGTTTCGCTTGTAGTAATAAAATTCCTTATGGGATATATTAAAAAACATGACTTTAAGGTATTTGGCTGGTACCGCATTATACTTGGTGCCGTGGTACTTATGTTAAGACCGTAATATTTAAAAATATGTATACTGCGCCGGTGCAGAGGAAACGAAAATCCCTGCACCGGTGTTTTTGTCTGAATAAAAAACTGCCCGTCTGCAAAAAATAAGTGCTAAATAAAAAGCGTGCGCAGAAAAGAGGGTATATGGCGGAAAACAGCAAAGAATTTACAAGTACCAATAAAATTGAGAAGACGGGGCAGGTTATTCTTGACAATAACAGTGACAGTATAAAAATACAGCTTATTACAATTATTGGGGAGATAGAGGGACACGATGTTCTTCCGGCAACCAGCAAAACGACAAAATATGAGCACATTCTTCCACAGCTTGCCGCAATAGAAGATAATGATGAGATACAGGGCGTGCTCTTTGTGCTGAATACGGTCGGAGGTGATGTGAGCGCAGGACTTGCACTTGCTGAGATGATATCTTCACTTTCAAAGCCCACGGTTTCACTTGTGCTCGGAGATTCACATTCAATCGGTGTGCCGCTTGCAGTGGCGTGTGATTATACATTTATCACTCCGACGGGAACGATGATAATACATCCGGTAAGAATGAACGGAACCATAATCGGAGCGCCACAGACTTATGATTATTTCAAACTGATTCAGGACAGGATAGTAGGCTTTATTCAAAGACATACAGACTGTGACACGGATAAAATAGAAAAGATGATGATGAAGACAGGTATTCTGACAAAAGACTTAGGAACAATCCTTGTAGGCGAAGAGGCAGTAAGAGAGGGGCTTATCCGCGAGGTCGGCGGTATAAGTGATGCAATGAAAAAAATCAGGGAAATGTGCAAGAACAGGAAAAAATCCTGACAAATGTACGTGTAAATATACGAAAAATAAAGTTTGCACACAGTCTGACTTCATAGTATAATTAATCTTACGGTTATAAGGCGGATTATACCCATTATAATGTAGTAAAGATTAAGGGAGGAATTGATAATGGCTTCATCAGGTGCCGGAAACAGCGGCAAAAAGAAGACATCTTCAAAACCGGCTTCAACAAGAAAGTCACAGACAAACAATCGCAAAGGCGGAAAAAATACACGCAGAAGCAGCAGGGATACGGCACTGCAGGATGAGATTTTCCTGCTTGTTGTTATTGCGGCTGCAATTATACTTATTTTGAGCAGTTTCAACCTCGCAGGAAGCTTTGGAAATGTGGTAAACAGCTTTATGTTTGGCATGGTCGGCATGGTTGAGTATATACTGCCGGTAGTTTTGGTGGTTGCGCTGTTTTTTATCATGGCAAACAAGCAGCATGCAATAGTCAGGGTTAAGTCGGCTGCAGCATTTATATTTTTGCTGCTGCTTACGGGAATGGTGCAGAAAATATCCGGTAATCCTGATGTTACAGAGAAACTGACAGAGTTTTATGCACACAGTGCATCATACAAGACAGGCGGAGGATTAATAGGAGGCATTATCTGTAAAATGCTGAGTCCTCTTGGAACAGGCGGAACCTATGTTGTGCTTATCCTGCTTATGATTATATGTATTGTTGTGATAACAGAGCGTTCATTTATCAATGCAATAAAGACGAGGGGCGGAAGGGCGCTGCATACGGCAAAGGATGACTATGAGTATTACAGGGAACATTCAAGGGATTCAAGATTAAGAAGAGAGGAAGAACTTGAGCGTGAGGAAGAGGAATATCAGGAACGTGTAAGAAAACGAAGGGAAATCCGTGAGCAGAAGCTTGAAGAAAAAAGGCAGAAGGAAGCTCAGGAAAACGCCAGACCAAAGAGAACCAATAACAAGGTTTCGGGCGTGGTGCTTAACAATGAGCTTACGGATATGACTCCGACAAAGATAGACTCAGGTGACCTGACGGAAGTTACACTTGATTTTAATGAGGAACCGTCTATTTTTAAGATAGAGGATGAATATTCCAAAGATATTTTTGACCCGAAGGATGTGAAAGCCAAGGCTGCTCCAAAGACTCAGGAGGCAGCTCATGCAGAAAGCGATGTCCTTGAATTTACAATGCCAAAGGAGGCCAAGGACAAGTCAGATGATGCCGGTGCATCGCCTGATGAATTGACGGGAAGGGCTGTAAAGGCAGACATTATGCCGCAGCCTGAACCGGTCATACAGAAACCTAATCCGCCTCAGGTACATAAAAAAACATCAAACAGCGGCGGATATGTGTTCCCGCCAATCAGTCTTCTTACAAAGAATACATCCAAAGCCAATACAAATATGGCTCAGGAAAATAAAAAAACGGCAGTCAAGCTTCAGCAGACGCTGCAGAATTTCGGAGTGCGCGTAACAATTACTGATATAAGCTGCGGGCCGTCTGTTACAAGATATGAGCTTCAGCCGGAGCAGGGGACCAAAGTTGCAAAGATTGTATCACTCTCAGATGATATCAAGCTTAATCTTGCGGCTGCCGACATACGAATTGAGGCACCGATACCGGGAAAGGCAGCAATCGGAATTGAGGTTCCTAATAAGGAGACATCAAGCGTTACACTGCGTGAGCTGCTTGAATCACCTGAATTTAAAAATCATTCCTCGTCAATAGCATTTGCGGCAGGAAAGGATATAGCAGGAAAGACGATTGTGGCTGACATCGCAAAGATGCCGCACCTTCTTATTGCAGGTGCAACAGGCTCAGGTAAATCAGTCTGCATCAATACAATTATTATGAGTATTCTGTATAAGGCGGCTCCTGATGAAGTTAAGCTTATCATGATTGACCCTAAGGTGGTAGAGCTGAGTGTATACAACGGTATTCCGCACCTTATGATACCTGTTGTAACTGACCCGAAGAAGGCGTCCGCTGCACTTAACTGGGCAGTTGCCGAGATGACTACACGATATCAGAAATTTGCAGAGCAGAATGTAAGAGACCTCAAGGGATATAATGAAAAGATTTCAACAATGGATATGCCGGAAGGTATTGAGCGTCCGGCTAAGATGCCGCAGATAGTAATTATTATTGATGAGCTTGCCGATTTGATGATGGTTGCTCCGGGAGAGGTTGAGGATGCAATATGCCGACTTGCACAGCTTGCGAGGGCAGCGGGAATACATCTTGTCATTGCAACACAGAGGCCGTCTGTCAACGTAATTACCGGAGTTATCAAGGCAAATGTACCTTCACGTATTGCATTTTCAGTATCGTCAGGTGTCGATTCAAGAACAATTATTGACATGAATGGTGCCGAGAAACTGTTAGGAAAAGGAGATATGCTGTTCTATCCTGCAGGGTATCCAAAACCTGTGAGAGTTCAGGGAGCATTTGTTTCAGACAAGGAAGTAGGAGATGTTGTAGACTTCTTAAAGGAACATTCGGGCGGCGATATATATGACGAAGAGATAAATCAGAAAATCCAGTCGGGGGCTGTGGCTTCGGCGAGCCAGCAAGGAGCAGGCAACGACAGAGATGAATATTTTGCGGAAGCAGGCCGTCTGATTATCGAGAAAGAGAAGGGCTCAATCGGAATGCTTCAGAGGTATTTCAGAATTGGCTTTAACAGAGCGGCGAGAATTATGGATCAGCTTTGTGATGCAGGAGCGGTAGGACCTGATGAGGGACAGAAACCACGAAAAATCCTTATGACAATGGAAGAATTTGAAGAAGTTTTAAGAAATTAATACATGCAAAGGAGAGAGACATATGAAAACTGATATTCAGATTGCGCAGGAAGCTAAGATGCTTCCGATTAAGGAAGTTGCGGCAAAGATTGGAATGACAGAAGATGATCTGGAGCTTTACGGCAAATATAAAGCTAAGATTTCTGACGAATTTATTGAAAAATGTCAGAATAATCCTGATGCAAAGCTTGTTCTTGTTACAGCGATAAACCCTACCCCCGCAGGTGAGGGCAAGACAACCGTAAGTATAGGACTCACGGAGGGCCTCTGCAAACTGGGGAAAAATGCCATGGTTGTACTTCGTGAGCCTTCTCTCGGACCTTGCTTTGGAATTAAAGGAGGCGCTGCGGGAGGCGGATACGCACAGGTAGTTCCGATGGAGGATTTGAATCTTCATTTTACGGGAGATTTTCATGCGATTACTTCGGCTAACAACCTGCTTGCGGCGATGCTTGACAATCATCTCCATCACGGCAATGCGCTTCGTATTGACACTAAGCGTATTGTGTGGAAGCGTTGTCTTGACATGAATGACAGGGCGCTTCGCAATATTGTTATCGGAATGGGGAATAAAGCTGACGGAGTAGTGAGAGAAGACCATTTTATCATAACTGTGGCATCAGAAATTATGGCAATTCTCTGTCTTGCCAAAGATATGGAAGATTTAAAGGTAAGACTCGGAAAGATTATTGTTGCATATGATGTAGATAATAATCCGGTAACTGCAGGAGACCTTAATGCGACCGGAGCAATGGCGGCACTTCTTAAGGACGCAATCAAGCCGAATCTTATCCAGACGCTTGAAAATACACCGGCAATTGTGCATGGAGGGCCGTTTGCCAATATTGCACACGGCTGCAACAGTGTGCGTGCAACAAAGGCAGCAATGAAGATGGCGGATATTGTTGTTACAGAGGCAGGATTTGGAGCTGACCTAGGCGCTGAAAAGTTTCTGGATATCAAATGCCGTCTTTCAGGCCTTAAACCTGATGCAATTGTGATTGTTGCGACTGTCAGGGCACTTAAATATAATGGCGGTGTGCCGAAGGATGAGCTTTCAAAGGAAAATCTTGAGGCTCTGAAAAGAGGAATTGTAAATCTCGATAAACATATTGAGAATATGCAGAAATACAATGTTCCTATTGTAGTTACGCTTAATTCATTCATTACAGATACAGAAAATGAATATGATTATATTAAAGAACATTGTGAAAGTCTGGGCTGTGAGTTCGCTCTTTCAAAGGTATGGGCAGAAGGCGGAGAAGGCGGCAGGGAACTTGCACAAAAAGTACTGTTTACGCTTGAGAATAAGCAGAGTGCATTTAAACCAATCTATTCTGATGATATGTCTCTTAAAGACAAGATGGAAACAGTTGCAAAAGAAATATACGGAGCAGACGGTGTGACATACTCGCCGGCAGCCGAGAAGGAAATACAGAGACTTACAGAGCTTGGATTTGGAAATCTTCCGGTTTGTATGGCAAAAACACAGTATTCGCTGTCAGATAATCCGAAGCTGCTTGGAAGACCGGAAAACTTCAAGGTTAATGTAAGAGATGTCTATGTAAATGCAGGTGCAGGCTTTGTGGTCGCACTGCTTGGAACTGTTCTTACAATGCCGGGACTGCCTAAGGTACCGGCGGCCGAGAAAATTGATTATGATATCAATGAGGGAAGAATAACAGGATTATTCTAAGAGTAAAACAGTTTAAAAGTCTGGAAACGGGGATTAATCATGAAACTTTCAAAATTAGTTGAAAAGCTTTCAATCAGGGTGCTTCAGGGAAGTCTTGAGCATGAAATTACGGGGCTTACATCTGATTCACGCAAAGTGATGCAGGGCGGAGCTTTTGTCTGTATTGTAGGTGCCGTGTCTGACGGACACAGATATATTAAAGATGTTGCCGCAAAGAATGTCAGTGCGGTGATTGTACAGAAACAAGCCGGGTATGAGCAATACTTTGAGGACGGAAAATTGTCCGGTGATTCTTCAATTACGGTGATTGAAGTTGATGATACAAGATTTGCATATGCCCTTATGTCAGCGGCATGGTTTGATTATCCGGCAGAAAAGCTTTTTACAATAGGCATAACAGGAACAAAAGGCAAGACAACAACAACCTATATGGTAAAAAATGTACTCGAAAGCTGCGGACATAAAACGGGGCTTATCGGAACAATTGAGACGATAATAGGCGATGAGCATACTCCTTCGCATAACACAACGCCGGAATCATATGAGATTCAGGAAAAATTTGCAAAGATGGCAGAAGCAGGCTGCGAGGCTGTTGTAATGGAGGTGTCATCACAGGGGCTTATGCTTCACAGAACTGCCGGTATACAGTTTAACATCGGCGTATTTACCAATATTGAACCCGACCATATAGGACCAAATGAACATTCTTCATTTGAAGATTACTTAAAATGCAAGGCAATGCTTTTTAAGCAGTGCGATGTTGGAATTGTCAACGGTGATGATGAACACATTGACCAAATACTTGATGGGGCATCCTGCACGATTGAAAAATACGGGTTTGGAGAAGACGTCGATATAAAGGCTTCTGATAAGGAGCTTCTGTATGAACATGGTAAAATCGGAACAAAGTATCATGTGAGCGGTCTTGAAGACCTTGATGTGGAGCTGTGTATGCCGGGCAACTTCTCAATTTACAATTCACTGTGTGCAATTGCTGTTACGAGACATTTTAATGTCGATAAAGATAAATTAAAGAAAGCACTTTTTGAGGTGAAGGTACGCGGAAGAATTGAAATAATCGATGTACATAAAGATTTTACAATAATGGTAGATTATGCGCATAATGCGATGGCACTTGAGAGTCTCTTAAAAACCCTTAAGGAGTATAATCCAAAAAGGATTGTAACAGTCTTTGGATGCGGCGGAAACCGCGACCGCTCACGAAGATTTGAGATGGGAGAAGTGTCGGGAAGAATTGCAGACTTTACTATTATTACCTCAGATAATCCAAGAAATGAAAAGCCTGAGGACATTATGGCTGATATCGTAACAGGTATCTCAAAGACATCAGGAAAGCATATTGAGATAGCAGACCGCGCAGAGGCGATAAAATATGCCGTTGATAATGCAAGACCGGGCGATGTTATTGTCGTTGCAGGAAAAGGACATGAGGATTATCAGGAAATAAACGGAGTTAAGCACCATATGGATGACAGGGAACTGGTGCTTGACGCAGTCGGATAATTAACAGAAGGAACGTTAAATAAATGTATGCAGACGTTATTATAGACATTTCACATGAAAAACTTGATAAGACATTTCAATATATCATACCGGCCGGTCTTGAGGAAACTCTTGAGGTCGGTATGTTAATTCGTGTGCCGTTTGGCAAGGGAAATGCGCTGCGTGATGCATACGTTGTTGATATCACCGATGAGCCGTCTTTTGATGTGGACAGGATGAAATATATTGATTCCGTAGCTGTTTCAAAGGTTCCGGTCGAGGGAAGACTTATACAGCTTGCTTCATGGATGAAAAAGAATTTCGGCTCAACGATGAGTCAGGCACTTAAGACGGTTCTTCCTGTTAAGGATTCGGTTAAGCATATTGAAAAAAAGATTATCAGTCTTGCAATATCAAAAGATGAAGCACAAAGCTATCTTGAGGGTATAGAGTCAAAGAAAAACTGTAAGGCAAGAGTACGGCTTATGCATGCGCTTATTGAAGACGGCAGGATTGAGCAGGGATTTGCAGCAAGTAAGCTGTCAATATCCGCACAGACTGTGAAATCGCTCGAAAATGCCGGAATTATAAGGATAGAGACTGAGACATCATACCGCAACCCAATCAGTGTTAAGGTATCGGAAGATGACAGAAAACAGCTTAATGACAGACAGAAGTATGCGGTAGACAGCTTCTGCAGTGATTACGATGCAGGAAAATACGGAACATATCTTATTCACGGTGTGACAGGAAGCGGTAAGACAGAAGTCTACATGAATATGATTGAACATGTGATTAATTCGGGAAGACAGGTGATTATGCTTATTCCTGAAATTGCACTGACATATCAGACGGTTGTAAGGTTTTACAGACGGTTTGGTGACAAGGTTTCAATTATGAATTCAAGAATGTCAAAAGGGGAACGATATGACCAGTTCCTCCGTGCAAAGAACGGTGACGTAAGCATTATGATAGGACCGCGTTCCGCATTGTTTACACCATTTAATGATATAGGACTTATTGTTATTGATGAGGAACATGAAGGAGCATACAAAAGCGAGACATCACCAAGATATAATGCAAGGGAAACGGCAATACATATGGCTGAAATTGCCGGCGCATCAGTTGTACTTGGGTCTGCAACACCGTCGGTTACAGCATTTTCAAAATGTATGTCGGGTGAATATAAGCTTTTTTCGCTGCCTTCAAGGGCATCAAAGGCAAGTATGCCGCAGGTTCATACAATTGATTTGAGAGAAGAGCTAAAATGCGGCAACCGGACGATATTCAGCAGAAAGCTTCAGGAACTTCTTGCCGACCGCCTTGAAAAGGGCGAACAGAGTATGCTGTTTATCAATAAACGGGGATATGCAGGTTTTATATCGTGCCGTTCCTGCGGACATGTAATGAAGTGCCCACACTGCGATATTTCAATGACTGAGCATTATAACAAAAAACTTGTATGCCACTACTGCGGATACGAGACACCGATGGTAAAAAAGTGCCCTGAGTGCGGCTCGCCGTATATATCGGGTTTTCGTGCCGGAACGGAGCAGATAGAAGAACTGGTCAAAAAAATGTATCCTCAGGCACGCGTGCTTAGAATGGATATGGACACGACAAGCGGCAAAGACGGACATACCGGAATTCTCGAAAAATTTGCCAACCATGAGGCGGATGTGCTTGTCGGAACACAGATGATTGTGAAGGGACATGATTTTCCGGATGTAACCCTTGTGGGGATTCTTGCCGCAGACATGTCACTTTATGCAGGAAGCTATATGTCGGCAGAAAGAACCTTCCAGCTTCTTGTTCAGGCGGCAGGAAGAGCAGGAAGGGGCGATAAGAAGGGCGAGGTTGTAATTCAGACATATACGCCTGAACATTACAGCATTGCGACAGCGTCAAAGCAGGATTATAATGAATTTTTCCAGCAGGAAATACAGTACAGGGCACTTCTTAATTATCCGCCTGTCTGTGAAATGCTGATGGTAAAGTTTTCATCCGCTGACGAGAAGGCACTTGAAAAGGCAGTTGAAAAGCTTCCTGATTTCCCGCAGAATGTGCAGGTGATAGGCCCTGCCAATGCTTCTTTATATAAGGCAAATGACATTTACAACAAAGTGCTGTATGTAAAAAGTGAGGATTATGATGTCCTCACGGATTTTGCACAAAAAATGGAGCAGCTTGCAAGGGAAAGCGCCGTATACAGAAAAGTAAGCGTGCAGTTCGATTTTAATCCGCTGACTATGTGATTTGGCAAAAATATTATAAAAATGATTTTTTAATGAAATTTCTTGTAATAATGTGTACAAGAGGTATGAAAGCATTTATAATGTCCTATTAGAATTATAAGAAAGAGGGAAAGGTTATGGCATTAAGAAACATAAGAGTATTGGGCGAGGATGGAGACGAGGTTCTTCATAAAACTGCAAAGGAAGTTACTGAGATGACACCGAAGATTCAGGAGCTTATTGATGATATGTTTGATACCATGTATGAGGCAAATGGAGTAGGACTTGCAGCACCTCAGGTCGGAATAAGAAAAAGAATTGTTGTAATCGACTGTGGTGACCAGCCGTTAGTGTTGATAAATCCCGTTATTCTTGAGACAAGCGGCGAGCAGACGGGAACGGAAGGCTGCTTAAGTGTTCCGGGCAAATGTGGTACAGTTACACGCCCTGATTATGCAAAGGTAAGAGCTCTTGATGAGAATATGGAAGAATTTGAGGTTGAGGGAACAGAACTTCTGGCAAGATGTCTTTGCCATGAGATTGACCACCTTGACGGAGTTATGTATGTAGATAAGGTTGAAGGCGAGCTTGTCAACGCTGACAGTGAAGAATAGTATGAAAAATATGCCCGATGGCATATAAATGATTGGAGAGGTTATGAAGGTTGTTTTCATGGGAACACCGGATTTTGCGGTGCAAACGCTCGAAAAAATTATTGAAGCAGGCCATGAGGTTGCCGGTGTTGTTACACAGCCGGACAAGCCGAAGGGAAGAAGCGGTACGCTTGCAATGTCACCGGTGAAAGAGACGGCATTGAAGTATGGACTGAAGATTTACCAGCCGCAAAAAATACGCAATAATGCTGAGTTTTACAACGAAATGAAGCAGATTAATCCTGATGTTATGGTTGTGGTGGCGTTTGGACAGATGCTTCCGGATGAGATTCTCGAACTTCCGAAGTATGGATGTATCAATGTACACGCATCGCTGCTTCCGGCATACAGAGGGGCAGCACCGATTCAATGGGCCGTAATTGACGGGCTTAAAGAGACCGGTGTCACAACAATGCAGATGGATTCCGGAATAGATACGGGCGATATCATAATGCAGACAAAGGTTGCGCTTGATGCCAAAGAGACAGGCGGAAGTCTTTTTGATAAGCTGAGTGTGGAAGGTGCCGTGCTGCTTGTAAAAACGCTTGAGGCAATTAAAAACAAAACTGCACAGAGAACAAAACAGGATGACAGCAAATCAAATTATGTCAAAATGTTTACAAAGGCAACAGGTGCGATTGATTTTACACAGAGCGCAGAATACATTGAGCGCCTGATACGCGGTTTAAATCCGTGGCCGAGTGCATATACTCATCTGGATGGCAAAACACTCAAAATATGGGATGCAGACGTATGCAATGTGACAGATGAAGCGGATGCGGCACCGGCCGGAACAGTGTTTGATGTTACAAAGAGTGGATTTAAGGTAAAGTGCGGCAGTGGTGCGCTTCAGATTAATGAACTTCAGCTTGAAGGAAAGAAAAGAATGCCGGCAGATGCATTTTTAAGAGGGTTCAGGCTTGAAAACGGATGTCTGCTTGGTTGAGGATGAATAAAAGTTGTCCTCGGAATGGAGGTTATTATGGGTTACGGTTATTATTACTACGGAATGGATCCTATGTATTTGCTTATTGTGCTGTCATGCATTATTGCATTGATAGCACAGATTAAGGTCAAATCAACGTATTCAAAATATTCAAATTACAGAGCTGGTTCGGGACTTACAGGTGCGGATGCTGCAAGAAGGATTCTTGAGATGAACGGAATTTATGATGTTATTGTTGAACATGTTCCGGGGAGTCTTACGGATCATTATGACCCGAGAAGCAAAACGCTGCGTCTTTCAGACTCGGTTTACGGTTCTTCATCGATTGCCGCAATAGGTGTTGCTGCACATGAGTGCGGACATGCAATCCAGCATAATGTCGGATATGCACCGCTCGTAATCCGCAATTCAATCGTTCCTGTTGTAAATATTGCATCACAGCTTTCGTGGCTGTTTATTCTGGCAGGACTTTTCTTTGGAACGGCACCTGTACTCATTAAAGTCGGTATAATCATGTTTTCGCTGTCTGTACTTTTCCAGCTTATTACACTTCCTGTCGAGTTTAATGCGTCAGGACGTGCACTTTCCATTCTGTCTGATTCAGGAATGCTTTATCCGGATGAGGTCGCAGGTGCGAAAAAGGTACTTTCCGCTGCTGCCATGACATATGTTGCCGCAGCCCTTACTGCTGTATTACAGCTTTTGAGGCTGATTATGCTGTTTGGACGCAGGAGTGATGACTGATAATGAAAAGCAACGATAAAAATCCGGAAACTGTAAGTAATGTAAATCAGCGTGAAATAGTACTTGATTTACTTCTCGAAAACGAGAAAACCCCCGGTCACTTCAATGTACTAATAAAACAGGCACTTGATAAATATCAGTATCTGTTAAAGCCACAGAGGGCATTTATATCAAGGCTGGCAGAAGGTACTCTTGAAAAGCAGATAGAAGAGGACTGGCTCATTAATCAGGTGTCAAAAACCAAAGTCTGCAAAATGAAGCCTGTTATAAGAAATATATTGAGAATGTCGGTCTACCAGCTGAAATATATGGACAATGTACCGGTATCAGCCGTGTGCAATGAAGCGGTCAGGCTTGCAGCAAAACGCGGATTTGCTCCGCTTAAAGGATTTGTCAACGGAGTCCTTAGAAATCTTTCAAGAAGTATTGATGATATTGCGTATCCTTCAAGGGATAAGGATTTTGTGTCTTACTGCAGTGTGAAATATTCAATGCCTGAATTTCTTGTGGAACATTTTATTAAAGAATGCGGAACACAAAATGCAGAAAAAATAATGCAGGGCTTTGATGAAGATAAAAAACTTTATATACGCTGCAACAGAAATCTTATTACTCCGGAAGAATTGAAAGCAAGGCTTGAAAAGGAAAATGTTGCCGTAAAGGATACGATTGTACCATATGCATTTGAAATAAGCGGTTATGACTATCTTGCAGGTCTGGATTCTTTTGAGGACGGGCTTTTTCAGGTACAGGATATAAGCTCCATTCTTGCAGGACTTGCAGTAAAAGCGAACAAGGGTGATTTCATCATTGATGTATGTGCATCACCCGGCGGGAAAAGCCTGCATGCAGCCGAAAGAGCAGAAGGTGTTACTGTCGAGGCGAGAGATGTAAGTGAAAAAAAAGCTGAGCTGATTGAAGATAATATTGAAAGAATGAAAGCCTTTAATGTGCGGACTAAGGTATGGGATGCGACTGTTAAGGATGAGTCTGTAAAAGATATGGCTGATATACTTATATGTGATGTTCCGTGCTCAGGACTTGGCATAATCGGACGCAAGGCTGACATAAGATATAATATTACACAGGATAAACTGAATTCGCTTGTGGAACTGCAAAGGCAGATACTCTCGGCGTCAAGTGAATACGTAAAGCCGGGAGGTTTTATTGTTTACAGCACATGTACAATCAATCGGGCGGAAAATCTTGATAATGTATTATGGTTTACTGAAAATTTCCCGTATGAGCTTGACAGCATTGAGGATGATTACCCTATGTTAAATCAGGATACACTTAAAAAAGGGTATGTACAACTGCTTCCGGGAGTGGATGGTACGGATGGATTTTTTATTGCCAGATTAAAAAGGAAAGATAATGGGAAAAACTAATTACGACATAAAATCAATGACGCTTAGTGAGCTGGAAAGCTTAATTGAAAGCATGGGTGATAAAAAGTTTCGTGCTAAGCAGATATATCAGTGGATACATCAGAAGCTTGTGACAGATTATGATGAGATGACCAATGTGCCGTCAGACTTACGCAAAAGACTCAAAGAAAGCTATCCGCTTGCAGTATTGGAGCCTGTGCGCGTACAGACATCAAAAATTGACGGTACATCAAAGTATCTGTTCAGACTTTCTGACGGAAATCTTATTGAGAGCGTACGGATGCATTATCATCACGGCAATTCGGTATGTATCTCGTCGCAGATTGGGTGCAGGATGGGATGCCGCTTCTGTGCGTCAACAATTGACGGGCTTGTAAGAGGGCTTATGCCGTCTGAGATGCTTGAACAGATTTACCGCATACAGGCGATTACAAATGAACGTGTTGATAATGTTGTTGTGATGGGCTCCGGTGAACCGTTTGATAATTTTGATAATCTTTTAAGATTTATGGAGCTTCTGAATGATGAGAACGGTCTTAATATAAGCGCAAGAAATCTTACGGTTTCCACATGCGGAATCGTGCCTAAGATATATGAGCTGGCAAACCTTAAGCCACAGATAACCCTTGCGATATCACTTCACTCACCGAATGATGAACTCAGAAAATCAATAATGCCGGTTGCCAATAAGTATTCCATCCGTGAGATAATGGATGCGTGCAGATATTATGTTGAAAAGACGGGCAGAAGAATCACATTTGAATACAGTCTTGTAAAAGATGTGAATGATTCTGCAGAATGTGCAATGCAGCTTGTGGAACTGATTAAGAATATCAAGTGCCATGTGAATCTTATACCGGTCAATCCAATCAAAGAAAGGGATTACAGGCAGACAACGCAGCCGGGTGTTCAGAGATTTAAAAATAGACTTGAAAAATGCGGGATAAATGTTACTATTAGAAGAGAGATGGGGCGTGATATTGACGGAGCCTGCGGACAACTGCGAAGAAGCTATATGGAAAGGGACGGCGGCGACGGCCCTGAAGCGGGTTTGCAGACAGGAGATAAGCCCTGATAATTACTATTGATTTGTTTAGGAGGTTTGAACATGAAGGCGTGCGCTCTGACGGATGTTGGAGTAACAAGGTCCGTAAATCAGGATTTTGTTTTCTATTCCACAAGTCCGGTTGGAAATCTGCCTAATTTGTTTATTCTGGCTGATGGCATGGGCGGTCACAAGGCCGGCGACATGGCATCGAGATATACAGTTGAGACATTAGTGGATTTGGTTACAAATGCAGAGGAAAAAGATCCGATAAGTATTATCAATAATGGTATACAGCGGGTTAACAGTGATATCCTTAATAAAGCCAAAGAGTCTGAGGACTATAACGGCATGGGAACAACGCTTGTTGTATCATGCATAAAGGACTCGATACTCCATGTTGCCAATGTGGGTGACAGCAGATTATATATACTTGATGGAGATTTAAAGCAGGTCACAAGAGACCACTCTCTTGTGGAGGAGATGGTTACAAGGGGAGCCATAGACCGTAAATCTGCAAGACATCATGAACAGAAAAATATGATAACAAGAGCAATCGGTGGGGACGATTCGGTACTTCCTGATTTCTTCCCGGTAGATATAAAACCGGGCAATAAGGTGCTAATGTGTTCTGACGGACTGACTAACATGGTTGAGGATGCCGTTATAGAGAAGATATTAAAGAACACGCAGGATATTGAGGAAGCAGCAAGAATGCTGGTTGACCTTGCTAATGATAATGGTGGCAGAGATAATGTGTCGGTCATAATCATTGAATACTGATATGAAAAGTAATGCGTAATAATACGGAGTGTGGAGGAATTTATGTTAAGAAAAGGAATGTTTTTGGCTGATAGATATGAAATTATTGAGCAGATTGGCACCGGCGGAATGTCAGATGTATACAAGGCAAAGTGCCATAAGCTTAACAGATATGTTGCCATTAAGGTAATGAAGGCGGAATTCAGTCAGGATAAGAACTTTGTATCCAAATTTATTATTGAGGCACAGTCAGCGGCAGGACTTACACATCCTAACGTGGTAAGCGTATATGATGTAGGTGATGAAGACGGCATTTATTATATTGTAATGGAGCTTGTTGAGGGAATAACTCTCAAAAAATATATTGAAAAGAAGGGCAGCCTTACAAGCAAGGAGGCTGTAAGTATAGCAATTCAGGTGGCACAGGGTATGGAAGCTGCACACAGCCATCATATTGTGCACCGTGACATTAAGCCTCAGAATATCATTATTTCAAAGGAAGGCAAAGTCAAGGTTACGGATTTTGGTATTGCCCGTGCTGCTTCTTCACAGACAATCAGTTCGTCAGCCATGGGGTCTGTTCATTACATTTCACCTGAACAGGCGCGTGGCGGTTACAGCGATGAAAAGAGTGATATTTATTCGTTTGGTATCACCCTGTATGAAATGCTTACGGGAACGGTTCCGTTTGACGGCGATTCGACAGTATCGGTTGCGGTACAGCATATTCAGGATGAGATTCTTCCTCCGTCAAGAATGGTTGACGGAATACCGATAAGCGTTGACCAGATTGTAATGAAATGTACACAGAAGAAAACTGAGAGAAGATATCAGAGTGCAACAGAGCTTATTGCAGATCTGAAGAAATCGCTTGTAATGCCGGACGTCAATTTTGTACAGATGGCTCCGACGTACGATATGCCGGAGGATGATGCGCTGCTTGATGATGTATCAGCTTCGACAGGCAGTAACGCTAAAAACAGGGCATCAGCAGGTAAAGCCAACGCAGGAAGAAATGCTTCACAGAACAGAGCTGCAGAAGAAGATGATTTTGACGATATTGAAGATATTGATGATTTTGACAATATTGACGATTATGATGACTATGAAGCTCCTAAGCGCGGTCGTAATGATGACGATGATAATGAAGCCGGTGAAAAGATGGATGCCGTTATGAAGTGGGTAGGACTTGGAATAGCAGCATTGATTATAATCATCACAATTTTTATTGTCGTAAAGCTTATGGATGTTATCGGAGCTGCGTCAGGTACTTCGGACGGTGGGCAGGTTACGCAGAAAGCAGAGGTTACAACAGTTGATCCGGCAACGCTTGTCACTGTGCCGTCTGTAACAGGACTTACTGAGGATGCCGCAAAAAAGGCGCTCAATGCAGTAAATCTTGGCTGTAAAGTCAGCAGACAGCCTTCTGATACTGTTGCAGAGGGATATGTTATATCCCAGAGCCAGAAGGAAAATACAAAGATTGCCAAAAATTCAACTGTGACAATATCAGTAAGTTCAGGTTCAAATGCGACAAGCATGGTTAATGTTGTCGGAAAGGCAGAGGACGAAGCTGTTTCGGCAATTACCGGAGCAGGTTTTGCGTCACCTGTGATAGACTATGATTATAGTGACAAGGTTGAACAGGGATATGTAATAAGCCAGTCACCGGCTGCCAATGCAAGTGTTAAGTCGGGTGATACAATAAAAATTGTTGTAAGCCGTGGTAAAGAGTCAAAGATGGTTAAGGTGCCAAATGTTGTAAATATGTCAGAAAATCAGGCAAGACAGACACTTGATGCTCTCGGACTCAATGTTGTGCTTTCAAAAACACAGGTTATGAGTGATAAAATACCTTATGGATATGTTGCGGCACAGAACTATTCTGAAGGCAAGGAGGTAGCAGAAGGAACAACAATTGAACTTACAATGAGTATAGGGCTCGGTGTTCCTACAGTAACGCTACCACAGACAGCTACGCCACAGACAACTGTTCCGGCAGTTACGGGTAATTAATTGATGACGGGTAAGATAATCAAAGGAATTGCAGGCTTTTATTACGTTCATGTTGTCGGAATGGGCGTGTTTGAGTGCAAGGCAAAGGGCATTTTGCGCAATAAAAAGATAAAACCGCTGGTAGGTGACAATGTAGAGATTGACATTCTTGACAGGCAGGAATTCCTTGGCAACATTATAGAAGTGCTGCCAAGGAAAAATGCTTTAATAAGACCTGCTGTAGCCAATGTGGATCAGGCACTTGTTGTATTTGCGGTATCACATCCGAATCCGAATTATAATCTGCTTGACAGATTTATTGTTATGATGCAGAAGCAGGATATAGACACTGTTGTGTGCTTCAGTAAAAAAGATCTGGCAGATGACAAAAAGCTTCAGGAGATTGAGGACATATACAGAAAATGCGGATGCAGGCTTCAGTTTATCAGTGTTATGAGCAAAGAGGGAATTGACGATGTGCTTCGCCCGCTGCTTTCAGGAAAAACAACTGTTTTTGCGGGGCCTTCCGGTGTGGGAAAATCTTCGCTTACCAATGAACTGCTTTCACAGTCAAAAATGGAGATAGGTTCGGTAAGTGAGAAAATCGGGCGCGGACGGCATACAACGAGACATTCGGAAATCATCAACATAGAAGGCGATACATATATAATGGATACGCCGGGATTTACATCATTTTATGTAAGTGATATTGAGGCTGAATATCTTAAGTACTATTTTGATGAGTTTGAAGCCTATGAGGGCAAGTGCCGCTTTAACGGATGCGTTCATATAAATGAGCCGGACTGCGCAGTTAAACAGGCTGTTGAAGAAGGGCTCATAAGCAGAGTGAGATATAACAATTATATTGAAATATATAACGAATTAAAGGAACAGAGGAAGTATTAATGAATATTTTATCGCCATCTATATTGTCGGCAGATTTCTGCAGACTCGGAGAAGAAATTAATGATGTTGTACAGGCGGGGGCACAGTATATTCATGTGGATGTAATGGACGGAATTTTTGTTCCGAGCATTTCCTATGGTATGCCTGTAATAAAATCCATAAGAAAGGCAACGAACGCAGTGTTTGATGTGCATCTTATGATAACTGAGCCCGGAAGATACATTAAAGAATTTGTTGAGTCCGGAGCAGATATAATAACAGTTCATGTGGAGGCATGCCGGGATACTGCGGAAACAATACGTGATATAAAAAATGCCGGAGTAAAGGCGGCAGTGGCACTTAATCCGGAAACACCGGTTGAAAAGGTGATGCCGTATCTTGATGAAGTTGATATGGTTCTGGTCATGAGTGTTCATCCGGGGTTCGGAGGACAGAAATTTATACCTGACGTACTCGATAAGGTGAGAATAATCCGTAATTATTTTAATGAGAATAAAATGAATACGGATATCGAGATAGACGGAGGTATCAATTTTGACAATGCCGGACAGGCACTTGATGCAGGAGTAAATATTCTTGTCGCAGGTTCTTCTGTATACAGGGGTAATCCGGCTGAAAATACAAAGCGTTTTCTTGAAATTATGAGATGATAAATTAACAGGGCAGGTACAGATAAGAGGTTGTACCTGCCTTTATCTTATTATTTGTAAGTCTTTTATAACTGATTCTTTTATAACTGATTCTGTTATAATGGATTCTGTTATGACAGATAGTTTCGCATGGCTTTTAGTGCGTTTTTTTCAAGCCTGCTGACCTGCGCCTGAGAGATACCTACTTCGTTGGCAACCTCCATTTGTGTTTTGCCCTCAAAAAAACGAAGTTTTATTATATGGTGTTCTCTTTCCGGAAGCCGTGAGATTGCCTCGCTTAAAGCGATGTCTTCAACCCAGTTGTCTTCCTTGTTTTTCTTGTCACTTATCTGGTCCATGACGTAAAGCGTGTCACCACCCTCTGAAAACACAGGCTCATAAAGAGAAATCGGTGTCTGTATGGCATCGAGAGCCATAACTATATCTTCTTTGGGAATACCGACTTCGGCAGCTATTTCATTAACGGTAGGTTCTTTCTGGTTTCGTTTCATCAGACTTTCTTTGGCATAAATTGCTTTATACGCCGTGTCTCTAAGAGAGCGGCTGACACGGATGGAAGTATAATCCCTTAAGTAACGGCGCACCTCGCCGATTATCATGGGAACGGCATAGGTTGAAAACTTTACATTTTGAGAGATATCAAAATTATCTATTGCTTTCATCAGCCCGATGCAGCCAATCTGGAAAAGGTCGTCAGCATTTTCACCATTTCCCGAAAAACGTTGTATTACGCTTAATACCAGGCGGAGATTTCCTTTGATATAGCGTTCTCTGGCATCCTTGTCCCCTGCAAGTGCTTTCTTAAGTAATTCATCTTTTTCGTCATTTTTCAGCAATGGAAGAGAAGCTGTATTGACACCGCATATTTCTACTTTATAGACAGCCATAAAAACCTCCAACGTTACATCTTTTACAAGATTAAGCATTGCCTTATTGCGGGGAAATATACTGTAAGAGATTGCCAGTATGAGCTAAATATTTTGTGCTAAATTGTGTATAAATATTGATTATGCGCTTGTTTTGCGGTAAAATAGAAACAATAAATTTACAATAATTTTTTGGAACGGAATGGAGATTGATATGTCAGATAAATATGTAGCATACGTGGGAGCTTATACTCATGAAAAAAGCAAAGGTATACATATCTATGATATGGATGTTGAAAAAGGTCTGCTTTATGAGCGCAGGGAGGTAGAGATTGACAATCCATCGTATGTTGTGCTTTCCAATGACGGAAGATTCCTGTATTCGATTTGTGATGCCGGTGTTGCGGCGTTCTGCATTTTGCCTGATGGTGACCTTGAGATGATGAATGTTAAGTCGATTAACGGCATGAGAGGATGTCATCTGTCAGTGACAAGGGATAACAAATTTTTGTTTGTATCAGGATATCATGACGGTAAGATTACGGTTATGCATATTAACAGTGACGGAAGCATAGGCGTAATTGCAGATGAAGTTTTTCACAAGGGAATAGGAAGCGTTGCAGAACGCAATTTCAGACCGCATATAAGTAATGCGACACTTACGCCGGACGAGCAGTTGTTGTGCGTATGTGATTTGGGAATAGACCAGATTAAGCTGTATGAGTTTAATAACGTGACAGGGAAATTATCCCTTTATGACATAATCAGGACGCAGCTTGAGTCAGCCCCACGCGAAATCATTTTTTCACCGGACGGACGATATGCATATGTACTGTGTGAACTGAAGAATTATATTGATGTATATGAATGTACGGTTAATGAGGACGGAAAGAAGAGCTTTGAATTTATACAGAATATATTTACACTCAGGAAAGACCACCGCGTGAACAGTGCGGCAACAGATATAATGATGACTAAGGACGGAAGTTACCTGCTTTGCTCCAACGCAGGAGATAACAGTGTGACCATATACAATGTCAATAAGGAAACAGGAACACTTGCACCGTTGTCGTCACTTCCGATAAGCGGCGATTATCCGAAGTACATTAATCTCTTCCCGGATGAGAAGCATCTTATGTCAATGAATCATGACGGAAATTCAATCACACTTTTCAGTGTTCACTGGGACAGGGGACTTATTGTAATGAGTGGTAAGGATATAAGAATTTCAAAGCCTAATAATATGGTTATTAAGAAAATTGGATGAATGCGATGACAAAAATTTATTGTGCACCTATGGAGGGGATTACGGGATATATATACAGAAATGCGCTCGATGAGTATTTCCCTTATCAGGACAGGTATTTTACACCATTTATCGCTACTAATCACAATAAGCTTTTCACATCAAGGGAGCTAAATGACATTCTTCCGGCAAATAACATGCCGGGCAACATTGTTCCGCAGCTTCTTTCAAATAACGCAGAGGATTTTATAAGGACGGCAAAGGAACTGAAAGAATATGGCTACACTGAGATTAATATAAATCTCGGGTGTCCGTCTCCAACGGTTGTTACCAAGAAAAAAGGAGCGGGATTTCTTGCGTTTCCGGATGAACTTGATGAATTCCTTGACAGAATATACGAAGCCGCTGATAAGGAAGATATAAGCATTTCAATTAAAACGAGAACAGGCATGACTTCTCCGGATGAATTTGCTGAGATTCTTGAGATTTATAACAGATATCCGGTTTCTGAGCTTATAATACATCCAAGAGTACAGGCTGATTTGTATAATAATACACCTGATTACAATGTGTTTGAATATGCGCTTAAACATTCAAATGCCCCCGTTTGCTATAATGGGGACATTTTTACAAAAGCGGATTATGACAGACTTATGCAGCGTTTTCCTATACTCGACAGGGTGATGTTTGGAAGAGGGCTGCTTAGAAATCCTGCGCTTGCAGGAGAGATTAAAGCGGGTATCAGACATGATAAGGCAGTGATTAAGAAATTCCATGACTGCATTTACAGGGAATATTGCAAAATTATGCCGGGAGACCGAAATGTGCTGTTTAAGATGAAGGAACTTTGGTATTATATGATACAGAGCTTCGAGAACGGAGAGCATTATTACAAAAGAATACGCAAAACCCAGAGAAAATGTGATTACGAGAGCATAGTAAATGAGCTCTTTACTAAATGTTTATAATGCTGTTCAGACAATTGCGAAACTCATCTAATAACAGTACGAGTTGTACAATATAAACAATCCGCGAGCAGGATGCTTTGTACCCGTCGGTGCTTATATGCCGTATTGTGGCATATTATGCACCGCTACGAGGTACAAGCAGCGAAAGCGTGTACTGCGATGTATTGTTTATATTGTACAACCGTCGGTGAGTAAAGAAGAGTTTCGCAATTATCTGATAAAGTCATTGATAAAGAGGAGGAAGAGAATTAATGGTAAAGCATGTGATTTTGTGGAAGTTTAAGGATGAGCTGTCAGACGAAGAGAAAAAGGCAAGAGCTGTCGATGTGAAGAGAGGCCTTGAAGGGCTTTTGGGAAAGATTGACGGGCTTACAGACATCAGGGTTAATATTGACAAGCTTTCCACTTCTAATGCAGATATGATGCTGGATTCAACATTTGTATCAGAAGAGGCACTTCATGCATATGCTGTGCATCCTGAACATGTTAAGGTTGCTGATACATTTGTAAGACCATATACGGCTGTAAGGATGTGTCTGGATTATATGGAGTAACGGACTCCGGAAACAATTGAAAATTGCGGAATAATATGTATTAAAGACATTTTGTGCAGAGGTAACATATGCGTATCTGTGATTTTCATGACAAAGAGGTTGTTAATATTAAAGACGGCTGCATACTCGGATGCGTGGCAGATGTTGATTTTGACTGCAAGACCGGCTGTATCTGCGCGCTTGTTGTGCCGGGACCGTCAAAGCTGTGCGGACTGTTCGGACGTGATGTGGAATATGTAATTCCGTTTAAATGCGTTGTGAACATCGGGGCAGATGTTATTCTTGTGGATGTGGTACTTGAGAAGGTTACATTTAGATGTAACTGATGTTTTTGTTGACCGTATAAATGCTATAAATTATAATACTAGTGAATACGTGGGGAGGTACGAAGAATGAAGTGTCCTTATTGTGGCAAGGAAGATTCCAGGGTTATGGATTCAAGACCTACTGATGATGGTTCAATCAGAAGAAGGCGTCAGTGTGATTCATGCGGTAAGCGTTTTACAACTTATGAGAAGGTGGAGACAGTACCGCTTATCGTAATTAAAAAGGACAGCAAAAGAGAGCCTTACGACAGAAAGAAAATTGTTGCAGGTATCGTAAGGGCTTGTTATAAGAGACCGGTTTCAATCGACCAGATTAATGAGATGGTTGACGAGATTGAGACGGGGATTTTTAACAGCGGTGAGAAAGAGATACCGACAACACAGATTGGTGAAATAGTTATGGATCATCTTAAAGATCTCGATGCGGTTGCATATGTAAGATTTGCATCGGTTTATCGTGAATTTAAAGATGTCAATACATTTATGGATGAATTAAAGAAATTCTTAAATTAGCAGATTATGAGGGACAGGCTGCCATCGGCAGTCTGTCTTTAGGTGGATATTTATGGCATTGTTTGAAAGATTTTATCCGTACGCATATGAAGATTCAGCCTATGAGCTGGATTATGAAGAACTGTACGGACAAGGCTTCAGAGGTATTATATTTGATATTGACAACACACTTGTAGAACATGGCAGAGCAGCGGATTTGCGCTCAGTTGAACTGTTTGAAAGACTGAGGAATATAGGCTTTAAAACCTGTGTTATCTCTAATAATAAAGAGCCGCGTGTAGCATCATTTGCAAATGAGGTACAGACACTGTATATTTACAAGGCAGGAAAGCCGTCTGTGAAGAATTATATCAAGGCAATGGAACTTATGGAGACGGACAGGCAGACAACTTTTTTTGTAGGCGACCAGATTTTTACTGATGTATGGGGCGCCAACAGAACCGGAATCAGGACATACCTTGTGAAGCCAATCGATGCGCATGAGGAAATACAGATTGTTTTAAAGAGATATCTTGAAAATATTGTTTTATGGTTCTATAAAAGGCGATAAAAGGAATTGGAGAGCTTATGAAGGATATTAAAGGAACTACAAAGGTGTGCGGAATTATCGGAAATCCGGTAGGACATTCAATATCACCAATCCTGCAGAATACGCTGGCAGATTTAACAGGAATTGAACTTGTGTATGTGCCGTTTAAGGTAGAGGCAGAGGATGTTACCGCAGCGGTAAAGGGAGCTTATGATTTAAATATATTTGGAATGAATGTTACGGTTCCGCATAAGAGCAATGTTATTAAAGCTCTTGCGGATATCGACCCGTTAGCGGAAAGTATTGGCGCAGTAAATACGCTGGTGCGTACGGAAGGTGGCTATAAGGGTTATAACACTGATATACTGGGGCTGAAAAGAGAGCTTGACGAGGCAGGAATAAATCTTTGCGGCAATGAGGTGATTATTCTTGGCGCAGGCGGTGCGGCAAGGGCGATAGCGTTCCTTTGTGCCGGTGAAAATGCATCAAAGGTTTATATTCTTAACAGGACTGTTGAAAAGGCAGAAAGCATTGCTGCAGCGGTCAATTCACATTTTGGGAAAGATGTGGCACAGGCAATGGATATTGCGGAGTATAAAAAGCTTAACGGCAATTCCTATATATGCATCCAGACGACAAGCGTAGGCTTGTATCCGAATGTGGATGCGGCACCTGTTGAGGATATGGAGTTTTATGACAGAATCAAAGCAGGTGTTGATATTATTTATAATCCGTCAGAAACAAGGTTTATGAAACTGTTGAAGCAATCGGGCGGAAGCGGATTTGACGGCGGGGAAAAGAAAGCCTGCAACGGTCTTAAGATGCTTCTGTATCAGGGAGTCAGTGCATTTGAACTCTGGAATGATGTAAAAATAAGTGACAGTCAGGCTGCAATTGTATATGAGGCCATGAAAAAGGAGATGGGTATTCATGACTGATAAAGGAAATATTGTGCTCATAGGTTTCATGGGGGCAGGAAAAACTACGATAGGACAATGGATTTCGCAGAATCTGAATATGCAGTATGTCGATACTGATGATTACATAGAAAATGCTGAAGGCATGATTATCAATGATATTTTTGCAGACAGGGGAGAAGAGTATTTTCGCGACCTTGAGACGAAGGCTCTTGAAGATTTGTGCGGTAAGCTTGACGGAGCAGTTGTGTCAGCAGGCGGCGGAATGCCGGTAAGGGAAAAGAACAGACAGTTAATGAAGCAGCTGGGAACGGTAGTATATCTCAGAGCACCCGAAGATGAGCTTGCAAGGCGGCTTGAAGGTGATACCAAGCGCCCGATGCTTGCTAACACGGACTTGCGTTCAAGAATTCATGAACTGATGGAAAAGCGCGAGGAATATTATCTTGATGCGGCAGATTTGATTATTGATACGCCCGGTAAATCAATGGAGAAGCTGTACAATGAAATTGAAGACTATATTGTAAAATAATATATCAGGTAAAAGGAGACATTTATGAAAATTCTTGTTATTAACGGACCTAATATTAATTTTCTGGGGATACGCGAAAAAGGGATTTACGGAACTCAGAATTATGATGCACTTGTTGAAATGATTAACAACAAGGCAAAAGAGCTTGGAGTGGAAGTCGAGGTTTATCAAAATAACGGCGAGGGTGCCATCATTGATAAAATTCAGGCTGCCTACAATGAAAATGTTGACGGCATTATAATTAATCCGGGAGCATACACTCATTACAGCTATGCAATACGTGATGCACTTGCTTCGTTTGAGGGTATTCCCAAGATAGAAGTACACATTTCAAATGTACATAAAAGAGAAGAATTCAGACATGTTTCTGTAACGGCTCCGTCATGTACAGGCCAGATTGTGGGGCTTGGACTTAACGGATATCTGCTTGCAATGGAGGCGATAGTTAATGGAATTTGAGTTCTCTGACAAGGCATTGAGCTTTCAGCCGAATATTTTTAATATACTTAATGATAAGAAGAACGAACTTATTAAAGCGGGCAGAAAGGTTTATAACTTTTCGGTTGGAACACCTGATTTTAAGCCTGATGATCATATTATGAAGGCAGTCTGCGAGGCGGCAAAAGACCCTGATAATTACAAATATTCGCTGGCGGATTCTGATGAGATGACGGAGGCTGTCATAGCGTGGTACAGGCGCAGATACAATGTTGAACTCTCGACGGAAGAGATAATGAGCGTTGCAGGAACACAGGAAGGTATGGGACATATTGCACTTACAATGTGTAATGAAGGAGACATTGTTCTTGCTCCCAATCCCGGATATCCTATATTTGAAACAGGACCATATCTTAACGGCGCAAGGATTGAATATTACAATCTCTATAAAGAGAACGGATACCTGCCAAAGCTTGAGCAGATTGATGAGGATATTGCTGCACGTGCAAAGATGATGGTTGTATCATATCCGCTTAATCCTGTATGTGTATGTGCACCAAGAAGTTTTTACGAGCAGCTTGTTGAATTTGCAAGAAAGTATAATATACTTATAGTCAATGATAATGCGTATTCGGAGATTATATATGACGGAAGGGAAAGCCTTTCTTTTCTTGAAATACCCGGGGCGAAGGAAGTCGGAGTGGAATTTAATTCGCTTTCCAAATCATACAATGTCACAGGAATGCGCATTTCGTATCTGCTTGGCAATGCTGAGGTTATCAATAAATATAAGACAATACGTTCACAGTATGATTACGGAATGAGCTATATTGCACAGAAGGCTGCTGTTGCGGCACTTAACGGACCTCAGGACAGCGTTGCGGTTAACAGGGAAAGATATCAGGAAAGAAGAGATGCTTTGTGTGGCGGTCTTCGTTCAATCGGATGGAATGTGCCTGATTCACAGGGAACGATGTTTGTGTGGGCACCGCTTCCGGCAGGTTATGAAAACTCCGAAAAATTCTGCATGGACCTTCTTGAAAACACAGGCATCATCTGTACGCCGGGCAGTTCATTCGGCTCAAACGGTGAAGGGTATGTAAGATTTGCACTTGTATATCCTGTTGAAGTGATAAATGAGGCGGTAAAGGTTGCAGGTAAGTGGCTTGAAAGCCTGTGCTAATACAGTCAGCACTCAACGAGCACTCAGACAGTCAGCGGACATTGCTTGACAAGTCAGGATGCATGTGTTATTTTATATAAGCATTGCAATGTAACAATTTAATATTGAAGATAGAGTTTAACTCCACCTTCAGGGCAAAGTGAGAATTTCGTAAATATTACAGGAATTCAATTCTTGACCGGCGGTATAGTCCGCGAACCTCTATATAAGTTTAGAGGCCGATTGGGTGTAATTCCCGAACCGACAGTATAGTCTGGATGAAAGAAGTGTAAGTGTCGGTATGACTATGCCCTGTATATGTGTATACAGGGCTTTTTTATTAATCTGAATACATATTACAGGTTAGTTAATCCATATTTAATTAAGGCGCTTACATGCCGGATGGCCGTTAGAAAGCGGCACGGCGGAAAGGAGAAAAAATGACAGATTACGCAAAATTATGGGAGACAGTGAAAGGAAATGTTACATTTATTGTGATATCGGTCCTGATTATTGCAGCAGTATATCTGGCTGCGTTCGGACTGGAAAAGCTTATTGAAAAGAAATGTAATATGCGCTTTAATTCAGAGAGAACAAAGGTAAACAGGCTGGTAGTAATTGCTCTGTTTTCTGCGCTTTCGGCAGTACTTATGTTTTTTGAGTTCCCGGTATGGTTTGCTCCTTCTTTTTATGAGCTTGATTTCAGCGAAATACCGGCGCTTGTGGGTGCGTTTATGTTCGGGCCTACTGCAGGAGTAGCTATTGAGGGCATAAAAATTCTTCTGAAAATTGTACTAAAGGGAACGACAACAGCATTTGTAGGGGATTTTGCCAATTTTATAATTGGATGTGCAATGGTAGTTCCTGCTTCGGCAGTTTATTTTACCAAAAAATCAAGAAAATCAGCGCTTGTCGGAATGATAACAGGTGGGCTTTTCATGACACTCGCAGGAAGCTTTATGAACGGATTTTACCTTCTTCCAAAGTTCTCTGAGCTTTTCGGGCTCCCGATGGAAACTATTATTGCAATGGGACACAAGGTAAACGGAAGCATTAACAGCGTATTTTCACTTGTTGCACTTGCGGTTGTGCCGTTCAATATTTTGAAGTCAGTTATTGTGGCAGTTATAACACTTGTGCTTTACAAATATATAAGCAATCTTATTAAAGGACAGCATATTTCAGTTAAAAACAGTTAAAATAAATTTTTGATTTTGAATAATTGAAAAAAATGCGGTAATAATATCCTCATGAACAGAAATTTCTGCGAAATGGAGGATTATTATGAAAAAGTTTTTTATAAGCACTTTGCTTGCAGCGGTTACACTTGGCTCATTAACAGCCTGCGGTAACAATAACGGAAATAATAACATGAACACAAATGAAAATAATGCAACAAATCCTGTTCAGGAAATTGTTACCGATGCGGTTGAGGGGGTAAGTGAGGTAATGACAGATATAGGTAACGGAATCGGTGAAATGATGTCTGATGCTGTTCACGGTACAACACATAACAACGGCAGCACATTAAACAACAATAACAGATAATAAATAATATTGGGGCAGCCTGAGAACTTTTGTTTCTTGGGCTGTTTTTGCTATTGCAGGTTTGACTGTAAATATCTATTATGCTAAGATAAATTCTATAATATAGCAGTGAAGTAAGACGCTAAAGCGTTTTTAAGCGTTTTCGGAATGGAGATTGGGATGAAGGATGGATATGTTCGTATTGAGGTCACAACACCTGATATAAAGGTTGCGGACTGCATTTTTAATAAAGAACAGATTTGCAGACAGATTGAAATGGCAGGCAATGCGCAGGTTTCGGTTCTGGTGTTTCCTGAGATGTGTCTGACAGGATACACCTGCAATGATTTGTTTTTGCAGGATACATTACTTTCGGAGGCTGAAAAAGCGCTCGGAGAGATAGCTTTGTATACAAAGAAAAAAGGAATGATTGTGGTTGTCGGGCTTCCGTTTAATTATTGCGGAAAGCTTTATAATGTTGCGGCGGTTATTAATGACGGGAAAATTCTCGGACTGGTTCCGAAGAAGCATATTCCAAACTATAATGAGTTTTATGAGCGCAGGCAGTTTGCAGAGGGCTTTGATGAGGCAAGACCGGTAAATGTGGCAGGTCAGGATACATTTATCGGAGCTAAAATGCTTTTTAAATGTACTAATTTTTCAAAGCTTGTAATCGGAGTCGAAATCTGTGAGGATTTGTGGACTCCGCTTCCTCCGAGCGTCGGTCTTGCGATGAACGGAGCTACTTTAATTGTTAACCCGTCAGCCAGCAATGAGACGGTTGGAAAAGAGGATTACAGAAGAAATCTTGTTACCGGACAGTCTGCAAGGCTTGTCTGTGCATATGCGTATGCCTCGGCAGGTGAAGGTGAATCAACGCAGGACCTTGTGTTCAGCGGACATAATATTATTGCCGAGAACGGAACGCTGCTTGCTGAGTCGTCACTGTTTGTTAATAACGGAGTCGCAAATGATGTCGATTTTGACAGGATTAACGCTGAACGCCGCAGAATGAGCACATTTTCTTCACTGACGGATGAGAACGCTTATAAGGTAATACCATTTGAGATAGAAGAAAAGGAATATACAAGTCTGATGCGCTATATAGACCCGCATCCGTTTGTGCCTGATGATGAGAAAATGCGTAATGAAAGATGCGAGGCAATTCTGTCGATTCAGGCAATGGGACTTAAGAAAAGGCTTGCCCACATAGGCTGCAAAAATGTTGTAATCGGTATATCAGGAGGGCTTGATTCTACGCTTGCGCTTCTGGTAGCTGTACGCGCGTATGCAGCCCTCGGACTTGATAATTCAGGAATTCATGCAGTGACAATGCCTTGTTTCGGAACAACTGACAGAACATATAATAATGCAGTCACGCTTATAAAGAGCCTCGGGTGCACTCTGCATGAGATAGATATCAAAGAGTCTGTAACAAAGCATTTTGAAGATATCGGACATGACATTAATATTCATGATGTTACTTATGAAAACGGACAGGCACGCGAGAGAACCCAGATACTTATGGATATTGCCAACCAGACAGGCGGAATTGTTATAGGAACGGGAGATATGTCTGAGCTTGCGTTAGGCTGGGCAACATATAACGGAGACCATATGTCAATGTATGGTGTAAATGCGTCAGTGCCAAAGACTCTTGTGCGCCATCTTGTGAGATATTATGCTGAAACCTGCGGCGATGACAAGCTTTCAGAGGTGCTTATGGATGTTCTTGATACACCTGTAAGTCCGGAACTTCTGCCGCCTGATGAACATGGTCAGATTGACCAGAAGACTGAGGATCTTGTAGGACCATATGAACTTCATGATTTCTTTATGTACTATGTGCTGAGATTCGGCATACGTCCGGCGAAGCTATATAAGCTTGCGTGTGTGGCATTTAAACTGGATTATGATAATGAAACCATATTGAAATGGCTGAAGACATTTTACAGGAGATTTTTCACCCAGCATTTCAAACGCTCATGTCTGCCGGACGGCCCAAAGGTTGGTACCGTTGCAGTTTCACCGAGAGGCGATTTGAGAATGCCGAGTGATGCAAGTGTAAGAATATGGATGAAAGAGCTTGAAGAACTGGTGTAGCGGCAAAATTGTATGAATTATGTAAAGGTATTGTGCCTTTATTCATTAACGGAGCTGCTGCACATATCAGCAAGTGCCCATCTGTCAAGTTGTCCTGAGGCATCTCTCGGAAGAGGAGTGCGGACAATTACAAAGTGGTTTATATGGCGCGATACGCACTTGGATTTATTGTATGCATTTACAATGCGCTGTGCCTGTTCATTCTTGAAATTATCATCCTTTGTGCTTATCCATATGGTGCTTGCACCATGAAGAAGCCCAAGTGCAGTTTCATTAACCGAAGAATTGGAATTAAAGAACTCCTCGACTTCAAGACAGTTGATTTTTTCACCGTTTGGAAGGGCGAGGATGTTTTTCTTGCTTCCGGTTATAATAAGATGACCGTCATCCGTCATATGGCCTAAATCACCCGAATGGAGGTAGCCATCGGTTAATACTTTGGCAGTTTCTTCATCATCATTGTCGTAGCCGTTCATGATTCCGCGGCTCTTGATGAAAATTTCACCGTCAGAAGCGACATACACATTTATATCATCATATGGCACAAGCTCATGTCCGGTATCTTTTGATGAGACTGCAATGCCGCCGGAGGCTGCCGTAAGTCCGTATACCGAGTAAATGGTGTAACCATCGTCCTCAAGCTCATTTATGATGTGTGAAGGGCAGTGGCTTTCTCCGATAACTATCGTCTTAAGTCCTTCATTGAGTGCATTTAAATGTATAAAGCCTTCAAGCATTGCAGGAACAACCGGAAGGATTGACGGAAGATAATAGATTGTGTCAAATCCTATATGCTTTATTCCGCGGCTTATGCACACGCATGCACCGCAGCTTAGTGGCCAGAGCAGGCTGTATACAAGGCCGAATACATGATTCAGAGGAAGTATTGAAAGAACACGGTCACTGCTGTCGCAATGTATTCTTGTTGAAACAAGAGATGTGCTGAAATTCAGATTCTCTGAGGTGAGTACAACGGCTTTGGCAAGTTCACTTGTTCCTGATGTGAAGAAAAGAATATTTCCTTCCGGGACAGAGGTGTCAGGCACGGCCTGAATGCCGGCATCCGAAGCTGCTTCAGCATCGGAGCAGTTTTCCTCATCATGTACATTTTGTATTATCTCGGCATTGCTGTCGGCAAGTATGTACTGCATTGTTGATGAGAGAATATAATCGGGACGTACCTTGTCAAGAAGTATGCGTCTCTCAGCATCAGCAAGAAATGAGTCAAGCAGCACTACGTCTTTGCCCGCGATTACGGCGCCAAAGAAATTAACGACCCATCTGTATGATGCAGGCCCGATTAACGCAATGCGCTTTTTGTCAAAATGTTTAAAATGTACGGCTTTCTTGCAGGAATCTTTAAAAAGCTCTGAATATGTTATTGCGTGTGTATCATATAATATAGCTGTGTCGTCTGGATATTTTTCGGCACTCTTTTTAAGAAGATTGTAAAATGTATTTTCTGACATTGTTTTTCATCTCCGGGATATTGTCTTTGTTGACATAATTTTATAATAATGACATAATAGCAGAATTGTGTAGAAATTACAAATTATATTTGGACTTGTAATTTGTCAGCTTTTATATTAGAATACATAGTGAGTTTAAGAGAAGGAACGTGAAAGAAGATGTTAGATAACAATACCCGTTTTTTTAAGACACAGCCGGACAAGACAATTTCCGTAGAGGAGATATTAGAGCAGGTATACCTTGCACTGAAAGAAAAAGGTTATAATCCGGTTAATCAGATTGTCGGATATATTATGTCAGGAGATCCGACATACATAACAAGCCATAATAATGCAAGAAGCCTGATTATGAAGGTTGAGAGAGATGAACTTGTTGAAGAAGTAATCCGTTATTTTATTGAAGGTAAGGGACTTTAATAAATATGCGCATTTTGGGACTTGATTATGGAACAAAGACGGTAGGTGTTGCTGTGACTGATGCACTTGGAATCACCGTGCAGCCGTTAGAGACTATTACAAGAGATGCTGATAATAAACTTCGTCCTACGCTTCGCAGGATTGAAGAACTTATAGAAGAGATGAATGTGCAGGAAATTGTTCTGGGACTGCCTCTTAACATGGATGGAAGCGAAGGGGAGCGCGCGACTCGCTCAAGGGAATTCGCAGATATGCTTGAGAGAAGGACAGGACTTTCCGTGCATTTGCTGGATGAACGACTGACAACATTAGAAGCGGATGAGATACTTGATTCTTGCGGAATACCGAAGAAGAATCATAAAAGATATGTTGACAGTGTTGCAGCGGTTTTGATTTTGGAAGATTATGTGAGGAATTGTTGTTAATGGAGAAAATTACGTGTTTGACCGACAATAATGAGCCGGTTGTTTTTTTTGTATTAGAAGAGACAAGAATTAACGGAAAGAATTATCTTCTTGTTACTGATGTTGAGGATGCAGAGGCTGATGCTGACGCATATATTTTAAAGGACGAGTCTGCAGATTCCGATACCGAAGCAGCGTATGTTATTGTTGAGGATGATGATGAACTCGAATATGTTTCTCAGATATTTGCAGAGCTTCTGGATGATGTGGATATAGAGAAGTAATAAGTGTTTATAATATATTTTATAAATTGCATTTTAATTATATGGGTATATCACATAATGGTCGTGAAATGTGAATGTACCATCAGGAAAGGAAACGGTATTTATTTTGAAAAAAGAGAATAACGGAACTGTCAAGGTAATTCCATTGGGAGGCCTTGAGCAGATTGGAATGAACATGACTGCCTTTGAGTCCGAAGACAGTATTATTGTTGTGGATTGCGGACTTGCATTTCCGGATGATGAAATGCTCGGTATAGACCTTGTTATCCCGGATGTTACGTACTTAAAGGAGAATATAAGCAAGGTTAAAGGATTTGTTATTACGCATGGTCATGAAGACCATATCGGAGCACTTCCGTACGTGCTTAAGGAGATAAATGTGCCCGTCTATGCGACTAAGCTTACAACGGCAATCATTGAATCCAAATTAAAAGAACACAACCTGCTTCACGACACAAAGCGCAAGGTTGTAAAGTATGGACAGTCAATTAATCTCGGAGATTTCAGGATTGAATTTATAAGGACTAACCACAGCATTGCAGATGCAGCGGCACTTGCAATTTATACTCCTGCCGGAGTAATCGTACACACAGGTGACTTTAAGGTGGATTATACACCTGTATTCGGTGACCCGATAGATTTGCAGAGATTCGGTGAAATCGGCAAGAAGGGTGTGCTTGCTCTTATGTGTGACAGTACCAATGTACTGCGCCCGGGATTTACAATGTCGGAGAGAACAGTCGGCAGAACACTTGATAATATTTTTAACGAGAATCAGAACAGCAGGCTTATCATAGCAACATTTGCCTCTAATGTGGACCGTGTTCAGCAGATAATCAACTGTGCGCGTAAATACAACCGCAAGGTCTGTGTTGAAGGCAGAAGCATGGTTAATATAATAAATGTTGCAAGTGAGCTGGGTTATCTTGATATTCCGGACGGAACACTGATTGAGACAGAACAGATGAAGAATTACACCAATGAGCAGATTGTACTGATAACAACAGGAAGTCAGGGTGAATCAATGGCAGCGCTCTCAAGAATGGCTGCAAATCTTCACCGCAAGGTTTCAATTCAGCCGGGAGATACTGTAATATTCAGTTCAACACCTATTCCGGGCAATGAGAAGTCAGTTGCAAAGGTAATTAATGAGCTTGGCATGAAGGGCGCAAAGGTTATTTTCCAGGATACTCATGTGTCGGGACATGCATGCGAAGAGGAAATTAAACTTATTTATTCACTTGTAAAGCCAAGGTATTCAATCCCTGTGCATGGTGAATACCGTCATCTTATGGCTCAGAAGGAGCTTGCAGAAGGTCTTGGAATGGATAAGGATGACATTTTTGTTATTCACTCGGGAGATGTACTTTCGTTAAGCGAAGAAAATGCGGAGGTAGTAGATAAGGTCACAACCGGAGCAATACTGGTTGATGGTCTTGGCGTAGGTGATGTCGGAAATATTGTATTAAGAGACAGACAGAATCTTGCCGAGAACGGAATAATCGTTGTAGTTCTTACTCTTGAAAAATACAGCAACCAGCTTCTTGCAGGGCCTGACATAGTGTCAAGGGGATTTGTGTATGTAAGGGAATCAGAAGGTCTTATGGATGAGGCAAAAAGCGTGATTGAACAGGCTGTGCTTGACTGTCTTGACAGAAATGTATCCGACTGGGGAAAGATAAAAGGAACGATTAAAGATACTCTTAGTGAATTACTTTGGAAGAAGATGAAACGTAATCCTGTTATTCTTCCGATTATTATGGAAGTGGGCGAATAATTTTTGATACTGTGTGGATAGTAGATTGGAGAGCTGCATGAATGAAGTTGAGCGTCTGACAGAGGAACTTAGCAGGGCTGTAAAGGAAAGCAGTGTTTATGCTGCTTATACTGAGGCTTACAGGGCACTTTCACAGTACCCGGGACTTTTGCGTGAAACAAATGAGCTCCGCAGAGAGAATTTTAAACTGCAAAATTCAGAAGATATTGAAGGAATGTTTGACCGTGTTGAGTCATTTCGCAAAAGATATGCAGAACTTAGAAAGCATCAGGCTGTCAATGATTTCCTTAAAGCGGAACTGTGTCTTTCAAGAATGATACAGTCTATAGGAAATTCAATTGTCAGTGAAATCGACTTTGATATGAGCTTCTTGGAGGATTGCGATGGAAGATAAAAATATTCGTTTTGGCATAAGTATTGCCATTAATATAATTGTGGTAATAATAGCGGTTATAATTATGTACGTTATCGGCTCAAAAGGTTTTCAGTTCGGTGCAGCTATTTTTGATGAACGGGCTGTAGATACAGTCGAAAATGCAAGAGAGGTTGAGGTCACTATTCCTGTCAATATTACCGATTCAAAGATTGCGGACACTATGTATGAAAAGGGACTTGTCGAGGATAAGACTGTATTTAAAATTCAGATAGCACTGTCGGAATACAAAGGAAAGTTTAAGGCAGGAACGTATACTCTTAATACTTCAATGAAGCCTACGGAGATTATGGAAAGCCTATGCCAGCAGAATAAGGATGAGGGTGCACAATGATAGTGAATGAAAGAATTGTGGCCTACATTAATTCGCTTGACACAGGTAACAGGGAAGTCCTTAAGGATATTGAGACGCAGGCAAGAAAGGAACTTGTTCCGATAATCAGGAAAGAAATGGAGAATTTCTTAAAGGTTATGCTTGCGCTGAAACAACCGCAGTCAATCCTTGAGGTTGGCACGGCAGTCGGATATTCGGCAATTCTCATGAGTGATAACATGCCGTCAGGATGTCATATAACTACTATTGAGAATTATGATAAGAGAATTGAAAAAGCAAAGGAAAATATAAGAAAAGCCGGCAGGGATGATGTCATTACGCTTCTTGAAGGCGATGCGCTTGAGATTCTTCCGTCACTTCCTGATGAGGAATTTGATTTTTTGTTTATGGATGCGGCTAAGGGTCAGTATATTAATTTCCTGCCGCAGGTGTTAAGGGTATTAAAGCCGGGAGCAGTGATGATTTCGGACAATGTCCTTCAGGAAGGTGATATTGTTGAATCACGTTATGCCGTGACAAGAAGAAATAGAACAATACATGCAAGAATGCGTGAGTACATGTACACGCTGACACATATGGATGAACTGGTTACATCTATTGTACCGATAGGTGATGGAATAACAGTTTCGGTTAAAAAATGATTATGGAGGAAAAAGATGCCTGAGCATATTCATAACGGACGTAATATAGAATTATTAATACCTGCAAGCAGTCTTGAGGTATTAAAGATTGCGGTTGTGTTTGGCGCGGATGCTGTATATATTGGCGGAGAGGCCTTCGGACTTCGTGCAAAGGCAAAGAATTTTACGCTTGATGAGATGAAGCAGGGGGTTGAGTTCGCACATGCACATGATGTAAAGGTTTATGTGACGGCGAATATACTTGCCCATAATGATGATTTGGATGGAGCCAGACAGTATTTTGTAGAACTGAAAGAAGTCGGAATGGATGCTCTTATAATATCTGATCCGGGTATGTTTACAATTGCAAAGGAAATCCTTCCGGATATTGATATTCATATAAGCACTCAGGCTAACAATACTAATTATGCGACTTTTAATTTCTGGTACCGGATGGGAGCAAAGCGTGTTGTTACTGCAAGAGAGCTTTCACTTGAGGAGATTCTTGAAATAAGAAAAAATATTCCTGATGATATGGAGATAGAAACATTTATTCATGGAGCAATGTGCATATCATATTCGGGACGCTGCCTTCTGAGCAGTTTTATGGCGGGCAGGGATGCCAATCAGGGAGCATGTACACATCCGTGCCGTTGGAAATATTCGGTTGTGGAGGAATCAAGGCCGGGAGAATATATGCCTGTTTTTGAAAATGAGAGAGGCACATATATTTTTAATTCAAAGGATTTGTGTATGATTGAGCATATTCCTGAGATGGTTGAGTCTGGAATTGACAGCTTTAAAATAGAAGGACGCATGAAAACGGCGCTTTATGTGGCAACCGTGGCAAGGACATACAGACTGGCGATTGATGATTATCTGCGTGACCCGGAATATTATAAGAGCCGCATAGGATTTTATAAGTCCGAAATTTCAAAATGCACGTACAGGCAGTATACAACAGGTTTCTTTTTCGGGAAGCCTGATGAAAATACACAGATATATGACAGTAACACATATGAGCATGAGTACACTTATCTCGGAATAGTGGGAGAATGTGACGGCAATGGGCATTACAGTGTTGAACAGCGCAATAAGTTCAGTGTCGGCGAAACTATCGAGGTTATGAAGCCGGACGGGGAAAATATTGAATGTACTGTAAAGGCAATCACTGATGAAGATGGCAATCCGATGGAAAGCGCACCGCATCCAAAGCAGAAGCTGTGGATTGACCTCGGAACAAAGCTTGAACAATACGATATACTGAGACGACGCGAATAATTATCAATTATTTGGAAAAGCAACATATGGCACTTTACCACATAGTATATATTAATGGATGTGGTGAGGTGCCTTTCTTGTGAAAACATTTGAAAAGCCGTTGACTTGTGCCGAAGAAAAATATTATTTGCAAAAGTGCAGGGAAGGCGACCAGGAGGCCAGGAATAAGCTTATTGAAAAGAATATGAGGCTTGTTGCGCATATTGTAAAAAAATATGCATCACCCGAAAGGGATATTGAAGATTTATTGTCGGTCGGCACCATAGGCCTTATAAAAGCCGTAAACACATTTGACATGGATAAAAGTATCAGGCTGGCAACATATGCTGCCAAATGCATTGATAATGAGCTTCTGATGCTGCTTAGAACGGACAAAAGAAGAAATCGTGAAATGTCAATTTATGAGCCTATAGGAAAAGATAAAGAGGGAAATGAGATTAATCTCATGGAGGTCATCGGGGCGAGTGAGGACACTGTTGTTGAAGATTATGAGCTGAGGCAGAATGTAAAAAAACTGTATGAATCGATTGAAAACAGGCTTACGCCAAGAGAGCGTGAAATTATTATATTAAGATACGGATTATACGGAAATGAAGAGGTAACTCAGCGTGAGATTGCGTCAAGAATGAATATAAGCAGAAGTTATGTAAGCCGAATAGAAAAGCGTGCACTTGAAAAAATGAAAATAGATTTTACCAATTTTACGTAAAAATTATTTGCTATTGCGAGGATAATAGTATATAATCATTTTTGTATTAATTTATTCAGATAAACGCTAATAGTATGAATAAGAAGGAATGGTGGTTATTAATGGAAACAAAGACAATTACTAAGACAGAAGAAAAGAAGACTGAGACAAAGGTTACTCCTGCAGTTTCTGAGACTAAGACTGCAGCTAAAGCTGTGAAGACACCTGCAGAGAAGGCTGTTAAGGGGGCAGACGTAGCTGCAAAGAAGACAGCAAAGGCGGAGACCAAGCCAGTAAAAGCTGGGAAGGAAGCAGCAAAGCCGGTTGCAAAGAAGGCAGCAAAGCCTGCAGCAAAGAAGGCTGTAAAGCCGGCAGCTAAGACAAAGGCAGCAGAAAAGACTGCAAAGCCGGCGGCTGATAAGAAGGTTAATATGTTCCTTCAGTATTCAGGCCGTGAGTACAATGCAGAAGAAATCGTTGCAAAGGTTAAGGCAGCAGCTGCAGCAGAAACAGGAAAGAAGACATTTAAGTCTCTGGACATTTATGTAAAGCCTGAAGAGAATGTTGCATATTATGTTGTTAATGGCAGACCAGGAAGCGTTCAGCTTTAATCAGGTACATATTTTAAGTATTGTAAGATGCAGTTTATTAAGGGGCAGCCGGTTAATTGGGCTGCCCTTAAATATATCATATTTTTGTTTTTGAAAAGGCATAACATGAATAACAGAACCCAAAAAAAGAAACTTAATGTGAAGCCTGTATTTATTACGCTTCTTATTCTGATTACATTCACTGTTATACTTGTATTTGTATTTGCCGGCAGTGGCAGGAAAAATGTAAGAATATCGGATTATGTGACATTCTCATACAGTGGTGTTAACGGAGTCGGGGTGTTGAATTATACGATTGACACCGACAGGTTATATCGGGATATAGCCGGAGATGAAAAAAATGCTGTGCTGCTTAAAAATATTGATATGCTTGTAGACGGAATTAAAGTGGTTCCTGACAGAAGTTCAAAATTAAGTAATGGTGAAGAGATAAAAGTAAAAATTGAATATGATGCTGCTCTTGCAGAGAAGGTTGAGTGCCGGATTACGGGAACGGAATATGTTATTACGGCAGACGGACTTGGAAACGGTGCGATTGTAGATGCATTTTCCAATATAGATGTAGTGGTTGCGGGAATCAGTCCTGTTGCCTATGCAAATGTCGTTAATAAGTGGCAGGATGAATATTTTAAGAATGTTTCATTTTCCATAGACAAATCAACCGGAATAGCGTTAGGGGATGTAATTACTGTGACGTGTGAGGCAGACGATGCCGAACTTGCCAATATGGGAGTTTCTATTCTTGAAAAGACAAAGGAATATAAGGTGGACAGGGTGGACTCATATGTTAAGTCGGTTGAACAGCTTAACATGCAGGTGATTGAGGAACTTATAAGTGATTGTAAAAATACAATAAAGACAGAGACAGAGGACCTTACCTTCAGAATGCTTTATAAGGCATCAAGAGACAGCGCATACCTGTTCCAGTACAATAATGAGTGGGTAAATGATACCGTGCTTGCAGATGCACGCTTTCTGTACAGGCTGGATAACCATGATGTAAGGCAGATGAATTATATTGAACTCATTTTTAAGTCTGATATTTCGAATGGTGCATCAAATATGGATGTATATTTTATATTTGAATTTGCGGACAGTGTAATTACGGCGGATGGAACATTTCAAATTTCAAGAAATGATTTAAAAAATAAATATGTGTGCGGAACTGATTATAACGATTTATTTGGACGGGTTGTACTAAGCAAGGAAAATTCTTATGCAATTTCACAAATAACAGGGCTAAACTGATTGAAAATTTTTGCATTTTGTACTATAATTTCAGTATTATGATTGGCTGTTTATTTTTTCAGCGGAAAGAGGGAGCATGAATTACAGAAAGAAAATCAGACTTGGCGATGTCCTGATGAACAGGGGGTTAATTGACCAGAATCAGCTTAACATGGCACTTAAAGAGCAGAAAGAAAAAGGCCGCATGCTCGGAGAAATGCTGGTAGAGCTTGGATATGTTACACAGGAAAAAATTAATGACATACTGTGCGAAATGCTTAACATTAAGTTTATAGATTTGCAGGTAGAGGAGCCTGAAGAGAACGTAATCGGACTGATTCCAGAGGAAGTAATGCGTAAGTATACTCTGGTTCCGATGCGTTATGATAAGACTAATGCAGGCGTTATTCAGGTCGCAATGGCAGACCCTATGAACATTCTTGCAATGGATGATATTAACATTATCACAGGCAAGCAGGTTATGCCGTTCCTTGCCAATGCGTCGGATATTCGTGCATATTTTGATAAGGTGTTCGGTAAGAAACAGGCACAGAACATCGCAGAGATGTACAAGAAGGAACAGGGGCTTATTCAGGAGGAAAGCGAAGAGGAGAAGCTTCGTAAAGAGGATGTAGAGAATGCGCCAATCGTTCAGCTTGTTAACGGAATTATTGAGCAGGCGGCAAGACAGAGAGCTTCCGATATACATATTGAACCTTTTGAAATGTCAATACGCGTGCGTTATCGTGTCGACGGTGTGCTTCGTGAAGTAATCGAGTACGATAAATCTCTTATGGGCGCTATCACAGCCAGACTTAAAATTATGTCAGGCATGGATATTTCGGAGAAGCGTAAACCTCAGGACGGACGTATTACAATTGTTGTAGACGGAAGGGAATATGATATCCGTGTTTCCAATCTTCCTACTGTATATGGCGAGAAAGTCGTTATGCGACTTGCATCAAAAGAAGGATTTAAGAAGCAGAAGAGTGACCTTGGTCTTACTCCGGAGGATCTTATTAAATTCGATAATATTCTTAAGAATCCGCATGGTATTATCCTTGTAACGGGACCTACAGGTAGTGGTAAATCTACAACGCTTTATACGGCGCTCAGTTCACTTAACAGTGAAGAGGTTAATATTATCACGGTAGAAGACCCTGTCGAGGCCAATATTGACGGTATCAACCAGGTTCAGGTTAATAATAAGGCAGATATGACATTTGCAAATGCACTTCGTTCTATCCTGCGACAGGACCCGGATATTATCATGATTGGTGAGATTCGAGATTCAGAAACTGCTGAGATTGCGGTACGAGCATCTATCACAGGTCACCTTGTTGTTAGTACACTGCATACAAACAGTACTGCCAATTCAATTTCACGTCTTGCAGACATGGGAATTGAGCCTTATCTTATTGCCGATTCACTTGTTGGTATTATTGCACAGCGACTTGTCCGCAGATTGTGTGAGTGCAAGAAGCCAAGACTTGCAACTGCTGAGGAGAAGACGGAGCTTGAGGTGGATCCGACAGAAGATATAGTTTTGTATGAGCCATGCGGCTGTAAGATGTGTGACAATACAGGTTATAAAGGACGTATCGGTATCTATGAGATTATGACAATTACTCCAAAGATTAAATCCATGATATCAAGGGGAAATTCGGCTGATGAGATTAAAGAGAAGGCCATTGAGGAAGGTATGAGTACACTTAAGGCTTCAGCAGCTAAATATGTTCTTGATGGAACAACATCAATTTCTGAAATGATTAAAGTAACATATGAAGTAGAAAAGTAATCTTTACCAGGGGGATATGAAAAATGGTTGTTGATTTAGCTACAGTTGAGCAGCTTCTCAATGCAGGAAAGAATATGGGCGCATCTGATATTCATATTACAGTAGGTGTTCCGCCTATGGTGAGAGTCAATGGTGCATTGATTCCGCTTGACTATCCGAGACTTATGCCGGAGGATTCCGAAAGAATAGTCACAAGTCTTATGAATGAGAAACAGCGTGAAATATTTGAAGAGAAAGGAGAGGTTGACTTTTCTTTTTCACTTCATAAACAGGGGCGTTTCCGTGTAAATGCTTTTAAACAGAGAGGCTCTGCTGCGTGTGCGCTGCGTATTGTAGGAATGACAATTCCAAAGCCTGAACAGCTTGGACTTTCAGAAGAGGTTATTGACCTTTATAAGAAAAAGAGGGGACTTGTGCTTGTAACAGGTCCTACAGGAAGCGGTAAGTCTACAACGCTTGCTTCTATTATTGATAAGATTAACGATGCGCGTGATGCACACGTAATTACACTTGAAGACCCGATTGAGTACCTGCACCAGCACAGAAAGTCTATGATTAACCAAAGGGAGATAGGACTTGACTCAATGTCGTATGCTGCAGCGTTAAGAGCGGCACTTCGTGAGGATCCTGATGTAATCCTCGTAGGTGAGATGCGTGATCTTGAGACGATTTCTACGGCAATCACAGCGGCTGAAACAGGACATCTTGTGCTTTCAACACTGCATACGATCGGTGCGGCAGCGACTATCGACCGTATTATTGACGTATTCCCGCCGCATCAGCAGCAACAGATAAGAGTACAGCTCGCAATGGTTCTTGAAGCTGTAATTTCACAGCAGCTTCTTCCTACGGCAGACAGGAGAGGACGAGTTGCTGCATTTGAGATAATGTTTGCAAATCCGGCTATCAGAAACCTGATTCGTGAGTCAAAGACACCTCAGATTATGAGTATTATCCAGACCAACCGCAAAGATGGAATGATAACAATGGATGATGCAATCTTTGATTTGTATTACAGAGGATTAATTACACGTGATGATGCAATTACATTTGCACAGGATGCATCGTTCCTTATGAAGAAAATTCCGGGAAATTCACAATATTGATTCTTAAGGGAACACAAAATAAAACTGCCGCCTTACAATAAGCTGCCATATCGGGCAGACTGTTGCAAGGCGGCAGTTTGTTTCAGATGAGTTTGTTTTAAATGTCAAACTGCTTTAAATTGAAAGTGGTTCCACCCTTTACTTCAACAACATTGGTATCGTTAACGATAAGCCATGCCGATGCGGCAGAAGGGTTGTAAACAAAGCTTAAATCAGCGGCAAACTGAAGACGGTCAAATACATCCATGTAATCAACAATTTCAATATTGGTTGCGTACCATATATCATCCTGTCCGCCAATCATTGCACAAAAATCTTCTATTAAATCCCAGTTATTGTCATTGTCAAATTCATAGCTGTGACCCCATACATACATCATATAGAGGTATTGTTTTTTGTAAAGCGCTTTGAAATTCTCACCAAACTTCATTAAATTATGATTGTGGTGACAGGTTGCCTTCCATTCCATAAAGTCAGCAGGAAGTGAAAATCCGGTCTCATCACCGACAGGAACTAACCCTTGCGCATCATTGTTGGAAAGATTGGTTGCGTGTACCATTGCATAGGAATCACCTACTGCGCGTCCGTATACAAATCCGAGACTCTTGGCCAGTTCACCTATGCGTTTGCTGTATGAGCCGTTAGGATAGGCAATTCCACGGATAGGATAGCCCATGACGCTTTCAAGGAATTTACGGTCTTCAAGAAGCTCCTGAACGACCTCAACGGAAGGACAACGGTCAATTGTAGGGTGTGTCAGCGTGTGTGCGGCAACTTCATGACCTTTATATAATTCTTTCCATTCAGAAGGGTCGATGCGCTTTCCGTCATTATATAAACCAGCATTAATATTAAATGTTCCGCGAATTCCGTATTTGTTGAAAATTTCAACAAGCTTTCTGTCTGCAAACTTACCGTCATCATAGCTCATAGTAAGTACTTTATGCTTTCCTCCGGGAAAAGCTTTATAAATCTTTATCATATTGAACGAATCCTTTCAGCACAAAAATGTATAAGCTGATTATAATATAAATATTTATAAAATAAAAGAAAAAATTTCAGTAGTTGTTTCAACGTTCATTGAAATATTTTTAATTTATTTGAAGGGTAAATGTATTAACGGCATTTCTCAAACAGTAAAGAAAGTCAATACGGCTGACCGAAGTTTTTGAATAAATCGGAAGCTGTGTATACAGTGTATCATTTATAAAAATATTTACTTTCCCGACAATATCTCCGGCGGCTATGGGAGCATCAATGCATTCGGGAAGGTCATATGTAGTGTTGATGACATCATTTTCGCTTGTCAGAAGTACGAGGCTGTCGGGAATGTATGTTGATATTGAAGAAGTTATGCCGTTGGATACAGAAACATCCCTGTAATTGTCAACGGGGGTAAATACCTCTGTGTTAAAATAGCTTGAATTCGCATATTCCAAAAGCTTTCGGGTGTCTTTCCATTTATAGGTTTTGTTGTTTGGCCATCCGCAGGCAAGCACTACACTGACAAATTTTCTTCCGTCACGTTCAAATGCACACACATAGCAGTATCCGGCATCTCCGGTAAAACCGGTCTTGCCTGCAATTACTCCGTCCATCATGTTAAGGAAAGCATTGGTGTTATGTACGCTTCTTGTTGTCCGGCCGCTGACATTTGTAAATGAATGGCTCTGTGTACCGGCTATCTTAAGAAAAGTTTCGTTTCTGATACATTCTGCCATAATTCTTGCAAGGTCGACGGCGGTGGTTGAGTGAAAGCCTTCATCATCTGATGCGTCAAGACCGTTAGGAGTAATGAAATGAGTGTCATTACAACCAAGACTTTTTGCGCGCAAGTTCATTGCGCCCGCAAATATTCTGACAAGTTCAAGACTTTCTTCCTGTGTGCGTTTTGCAGCCTCAGTATATACCTTTCCGGATGACAGATATTTTTCGGCAATATATTCAGCTATTGTAACAGCGCTGTCATTGTGGGACTGAAGCATCAGAGAGTAGAGCAGGTCTATTAAATGATACTGTTCGCCTTTGGTTATGTTAAGCTGTACATCGGGCATTGAGGCGGCATAAGCAGAAACGGTCACAATATCTTCAGGCGCACCCAGCTCAAGGGCCAAAAGGCAAGTCATTATTTTGGTCGTACTGGCATTTGCAGCCTTTTCATATCCGTTTTTCTCAAACAGGACACGTCCGTTTGATGCATCGATAAGTGCAGAGTATTTTGCGTATAACCGGGACGGCGGCTCGCTGCCGTAAACGGGCGTGCTTCTGCAAACAGATATAAATGTAATTGTTATTGCTATGACCAGACAAAAAATATTATGTAATGTAGTAGTTTTGTTTTTCAATCTAATCCTCATTTAAAATATACGGATTAATATAATATGTGCTTAAAGCATTATAAATATGCATTTGTACAGAGATAAATATAATATCCGTGATGCATTTATTTGAAACCAATACGCTGTATATGTGGGAGTTTTGTGGTATAATAAAGTGTCTGAGAAATGGAGGAGATTATGGATACATTTTCAAGAACGGAACTGTTATTAGGAGAAGAGGCTATGAAAACACTGTCAAATGCGCATGTTGCAGTGTTTGGAGTCGGAGGAGTCGGGGGATATGTGACTGAAGCCCTTGCAAGATGCGGAGTGGGGACATTTGATTTAATAGATAAGGATGTTGTTAGTGAAAGCAATATTAACAGGCAGATTATAGCGCTGCACAGCACTGTTGGAAGAAGCAAGGTTTCAGTTATGCGTGAAAGAATACTTGATATTTCGCCGGATACGACCGTCAATGCACACGAATGCTTCTACCTTCCGGAAAATGCGTCGGATTTTGATTTTTCAAAGTATTCATATGTGGTTGATGCGGTTGATACAGTGACGGCAAAGCTGGAGATAATTATGAGGGCAAAGAAGGCAGGAGTTCCTGTCATAAGCAGTATGGGAGCCGGCAATAAGCTTAATCCGGCGGCATTTATGATAGATGACATATACAACACAAGTGTATGTCCGCTTGCAAGAGTTATGCGGCGCGAGCTCAGAAAAAGAGGGATAAAAAGCCTTAAAGTCGCATACTCAAAGGAAGAGCCGATAAAGGTGTCGGCGGATGATGATGAGCACAGAAGAAGTACACCGGGAAGTATTGCATTTGTGCCGTCCACGGTGGGATTGCTGATTGCTTCTGAGGTTGTAAAGGATTTGACTGATATTACAAAAAGTAAAAATATCTGACTGAAATGTCAGCATTTTTGCCAAAATTTATCAAAAAAAATGTTTCAATTCAAAATAGATTGTGATATAATTTTAACAGCTTATAAAAACGGACATATTTGTCTGCTAAGTTTAAGGAGGTATTTTTCATGAATCGTTTTATTCTCAATGAAACATCTTATCACGGAGCAGGAGCTATCGAAGCTATTCCGTCAGAAGCAAAGGGACGTGGACTTAATAAAGCATTTGTTTGTTCTGACCCTGATCTTGTGAAGTTTGGTGTTACAAAGAAGGTACTTGATGTGCTTGATGCTGCGGGATTTCCGTATGAAGTTTATTCCAATATTAAGCCGAATCCTACAATTGAAAATGTTCAGTCGGGTGTTGAGGCATATAAGGCATCACAGGCTGATTATATTATTGCAATCGGCGGCGGTTCATCAATGGACACAGCTAAGGCTGTAGGTATCATTATAGCAAATCCTGAGCATGCTGATGTAAGAAGCCTTGAGGGAGCTGTTAATACAAAGAATAAGTCAGTACCTATTTTTGCTGTTCCTACGACTGCCGGTACAGCAGCAGAGGTTACAATTAATTATGTAATCACTGATGCAGAGAAGAATCGTAAGATGGTATGTGTAGACCCACATGACATTCCGGTAGTTGCATTTATAGACCCTGACATGATGGCAACAATGCCTAAGGGGCTTACAGCAGCAACAGGCATGGATGCACTTACACATGCTATTGAGGGTTACATAACAGGCGGTGCATGGGAGCTTTCTGATATGTTCCACCTTAAAGCTATCGAGATTATCGCAAAGTCACTCAGGGGCGCAGTTGACAATACACCTGAAGGTCGTGAAGGAATGGCACTCGGACAGTATATTGCAGGTATGGGCTTCTCTAATGTGGGACTTGGTATTGTGCATTCAATGGCACATCCGCTCGGAGCACTCTATGACACACCTCATGGTGTTGCCAATGCTATCATTCTTCCTACAGTAATGGAGTACAACGCTGAGGCTACAGGCGAGAAGTATCGCGATATTGCTAAGGCTATGGGCGTTAAGGGCACAGAGAATATGACTCAGGAAGAATACCGCAAGGCTGCAATCGATGCTGTTAAGCAGTTGTCAGAGGATGTTGGAATTCCGAAGGATCTTAAGGAAATTGTAAAGAGAGAGGATATTCCTTTCCTTGCACAGTCTGCATATGATGACGCATGCCGTCCGGGCAATCCAAAGGAAACAAGTGTTGAAGATATAACAAAGCTTTACGAATCACTGCTTTAATATTTTTGACATTTACAGAATTCAGGAATAAAACATAATTACCATTGAGTTAAAGTCCTTCGTTTGGCGGAGGTAATATGCTCCTCTTTAGATAGACAATTCAAATAGTAAAGTGTTTATCTTAGGAGGAGCATATTTAATATACCTTGTATGGTAAATTAGTATGAAAAATATGCCCGATGGCATATTTTTCATACGGCTGTTTGTGCCGCAGGCGCCACAAACAAGCCATTATCGCAGAGCCAAATCTGATATTTGGCTCGCAATTCCTCCGACGCCAAAGCGTCTGCGGAATGGGGATTAGTGTGAAAAATCCTATTGATATGGAGATTAAAATGAGAAATGTACAGAATCATATGACAGCAATAAGAAGTAGCAGAAAGGTACTGATTAAATGAGCAGAAGAGTATCATTATTCCGGCTGAATGAGTATCAGTCAAAATATCCGTCATCGGTAACCAATAATAAAGTATATATAAGACTTGACAGAAACTTTATGATTCAGCCGGATGCTAAATTATTTCCTCTATACTGTACGTCATGTGGAAAATGCCAGCAGGATTTATATGTACATGCAGGTTCTCACTATGGATATGTGGGTTCCTGCAATTGTGCATATTGTGGGAAAAATATTGATGTTTCGGACGGAGATAATGTTGTGCTGTTTATCAGAACCGAAGGTGCCGAAATACGATTTGACAGGCTGTATCTTATTGATTGGAAGTATATTGAAGATATGGGCAGAGACAGGGCAGCACTGGTTGAAAGAGAACTTAAGCAGCATAAGGGCAGATTTATATATCTTGATGAGCTGTGCGGTGTGATTGAGAATACACTTAACATAAAAATACAGGAAAAATACAGTTTTTCTACTGACGACAGGTATTTACTGCTTCCGGAGGATGTAAACCGTTGGATAAATCTATTATATGCTGCCGGAGTGAAATTACCCGATTATGTAAAAATGAAAAAAATTGAAGTATAATAATCCCAATACATGAAAGAAGGATTGATTGGAATGGTTACGGTTACTTTGGGAAAAACAGGGATTACAACCAATAAGAACGGTTTTGGAGCATTGCCGATACAGCGTGTAACGGATGATGAAGCGGTAAGAATTTTAAGAAAGGCATATGACGGAGGCGTTACATTTTTTGATACGGCAAGATTTTATACTGACAGTGAGCATAAAATCGGGCTTGCGTTCAAAGGAATGCGCGACAAAATTTTTATTGCAACAAAGACTGCAGCTGTTACGGTAGAGAATTTTTGGAAAGATTTGAATACAAGTCTTACGAATCTTCAGACAGACTATATAGATATATATCAGTTTCATAATCCGTCATTTTGTCCTAAACCGGGCGATGGAACAGGAATTTATGAGGCAATGCTTGAAGCAAAGCAAAAAGGAATTATACGTCATATCGGTATTACTAACCACAGGCTTTCTGTTGCGCATGAAGCTGTGGCGTCCGGTTTATACGAAACACTGCAGTTTCCGTTTTGTTATCTTGCATCTGAAGAAGACGTCAAGCTGGTACGTGAGTGCGAAGCCGCAGGAATGGGCTTTATAGCAATGAAAGCATTGTCAGGAGGGCTTATCACAAATTCAAAGGCGGCATATGCATTTGAAGCACAATATGAAAATGTGCTGCCGATATGGGGAGTGCAGAGAGAAAGTGAGATGGATGAGTTCCTTTCGTATGTCACAAATCCGCCTGTAATGACTCCGGATTTACAGCAGATAATTGATAATGACAGAAAAGAGCTTCAGGGTGATTTCTGCCGCGGATGCGGATATTGCATGCCATGTCCTGTTGGAATTGAAATTAACAATTGCGCAAGAATGTCACTGCTTCTTAGGCGCTCGCCATCTGAATTGCAGCTTACGCCGCAGGTACAGGAGAAGATGATGAAAATTGAGCAATGCCTGCACTGCAACCAGTGCAAATCAAAGTGTCCGTATCATCTTGATACGCCTGCACTGCTTGCGAAAAACCTTGCAGATTATAAGGAAGTGCTGGCAGGAAATGTAAGCGTGAAATAAGTGTTAAAAATCATTTGAAAATATTGATATTTTAGCAGAATTAGCATATAATATAACCAACAAGAAGTGCTTGGTGAAGTGTTTTTCCTGGGGTGTTCGCCAACCTACTATTTTGAACCTACATTTATTGACAGGGATTCCTATATCCGTAATCTAATGTCAGGCCTCCTTTGTCAGTGGAAGGCAGCGGATTACGTGCGGTTACCCACCTAGCTTTGCTAGGCGTCGAAATCGTAGGAAACGGCATTTTGGGAATTATGAAAAGAAGCTTGAGCCTCAAAAGTAGCTTGAGCTTCTTTTTTTGCGGATATTCAACTGGATGGCAGAAATATCCGGTTTATCACACTGCAATTGGAGGGGATAATGAGTAAATCTAACTGGATGCATGGCAAAAGACTAAAAATGCTGACGATGTTTATGGTGCTTTTTGCACTGGCTGCGGTCTGCGTACTGATGTATTTTGTATTGTTCGGAATAAATGACTATCAGGGAATTACGAAAGCTGAGGCGGCAAAGCTGATAGCAGGTGCATGTGCAGATGATGAGAGTTTTAAGGAGATGAATAATCAGCAGGAATGGTATTCGGGATATGTTTCGTTTGCAGCGGACAATGGTTATATGAAGCCTGATAATGCGCAGAAAGAACTCACTGTCGGAGATGTAAAAATGTTTCTGCAAAAAGTCGGGGTATCCGCACAGGAGGCAGGAATCGATTTGTCGGGGAAAGACAGTATGGCAGTTAAAAAGAACGATTTCCTCAATGCGTACATACGTCTGTTAAACAGGATGGAGTATGGCTCAAGTGTTACAAGCATACAGACGACTATTGTCGGAACACCGTCTAATGTAGGCAATGCATCTGAATGGCAGGCATATACTGACGACGGCGTAATGCATTTTGCAGGGCTTGCACTTGACTATGCGTTGGACAAGAGTGCTTCACTTGTGGTTCGCGGCAATGAGATATTATGTGTTCAGAATGTAACGGATGAGGCGGTGCTTACCAATGCATGGGTGGTCTCAGGCAGGGGTACGACGCTGTCGGTATTTGTGGGCGGTGTAAAGCGTGAATACAAGGTAAACAGGCTGTCACAGGATATTGAGAATGTGATGGCGGACATACGCCTTAATGACGGTAAAGTTAAGGCTGTTGATGTTAAGACTGATACGATAAGCGGTAAAGTGCTGTCTGCGGATAATACATACATTGAAATCGAAGGATACGGCAAGGTTCCTCTTGATAAGAAATATAAGATTTATCGTACATATGGTGAACTGGCGCTTAAAGATTACGGTTCGCTTATTGTCGGTTATGATTTGCAGGATTTTATAGTGGCTGACGGGAAAATCTGCGGTGCTGTGATTTCAAAGCCGCTTAATGCAGACACGGTTAGGGTTCTGATTAAGACTGACGATTTTGCAAGGCTGTATCATAAGGATGTAACATTTTCGAGTGATACTGCATTTACAATAAGCTGTGGCGACAAGGAACAGATAAAAGAAAGGCATGCGGCAGGAGAGAAGATTACTGTAGATGCGTCCTCGGAATATCTGTCAGGCGGAAGAATGAAGATTACTCCTGATGATGGCGGAAGTGTCACTGTTTATTCGATAAGCAGGGCATATGGCAATCCTGAATATGAGGGGACGATGGAGATAGCCGTATCAGACAGTGGTCTTGCCTTAATTAATGAGATTCCGATAGAGAAGTATCTGAAGAGGGTAGTGCCAAGTGAAATGCCGGTGAATTTTGGCGTGGAAGCGTTGAAGGTACAGGCGGTATGTGCCAGAAGCTATGTTTATAAGGAACTTGACAATAATAACTATGTTTCGCTCGGTGCGCATATTGATGACAGCACACAGTATCAGGTATACAACAATGTCAGGGAAAGTGAGACCTCAAACCGTGCGATTGCAGATACTGAAGGCGAGGTGCTTTTATTCAGCGGTGAGCCGGTACAGACCTATTATTATTCGACATCATGCGGTGTAACAACTGATGTAAGTCTGTGGGGAAGCAACCCGGAAGACTATCCGTATTTTGAGTCAAAGGCTGTGGGAAATGAGCCGGTTAATACTGATTTAACTGTTGAGGAAAATTTCAGAAGTTTTATTAAAAAAATAAATTACTCGGACTATGACAGAAGATATGACCTTTACAGATGGGAACTTAATGTCACGACACAGGAACTGAGCGAAAGCTTTAATAAAAAGCTCAAAGACAGAAGAAATGCTTTTCCGGACAATATACTTGTAAGAAATGCAAAAGGTGAGTATGTAAAGCAGAGTGTAGACAATGTCGGAATGATTGAAAGTATTACCGTTGACAGGAGAGTCACAGGAGGTGCGGCTGTATCGGTAATTGTTGCAGGAAGTAAAAATACAGTGAGAATTGAGGGTGAAAACCATATCAGATATATGTTTGGTGTGGCGGGGGTACCGCTTGTCACAGTGAACGGAACATTTGTCAATATGGCTTCTCTTCCAAGTGCTTTCTGCATTTTTGAGCCATATACAGATGGTGGAAAGAGCTGTTTCAAAATTACCGGAGGAGGGTACGGGCATGGCATAGGAATGAGCCAGAATGCGGTATATACCATGGTTAATAACGGAATGAGCTATAAAGATGTACTGGGATTTTTCTATCCGGGAACAGAGGTGAAGGCCTGATTCGGGCTTTCACCTTTTGTGTCTGCGTTTTAATAAATGTGGTGAGATGAGTTTCTTTTCAAGCAGTGTGTTGAATTCAACACCAAAGAAAAGAATCAGCATACAGGAATAGAGCCATACAAGGGCAAATATAAGGTTGGCAAGGTTTCCGTACATGGTCGACAGGGTGTTATGATTTACGTATACGGCGTAAATTATTGAGAAACCATACCATCCTATTGCTGATATAACGGCTCCCGGAAGCTGTCTGATTAAAGGCAGACGCCTGCTTGGAATGAATTTGAACATAAAAAGGAATGCCAGAGTAAGCAGGGCAGGAAAGAAAAGCCATTTAATATCAATTATCGCTTCAACTATTATTGAAAGATACGGAAAAAACTGTGACGTAAATACAAATAGTTTATTGCCGAATACGACAAATACAAGCATTGCCAGAATAATTACAATAAAAAGCAGAGTCTGGACTGATGCGATTGCTCTAAGCACAAAGAAATTACGGTCCTCTTTGATGCCGTGAATCGCATTAAAACCTTTCATCAGCGACATAAAACCGCGTCCGGCAGCCCACAGTGTTACAATTGCAGAAATACTTGTAAGAGTAACGGATGAAGATTCATACATTTCGAGGAAAAATTTCTGTACTGTTTCCCTGAAATATACAGGGATAACATCATTTATAACAGATATAAATGTGTCATAGTCAAGAGGCAGAAAGCGAATAAGGGACAAAAGAAGCGCAACAAAAGGAAAAAAACTGAGAATAATGAAATAGCAGGATTGCGCTGCGTATCCCGGAAGATCATCGTCTTTAATTTTGTCTAGGATTTCTTTTATTGAAAAGATTATACGCATACTAACCTCATAAATTTTGATATTCATTATATTTAATTTTTTTATTATATGTTATTTTGACGAGTTTAGCAACGGAAAAATGCGGAAAGCATTGATATTTGGATTGGACATTTAAAAGCGATTGATATATAATATGAAAGCGTATGACTAATTGTGAAAAAGCATAATAAGCTTTTGCTTAAGACTTGGAGAGTTTTATATGGGAATACCGGTAAAATTGCAGGTTTTTGAAGGACCGCTTGACCTTCTTCTGCACCTGATTGACAAGAATAAAGTTAATATTTACGATATACCGATTGCTATGATTGCAGAGCAGTATATGGAATATGTAAATCAGATGGACAAGGAGGACCTTAATGTAGTCAGTGAATTCCTTGTTATGGCGGCAACACTTCTTGATATAAAATCAAGAATGCTTCTTCCTAAAGAGGTCAATGAGGAGGGCGAGGAAGAGGATCCGAGACAGGAACTTGTAGAACAGCTTTTACAATATAAGATGTTTAAATATGCCTCACTGGAGTTAAAGGACAGGCAGGTGGATGCAGAGCGTTCGCTGTATAAGCCTTCAACACTGCCTGCGGAGGTGGAAAGTTACAGACCTCCGGTTGATTTGGAAGAACTTGTGGGTGATATGACGTTATCAAAGCTTAACAGCATTTTTCAGGAGGTAATGAAGCGTCAGGAGGAAAAGATTGACCCAATACGAAGCAAGTTTGGGAAAATCAAAAAGGAAGAGGTTTCATTGGAGGAGAGGCTTGTTGAAGTCAAAGCATTTTTGATGAATAACAGAAATTTCAGTTTCCGCCAGCTCCTTTTGGACCGTCCCGGCAAAATTTCAACGATAGTTACATTTCTTGTTGTACTTGAACTGATTAAAACGGGATTTCTTTCGGTAGAACAGGACGGGATAATGTCTGATATAAGGCTTACTGTTAAAAATGATCCTGCAATGATTGGAAATATGGAGGTCGAAAATGGATTTGGAGAAAATTGAGGCTTCAATTGAAGCTGTTTTATTCACTATGGGAGAATCTGTTGAAGTGGATAAGATTGCTGCTGCAATTGAGCAGGATGTTGACACGACAAAGAGAATTATTCACAATATGATGGATAAATACTCTGCAGCCGACAGAGGTATTAAGATAATTGAGCTTGAGAACAGTTTTCAGATGTGCACGAAGACTGAGTATTATGAGACACTGATTAAGGTTGCCTCGCAGCCAAGAAAATATGTTTTAACGGATGCACTTTTGGAAACACTATCTATTATAGCTTACAAGCAGCCGGTTACAAAGCTTGAGATTGAAAAGATAAGAGGCGTAAACAGCGACCATTCGGTAAGCAGGCTGATTGAATACGGACTTGCGGCAGAAGTCGGAAGACTTGATGCACCGGGAAGGCCGATGCTTCTGGGAACGACGGAAGAATTTTTAAGGACGTTTGGCGTTCAGTCTCTTGATGAACTGCCTGAAATAAGCACTGAGATGATTGAAGGCTTTAAAGAAGAGGCTGAACTTGAAGTGGGAATGGAGCAGGTTGATGACCAGATTGACGGACAGATGTCACTGGATATTGATATTTAAATAGCGTTTGCAGAAATGAGGATTAGTATGGAAAGAGTAAATGCGTGGGAAAAGTATTCAAAGGAAGATTTAGACAAGGTATTTAGCTTTGCGGAGGAGTACCGCAGATTTATAAGTGAGTGTAAGACCGAGCGTGAGTGCGTAAAGAAAGCGGTTGAGATTGCGGAGAATGCAGGTTATAAAAATCTTGAAAATATAATTAAAAAGGGTAAGAAGCTTAAGGCGGGCGATAAAGTTTATGCAGTTAATATGGGCAAGGCAGTGGTGCTTTTTAATATAGGCAGGGAACCTATTGAAAAAGGAATGAACATTCTCGGTGCACATATTGATTCTCCGAGACTTGATTTAAAGCAGAATCCGATGTATGAGGACAGTGACCTCGTACTTCTTGATACGCATTATTACGGCGGTATCAAGAAATACCAGTGGGTGACAACTCCGCTTGCACTTCATGGCGTGGTAGCTTTAAAGGATGGCTCGGTTGTGGATATTGCAATCGGTGAGGATGAAAATGACCCGGTTGTGGGTATTTCTGATTTGCTTGTACACCTTTCCCAGGAGCAGCTTGAGAAGAAGGGAAGCAAGGTCGTTGAAGGAGAAGACCTTAATATTCTTGTCGGAAGCATGCCTGCTACTGAGGCGGCGCTTGAATTTGGCGGGCTTGAGAATGAAGAAGACGAAGCTAAAGAAAGCGATAAAGATAATAAGCATAAGGTTAAAAAGTATATTCTTGCACTTCTCAAAGAAAAATACGGAATTGAGGAAGAAGATTTCCTCTCAGCTGAGATTGAAGCAGTTCCGGCAGGGGCAGCAAAGGATTACGGAATCGACAGGAGTATGATTATCGGTTACGGACATGATGACAGAGTATGTGCGTACCCTTCGCTTATTGCCTGTGTCAATTCAAAGAAACTGAAAAGAACCGGCGTATGTATTCTCGTGGATAAAGAAGAAATCGGAAGTGTCGGAGCAACAGGTATGCAGTCAAAGTTCTTTGAGTATGCCGTAGCTGAGGTGATGAACTGCTGCGGACAATATACGGAGCTTGGGCTTAAGAGGGCGCTTCGCAACTCACAGATGCTTTCTTCTGATGTGAGTGCGGCATATGACCCTAATTATGCCAAGGTTAATGAAAAGAAGAACTGCGCATATTTCGGACGCGGAATGGTATTTAATAAATATACAGGTTCAAGAGGTAAGAGTGGTTCTAACGATACTAATGCTGAATTTATGGCTGAAATGAGAAGAATCATGGATGATGCAGACGTAGCGTTCCAGACTGCTGAACTTGGACGCGTTGATTTGGGCGGCGGCGGAACGATTGCGTACATTCTTGCCAATTACGGAATGAATGTAATAGACAGCGGAATTGCGGTACAGAATATGCATGCGCCGCACGAAGTAATAAGCAAGGCAGATTTGTATGAGACACTTAAGGGATATGAAGCATTTTTAAAGTCAACCCGGAATGGAGATTAGTGTGAAAAATTACGCTGAAGCGTCTGCGGAATGGAGATTAGTATGAAGTGGAACAGATATACAATTGATACAACAACAGCAGCTGTTGACCTTGTCAGCAGTGCACTTAACGACTGTGGAATAGAAGGGATTGAGATTGAGGATAACGTCCAGTTAAGCCAGAAGGACATCAAGACGATGTTCGTTGATTTCATACCTGACCTGCCGCCTGATGACGGCTCGGCAAAGGTAAGCTTCTACCTTGATGCTGATGAAGATAATGAGGAAATGCTTGCAAAAGTAAAAGAAGAAATTGAAGAACTCAAATCTTTTATGGATATTGGAAGCGGAGCAATTACAACTTCACAGACTGAGGACAAGGACTGGATTAACAACTGGAAACAGTATTTTCATCCTTTCAGCGTAGGTGATCTGATAATTAAGCCTACATGGGAGGAATATACGGAAGATATGAAGGGGCACCTCGTAATTAATATTGACCCGGGAACAGCTTTCGGAACAGGAGCACATGAGACAACACAGCTTGTTATAAGACAGCTTCAAAAATACGCAAAGCCGGGAGATAATGTTCTTGATGTAGGATGCGGAAGCGGAATCCTTTCAGTTGTTGCGATAATGCTTGGTGCAAAGAGTGCGCTCGGAACAGATCTTGACCCGAATGCCATTATTGCAACTAAAGAAAATGCAGAAGTCAATAATATAGAAGACGGGAAAATCAGAGTGCTTGAGGGGAATATTATTGATGATAAGAAGATTCAGGACGAAGTCGGATACGAGTGCTATGATATAGTATGTGCAAATATTCTTGCAGATGTACTTGAGCCGCTTTCAGAGGAGATTACGCGTCACATGAAGCACGGCGCGATATTTATGACATCGGGAATCATTGATACAAAGGAAGAAGAGGTTGTAAGTAAGTTTAAGGAGAATCCGGAACTTGAAATTCTCGAAATTAATCATAATGGCGAATGGGTCAATGTAACAGCAAGACGCATCTGAATTCAAAACAGAAATAACGGCAGATGCAGCGAATCTGACTAAGTAAAACGGATGGTGACGAAAGATGTATCATTTTTTTGCCAGACAGGAAAATATATTTGATGATTACATTCTGATAGACGGCGCAGATGTTAATCATCTGAAAAATGTGCTCAGAGTTAAGACAGGCGAGAAAATATTGATGAGCAGCGGTGACAATACAGATTATTACTGCACAATTTCCGGAATAAGAGATAATGAGATTATTGCAGAAATTGAAAAAGTTGACGAGGAGGGCAGAGAACTTTCGTCAAAAATTTATCTCTTTCAGGGGCTCCCAAAGGGTGATAAGATGGAACTTATTATTCAGAAAGCAGTGGAGCTGGGGGTGTACGAGGTTGTGCCGGTTGCGATGAAGCGCTCGGTTGTTAAGCTTGATGACAAGAAAGCGGCAGGCAGGGTTAAGCGCTGGAATGCGATTGCAGAAAACGCAGCAAAGCAAAGTAAAAGAAGCATAATTCCTGCTGTAAAGGATGTTATGACATTTGAAAAGGCTGCAGAATACGCAAAACAGCTTGATATGGTACTGCTTCCATACGAGTGTGCGGAAGGTATGCAGGCGACTAAGAATATTATAAATTCGATTAAAAAAGGACAGAGCATCGGTATTTTTATAGGACCGGAAGGCGGTTTTGACGGCTCGGAGCTTACTGTTGCTGATGACAATGAATTTAATGTGATTACACTTGGCAGAAGGATATTAAGGACTGAGACAGCAGGTATGATGGTGCTTTCTGTATTGATGTATCATTTGGAAGAGTGACAGTGTCAGGGTTAGAACTTTGAAAGGTATTGGTAAAATGGAAGCGTATTTGGATAACTCAGCAACGACTAAAACGGCGAAGGAAGCTGTTGACATCATGCTTGAGGTAATGCAGAAGGATTATGGTAATCCTTCATCAAAGCATATGTATGGAGTAAATGCTGAAAATTACATAAAGGATGCAACGGCAGTATTTTGTAATGTGCTTAAATGTCAGGAAAAAGAAATTATTTTCACTTCAGGAGGAACGGAGTCAAATAATATGGCAATCGTCGGCGGTGCGCTTGCAAACAGACGAAAGGGTCAGCATGTTATTGTGTCAAGCGTGGAACATTCCTCTGTGAAAGAGCCGTTTCGATATCTGGCAAAGCTTGGGTTTGAAGTGACATATCTGCCTGTTGATTCCAACGGAGTTGTTATTCTTGATGAACTCAAAAATGCACTGCGCGATGATACAATACTTGTCTCAACAATGATGGTGAATAATGAGATTGGCGCCGTTGAGCCGATTGAGGAAATGTCGAAAATTATTCATACATTTAACAGGGACATTGTATTTCACGTTGATGCGATTCAGTCTTTTGGAAAGTACAGGATTGTGCCCAAGAAAATGGGAATAGACATGCTGTCGGTGAGCGGGCACAAGATTCACGGGCCTAAGGGAACCGGAATTTTATATGTGAGGGATAAAGTGAAAGTTAATCCTATTATTCTTGGCGGAGGACAGCAGAAAGGAATGCGTTCCGGAACGGAAAATGTTCCGGGGATTGCAGGTCTTGGTGTTGCAACAAAGCTCGCGTATACCGATTTTGACAAAAAAATTGCCGGAATGCGTGCAATTAAAAATGCATTTGTTGAAGGTATCGGTAAAATAGAAGGCACTAAAATAAACGGAAAGACAGATGAAGAATCCGCACCGCATATTGTGAATGTAAGCTTTCCGGGAGTGAGGGCGGAGGTTTTGCTGCATGCACTTGAAGACAAAGGCATTTATGTATCTTCCGGTTCGGCATGTTCATCTAACCGCCCGGAATTAAGCTCTACACTTCAGGCAATAGGGCTTGATAAAAATCTTCTTGATTCAACACTGAGATTCAGTTTTTGCGTTGATACAACGCCGGAGGAGATTGAATACTGCCTTCAGAACATTGCAGAACTTCTGCCGGTTCTTAGAAAGTACAGGGCTCATTAATTGAAAATGCAGTAGCGGAATAAATGTAAAACAGTGCGCAGACAGCGCCTGTGGAATGGAGAATATTATGTTTAAAGCGTTTCTTATTAAGTACGGAGAAATTGGTGTAAAGGGCAAGAACAGATATCTGTTTGAGGATGCTCTGGTGAATCAGATAAAATTTGCACTCAAAGAGGTAGAGGGCGAATTTGCCGTAACTAAGGTTGACGGAAGAATTTATGTGCAGGCAAAGACTGAGTTTGATTATGATGAGACGGTTGATGCATTAAAGAGGGTATTTGGAATTATCGGCATCTGTCCTATGGTGCAGATTGAGGATAATGGATTTGACGACCTTGCCAAGACTGTTGTTGAGTATTTCAGACAGACATATGATGATATGCATTTTACATTTAAGGTAAATGCCAGAAGGGCAAGAAAGAATTATCCGCTTGATTCAATGGAAATCAATGCTGAGATAGGACATGTGCTGCTTGAGGCATTTCCGGAACTTAGCGTGGATGTACATAAGCCGGATGTCCTGTTGCAGATTGAAATACGCCAGCAGATAAATATTTATTCTATTGAAATTCCGGGACCGGGAGGAATGCCTGTCGGAACCAACGGTAAAGCTATGCTTCTTCTGTCCGGAGGAATAGACAGCCCTGTTGCAGGATATATGATTGCAAAAAGAGGCGTAAAGATTGATGCAACATATTTTCATGCACCACCGTATACAAGTGAGCGCGCGAAGCAGAAGGTAGTTGACCTTGCAAAGCTTGTTGCACGTTATGCAGGGCCTGTTACGCTTAATGTCGTTAATTTTACGGATATTCAGCTTTATATTTATGACCAGTGCCCGCATGATGAGCTTACAATTATTATGCGCCGTTATATGATGAAGATTGCCGAGACGCTGGCAGAAAGCTCAGACTGTCAGGGACTTATTACAGGTGAGAGTATCGGTCAGGTGGCAAGTCAGACAATAAAGAGCCTTTACTGTACCAATGAGGTGTGCACGATGCCAGTATTCCGTCCTGTAATCGGCTTTGATAAGCAGGAGATAGTTGACCTTGCAGAAAAAATCGGAACATATGAGACTTCGATACAGCCGTTTGAGGACTGCTGCACAATCTTTGTTGCAAAGCATCCTGTTACAAAGCCTAATCTGAATGTAATCAAAAAGTCGGAGCTTAAACTTGCAGAAAAAATAGATGAGCTGGTTAAAACGGCAATTGACACGGTTGAGAAGATAGTAATCGAATAAACAAAAATAAATATTTGGTATGGAGGTAGAAATGCGAAGGTTAAGCAGCAGATTGTTGTGCCTTATGCTGGTGTTATCACTCATGGCAGGATTTATGACAGGGTGTGGCGGCAAAAAGGAAGATGAAAGCGGACAGAAGACGTTCACGGTTGGATTTGATGCGGAATTTCCACCATATGGCTACAAGGATGACAATGGTGAGTATGTCGGATTTGACCTTGACCTTGCGCAGGAGGTATGTGAGCGCAACGGATGGAAACTGGTAAAGCAGCCGATTGACTGGGACTCAAAGGATATGGAGCTTAATTCCAATACGATTAGCTGCATATGGAATGGTTTCACAATGAACGGCAGGGAGAAGGATTACACATGGTCCTCTGCATATGTTGATAATTCACAGGTAGTTGTTGTCAAAAATAATTCGGGAATTGATAAGCTTACAGACCTTGCCGGAAAGGTTGTTGTTGTACAGGCGGATTCTTCGGCACTTGCGGCATTTACGGGGGAGGATGCCGAGGAAGCAAATAAAAAGCTGCTTGAAAGTTTTGCGTCATTACAGCAGGTTTCGGATTATAACAGCGCATTTATGAATCTTGATGCAGGCTCAGTAGATGCAATCTGTATGGATATAGGTGTTGCCAATTATGAGATAAAAGCACGCACCGGGAAATTCAAAATGCTTGATGAGCATATTTCCACAGAGCAGTACGCAATCGGTTTTAAGAAGGGCAATACGGAGCTTCGCAATGAAGTTCAGGAGACACTGAATGAAATGCTTGCCGATGGCACATTTGAAAAGATTGCAGTTAAATGGGGACTTGAGGATTCGGTATGCCTCGGTAAGGAAGGCGCAGATGCGGTTCTTCTCGCAGAGGGAACAGAAAACTCAAAGATACCGGTTGTTAATCAGTTGGCAGATATTATAAATCAGCTTTCTTCCGGTATGCTTGCATCACTTGTGATTTTCCTTCTGACACTTTTGTTTTCGCTTCCGTTAGGTCTGGTGATTACATTTATCAGAATGTCCAATATAAAGGTGCTTAAGTTTATTGCAAAGGCATACATATCAATAATGCGCGGAACACCGCTTATGCTTCAGCTTCTGGTTGTGTTCTTCGGACCGTATTATCTGTTTGGAATTTCGCTTTCATACTCATACCGCTTCTATGCAGTAATTATAGGCTTTTCACTTAACTATGCTGCATATTTTGCGGAAATTTACCGTGCAGGAATTGAGGGCGTTCCGGTAGGACAAAGGGAAGCTGCGTCGGTTCTCGGATATTCAAAGGCGCAGACCTTCGGAAAGATTATATTTCCACAGATGGTCAAGAGAGTACTTCCGCCTGTCACTAACGAGGTTATTACCCTTGTAAAGGATACATCTCTTGCATTTGCGCTTGCGTATACTGAAATGTTTACTCTTGCAAAGCAGGTCGCAGCGGCTCAGGCAAGTATTATGCCGTTGTTTGTTGCAGGACTGTTCTATTATCTGTTTAATTTTGTTGTCGCATGGATAATGGAGAAGCTTGAAAATAAATTGAATTATTACAGATAGGAGGAACAAAGATAAAGTGAAACTTTTAGAAATGAATCATGTCAAAAAATCTTTTGGTGAACATAGTGTGCTTTCGGATATTTCACTTAGCGTCGAGGAAGGCGAGGTTGTGGCAATAATCGGTCCTTCAGGCTCGGGAAAATCTACGCTCCTTCGCTGTGCGACACTGCTTGAGACAATGGATGAGGGAACGCTTGCATATTGCGGAGAGAGCGCTACTGTCAATGAAAGCGGCAAAACAAAGTATGTACCCAAGAGTAAACTTCATGAACTTAAAGGGAATTTCGGACTTGTATTCCAGAATTTTAACCTGTTTCCTCATTATTCGGTAATTAAAAATGTAACTGATGCACCGATTCATGTAAAGAAGATGGATGCAAAGGAAGCTGTGGAAGCAGGCAGAAAGCTTCTTAAAAAGGTAGGACTCGAAGACAAAGAGAACAGTTATCCGTGGCAGCTTTCAGGCGGACAACAGCAGAGGGTGGCAATCGCAAGAGCACTTGCAATGAATCCGAAGATGCTTTTCTTTGATGAGCCGACTTCCGCACTTGACCCTGAAATTACAGCAGGAATACTTAAACTTATGCGTCAGCTTGCAAATGAAAAAATGACGATGATTATTGTAACTCATGAAATTGAATTTGCAAGAAATGTTGCGGACCGTGTAATATTTATGGCTGACGGTGTGATTGTCGAAGAGGGCACTCCGCAGGAGGTAATTGACAATCCAAAGAGTGAAAGGACTAAAGCATTTTTACAGATAATTGAAAATGGTTAAAAAAGGGGTATTCATAAGTGCCTGCGGATGTTAAAATATTTAACAATGCAAGGATCTTGTGAATACCCTTTAATTCTCTGTGAAAATGTGCCGGTTAAGATACTATGTATGGAGCTAATACGGCGAGAATTGTGTCGACGTCTGAATCTGCATGGATATTAAGGTCGATTGGCTTTGACAGGTCAAGGCTGAAAATACCCATGATTGACTTTGCATCAATTACATATCTTCCTGATACAAGATCAAAGTCAGAATCAAACTTTGTGATGTCATTAACAAATGACTTTACCTTATCGATTGAATTTAAAGAAATTTTAACTGTTCTCATGATAGGCACCTCCTTAGGTTAAAGTTAATAAGTAAAATCCTCAAAAATTATATTATATTCTGACGTGCTATATGTCAAGTGACAAAATTAATAATAAAACATAAAAAATAAGTGAATTGTTATACAATATTTATGACATGTTTTGGATTTTGTTGCTTGAATTGTGCAGTTGTGATATAATTCAGTCGATTTTGAGTTGAAATGGAGAAAAAATTGTGAAAGCGTCATTACATAACCTTGGATGCAAGGTTAATTCATATGAAACAGAAGCTATGGAGCAGATGCTCATTGATGCCGGATATGAAATCGTCCCGTTTGGAGATGGAGTAAAGGCAGACATATATATAATTAATACATGTTCAGTAACCAATATTGCTGACCGCAAATCAAGGCAGATGCTGCATAAGGCAAAAAAGCAGAACCCGGATGCAATAGTGGTTGCCACAGGATGTTATGTACAGGCCGACGGAGCAGATTTGATAAATGATGAAGCTGTTGACATTGTGATTGGCAACAACAGAAAAAACCTGCTTGTCAGAATTATTGAAGAATACATGAGAGATAAGCGTAATAATAATGATGTAATTGATATATCCAAAGAGCGTGAGTATGAAAAGCTTAATATTAATGAGGTATGCGAGCATACCCGTGCATACATAAAGGTGCAGGACGGCTGCAACCAGTTCTGCTCATACTGCATAATTCCGTATACGAGAGGACGTGTCAGAAGCCGTGTGCCGGAAGACGTGGAGGCTGAGGTAACAAGGCTTGCGGATAAAGGATACAAGGAATTTGTGCTTACGGGGATTCATCTGAGCTCGTATGGTATTGAACTGGCAGAATCAACAACGCTTTTGGAGCTGATTAAAAGGGTAAGTGCCATTAAAGGCGTTAAAAGAATAAGGCTTGGTTCTTTTGAACCGAGAATTCTTACGGAAGAATTTGTGTCAGAGCTTGCAAAGATTGAAAATGTATGTCCGCATTTCCATATTTCGCTGCAAAGCGGGTGTGATGCGACATTAAAACGTATGAACAGAAGGTATACAACAGCAGAGTATGCACAAAGCTGTGAACTTCTCAGAAAATATTTTCCCGGTGCTGCAATTACAACAGACGTTATTGTCGGATTTCCGCAGGAGACAGATGAAGAATTTATTATGACTAAAGAATATCTTGAGCAGATACATTTCTACGAAATGCATGTATTTAAATATTCCAGAAGAAAGGGAACTGTTGCTGACCGCATGGAAGGTCAGATTGCAGAGAGTGTTAAGACTCAGAGAAGTGCAATTCTTCTTGAACTCGAAAAGCAGATGTCAGCACAGTACAGGAGAAGTGCACTTCAGAGTGTGCAGGAGGTTTTGTTTGAGGAAACCGTGGAAAAGGATGGAAACGTATATGCTGCGGGGTATACAAAGACATATATAAGGGTACTGGCTTTGGTGGATATGGAACAGGCGGATTCCTATATTAATAAAATTGTTCCGGTTCGTCTTTTATCACTTTCAGAAGATGAGGAAGCGGCTCTGGGAGAGATAATATAGCGTCTGCAAAATGTCGATTATTACGGTTTAATAAATACGTGGTTACTGTTGAAATTTTCAGATAACTTTGATATAATATAGACAATAATTTGGTGTGTGAAATACAACGGAGGTGCGTCAATGGAAACTAATATTTTAATGGAAAGTGGTACCAACGAAGTTGAGATACTTGAATTTATGGTCGGCAATAATCACTATGGTATCAATGTTGCCAAGATTAAAGAGATTGTTACATATCAGAAGGTAACACCGATTCCGGTGGCAAAGCCTGAGGTTGAAGGTATATTTATGCCAAGAGATACTATGATTACGGTTATTGACCTGGCTAAGGTAATTAAGCTGCCGCCATCGCAGGACATTAATTCCGATATGTTTATTATTACTAATTTCAATAAGCTTAATGTGGCATTTCATGTGCACAAGGTAATCGGAATCCACAGGGTATCGTGGGCAGATATTATAACACCTGATTCAACAATCAGCTCGGCAGATCAGGGAATAGCAACAGGTATAGTTAAAATCGATTCAAATCTTATAGTTATTCTTGATTTTGAACGTATTGTATCGGATATCAGTCCGGAGACAGGCCTTAAGGTTTCGGATGTTGATAAGTATACACACAGGGCCAGAAATGATTCACCAATCGTTATTGCTGAAGACTCACCGCTGCTTATAAGGCTTATCTCTGATTCACTTCATAAGGCAGGTTATACTAATATAACGCTATGCAAGAATGGACAGGAAGCATGGGATAATCTCTGCCATTTTAAGACTGTTGGTGATATCGACAGATATGTGGCTTGTGTTATCACAGACCTTGAGATGCCTATGATGGACGGACACAGACTGACAAAGCTTATTAAGACGGATGAGGAGCTTAAGCATATACCTGTCATAATATTCTCTTCACTTATCAATGAGCAAATGAGGGTAAAAGGTGAAGGACTTGGCGCAGACGCACAGCTTTCAAAGCCTGAGATTGGTCAGCTCGTTGCAGAGATTGACAGGCTGCTTGGCGTTGTAGAATGATGATTTTATAATTGAATTGTGATGACGAGGCTGTCCGGTTTGATGGGACAGCCTTTTTCACAAATTCATATATGTTGCTATATAGGCAATTGCGAAACTCATCTTTTTACAGAGCGAGTTGTACAATATAATCAAATCCGTGAGCAGCAAAAGCGTGTCCTGCGATGGATTGATTATATTGTACAACCGTCAATGATGGATGAAGAGTTTCACAATGCCTGATATTACTATATATAAAGAGGGAAAATGCATGACAGACATATTAAAGGCGGATATTACAGATTGCGAGATGCTGCTTATCGGCATAGGAGATGAGTGGAAGTGCAATGCACAAACCGATTCGGAAAAAATAATTGATATTTATAACATGCTTAACGATTATCTTGGTAAAAAGAATTATTTTATAGTGACTTCCTGTGATGATGGTCTGATTTATAAAAGTAATCTGAACAAAAAGAGAATTACGGCACCTTTTTTTGAACAGGAAAAAGGTGAGGAACAGTGGAATTTCTACAACCGCTGGCTGCAGTCTACCCTCAATCACAGACTGTTGCTGCTGGAACTTGGAGAAGGTTTTGCTTCGCCTAATTTTATGAGATGGCCGTTTGAGAATATAACATTTATTAATAATAAAGCAAAGCTTTACAGAGTACATGCCAAACTTCCCAATATAGCCGATAATATACGTGATAAAGCTGTGTCAGTTAAAGAAAATTCAGTGGAATTTCTTAAGAAAATGCTCGAAAATGCAGATTAAACTTTGAAGCTGTATTGTTATGGATTGGGATTTATGGTATTATGAAAGTTAGTCATTACGAAACATTTTGTTACATAGTGTATTGCATGACAGGAGACTGATGTGAACGAAGATTATCTTGATGAGCTGCTTAATTCAGTAATGAACTCTGAATCGGCAGATAATAATGGAAAAATGAATGATGATTCTGAAACGGAAGATTCGATGGAAAAGAAGCTGGAACAGATGAAGCAGGAAGCGGCTGAGGATGTGAAAGCTGATACGGTCATTCCGGAGCTTGATGAGGCTGATAAGGAGCTTTTTGGCGTTGAAAACCTTGATGACATACCGGATGAAGCAGGCGAAGAGCTGACTGAAAGCGAAATGGAACGGCTCAACAACCTTGAAGAACCGGAAACTGCAGATAGTGCAAATGAAAGTGAAGAAGTTGCAGACAGCATTTCTATTGAGGATTTGTTTGGCGGGGAAGCAGGGGCAGATATGTCTTCAATTGAGGAGCTTTCCGATATCTATGATTTGGAGCCGGAGTTTGAAGACTCAGAAGATGAAGAGGAAGAGGCCGAACCATCAACCGGCGGCAATGCCGGGCAGGAATCCGAATCAGAAGCCAAATCCGGAACACAGGCAAAAGCAGAAACTGAGCCGGAATCTGAACCGGAAACTAAAAATGTTAAGAATGACAATGCGTCTGAAAGTGATTCAGAAGAGGCGCTGCCATCAGATAAAAAAGGCAAAAAAGCAAAAAAGAAGAAAAAGGATAAATCCGACAAAAAGAGCTTTTTATCAATTGTAAAAAAGGTCTTCTTTGAAGAAGTGAAAGAGGATACGGATGATGAACCTGTAAATCCGCCTAAGGATGAAAATGAGCAGGTTCTTCAGGAACTGTACGGAAAAAATACTGAAGACGGAGAACTTCTTTCCGAGAAGAATAAAGGAAGGAAGGGCTTCTTTGCAAGACTCAGCGAAAATCTGAAAGCAAGAAGAGAAAAGGCACTTGAGGAAGAACGCCTTGAAGAGGAGGCAGAGGAGCTTGAGGCTGAGGAAAAGAAGCGGATAAAGGAAGAAAAAAAGGCAGCCGCACAGGAGAAGAAAGAAGCTGCCAAAGCTGCCAAAGAGGAGGCAAAAGCCAAAAAGCAGGCAGAAAAGGTCAAAAAGCCAAAGAAGGAAAAGAAGCCGAAGAAAGAAAAGAAGCCAAAGAAGCCGGCAGACCCGAAAGACATCCTCAAAATAAAACCGATGTCAATTGTGATGCTTATTTTGTTTGTTGCCGGATTTGTAATTCTTGTGATTATGTTAAACGGTGTGTTTAACTATTCACAGAATATAAAGCGTGCCAAAGATTACATGCAGAATGGTAACTATTCTGCAGCATATGGAATTGTGCACGGAATGGAACTTACAAAGTCCGATAAGGCGATGGAAGAGCAGCTTGGAGTAATTATGGTAGTTGAAAGACAATATGAGTCATACCGGAATTACAGAAAACTCGGCATGAATGTTGAGGCGCTCAACGCACTTATTAAAGGTGTTGTACAGTATGGTAAATACAAAGAAAAGGGCGAGGAACTTGGCGTTATTGAGCCTATGAATGCACAACGGCAGGTTATACTTGATACGCTTCTGTCGGAATATAAAATAGATGAAGCACTTGCAGAAGATATGGCAGCGCTGTTTGATGAAGATTTTACAAGATATTACAGAGCTATGGAGACTTATGGAGGAAAGACAGAATGATAGCTATAATTGATTATGATGCGGGAAATATACGCAGTGTAGAAAAGGCAATAGAAGCGCTTGGTGAAAATGCTGTTGTGACGCGTGATTCCAATCAGATACTTAAAGCCGATAAGGTTATCCTTCCGGGTGTTGGAGCATTTGGCGATGCAATGAACCGTCTGCATGAGTATAATCTGGTTGATACAATTCATGAGGTGGTCGAAAGAGATAAGCCGTTTCTTGGTATATGTCTCGGATTACAGCTTATGTTTGAAAGCAGCGACGAGACACTGGGAGTGAAAGGACTTGGTTTGCTTCCGGGAAAGATTCTTCGCATTCCTGACTGTGAGGGACTTAAGATTCCTCACATGGGCTGGAACTCACTTGACATTAAAGAAAACCAGCCGCTTTTTAAGGGTGTTCCAAATCAGTCATACGTATATTTTGTTCATTCATATTATCTCAAGGCTGACAATGAGGAGGATGTTGCGGCAACTACGGAGTATTCAACACACATACACGCATCGGTTGCGCACGGCAATATATTTGCATGCCAGTTTCATCCGGAGAAGAGTGGCAGAGTCGGCTTAAAGATATTAAAGAATTTCATTGAACTGTAAATTAACTGCGTAAATTGGCTGCAGAAAGGAAAATGCTATGCATACTAAAAGAATTATTCCATGTCTTGACTGTAATAACGGACGTGTTGTTAAAGGAACTAATTTTGTTAATTTAAGAGACGCAGGCGACCCTGTTGAGGTTGCTGCAATGTATGATGAATCCGGTGCAGATGAACTGGTTTTTCTTGATATTACGGCATCAAGCGACGGGCGGAACACAACGGTTGACCTTGTAAGACGGGTGGCAGAGAAAGTGTTTATTCCGTTCACCGTAGGCGGAGGAATCAGGACTGTAGATGATTTTAAAGTGCTTCTTCGTGAAGGGGCTGATAAGATTTCAATTAATTCGGCTGCCATAATGAATCCTGAACTTATAAGTGAGGCAGCGGACAAGTTCGGAAGTCAGTGCGTAGTAGTTGCAATTGATGCAAAGAGAAGAGAAGACGGGAGCGGCTGGGACATTTACAAGAACGGCGGCAGGGTTAATATGCATATCGATGCGGTTGAGTGGGCTATGAAAGCATGCAGACTAGGCGCAGGCGAGATTCTTCTCACCAGCATGGATTGTGATGGTACGAAAGCCGGTTATGACAATGAGCTTACATCAATTATTTCATCAAATGTATCGATACCTGTTATTGCTTCAGGCGGTGCAGGCAATATGGAGCATTTTAAGGATGCTTTTGAAAAGGGCGGAGCTGATGCGGCACTTGCGGCATCATTATTCCACTATAAAGAGCTTGATATAATGGATTTAAAGAAATATCTGCGTGATAACGGAATTTCGGTAAGAATGTAGAAATATATATGAAATATATATGCAGTATGCTGCTGCATGCTGATGAATACAATGGGAGAATTGTAATGGCACCGATAAAAGACCAGTGGTATGAGGCATTGAAGCCTGAGTTTGACAAGCCGTATTACAAAAGTCTGTATGACAGGGTTTCGGCTGAGTATAACAGTGATTTTACAATATATCCGCCTGCGGATGACATATTTAATGCGTTTGATTTTACTCCTCTTGATAAAGTGAAATGTGTAATTCTCGGGCAGGACCCGTATCATGAGCCCAATCAGGCACATGGACTGTGCTTTTCGGTAAAACCGGAGGTGGCAGTACCGCCGTCACTTGTCAATATTTATAAGGAACTCCATGATGACCTCGGATGCTACATACCTAATAACGGTTATCTTGAAAAATGGGCAAGGCAGGGTGTGCTTATGCTTAACACGGTGCTGACAGTGCGCGCGCATCAGGCAAACTCACACAAGGATATAGGATGGGAGAAATTTACCGATGCAGCAATACGTGTACTTAATGAGGTTGACAGACCGATAGTGTTTATTCTGTGGGGAGCACCGGCACAAAAAAAGGAGAGTATGCTTAATAATCCGAAGCATCTTATCCTGAAGGCGCCACATCCGAGTCCTCTTTCTTCATACAGAGGATTTTTCGGAAGCAGACCGTTCAGCCAGACCAACAGATTCCTTGAAGAGAATGGAATTGAACCGATAGACTGGCAGATTGAAAATATATAGATTATGTGTTTATAAAAATAAATCCGCCACATGGAATGTAACACCATGCGGCGGATTTATTTTTGTAACCGTTATATCAAAATTGCTTTGAAATTACAGTTTGAAATTACAGGTTGAATCCAAAATACTTTACAGCATTGTTGTAGGAAATTCCTTCTACGATTTCCTTAAGTGCCTTCATATCAGCAGGGTATTCACCATTTTCAACCCATCCGCCGATAAGCTCGCACATGATTCTTCTGAAGTATTCATGTCTTGTGTAAGACAGGAAGCTTCTTGAGTCTGTAAGCATTCCGATAAAGTTGCCGAGAAGGCTTAAGTTAGCGAGAGATGTCATCTGGTTAATCATACCAACCTTATGGTCATTGAACCACCATGCAGAACCCTGCTGAATCTTGCCGACAGCCTTTGAATCCTGGAAGCATCCGATAACTGTTCCGATTGCTGCATTAACTGATGGATTAAGTGAGTAAATAATTGTCTTAGGAAGTTCATCTGTAATGTTAAGAGCGTTAAGGAACTGAGCCATTTCCTGTGAACAGTCATATGTGTTGATGCAGTCATAACCTGTGTCAGGACCAAGTGTGTTATAGCGGAGTGTGTTGTTGTCACGGATTGTGCCGTAGTGGAGCTGCATAGCCCATCCGAGCTTATTGTACTCCTTGCCTACAAAAATCATGAATGCTGTCTTGAACTGGTTCTTCTCAAGCTCTGTGATGGCTTCTCCCTTCATTCTCTTTGCGAAGATAGCTTCAATGTCAGCTTCTGAAGCAGGCTTGTACATAACGTACTCAAGGGCATGGTCAGAAGCACGGCAGCCGTATGAATCAAAGAATGCCATTCTCTTCTTAAGAGCTTCCTTGAGGTCTGCAAATGTCTTGATATCAACGTTGCTTACCTTTGAAAGAGTTGCAAGGTAATCAAGATATTCAGGCTTTTCAATGTTCATTGCCTTGTCAGGTCTCCATGCAGGAAGTACCTGAACATCAAATGTAGGGTCTTCAGCAATCTGCTTGTGGTACTCAAGTGAATCAACAGGATCGTCTGTTGTGCAGATTAAAGTAACATTTGACTGCTTGATAAGATTGCGGACTGTCATTGAATCTTCCTGAAGCTTTGCATTGCAAAGATTCCATACTTCCTCAGCCGTATCACCGTTGAGAATACCGTTGTATCCGAAATATCTCTGTAATTCGAGATGGCTCCAGTGGTAGAGTGGGTTACCGATTGCCTTTGTAAGAGTCTCTGCCCATTTCTGGAACTTTTCTCTGTCAGGAGCATCACCTGTAATGTAATATTCGTCTACGCCGTTAGTACGCATCTGACGCCACTTATAGTGGTCACCGCCAAGCCATACCTGTGTAATATTCTCGAACTTTCTGTCCTCAGCAATCTCCTTTGGATTGATGTGGCAGTGATAGTCGAGAATAGGCATCTTCTCTGCATACTCGTGATAGAGTGTCTGTGCTGTTGGTGTTGAGAGTAAGAAATCCTTGTCCATGAATTGTTTCATGCTTGAAATCCTCCTGTGGTTTGTTTTTTATTGCCATACCATATGAATTACATATAATAAATGCAATTTATAATTCAAATGGTCATGTAGCCGTAATTATATGAATATACTAAATATGAAAAAATATGAAAATGGGCTGATTATATTTTATAACATTTTATAAAAAATTAAAAGCTTGTTGTGTCACGAGTTACAATGTCCGCCGGGATGACTGTCTGACCGGCAACAGTATCATTTCCTGCAAAAACTTTCATAAGCTTGTCAACGGCAGTGGTGCACAGCTCCTCAAGTTTTGTGTCAACTGAGGTTATCTCAGGCTCGGTACAGATGGCGAGAATTGAGTTGTTATAACCTGCGATGGACAATTCATCAGGAATGCTTATGTGGTTGGCCAGTGCAAATTTAACGGCACCTACGGCAAGTGAATCATCAGATGTGATTACAGCATCAAATGAAGCACCGCTGTCATGTAGGTGGGATAGGTATTCCTTTGCACGGATTATATTTTTGGTGCATAAGTGCATGTAATTCGGACGCACTTCCAAATCATTGGCACAGAGAGCATCTTTGTATCCCATAAGCTTGTTAAGACCGCTGTGTGAAGTGCTTGTGTACAAATATACGATATCGCGTCTGCCGCTCTGTATCATCTTTGATGTGACAGAGTAAACTGCGTAATAGTCATTGCATATTACTGAATAAATGTTGCGTCCCGAAAGGTGGCCGTTTACAAGGAAAATCGGAAGGTTTTCAGCCGCAGCAGTGATGTAGCGGTTATCATCAGACTCGGGATTGCTGCTTAAGAATTTGGAACCTACGATAATAATGCCGTCAACACGCTTGGAAATAAGAAGATCAAGGGATTGCTGCTTGCTCGAAAGATTGTTACCGGTGCAGCACAGCATTGAGTCGTATCCGTTATTGCGCAGTTCCCGCTGAAGATAAAATATGGCATTGGCAATATACATATCGGATGAATCGGTGCACATGATACCGATTGTTTTCATTGTGTTGAGCCCGAGTCCGCGGGCAAATATGTTAGGAGTATATCCCAGCTCATTCATTACCTTAAGGACTTTATTGCGTGTTTTCTCACTGACACGCGAATTGCCGTTCAGAACACGTGAAACGGTAGCTATTGATACACCGGCTTTCTCGGATACATCATATATATTCATTGGCATGCATCCTTTCGTGATTTATAAAAATCTATACATGTAAGCGCTTACATTAAGATTATTATACTATGCTTAGGTATACATGACAAGGTTTATTTTAACTATTTTTAAATGCATATTGCAAAAAGTGACAATATATGACATAATCATTCTTAACGAAAAATTAAAAAAATAAATTTTTCGTAAAAAATTGTTGGAGGACTTATAAATGATTAAGGAAAAAAATGTAGTACTTGCAATCGTTCTTTCGATTGTAACATGTGGTATATATGGACTTTACTGGTTCATAACAATCACAGATGAGACAAACCAGCTCACAAATTCACAGGTTGCAAACGGTGTAATGGCACTTGTTCTTACGATTGTAACATGTGGTATTTATGGTTTCTATTGGGCATATAAGCTTGGTGAAAAAGTTGATATGCTTAAGCAGCAGAGAGGAGAGGCTCCATCAAGCAGTCCTGTTCTTTTCCTTATTCTTCAGATTTTTGGACTTGGAATCATTAACTATGTTCTTGCACAACTTGAGCTTAACAAGTTCGCTCAGCCTGCAGCATAATTATGCGTCAGTTGACCATGAAGAAACGTGATTCATGGCAGGAAAGACTGGCTTATGTAGTAAAATGTTGCGGAGTGCTTCTTGTATGCGGATTAGCATACGCTGCATTCTACATTAAAACGGGGTATGGAATTCCTTGCAGATTTCATGAAATCACAGGGCTTTCATGCCCCGGTTGTGGTATCAGCCGGATGTTTGTCAATATATTCAGAATGCGGTGGCACGAGGCATTTATGAATAATCCTGCAGTATTCGTGCTTCTGCCGTTTATGATGGCATATGTATTGAGACGGCTTGTCATTTATGTGAAGAGCGGCACGTACCGTGAGAATGCATTTACCAGATGCTTCATTGGGGCGGTGCTTGTTATTCTTATAATATTTGGAGTCGTACGAAATATAATCGGAATATGAGATGCTTTGCGGCATCTCATTTTTTTGCCATGTTTGTGTTGTAATTTGCTCTGTAAAATGTTAAAATCTAACTAAGTAAAAAATTCGTTGACTTATTGCCAATGTGAATGTAATATATGAATGTAAGCGCTTACATAATTATGTGAAGCCTTGCAAGTTTCCGATTATTTGAGTGCTGCTATAGACAGATACATACATTTGTAATGGTACAAGGATACGGAGGTTAATTAAGGGGACATCCCCTATAAGAAAAGGAGAATAAAATGCAAAGATTAAACAAATCAATCACACATGCAGTTGACAGACCGGTTAAGGTTATGCAGTTTGGCGAAGGTAATTTCCTCAGAGCCTTTGTTGATTACATCTTTGATGTAACTAACGAGAAAACAGACTTCAATGGTGGAGTTGTTATCGTTAAGCCTATCGAGTTTGGTAACCTTGATCGTTTCCACGAGCAGGAGTGCCAGTATACTCTTCAGTTGAGAGGATTTGAGAATGGACAGCCTAAGAAGATTACCCGTGTAATCACATCTGTTGTGGATGCAGTGGCAGCTATTGAAGATTATGACAAGTATGTTGAGTATGGTCTTTGCGATACATTGAGATTTATTGTGTCTAACACAACAGAGGCCGGAATCGTATTTGATGAGACTGATAAGTTTGATGCAAAGCCACCAAAGACATATCCTGGAAAGCTTACAAAGCTTCTCTATGAGAGATATAAGAAGTTTGATGGCGCTAAGGATAAGGGTATTATTCTTATTCCATGTGAGCTTATTGCTGATAACGGTATTGAGCTTAAAAAGTGCATCTGCCAGTTTATCGAGCTCTGGGGACTTGAGGATGGATTCAGAAAGTGGATTGATGAGGCATGCTCATTCTGTCCTACACTTGTTGACCGTATCGTTCCGGGATATCCAAGAGATGAGGCTGAGGAGCTTTGCAAGGAGTTTGGTTACGAAGATCAGCTCATTGATACAGCTGAGACATTTGGCCTCTGGGTAATTGAAAGCGATACAAATCTTGATCTTGACCAGCTTCGCAAGGAACTTCCGTTTGAAGAGGCAGGACTGAATGTAGTATTTACTAAGGATCATCATCCATACAAGGAAAGAAAGGTTAGAATCCTCAATGGTTCTCATACATCATTTGTACTTGCATCATTCCTTGCAGGCAATGACCTTGTTAAGCAGTCAATGGATGACCCTACAATCCGTAAGTACATGGAAGAGACATTGTTTGATGAAGTTATTCCTACACTTTCACTTTCAGCAGAAGAGTGTAAGACATTTGCAGATGCTGTAATCGAGAGATTCCAGAATCCATTCATTAAGCATAAGCTTCTTGATATTTCACTTAACTCAGTATCTAAGTGGGAAGCACGCTGCATGCCTTCATTCCTCGGATATGTTGATAAGTTCGGAAAGCTTCCGAAGTACCTTACATTCTCAATTGCTGCGCTTATGAGCTTCTATTCAACAACGCAGACAGGCGAGATTAATGGCGGACGTTGCCTAGTAGGTGACCGTAACGGAGAGAAGTACAATATCCGTGATGACCAGTTCGTACTTGATTTCTTTATTGAAAATTCAACAAAAGAACCAAAGGAATTTGCAGAGGCTTATCTTAGCAATACAAAGTTCTTTGGCGGCAAGGACCTTTCAAAGGTTGACGGACTTGTTGATGCAATTGCAGGTTATATCGCAGATATCCGTACAAGAGGTATGCGTGCAGTTGTTGAAGACCTTGTAAAGGCGTGATTTTGATATCTGCCGGTTTAATTTAAAGAAATAGCATTCGTGTAATGCCGTGAAAAAGTGAAGAGTGAAAAGTTTATCTTTTTGCGCTTCACTTTTTTGATAAATATTTACCTGAATGGAGGAGACAATGCAGGACTTTATTAAAATTAATTCCAACGATAATGTTGCTGTTGCCTTAAAGCCTATTGCTAAAGGAACAACAGTTGATGTTGCAGGCATATCTGTAACAATGACAGAAGATATACCACAGGGACATAAATTTGTCGTAAAAGCTATTGCAAAGGGTGACCCTGTTATTAAGTATGGTTTCCGCATCGGATTTGCACAGGCTGATGTGCCGGTTGGAGGCTGGATTCATACTCACAACTTAAAGACAGCTCTCGGAGAACTGCTTGAATACTCATATAATCCTGATGGACATAAGGATGTTGAGAGTACAGATGAAGCATATTTTGAAGGATATATGAGAGAGAACGGCAAGGTTGGTGTCCGCAATGAGGTATGGATTATCCCTACTGTAGGATGCGTTAATTCAATCGCAAGAGCTATTGAGGCTTCAGCAAGACTTGTAAAGCCGGAAGGTGTAGATGAAGTTGTTGCATTTACACATCCATACGGATGCTCCCAGACAACAGAGGATCAGGAAAATACAAGACATGTGCTTGCAGACCTGATTAACCATCCTAATGCAGGTGCTGTGCTTGTGCTTGGACTCGGATGTGAAAACAGCCGTATTGAAATTCTTAAGGATTATATCGGAGAGGTTAACCCTGACCGCGTAAAGTTCCTTCAGGTTCAGGATGTGGAGGACGAGCAGGAAGTAGCTGCCCGGATTATGGAAGAACTTATGAACTATGCGGCTACATTTAAGCGTGAGAAGGTTAATGCCAAGGAACTTATTATAGGTATGAAGTGTGGTGGCTCTGACGGACTTTCAGGTATTACAGCCAACCCTGTTGTCGGTGCATTTTCAGATATTCTTGTGTCAAAGGGCGGTACTACTATTCTTACAGAGGTTCCTGAGATGTTCGGTGCAGAGACAATCCTTATGGACCGTTGTGCTAATGAGCAGCTTTTTGATAAGACTGTATGCCTTATTAATGACTTTAAGAATTACTTTATTAAAAATGGTCAGGAAATCTATGAAAATCCGTCACCTGGTAATAAGGACGGCGGTATTACTACCCTTGAGGACAAGTCACTTGGCTGTACACAGAAGTCAGGAAGCTCACTTGTCAAAGGTGTGCTTGCATACGGTGAGCCTGTAGAGACAAAGGGACTCAACCTTCTGAGTGCTCCGGGTAATGACCTTGTTGCTTCAACAGCGCTGGCTGCATCAGGTGCACATATAGTACTGTTTACAACCGGACGCGGAACACCGTTTGCATCACCTGTTCCAACTGTTAAGATTTCAAGTAATTCACGTCTTGCAGGCAAGAAGGGCAACTGGATTGATTTCAATGCAGGAAGAATGGTGGAAGATATGTCAAAGGAAGAACTCGCACAGGAGCTTTTTCAGTATGTGCTTGATGTCGCATCAGGCAAGAAGGTTAAGGCTGAGGAAGCAGGCTTCCATGATCTTGCAATCTTTAAGCAGGGTGTAACACTTTAATCTTATAATATATGCATATATGTGTTTTTTATGCGTTATTATTGACATTTAATTATGTTAATTTTATAATTGTGCTATATATATCTTTTAATTAAAAGGAGAATTGAAATGAACAAAGTTGTAGAAGAACTTGGTAAAATCGGCATTGTTCCGGTTATTGCACTTGATGATGCAAAGGATGCAGCGCCATTAGCAAAGGCACTTATTGGTGGCGGACTTCCATGCGCAGAGGTTACTTTCAGAACTGCTGCTGCAGAAGAGTCAATCAGAATTATGGCAGAGAAGTATCCTGAACTCATCGTTGGTGCCGGTACAGTACTTACACCGGAGCATGCTGACAGAGCCATGAATGCCGGTGCAAAGTTCATCGTAAGTCCGGGACTTAATCCTAAGGTTGTTAAGCATTGCATTGACAAGGGATATCCAATCGTTCCTGGTACAAGCAACCCATCAGACGTAGAAGTTGCAATTGAATTAGGTCTTGATGTTGTTAAATTCTTCCCTGCAGAAGCAGCAGGCGGACTTAACATGATTAAGTCAATGGCAGCACCTTATACAGGAATGAAGTTCATGCCGACAGGTGGAATTAATGCAGGTAATCTGAAGTCATACCTTGATTTTGGTAAGATTGTATGCTGCGGCGGTTCATGGATGGTTAAGAAGGATATGGTTGCTGCAGGTGATTTCGCCGGTATTGAAAAGCTTACTAAGGAAGCTGTAGATACAATGCTTGGATTTGAAGTAAGACACGTAGGTGTTAATATGACAAGCGGTGAAGAGGCAGAGGAACTCGCAGATACACTTAACAAGATGTTCAGCTTTGAGAAGAAGGTTGGCAACAGCTCAGTATTTGCAGGCACAGGTTTTGAGCTTATGAAGAAGCCGGGACGTGGTGCTAACGGACATATTGCAATTGCTACCAACTACATCGAGAGAGCTGTTTACCATCTTGAAAAGAGAGGCTTTGAGTTCGATATGGATTCTGCCGTAATTAAGGAAGGCAAGATGAAGGCTATCTACTTCAAGGGTGAGTTTGGCGGATTTGCAATGCACCTTGTTCAGAAGTAATTCGTAATTATATACATTTCGATTGCTGTCACACAGTGCTTATTCAGGTGCTGTGTGCTGCTAATAAAATAATCACAATAAAATTTATGGAGGATTTTTAAAAATGGCAAAGGTTGTCACAATGGGAGAGATTATGTTAAGATTATCTACTCCAAACAATGAGAAGTTTATCCAGGCTGATGAGTTTGATGTATGCTATGGCGGCGGTGAGGCTAATGTTGCTGTATCACTTGCTAACTATGGACATGATGCTGAGTTCGTTACTGCTGTACCTAACAACGAAATCGGTGAGTGTGCAGTTGCAGCTCTTAGAAAGTACAATGTAAAGACTGACAATATCGCTAAGTGCGGCGAGAGACTTGGTATTTACTACCTTGAGTCAGGTTCATCAATGAGACCTTCAAAGGTTGTTTATGACAGAGCTCATTCATCTATTTCAACAGCAACAGCTGCTGACTTCGATTTCGATAAGATTTTCGAGGGCGCTGACTGGTTCCACTTCACAGGTATTACACCTGCTGTTTCAGATTCAGCTGCAGTTCTTACAGAGGAAGCTCTTAAGGCTGCTAAGAGACATGGTGTTACAGTATCAGTTGACCTTAACTTCCGTAAGAAGCTCTGGTCTTCAGAGAAGGCTCAGAAGGTTATGACAAACCTCATGCAGTATGTTGACGTATGCATCGGTAATGAAGAGGATGCAGAACTTGTTCTTGGATTTAAGCCGGGTAACACAGATGTAACAAGCGGTGACCTTGAACTTGCCGGTTACAAGTCAATTTTCGAGCAAATGGTAGAGAAGTTCAACTTCAAGTACTGCGTAAGCTCACTTCGTGTAAGCCACTCAGCTTCAGATAACGGCTGGTCAGCTTGCATCTACTCAGCAGCAGACAAGGAATTCTATCATTCAAAAGAATACAGCATTCACCCAATCGTTGACCGTGTTGGTGGCGGTGATTCATTTGCAGGTGGTACAATCTGCGGACTCCTTGATGGCAAGAACTTCAAGGATGCTCTTGAATTCGGTGTTGCTGCATCAGCTCTTAAGCACACAATTCCTGGTGACTTTAACCTTGTATCACGTAAGGAAGTTGAGACACTTGCAGGTGGCGATGCTTCAGGCCGTGTACAGAGATAATTTTACTGTGATTTAAACAACTGCTCCCGCTTTAGTGATTAGCTTTAGCGGGAGTTTTTGTATTTTTATTGATGCCTTGACAAATATAACTGTCTGTTATAAAATATCTCCAAAGCGACGACGGAGAGAAGTAATGTCAATTATCGTTTGCAGCGAGCCGGGGACGGTGCAAGCCCGGTAAAGTGAATTGATACGAATAACACTCTAACAGCAGCAAACTGAACGCATTTCAACCATATGTCTTGTCAGTAGGGGCGCCGTGTGCTGAACGTTACACAGCAGGTCATGGAGGTGGCTGTCAGAATACATCTGGCAGTAAGTCAGGTGGTACCGCGGACATTTAACTGTTCGTCCTGAATTGTTTCAGGATGGGCAGTTTTTTTGTTAATAAATTTTTAAGGAGATAAAGAATGTCAAACTTATATCGTAGTAAGACAATGGATCAGATTGGTGAAGGCGATATCGGCCAGCAGATGAAAATCGCCGGATGGGTGGAAAATATACGTGACCACGGCGGAGTTTCTTTTGTTGATTTGCGTGATATGTACGGAATGGTACAGGTTGTATTCCGTGACACTGAGCTTCTCAAAGGAATCCGCAAAGAGCAGTGCTTAAGCATTGAAGGTGTAATCATGCAGCGTGATGAGGAAACATATAATCCGAAGATTGCAACAGGTACAGTAGAGCTTGAGGCACACAAGGTTGATGTTCTTGGAAAAGTATACAGAGATTTACCGTTTGAGGTTCCTACATCAAAAGAAATCCGTGAGGATGTGCGTCTGAAATACCGTTATCTTGATTTGAGAAACCAGAAGGTAAAAGAAAATATATTATTCCGTTCAAAGGTTATTGCATATCTTCGTCAGAAGATGACTGAAATGGGATTTGTTGAGTTCCAGACACCTATTCTTTGTGCATCATCACCGGAAGGCGCGAGAGATTACATTGTGCCTTCACGTGTGCACAAGGGAAAATTCTACGCACTGCCGCAGGCACCACAGCAGTTTAAGCAGCTTCTCATGGCGTCGGGATTTGATAAATATTTTCAGATTGCACCTTGCTTCCGCGATGAAGATGCAAGAGCTGACCGCTCACCGGGAGAATTTTATCAGCTTGATTTTGAGATGAGCTTCGCAACGCAGGAGGATGTATTTGCTGTCGGTGAAGAAGTACTCACTTCTACATTTGAAAAATTTGCACCGGAAGGATATGAGGTTACAAAGGCGCCATTCCCGATTATCAGCTATAAGCAGGCTATGCTTGAATTCGGCTCGGATAAGCCTGACCTTCGCAATCCTCTTAGAATTATTGATGTTACCGAGTTCTTCCAGAGATGTACATTTAAGCCGTTCCACGGTAAGACTGTAAGAGCACTGAAGGTACATGCTGAGCTTTCAAAGGGCTTCCATGAAAAGCTTCTCAAGTTTGCACAGTCAATCGGAATGAAGGGACTTGGATATCTTGAAGTAAATGAGGATATGTCTTACAAGGGACCTATTGACAAATTTATTCCTGATGATATGAAGTCAGAGCTTGCACAACTTGCAGGGCTTGTTCCTGGTGATGTTATTTTCTTTATCGCCGATACGGAAGAGGCTGCATCAAAATATGCAGGACAGATTCGTAATGAACTTGGAGAAAGACTTGATCTCATCGAAAAGAACGCATACCGTTTCTGCTATGTGAATGACTTCCCGATGTTTGAACTTGATGAGGAGACAAAGCAGATTGGATTTACGCACAATCCGTTCTCAATGCCGCAAGGAGGTCTTGAGGCACTTAATACAAAGGATCCTCTTGATATTCTTGCATATCAGTACGATATTGTCTGCAACGGCGTAGAACTTTCATCAGGTGCTGTAAGAAACCATGATATTGATATTATGGTAAAAGCATTTGAAATTGCAGGATACAGTGAAGAAACTCTCAAAGAGAAGTTTGGCGCCCTGTACAATGCTTTCCAGTTTGGAGCACCTCCACATGCCGGAATGGCACCGGGAGTTGACAGAATGATAATGCTTCTTCGCAATGAAGAGAATATACGTGAGGTTATTGCGTTTCCGATGAACAGCACGGCACAGGATCTTATGACAGGCGCTCCTAATGAAGTATCTGAAAAGCAGCTTCGTGAAGCACATATTAAAGTGAGAGATTAATTCGTGTGAGAGATTAATTTAATATGTTTTAATATGGAAATACTGCGTTATAAGCGGAATACAGGCTTGTGACGCAGTATTTTTATTGCAGTCGTAATACATGCATTTTGTCATATCTTGTGTTGAGAATTTATATGATTGGAAAATATGGTATTTTTTATTGAAAAAAGATTGAACTTTTTTTGTTATTAGTATAATATTATTAGGTGAATGTGACGATAAATTATTAAATTCTATAACTATGCATTTTTTTAAGATGTTTAAACTTCTGTTTTGGAGAATTCCCGACCATATGTCGTAAGACAATTATTTGACACATGAGGGGTGCGGAGGGTATATATGAAGAAAATTAGTATGAGAAAACTAAAAAAGCTGCTTGCTAAGTATAAGAAAGCGGCAGTATTTTTGGCAATGCTGCTTGTAGTAGGTCTGGGACTTATAGTTGCACAGGTGCTTGCTGTAACTCTTGCTATCAAAAGTGAGACTCTTGAACTTGACAGAAATAATTATTACAACATAGGTAATGAGGGATATACATATTCATTTAATGCGGAAGTGCAGGGAATAACTGTCGGAGGAGATGTCTCAAAGGATGATTTTTCATGGGACACAGACAGGGCTTCAATTATATCTGTAACTAAAGACACATCAACTACAGATACAACATTCAGGGCAGATGTAAAAGGCAAAGCTGCCGGTTTTGCCAATATTAATGTTACATTTGTTCCGAAGGATGGTACTGCCACACAGAAAGCATCACAGGGAGTATTTGTGCCGCTTAAGTCATTGCTCAAAGAAGCTACGACCGGCGGTGCAGTCAGTGATTCCAATGTGTATAATGAAGGGACTGAATTTATACTCACAAGTGAAAATACTGTTGAATCAAACCCGCTCCGCTGTAAAGTTTACAGAGCTGACGGAACGGAGCTTACCAGTACAAACGGACTTGGTACGGATGTAATTATTACTACAACTGATTATAAGACAATTGCAGTTAAGTTTAATACATCGGGCGCATATAAGGTTATGGCATGTACCGATGACTATCTTTCCAATACGGATGCAAGGAAAATTGATAAACTTAAAACAGAATATAAAGTCAATGTGAAGGTACTCTTCAAAGAGGGGGCGCCTTCTGCATCAGAAGGTAATTTCCTTCCTATAAGACTTACTTCAGACAGCAGAAAGTACTGCCTGATTCCGGATGTGAATAATTCGTATGCACTTATGACTAACGCATCAAAGAACGGCACTCCGGACAAGTATGGCATAAGCTGGAAGTCGAGCAATGAAGATGCTGTTACGTTGGTTAAGCCTTCTGGCGGCGTCTACAATATGGTAAAGGGAAAATATGCAGGTATCTCAAAGATTACTGCGGGTATTACCGCTACTGATGTTGGCGGTACGGATTTCTTCATGACAAATTCATCGGACGTATGTTATGCTGTAGTTCCGTTTGTATGGGGGATGGATGGATTTGATACTGTTGACGGAGTATCGACCAAGGCTATTACTATGAATGTTAACGACAGTTACACTCTGTCTACATCAGGTAAGCCGTCTGCGGTTACATGGGGACTTAGTGATACAATCAATGCAACTGTTGTAAACGGACAGTTTACCGCAACCAAAGAGGGGGATTATGTTGTTACCGCAACGCTGGCACAGAACCAGTTTGTGGGAGACAGCAATGAACTTATTGCTCTTATGGGCCGCTCTACAATTGAAATTACGATTCATGTTATTGATTCATTCGGAATAAGTGAAGAGAGGCATTCGTTATATGTCGGTGACGGCTTTGTGCTGAAAGCCATAACAACAGACCCTGAAACGAATGTAACATTTACATATAAGAATCTTCCGTCGGTAACAGGAGGAGAAGTTCCAAAAGATAAGCTTATTGAGCTTAAGGACTATAAGGAAGATGGCTCAAATGTGGTCACGGGAACAACTGTTACGGGTAAAAAAGCCGGTGTCGTAGAGATAACGGCAACACAGATTGTTAATAATGTAGTAAAGACAGCAACGTGTATAGTTTATGTTATTGACAGACCTATTGAGGTTGAATCGCTTGCAATTGATCCGCCTGAGATTCAGATTGACAGAGGCTCTACGGCAACGCTTAATGTTGTGTTCAATAAAAACCATTCAACACCTGATAATATGAATGTATTCTGGAGCTCCTCCAATACTAACGTTGTTACTGTTGAAGGAAACGGAAATCTGAGCACTGCCACGATTTCAGGTAAGAAGGGCGGTACGGCGGTTGTAATGGTTGTCAGTCAGGATGGACTTTTAAGTGCAACGTGTACGGTAAATGTGCGCGAACCGGTAACGGGAGTTACACTTAATGAGACATCAATTACAGCTTCGATGTCACAGAAGAATTTCCAGCTTGTGCCTACGGTCACACCGGCAGGAGATGGTGTTAACAGAGAGGTTACATGGTCAACAACAGATCCGTCGGTTCTTACGGTAGACAAGAATGGTCTTGTTACTTATAAAGGAACGGGATATGCTTCTGTAATATGTACAACTGTTGACGGCGGATATCAGGCGTTCTGTAATTTCTATGTCAATATACCGGTGCAGACACTTAAGCTTGACTATACCGATGAGATTATGTCTATGGGCGGACAGTTAAGAATTACGGCAGAAGTACTTCCGCTGAATGCAACACAGAGAACGGTATCGTGGGAGTCATCGGATACTTCCGTGTGTACGGTAGATACCAATGGTCTTGTCAAGGCAACGGGTGTAGGATTTGCAACCATTCTTTGTAAGACAATTGACGGAAGTGACCTTACGGCAATGTGTAAGATTTATGTTAAGCAGCCTGTAACTTCGGTTGTGCTTAACACAAAGCAGATTGAGGTCAGAAAAGGAACTGTATTCTGGCTTAATGCAACGTGTCTTCCTGAAAATGCAGATAACAAGATTTGTGCATGGGTCAGCAGTGATGAAGATGTGTGTACGGTAGAAGATGATGGTAAGGTAACGGCAGTAGGCAGCGGTACATGTAATATTGTATGTACTAATGTGGATACAGGAATTTCAGATTATTGCGTTGTTACAGTAACACAACCGGTAACTGGAATTACACTTAATTCCGATTATCAGTCAATGTGGGTTGGTGCAAAATATGCAATTATTCCGAATGTTCTTCCGATAGATGCGGATAACAAGAATGTAACATATGAATCAAGCGATAAAACTGTTGCAACCGTAGACGAAGATGGTATTGTCACAGCGCTGAAGGGTGGTTCATGTGTCATCATAGTTACAACTGAAGAAATGCATCTGAAGGCAAGCGTAACAATTGATGTAAAAGAATATGTGTCATCAATTACGCTCAGTGAACATGAAAAGTTCTTAAATATCGGAGCGGCAGCTACACTTAAAGCTTCTGTAGGAACGGAGACTGCAACAAATAAGAGTATTACATGGAGCTCTTCAAATACCGGAGTATGTTCGGTTGTTGACGGAACTATTTACGGCAATTATCCGGGGGTTGCAGTAATTACAGCTACGGCAGCCGACGGAAGCGGTGTCTCGGATACATGTATAGTAAGAGTTGTAAATCCTGTAACATCAATTACTATTGAACCGAGTGAAGTAAAGATTCTTGTTGGTGATTATTATAAACTGAAAGCAACTGTGCTGCCTGAAAATGCTACAATCAAGGATTTAAGATGGGAATCATCGAATGATGCTATTGCAACGGTTGATTCTGATGGCGAAATAGTCGGAGTTGCTGTCGGTAAGTGTAAGATTACCGCATATTCAAAGGACGGCAATGAAGTAAAAGGCTCATGCTCCGTATATGTTTCGCCTGTAGTAAAGATTAGTTCGCTTAAGATTAATTCAAGTGAAATAACAATGCTTGCAGGAAAGACAAGAAAGCTTACATCTTATATTACGCCAACAAATACAACTGAGTCGGTTGACTGGTATTCAACAGATACTTCTATTGTAGTTGTTGATTCAACAGGAACAATCACAACTGTCGGACCGGGTATTGCAGATGTAGTGGTATATGGAGGCCTGACCAATATTTCGGCTTCATGTAAAGTACATTCACTTGCACTGAGCAAGACCAGCATAAATCTTGGACAGTACGACACATTTGATTTGGCTGTGGATGGTTCTGCCGGATATAATGTATCGTGGCGAACATCCAATCCTAGGGTCGCAACGGTTGACAATACAGGTCATGTGGTTGCAAGAATGAGAGGAACTACAACAATAACAGCTACGGTTGATAACAAGACTCTTACATGTGTTGTAAATGTCGGAACACTTTATTAATTGAATGAGATTTCATATTTATTTCATAAAGTGGACACAGAATGTACACCGAATTTATGTATATTAATTAACAGATAGCAAAGATAACATCTTTCTATCTCCCCCCTCATATTTTATTTTGGAAACAACGCCTGTTCTTCTTGGAAGAAGGGCGTTGTTTTTTAGTTCTTTAGTTGATTATTTTTTTAAAATATGGTAAAATCTTTGTGGTATTTTATATCGTATATGATATGGTTAATATTCTTATGTGGGAATAAGCATTTTAAAGTGACCTTGAAGCAGGAGGACTGAATGAATAACGACAGACTCAGTAATAATACCGATGAATTGGATGAGATAGCAAAATCAGTTGAAAAGCTTATAGATGAAGAAACAAGTGTTGCCAAGGCGTTTGTGGACAGAGACATAAAGTCTCAGGTTCAGGATGATATACTTGGAAGAACGCAGGCACTTCCTAATATCGGAGAAGCTGCAAGGACAAGGAATACGGCAGACCGGAATGCTTCACAGACAAGGAATGCTTCACAGGTAAAGAACTCTTCACAGTTGTCGCAGTCACGAAGCAGTGCGCAGGGGAGAACTTCAGGTGCACATCCTGCGTCCAATAATGCGCAGCGTCAGCAGGATAGAAACAGCGGTAAGAGCAACGCTAAGAACAGCAGTAAGAATAACAGCAGCAGGAATAGCAGTAGCAGAAGTAACGGCAGAAAAGGTAATGCGAGCAACAATAACAAGGCAATGCTTATGCTTATAGCAGGTGTGCTGACCTTGGCGGTTGTTATGCTTATTATAGTTTCGGTTATCCTGAACAACAGCAAAAAAAATTCATACGATTATAACTATTCTACAGGACTGCAGCTTTATAATTCGGGAAGTTATTCCGAAGCACTGACATATTGGGAGAAAGCCTCGGCTGACAGCGCAGGCAGGAAAAATGTAGAGCTCAAAATTAAAATGCATGAGTGCTATGTGGCTTTAGGTAATAAGGACAAGGCTGCTGAAGTGCTGAAGGATGCGCTGTCATATGATAAATATAATCAGAAGGCGCTTACGATGCTTGCCCAGTACTATGTTAACCAGAAAGACGGTACAGGGCTTTCAGAGCTTCTAAGAAAATACAAAGGCACTGATGGGGAAAAGTATCTTAAAGATTTTGAGGTTGCCATGCCTTCTGCATCGGAAGCATCAGGCAAATTTGATAAAGTAGTTGAACTTGAATTAAAATCAGTAAATTCATATAAGATTTATTATACGGTTGATGGCTCTACGGTTACAACAAAAAGTAAAGAATACAACGGGCCAATCAGAATTGAGAAGGGCAAGACAACGCTTAAGGCGGTTACGGTTGATGCAATAGGTACGATGAGCCATGAACTTGAGCTTGTGTTTGAAGTCGATTACAAGAATCCTGATGCTCCGGTTGTAACTCCTTTGACAGGCACATATTCGGCCGGCACCAAGATTGAAATAACAAACATACCGGAAGGCGGAAAAGCATATTATACACTGGATGGAAAAGCGCCAACCAAGGAATCAACAGAGTACACGGAGCCGATAGCAATGCCTGAAGGCAATACTGTATTTTCCGCAATAATCATTGATTCATCTGATTTGGAAAGTGCGGTTACAAAGAGAAATTATAATGTCGGTGTGACTACAAAATATACATTTGATGAAGCTGTTGATAGACTTAAGGTTGCAATGATTCTGAAGGATGACCTTAACAAAGACGGCACTTCTGCGGATGGAGGACAGGCGAAGTTTACGTATTACAAGAAGACTTCAATTGCCAATGTCGAGATGTATATTACATTTTATGATATAATTAAAAATGGAGTTACAACAAGACAGCCATATTATTTCGGAATTGATACATCAACAGGTAAATGTTATAAGGTATATGACCAGAACGGTTCTCTTATAGCAACAGAGTATTAATTGAAAATGTTTCAGACGTCCCGATTGGACGTTATTATAAATCACGAAAGGAGTACTATTATGTACAAGATTCTTAAGGCTGAGAAGCTGGCAGAAAAAATTTATCTCATGGATGTTTCGGCACCTAGAATAGCTAAGCATTGCCAGCCCGGACAGTTTATTATTGCGAAGATTGATGAGAAGGGAGAGAGAATTCCTCTGACAATCTGTGACTATGACAGAGAAAATGGAACTATTACCATTGTATTCCAGATTGTGGGTGCTTCAACTCTTAGGATGTCCGAGATGAAGGCGGGAGAAGCTTTTGCTGATTTCGTAGGTCCGCTTGGACAGGCATCTGAATGGATTAAAGAGGATATAGAGACACTGAAGAACAAGAAAATGCTCTTTGTTGCAGGCGGTGTTGGTACAGCACCTGTATATCCGCAGGTTAAATGGCTTCATGAGCACGGTATTGATGCAGATGTTATCATCGGCTCAAAGACAAAGGATCTTCTCATCCTTGAAGATATGATGAAAGAAGTTGCGGGAAATCTGTATGTTACTACTGATGACGGCAGCTATGAACGCAAGGGAATGGTTACAGAGGTAATTAAGGATCTTGTTGTAAATCAGGGTAAGAAGTATGACGTATGTGTTGCAATCGGACCAATGATTATGATGAAATTTGTATGCCTGCTTACAAAAGAGCTTGAGCTTCCTACAATTGTTTCAATGAATCCAATCATGGTTGATGGTACAGGAATGTGCGGTGCATGCAGACTCAATGTTGGCGGCGAAATCAAATTCGCATGTGTCGACGGACCTGAATTTGACGGACATAAGGTTGACTTTGACCAGGCAATGAAGCGCCAGCAGCAGTATAAGACGGCTGAAGGCAGAGCAATGCTTGCCGCACAGGAAGGTGACACACACCACGGCGGATGCGGAAACTGCAATTAATTACTGTAAAATGTATTCATGATAATATATTTTTTACATACCAGGATTTTGTATGCGCGCACGCAGAACAAACTCGTTATTTGAAAAGACGTGCGCAGAAATGAGGATAAGATGGACGTTTTAAAGAAAGTGCCGGTAAGAGAGCAGGCACCTGATATTAGAAATCATAATTTTGAGGAAGTTTGTCTTGGATATAACAAAGAAGAGGCAATGGAAGAGGCAACAAGATGTCTTAACTGCAAGAATGCGCAGTGTGTAAAGGGATGTCCTGTATCAATTAACATTCCTGCATTTATTGATGAAGTAAAGAAGGGCAATATTGAGGAGGCATATAAGATTATCGGTCAGTCTTCAGCGCTTCCTGCAATCTGTGGCCGTGTATGTCCACAGGAAAGCCAGTGTGAAGGCAAATGTATCAGAGGAATTAAGGGCGAGGCTGTTTCTATCGGTAAGCTTGAGAGATTTGTTGCAGACTGGGCACGTGAGAATGACATTAAGCCGGAGAAGGCTGATTCAACTAACGGCAAGAAGGTAGCAGTAATCGGTTCAGGCCCTTCAGGACTTACATGTGCCGGCGACCTTGCAAAGCTTGGATATGAGGTAACTATTTTTGAGGCACTTCATGAAGCAGGTGGTGTACTTGTATACGGAATTCCTGAATTCCGTCTTCCAAAGGACACAGTAGTTAAACATGAAATTGAAAATGTAAAGAGCCTTGGCGTTAAAATTGACACTAACGTTGTAATCGGTAAGTCTGTAACAATAGACCAGCTTATGGAAGAAGAGGGATTTGATGCGGTATTTATCGGTTCAGGTGCAGGCCTTCCAAGGTTTATGGGTATACCTGGTGAAAATGCAAATGGTGTATTTTCAGCTAATGAATACCTCACTCGTAACAATCTCATGAAAGCATTTAAAGAGGATTACGATACACCGATTGCAGCAGGAAAGAAAGTAGCTGTTGTAGGCGGCGGTAACGTAGCGATGGATGCAGCAAGAACAGCATTAAGACTTGGTGCTGAGGTACATATTGTATACAGAAGAAGTGAGGCAGAGCTTCCGGCAAGAGCAGAAGAAGTTCACCATGCAAAAGAAGAGGGAATCGTTTTTGACCTTCTTACAAATCCAAAAGAAATTCTCGTTGATGAGAACGGATGGGTTAAGGGTATGAAGTGTATTAAAATGGAACTCGGTGAACCTGATGCTTCAGGAAGAAGAAAGCCTGTTGAAATTGAAGGTTCTGATTTTGAACTTGAGCTTGATACAGTAATCATGGCACTTGGTACATCTCCAAATCCTTTGATTTCTTCAACGACAAAGGGACTTGAAGTTAATAAGAGAGCCTGCATTGTTGCAGATGAAGAGTTCGGAAGAACCAGCAAGGAAGGCGTATTTGCAGGCGGAGACGCAGTTACGGGAGCAGCAACGGTTATTCTTGCTATGGGAGCAGGTAAAGCTGCTGCAAAGGGTATTCACGAATATCTTTCCAACAAGTAAATCATTTCAGAGGTGTATCTGTTGGATACACCTCTTTTTTGTCAAAAATTATCGGATTGAATCAGACTATGAAAAAAATATTTGTTATCGGTGCAGGGGCATCGGGACTGATGGCTGCAATAACAGCAGCTGATAAGGCTTTGCAGATAAATGAAAAAATTGAGGTGACTGTCCTTGAACATATGGACAGGGCAGGAGTTAAGATTTTGCAGACCGGCAACGGAAGGTGTAATCTGACTAATGCTTTTGTTGATGAAATGTGTTATCAGAATGATGACACAGCTTTTGTCATGCATATAATTAAGAAGTTTATGCCAAAGGATACAGTTGCATTCTTTAACTCAATCGGAGTGCTTACCAAGTCAAGAACAGGGTATGCAGGTACAGAAGGACTTCCGTTGGAATACATTTACCCAAATTCAGATCAGGCAGCGACAGTGCTTGAAGCACTGCTTAACAGGGGCATAGAGCTTGGTGTGCAGATTGAATACGGGATAGAGATTAAAAATATTGAAAAAAAGGGAGATGCATTTGTGATTAATGCGTCTCATTTGGATAAAGATATTAAATACCTTGCGGATGCAGTAATAATTGCCACAGGCTCAAAGGCGGCACCTAAGACGGGTTCTGACGGGAGTGGGTATAATCTGGCTAAGGCATTCGGACATCATATTATTAAACCGCTTCCGGCACTGGTTCCGCTTGAATCGCCGGATAAGATTTGTAAGACGATGACAGGCGTAAGAAGTGACGGACAAATCAGAATATTTTCAGGCGACCGGCAGATTGCCGAAGAAAAAGGCGAAATACAGTTTGCGGACTATGGCATATCGGGAATTCCTGTATTTCAGGTGAGCAGACATGCGGTAAGACTGCTTGATATGCATAAAGAGGTTTATGCCTTAATTGACCTTATTCCGATGCTTGACAGTAAAGCTTTGCAGGCAATGCTTGAAAAGCTTTCAAAGGAAAATGGAGAGAGAACATTATTATTAGTACTTTGCGGGATGATGAATAAGAAAATAGCTACAGCGGTAATGCAGAGTCTCGGAATACCGTTAAGAACCAAAATCGGCGACTGCAGCATTTCTGATATAAGACAGATAGTACATGAGATTAAAGCCTTCAGACTCAAGATAAGCGGCTGTAAATCTTTTGACAGGGCGCAGGTCTGCTCAGGTGGTGTGGCTTTGAACGAAACAGACGGCGAGACACTTGAATCAAAACTTGCGGAAAATCTGTATTTCTGTGGTGAAATACTTGATGTTGACGGCGTGTGCGGCGGTTATAATCTGCAGTGGGCATGGAGCTCAGGCTTTGTTGCGGGAAGCGCAGCCGTGGGGGCAAAACATTTATAAGAGGTGTAAATTTGATACGCGTTAATAATATAAAATTAAAACCAAATCATCAGAAAACAGATTTATATACGGCCGTTGCAAAGCAGCTTCATATAAAAAACGAAGAAATTGAGGAGCTTTCAATTGTAAAGCGCTCGCTTGACGCCAGACGACATCCTGACATTTTTTATGTATATGCAGTTGATATAAAGCTTGTAAATATAAAAGACGAAAACAGGATTTTAAAGAAAAAATATTCTGCAAATGTAATGCCTTCCAAAGAAGAGAATTATGTTTTCCCGGTAAGCAGGGACGAACTGAAAAGTGTACGGCGCAAAAGACCTGTAATTATAGGCTTTGGCCCGGCGGGAATGTTTGCTGCGCTTATGCTTGCAAGGTGCGGACTTGAACCGCTTGTGATTGAGAGAGGGCAGAGTGTTGATGAACGAAAAAAATCGGTAGAACATTTCTGGCTTACCGATGAGCTTGACACTCAGTCTAATGTGCAGTTTGGAGAGGGCGGCGCAGGAACATTTTCAGACGGAAAGCTGAATACGTCAGTTAAGGATTCGGCGCACAGGATGAAAGAAGTGCTTAAGATATTTGCGGAATTTGGGGCGGATGAGTCGGTTACATACGTAAACAAGCCACATATCGGAACAGATGTACTGTGCGATGTGGTGAAAAATATAAGAAGAGAGATTATTTCGCTTGGAGCAGAGATACAATTTGACACATGTTTTGATGATTTCGAGCAGAATAACGGCAGAATAAGCGCTGTAACGGTCAGAAATGTACGCACGGGTGAGATTAAGAAAATAGATGCCGACTGTGTTATTCTTGCACCTGGACACAGTGCAAGGGATACATTTAAAATGCTGTATGACAAGAAGGTTAATATGACGGCAAAAGCATTTGCAGTGGGACTCAGGATAGAGCATCCGCAGAAGCTGATAGATGTAAGTGCGTATGGTGAGACTAAATATGCACTTCCTGCGGCGGATTACAAACTGACTAACCAGACTTTAAGCGGCAGGGGCGTATATTCATTCTGCATGTGCCCGGGAGGTTATGTGGTTAATGCATCTTCCGAGAAAGGGATGCTTGCGGTCAACGGAATGAGTTATTCGGGGCGTAACGGAAGCAATGCCAACAGCGCACTTATTGTAACCGTAACCCCTGAGGACTATTCTGCCGGAGCGGTATGCAATGAAAATGTAAATCCCCTGGCCGGCGTTGAATTTCAAAGGCAGATGGAGAAGATGGCATACAAAAACGGCAACGGACATGTTCCGGTGCAGCTTGTGGCTGATTTTAAGGCAAATGTCGCTTCGACCGGACTTGGCTGCGTAACTCCGCAGATAAAAGGCAGATATGAGCTTGCCAATGTAAGAGGGGCTCTGCCTCAGTTTGTAGGTGATGCAATTATCGAAAGCATGAGTGCATTTGAGCGGACTATACATGGTTATGACATGGATGAGGCTGTGTTTTCCGGCGTTGAGAGCAGAACGTCAAGTCCGCTGAGAATTGTGCGTGATAACGAAAAATATGAGTCGAGTGTTGCAGGACTTTTTCCATGCGGAGAAGGCGCAGGATATGCCGGCGGCATTACTTCTGCGGCTATGGATGGAATCAGAGTGGCTGAAAAGGTTGCAATCAGCATTTTAAATGAAAAATAGTGACTTGTAGAGTAAAATGTGTTATTATATTGGTATATTTTAAATTATGTGGTGGTGTAGATGATGAGCAGTTATAGAGAGGCTTTGAAGGACAGAAAGAAGATAGTAATTAAAATCGGTTCGTCTTCACTGATGCATCCGGAGACAGGAAAACTTGATTTAGTTAAAATCGAAAAGCTCGTCAGAATTTTATGTGATGTGCGCAATTCGGGAAAGGATGTCGTGCTTGTGTCATCAGGAGCCATTGCGGTAGGGCGGATGGCAATAGGACTTAACGAAAGACCTGATGAACTTCCGGTAAAGCAGGCTTGCGCAGCTATCGGACAGGCGAGACTGATGATGATTTACCAGAAGATATTTGCAGAGTACAGCCAGATTGCCGCACAGGTACTTATGACCAAATATTCAATAATTAACGAGATAAGCAGACAGAATGCAGAGAATACTTTCAAGGAGCTTCTGCGTCTGGGAGCAATACCTGTTGTTAATGAAAATGATACTGTTTCGACAGACGAAATCCAGCATGTGCAGACATTTGGCGATAATGACAGGCTTTCGGCAATAGTGTCATACCTTATAGGTGCAGACCTGCTTATTCTTTTATCTGATATTGACGGACTGTATACGGATGACCCAAAACTGAATAAAGATGCCAGATTTATAGAAGAGGTAAGGGAGTTCGATGAGGAACTGTTTCGCATGGGAAGAACATCATCGTCAAGCAATGTAGGAACCGGCGGTATGTCAGCAAAGCTTGTGGCTGCACAGATTGCTACATATTCGGGAGCTGACATGGTAATAACCAATGCGGACAACCTTGACAACATAGCTAAGATTATTAACGGAGAAAATGTAGGAACACTGTTTTGTTCAAACAGGAAAGATAACTTTGATTTATTGAAAATGATTGAATAGATGGGAGCTATTGCGTGGATATTAAGCTGATTCGTAATTTCAATGGTGATAAGTGCATACCTGTTGAGGACAGCCTGATGCTTATGATTTCTGATGCTGAACACAGAATTGGAAGTTATACGGGTAAAAAGTACGTGCTTGTAGATGTTGACAGCAATTCAAAACAGGAAATTATGCCAGAAGTGGACAAATACAGCATTTATGAATTTACAGACGTAACATGTTCGCATGATTATGTCTACTTCACTACGGCTGTACGCAATTCATCGGATGGCATTGTAGTAAGTATTATCAGATATTCAATAGCTGAAGCTGACGGGGAGGTAATCCATACTGAAAATTACTATCTGTCAGAGCTTTACAGAAAAAAAGTTAAGGTTATCATTGCAGATAAGGGATATCTACTTATACAGACGCAGGATGTGGTTAGTTCCAAATCAGATACAGAATATCTTAAAATGAATGATATTTATCTTTACAATATTGCGGACCAAACACGTGCTGAGATTTCTGTTCCGTTGCTGGCACAGTCCGGGATAGACTGTGTGATTCCTGTGGACGGCAATATCTGTGCAATCAAAATCGGAACCTCAAATCTTGAATATAAGCTTTATGGCATGCATGATGAGCTGTGCCGCGAGCGTGAAGCAATAGGAATGGTTAATTTCAGACAGCTTCTGTCAGACCTTGTTCTAAGGAAAGAGCAGGTTGTAATTGACATACTGGACGAGAATAGCGAGAATACAACATTTCCGCACATGAAGCTGATGGAAGGATGCATTATCTATTCAAAGGTTGATTTGACAGCACAGAAGGAAGAAATATTTGCTTACGATTATGCAAATAATGTCACCAAAGTGCGCGTTAACGACAATGTAAGGATATCCGATGCATGGAGAACATATCTGATTAATGATACGATGTATTATCTTCAGGTTGATGAGCGGTGCACAAAGCTGATTAACCTTAATACACAGAAATGCGAATGGAAACTCGGAAGTGATTATAAAGTAAAATACATCAAGAATGATATTGTGGTAGTTGCAAAGCATGTCGGCAGAAAACTGTTTTTTAAAGAGAAAAACTATATTTTTGTATACCGCTTTCCGGATATACAGAATTATGTGCTTAGGGAAAGAGCTGTGTGTGCCGGCTGTGCAGTGACGGATGATGACAATCTTTTAATATTCTGCACATAAAATTATACAGTGCTTCAGAAAGAAGACTGACGGAGAATAATTATGGTAACTCAGAAGGATTTAGACAGAATTAATGAATTGTATCGCAAATCAAAGGCAGAAGGTCTGACAAGTGCAGAGCTTGATGAGCAGGCTAAGCTTCGCAAAGCGTATATTGCAGCGTTTAGGGAAAATTTAAGAGGGACTCTTGAGACAATCAAAATACAGAACCCTGACGGAAGCATGATTGACGTTAAGAAACGTCATGAAGAGAAGATGGAAGCCGAGGCAAAAAAGGCATTTGAAAATGGAAATTAAAGAGAATAAATCGCAGGTGCGTTCAAGGATGAGGGCTCTTAAAAAGAGCATGACTGCTGCACAAATAGAAGAAAACAGCAGAACAATCTGTGAGAGGCTGAGACGTATTCCGCAGTATAGCGAAAAGGACAGGCTTTTTATCTATGTGAATTATAATCAGGAGGTTGCTACAATCCCGCTGATTAAAGCTGAAATTGCATTGGGCGCAAAAGAGGTTCTGGTCCCGAAAGTCTGTGGTGAAAGAAGCATGCATTTTTATGCAATCAGGGACTTTGATAACGAGCTTACTCCGGGGGCATACGGAATACCGGAGCCTTCCGGATTAAACTATATTAATGATGATGAAATCAATGATGAAAATTCTGTAATAATTCTTCCGGGACTTGCATTTGATGAAGAATTTAACAGAATCGGATATGGCGGCGGATATTATGACACATTTCTTCAAAAACACGATAAAATGCTTAAAATTGCCGTGTGTCATGATTTTCAGATAATAGATAAATGTCCGCAGATGGAGCCTACGGATATTAAGGCAGATATTATAATAAGTGAGAAGCGCGTATTTTCAAGAATATGACAAAAGGCGTTCTCGGAATGGAGAAAAATGGAATCATTAGAGGTTGTAGGACAAAATGCCAAAGAAGCGTCAAGATGGCTTGGTAAGCTTGGAACAACAGCCAAAAACGACATTCTTAAAAATGTTGCAGAACAGATTTTAGCAAGTAAAGATTACATAGTTGCAGAAAATGCAAAAGATATTGCAAATGCAAAGGAAAACGGAATGCCGCCTGCACTTGTTGACAGACTTCTTCTTACGGATGCAAGAATAAAAGGTATGACGGAAGGACTGCTTCAGGTTGTGGAGCTTGAAGACCCGGTCGGTACGGTAAGCTCAATGAAAAGGCGTCCTAACGGGCTGCAGATTGGCAAAATGTCAGTTCCGCTTGGTGTAATTGCAATGATATATGAGTCAAGACCTAATGTTACGGCAGATGCTTTCGGACTTTGCTTTAAATCAGGCAATGCGGTGATACTCCGCGGCGGAAGTGATGCGATACTTTCCAACATGGCAATTGTAAATGTTATAAGAAAGACGCTTGAAACGGCAGGAGCATGTGTTGATGCCGTACAGCTCATTACAGATACATCACATGAATCGGTAAACAGACTTATGAAGATGAATGAGTATGTTGATGTAATCATTCCGAGAGGCGGTGCCGGACTCATTAAGGCGGTTGTCAACAACAGCACAGTTCCTGTTATAGAGACAGGAACAGGAAACTGCCATGTATACGTTGATGAGTCTGCGGATATTGATATGGCGGTAAATATTATCAATAATGCAAAGACACAAAGAATCGGAGTGTGCAATGCATGTGAGTCACTTGTTATACATTCTTCAATAGCAGATAAAGCGATTCCTGCAATTGCGGATAAATTATCAGAAAGCAGTGTTGAGATGCGCGGCGATGAAAGAGCGTGTGCTGCTGATGGAAGGCTCGTTCCGGCAACTGAAGATGACTGGGGAAAAGAGTATCTTGATTATATAATTTCAGTTAAAACTGTTGATTCGATAGATGAAGCTATTGCACACATCAACAGATATAATACGGGACATTCGGAGTCAATTATCACAAAGGATTATGCTAATGCGCAGCGTTTCCTGAATGAAATTGATGCGGCAGCGGTTTATGTAAATGCTTCAACAAGATTTACAGACGGATTTGAATTTGGTTTTGGTGCTGAAATCGGTATAAGCACGCAGAAGCTTCATGCAAGAGGTCCGATGGGACTTAATGAGCTTACAACCAGTAAATATGTTATTTATGGTGATGGACAGATAAGATAGCAACATGCGGGACGAAAGGGGGAACATCATGGTGCTTAGTATAAAAAGTGATGCGGAAAGAGAATATCTGCTTTCCGTACTTGAAGTAATCGAGCAATGCACTGATGATTACATGTATTTCTTTGATTTTGAAACAGATTATTATGCTATAACCGAGCGTGCTACCAAGGTATTTGCATTAAAGGAAGGAAAGTTTTATAACGCATCTGTTGTTCTTAATAATTTATTTTATCCTGATGATGTGCAGCTTATTAATAACGATTTGGAAGAATTGAAGGTCGGTAAGAAGAATATTCATAATCTTGAGTACAGATGGCTTGATAAGTTTGGAAATCCAATCTGGATTAGCTGCAGAGGAATTATCATCAATGATAATGATAAGCCGAGATACATGATTGGAAGAATTTCCGAGCTTGGCAGGCAGAACAGAATTGATAAGGTTACAGGTCTGTACCAAAGCGGTGTCCTTAAGGATAGGCTTGATTTTATCAATGAAATAGGCCGCTATCAGGCAGGTCTTATGATAATAGGCATAGACAATTTCAAGGGCATCAATGAATGGCATGGAACATCGGTTGGGGATACCGTGCTTAGTAATACTGCCAGATTTATTGAAAATGCAGTCGGGTGTTCAGGACAGGTATTCAGACTTGACGGTGATCTTTTTGCGGTTTTTTCCATTGAAAGTGGTTTTGTCTCCAGAGACGGTTTCAAGAATATATATAAAGAAATACGCTCAAGCGTTGACAAATTCATGGAAGAGTTATCATATCAGCTGTTTTACACAATATCAGCCGGTTCGGTGATTTTTGATACTAAAGAGACAACTATTGAAAATGCTGTAATGAAGGCAAAGTTTGCACTAAGCAGGGCAAAGCTTCTGGGTAAGAACAGTTTTGTTGAGTATGATGAGGAAGAGCATAATGAGTATATAAAGAAGCTTGATATACAGGAAGAACTCAGAATGTCGATAAATAACGGCTTTGAGGGCTTTGAGTTATATTACCAGCCGATTGTGCATCCGTCTGACAACACTCTGTACGGTGCAGAAGCACTGCTTCGCTGGAACAGCAAGAAATATGGCTTCGTTTCGCCGGCTGTTACTGTTCCGATACTGGAATTAAGCGGTCTTATAATCCCTCTTGGCAAGTGGATTACGATGACGGCAGCAAAGCAGTGTCTTGAATGGCAGAGATTTATACCTGATTTCAGAATGAATATTAACCTGTCATTTGTGCAGCTTCTGAAAAGTGATGTCGTAAAGGATATGCTTGAGCAGATAGACAGTGTTGGAATTTCACACAACAATATAGTGTTTGAGGTAACTGAGAGCGGACAGCTTGAGTCAAACCATGCAACACGCAATGTACTCGGCTCGTTTGCGGACAGTGAATTCCAGCTTGCAATAGATGACTTTGGTACAGGATATTCAAACTTAAGATATGTAAAAGAAATGATGTTCGGACTTATCAAGATTGACAGAATTTTTATCCAGAATATCAATGAAAGTGAGTATAATTATATGCTTGTCAAGCATGTGACAGACCTTGCACACAGTCTTAAGCTTAAGGTTTGTATGGAGGGTGTTGAGACCGAAGATGAGCTTAAAACAGTTATGAATCTTTCGCCGGACTGCATTCAGGGATATTATTATGATAAGCCGCTTACAGCAGAAGACTTTAGCAAAAAATACGGAATGGAAATAAAGACAGCAAGTTAATAACAAACAGGAAAATATAACAGATTGAGAATTAGTAAAATGGAAGATTTTAAAAGTATATTACAGAATATTGATATAAATTCAAATGCTCCCGATGATGAGCCTGCACGCCAGTATTATTATATGGCTAAGGCAAAAAAGTATGTCAGTGATTTGAGTGAGAAAGCGGGACATAAACTGACATGTCATATAGCAACTTTCGGGTGTCAGATGAATGCAAGAGATTCCGAGAAGCTTATGGGAATACTTGAGCAGATTGGATATATCCCGGAAGACTCTGAGGATGCGGATTTTGTGCTTTACAACACATGTACCGTCCGTGAAAATGCCAATCTTAAGGTATATGGAAGACTCGGGCATCTTGGCGCAAAGAAGCGTTCCAATCCGAATATGATGATTGGTCTTTGCGGATGTATGATGCAGGAGCCGGATGTCGTTGAGAAAATAAGAAAATCATACAGATTTGTTGACCTTGTATTTGGAACGCATAACATTTATAAGCTTGCGGAGCTTTTGGTGAACAGATTTGAATCAGACAGTATGATAATTGACATCTGGAAGGATACAGACAAAATTGTCGAAGAGCTTCCTAATGAACGTAAATTCAGCTTCAAACAGGGGGTTAATATTACATTCGGATGTAATAATTTCTGCAGTTACTGTATAGTGCCTTATGTGAGAGGCAGAGAAAGAAGCAGGGAACCGAAGGATATCATACGTGAGATTGAAAAGCTTGTCGCTGATGGCGTTGTTGAGGTTATGCTGTTAGGTCAGAATGTTAATTCCTATGGCAAAAATCTTGAAAATCCGATTACATTTGCGCATCTTCTTGCAGAGATTGAGAAGATAGACGGGCTTGAAAGAATCAGGTTTATGACACCTCATCCAAAGGATTTGTCGGATGAATTAATTCAGGTTATGAAAAATTCAAAGAAAATCTGCAATCATGTACATCTGCCGTTGCAGTCAGGAAGCTCAAGGATTCTTAAGCTTATGAACCGCAGATATACAAAGGAGCATTATCTTGAACTGGTTGACAGAATAAGAAAAGAGATTCCGGATGTGGCAATTACAACAGATATAATCGTAGGATTCCCGGGTGAGACGGAAGAAGATTTCCTTGAAACAATGGATGTCGTCCGGAAAGCTGAATATGACAGCGCATATACATTTATCTATTCAAAGAGAACGGGAACGCCTGCCGCAACCATGCCTGAGCAGGTTCCGGAGGATGTTGTTAAAGACCGCTTTGACAGGCTTCTTGCAGAGATTTCTAAGCTTTCGGAAAAGAATATTAACAAATATGTTAATACAACGCAGAAGGTTCTTGTGGAATCGGTTAATGACCATGATGATGCACTTGTAACCGGAAGAATGACCAACAATACACTGGTGCATTTCCCGGGAAGCAGTGAGCTGATAGGTAAAATAGTGAATGTCCGCCTTATTGAAGGAAAAGGCTTTTATTACTTCGGTGAGCAGATTGCCGATTGATTTGAAATGGAGAGTAAAATGCCTCAGTATACACCGATGATGCAGCAGTATCTTGACACAAAGAAGGATTATCAGGACTGCATCCTTTTTTACAGACTTGGAGATTTTTATGAAATGTTCTTTGATGATGCAGTAAAAGCATCCAAGGAACTTGAACTTACACTTACAGGAAAAGACTGTGGACAGGAGGAGCGCGCACCTATGTGTGGCGTTCCTTATCACGCAGTGGACACATATTTAAATAAACTGATTTCAAAGGGATACAAGGTCGCCATATGTGAGCAGGTGGAGGATCCGAAGACTGCCAAAGGCATAGTGAAAAGAGAGGTTATAAGAGTTGTAACTCCCGGTACCAATCTTAATATGCAGGCGCTTGATGAGTCAAAAAATAATTATCTTATGAGCATCGTCTATTTGGGAGACGGCATAGGTATTTCAATTGTCGACTTCTCAACAGGCGATTATTTTGTGACCGAAGTAACATCGGGAAACATTCTTATTGATGAGATTAATAAATTTGTACCATCAGAGATTATTGTCAATGAATACTTTGCTATGAGCGGGATTAATCTGGAACCGGTTCGTGAAAAACTTGGTATTTCAGTATCTACACTGCCAAACTGGTATTTTGATGATGAAGTATGCGTAAAAAAGCTTTGCGAACACTTTAAGGTTTCCCGCCTTGACGGGCTCGGACTTGCAGACTATTCAATCGGAATAGTTGCAGCGGGTGCAATACTTCAGTATCTTCTTGAAACACAGAAAAATGCGCTTGAGCACCTGACTACGCTTATGCCGTATACAACAGGAAAATATATGCTGATTGACAGCTCATCAAGAAGAAACCTTGAACTTGTGGAAACACTCCGTGAGAAGCAGAAAAAAGGCTCGCTTCTGTGGGTACTTGACAAGACAAAGACTGCAATGGGCGCAAGAAGGCTGCGTACAATGATTGAACAGCCGCTGGTTGATTATGATGAAATTATAAATAGACAGAATGTTATTGCTGAATTCAATGATAATGTTATTACAAGAGAAGAAATCAGGGAGTATCTGAATCCTGTATATGACCTTGAAAGGCTTATGAGCAAAATAAGCTGCAAAACTGCCAATCCCAGAGATTTGATTGCATTTCGTTCTTCATTGCAGATGCTTCCGTATATCAAAAGCCTGATAAGCTCGTTTGATTCGGAGCTTATGCGTGGCATACATGATAAGCTTGATCCGCTTGAGGATTTATATAAGCTGATTGAGTCGGCGATTGTAGACGACCCTCCTATAACAATACGCGAGGGCGGAATCATTAAGGATGGATATAACGCACAGGCGGATGAGCTTCGCAAGGCCAAAACAGACGGAAAGACATGGCTTGCCGAGCTTGAGGAAAGAGAGCGTGAGAAGACAGGAATTAAGAACCTCAAAGTCAAGTATAATAAGGTCTTTGGATATTATCTTGAGGTGACAAACTCCTACAAAGAACTTGTTCCTGCAGAGTGGATAAGAAAGCAGACTCTTGCTAATGCAGAGCGCTACACAACAGACGAACTGAAAAATCTTGAAGACGTAATTCTTGGTGCTGAGGACAGGCTCTATTCGCTTGAATACGAGCTTTTTGTGGAGGTTCGCGAAACAATTGCATCGCAGGTAACGAGAATACAGTCAACAGCAAAAGCTATTGCAAAGATAGATGTTTTTGCATCACTGGCGCTTGTTGCAGAGCAGAACAACTATGTAAGACCTAAGATTAATGACAAAGGTATTATCGATATAAAAGAGGGAAGACACCCTGTTGTTGAAAAGATGATATCAAATGACATGTTCATTGCAAATGATACGATGCTTGACAACAACTCAAACCGCATTTCGATAATTACGGGCCCTAATATGGCGGGAAAGTCAACGTATATGCGACAGACCGCGCTTATTGTTCTTATGGCGCAGGTTGGGTCATTTGTCCCGGCAGCTTCTGCCAATATAGGTATTGTGGACAGAATTTTTACAAGAGTCGGAGCGTCCGACGACCTTGCATCAGGACAGAGTACATTCATGGTGGAGATGACGGAGGTGGCAAATATACTCCGCAATGCGACTGCCAAGAGTCTGCTTATCCTTGATGAGATTGGTCGCGGTACAAGCACATTTGACGGATTGTCAATTGCATGGGCAGTAGTTGAACATATAAGCAACAAAAATCTGCTTGGCGCCAAGACGCTTTTTGCCACACACTACCACGAACTTACAGAGCTTGAGGGAATGCTTGGCGGTGTGAACAATTACTGCATTGCGGTAAAGGAGCAGGGTGACGATATAGTTTTCTTAAGAAAGATTGTCAAGGGCGGAGCAGATAAAAGCTACGGTATCCAGGTGGCAAAGCTTGCGGGTGTTCCCGATTCTGTCATCGCACGTGCAAAGGAGCTTGTCAATGAACTGAGCGATGCCGATATTTCTCAGAAGGCAAAAGAAATTGCACAGTACGATAAGAAGAAGCCTGATGAAAAATATATCAGGAAAAATGAGCTTGAAGTAAATCAGATGTCTTTATTTGATACAGCAAAAGATGATGATATCGTGGATGAAATCAATTCGCTTGATATAGGAAATATGACACCGATTGATGCACTTAACACTCTTTACAAGCTGCAGAACAAGATTAAGAACAGATGGAAGTAAGGAAGAAAGGAAAACAATACTTTGGCAATTCAGATTCTTGACCAGAATACAATTAATAAAATTGCTGCCGGTGAGGTGATTGAGCGGCCTTCTTCAGTGGTAAAGGAGCTTGTCGAAAATGCCATTGATGCAAAGGCTACTGCGATAACTGTCGAAATTAAAGACGGCGGAATCTCATTTATCCGCGTGACGGACAACGGCTGCGGAATTGATAAAAGTGAGCTTCCTATGGCATTTCTGCGTCATTCGACAAGCAAAATTAAATCCGTTGAGGATTTGATGTGCGTGACTTCACTTGGCTTTAGAGGTGAAGCACTTTCAAGTATTGCGGCCGTTGCTCAGGTTGAGCTGATTACCAAAACTAAACCGGCATTTTCGGGGGCAAGATATGTTATTGAGGGTGGACATGAAGTCTCTATTGAAGAGGTTGGTGCACCCGAAGGAACGACATTTATTGTAAGAAATTTATTCTATAATACACCTGTGCGGCGCAAGTTCCTTAAAACGGCTGTAACTGAGGCCGGATATGTAAGCGGTCTGATTGAGCATCTGGCATTTTCGCATCCGGAAATTTCTTTCAGATTTATCAATAACAACCAGAACAAGCTGCATACTTCCGGAAACGGCAACCTGAAGGATATCATTTATCATGTGAACGGAAGAGACATTACCGCAAATCTTCTTGAAATTTCAAGGAAAACACAAGATATAGAGATTTCAGGTTTTATCGGAAAGCCTATGATAAGCCGAGGAAACCGCATGTACGAAAATTACTTTATCAATGGGCGGTACATCAAGAGCAATATCATCACGCGTGCAATTGAAGAGGCATACAAAGGCTACATAATGGCTCATCAGTATCCGTTTACAGCACTGCATTTTACGATTAATCAGGAAATAATAGATGTAAATGTTCATCCTACCAAGATGGAGCTTCGTTTTTCAAAAAATGAGTATGTCTATGATTTTGTGCTGAATGCGGTTCGCGATGCACTTTCGCACAGGGAACTGATACCTGAAGTCAGATTTGACGACAAAAAGGAAAAGGAAGCGGCACAGCCAACGGCACAGAATACAGTACAACATACGGCACAGAATACAGAGCTGCGGCAGAAGACGCCGTCACAGCCGAGAATGCCTGAGCCGTTTGAAGTTAAGAGAGAAGCACAGCAGAAGAAATATAACGAAGAGAGGCAGGCTGACAGAATAAGTGAGGAGACGCCTGCTTATAAAGCGGCAGCCAAGGCACAGGATGTCAAGATACCGGATATCAGAATATCACCGGACGTCAAGGCACAGGATGTCAAAACGCCTGACATTAAAGAACATATTGAAAAGAATATATTGATTAACCAACAGATTGCAAAGCAGGAACAGATGTCGCTGTTTGACGCAGTCAGACAGAAATCCGGGGAATCGCATCAGGATGAAGCGGCAGTGCCAAAGCCAAAGCTTATAGGGCAGATTTTTGACACATACTGGCTGATTGAATATGATGATAAGCTTTTTATTATGGACCAGCATGCAGCTCATGAAAAAATACTGTATGAGAAGACGATGCATCTGCTTGAAGAGAAGCAGATGGACACACAGATGATTACGCCGCCTGTTATACTAAGCCTTAACATGAGGGAAAAGGAGATACTGTCAGGTAATCTGGAAGTCTTTGAAAAACTGGGGTTTGAGATAGAGAGTTTTGGCGGTAATGAATACAAGGTGACGGGAATGCCAGCATCACTCCCCAATCTCAATGATAAGGAGCTTCTTATTGAAATCCTTGATTCGCTGGTGGAGGATGGCGGACTGCAAAAACCGGAGCTTATTGTGCAAAAGGTTGCATCAATGTCATGTAAGGCAGCGGTTAAAGGCAATATGAAAATGTCGCCCGCCGAAGCGCAAAATCTCATTGAGCAGCTTATGAAAGCAGACAATCCGTATAATTGTCCTCATGGAAGACCTACATTGATTTCAATGTCAAAGTATGAGATAGAACGAAAATTTAAACGTATTATATAATTAAGACACAATATATGCACATGCAAGCGGGCAAAACCATATCAAATTGACTATAATGTAAAAATGCTGTATGAAGAGAATAATCCATCATATATAGAATGATTGTTCTTTTCATACAGCATTATCGTGAGGTTAATAAATTGAGCCTGTATCAATCATGCCCTGCATATAAGCGATTGCCTTTTCTTTCTGCATATGGCCGAGCATCTTATAGTAAGTGAGAAGCCTGCGCTCATCCTTGCTGATATTCTCGGTGTCAACATATGACCTGTAGTCGCTTCGCATCATAATATAATCCATGCTGGCATTGAATATAGTACTCATCTTCATAAGTATTGAAAGACTTGGAAGTGTTCTGCCGTTTTCATAGGCACTTATGCTTTCCTGAGTACATTCAAGTTCCATGCTTAACTGAAGCTGAGTTATGCCTTTGCTTATTCGTAAATCTTTAATTCTGTTTGGATATTTTTTCATGATCATACCTCTTTTTTATATTGTAATATTAATTTTAATTATTTCTTGTATATGATAATATCATATACAATTATAAATGCAATAAATTTTATTAATACTGTATTAAAAACAAAATTAATTAATAATAAAGTAAAACATGGATATATTTATGGTATAAAAACTTTAGATTGGTAACTTTAATAATAATTTTATTGCTATTCTTAAAAAAATATAATTATGCTTTATAACAATTACAATTATAATATACTTTGGTAATTATTTCTTATAGAATGTCAGAGTGGCTGGATAAATAGTGCTATTTTACTTTTCTGACACTATATCAGTTAAAATAATAATTAAAATAATACTTGCATTTTTATAATACAGATGCTATAATGCAAAAAAGCAATTAAAGTTCTGATTTATAATAATCCGTTTTCATATTAATGTGCACATCCTCGCACTTACGGATTTCTGCAATTATTCTATGGCATTTGCCGTCTTACGAACTCTTTGCTTGATTATCCCAATAATGAGGCGGGGAGTGATGGTGCTTCCTGCAGGTAACGAAAGAAAGGAAGCCTATGTGGTTGAAGAATATGTGAAGCAGTATTGGAAAGACTAGATTTCCGGTTGCCACTCAAAACACATCACATTTTATCACAGATTTCTCTTTTTCTCTTTTAATATAATGAATATTATAGTATAATATTTTTGGTTAATAAAGATACTAAAGCAACTGAGGAATGGAGATTATTATAGAATGGGATACAGGGATTCAGATGTAGATGTAAAGAACAGAAGATGGTTTTCATCGGATATTGAAGCAAAAAGTCTGCTTGAGATAAAGATGACTAAAGGCACATTGCGTGGACTTCATCCTTTTAAAATTGAAATGGAATATCCAATCAGCGTGATAGCAGGGAAGAATGGCTCCGGCAAATCAACACTTCTGGCCATTGCGTGCTGTGCATATCACAATAATAAAAATGGCTATATCCCAAGTGACAGGAATAAAAACTATTATACATTCAGTGATTTTTTTACGCAGACTGCAGACGAGGTTAAGGTTGAAGGCATTGAAATATGGTATAAAAGCCTTAATCACTGGAGGGATACACAGACAAAAAAGGTTTATGATGGTATCGGCTATCAGAAACGATTTAAAAATAAAGGCGGTAAGTGGAATACATACCAGACACGTGCCAAGCGCAACGTAATATTTTCCGGGATTCAGAGGATTGTACCTCCCGGAGAGAGAAAGACTGAGAAAAATTGTCTGAACAGGTATAAGTCTGTTACTCTTGAAGAAAATACCAAGAACAAAATTCTTGAAATTGCCAGCAGAATTATGGGAAAAAATTATAAAACACTTGACTTGAGAACGGTAGACAGAAGAAGACTGTTCGTTGTCGACAGGAATAATTCACACTATTCGGGATTTAATATGGGTGCCGGAGAAAATGCAGTTTTTACTCTTCTGATTGAGCTATTTTCAGCGGGAAAGAACACACTCCTTGTGATTGATGAAATAGAGCTTGGACTGCATGAGGAAGCGCAGCAGCGGCTTATGGAAGAGTTGAAGAAATTATGTTTTGAAATGCACTGCCAGATTATATGCTCAACACATTCTGCTAATATTATTGATGCTGTTCCGCCTGATGCACGCTTCTATATTGAGGCATTTGAAGATCATACGTCAATTTATAAAGGAATTTCTTCTGCATTTGCCCTGGGACATTTATCCGGTGGCAGAAAAAAAGAGATTACCATATATACAGAAGATGAAGTTGGCAAAACTATTGTTTTATATATGCTTCCGCAAAATATGCGGGAGCGTGTACGCATTGTGCCGATAGGCTCTGATCAGGCAGTTTTACGACAGCTCTGTGCATGTTACAGGGATAAAAATAATGCGTGTATTGCATTTTTGGACGGAGACAAGAAAAGTCAGATGCAACAGGCAAAAAAGCAGGTCTGGCAGATGCTTGAAAGAGAAAAAAAGGATGACGTTGAAGCGTGGCTGTCTACAAGGTTATGCTACCTTCCGGGAGATGTCTGGCCTGAGAAATATTTGCTTACTGTAGGGGAAGATTATGCGGTAAAAGAATTGGTTACATCATGGAGAATAGATGAGAATACGCTTGTTGAATATATACAGGATGCAAAGAGAGCAGGAAAACACAGGGAATTCTATCGTCTTGCCGAGAAAACATCATTGGATATGACTGTTGTAAGAACTGATATAGTACGCAGCCTGGCTCAAAAAGATTTAAAAGAGTTCACTGACATTTCAAAGCATATTACAACTGTATTGAATGATTTGGTGTAAGTAATATTTTGTCTGTTCTTGTCGAAAATGGCATTTTATGGTACTATAAATATGATTTATTTTCAAAAAAGCAATAAAATGCAGATATACAGAAAGAGGTATTTCATATGACTAGTGCAAGAGTTAAAATTTTAATCGGAATGGTTGCAATAATACTTTTAGGATTGACAGTGTTTTTGATTCATGTACGTATTCCTGAAAAAAAGCGCGCATTGCGAATACCGTTTATCATATGGCATATCGTCGGAACACTTTCCGTGCTGGCACTGTTTCTTGTTACATGTTACATGCCTGACGGATTGCTTGAAGACATAATTATATTTATATCAAGTCTTTATATAGTTGAGGTATTGATGCATATCCCAATTATTCCTATCTGGGAACTGTTAGTCCATTTTTTTAGATGGATAAAGAAAACAAATAACTGTGTATACCGTTTCATAAGTAACCGCGGTTTGTTTTACGGATTATGTTCTATCTACATATTTGTTGTTTTTATTCTCGGATATATTAACATGGAGCATTTGAATGTAAATAAATATGAATATTCGATTAATAAGCAGGCTAATGTAAGTGAAGTAAATATAGCGGTTATAGCAGATTTGCATATAGGCGCCGGTCTTTTCGGAGAAAAGATGAAAAGTCTTGTAGATACACTGAATTCACAAAATCCGGACATGGTGGTCATTGTGGGTGATTGTTTTGATGAAACGACTTCAGAGGCGGATTTGAAGGCATTTGCTGAATGTTTTAAAGGCATTAATGCTCCATATGGGACTTATTATGCATATGGAAACCATGACTATGCATGCAGCAGCCGGATTGAGAACGCATTAAATGGTGCCAATATCAGAATATTGTCTAACAGCGGTGTTTTTATTAATGATTTGGGCATTGAACTGATAGGTCGCGGTGATGATAATTACGAGCTTAAGGATATAGATTCAATCATAGCAGATGATAAGGTAAATACACAGCATCCGACTATTGTTTTGCAGCATATACCGAAAGATATTGCTTCATTTGAGAATAAAGGAATTGATGTTGTTTTATGCGGACATACACATGGTGAGATTCTTCCGTTTGTTAATGTAATGAGAAGGCTTATATCTCCTGCGCTGAAGCCGATAGAAAAGGACAAGATGTTTGGAGATGTGTATGCAATTACAACAAGCGGTGTTTCCAATTGGGGATGGCACTGCAAATTCCCGGGACAAAATGAAATTGTAAATCTCACTTTAAAATTTGATGTAAATTGACAGGTGATAAGAAAGATGACAAGCGACAATAATACAATAAGTCGGATTGAAATAATGGCTTAAAATGTAAATTTGCTCTTTCAATTTTTTAAAAAATGTATATAATTAAAAGAGGTACAAACCGGTGTCAAAATGGCATACGGCATTAGAAAGGAGTTTATACTATTATGAGTACAATGGCAGACAAATTTGAAGAACTTGGAGTAATCCCGGTAGTAGTACTTAACGATGCAGATGATGCACTTCCGTTAGCTAAAGCTTTATATGAGGGCGGACTTCCATGTGCTGAAGTAACATTCCGTACTGCAGCAGCAGAGGAGTCTATCCGCAGAATGCACGAAGCATATCCTGATATGGTTCTTGCAGCAGGTACAGTTCTTACAACAGAGCAGGTTGATCGTGCAGTTGCAGCAGGCGCTTCACTTATTGTAAGCCCTGGATTTGATCCTGAAATCGTAGATTACTGCATTTCTAAGAATATTGAGGTTGTTCCTGGTATTGTGACACCTTCAGAACTTGCACAGGCAGTTAAGCGCGGACTTACAAGAGTTAAGTTCTTCCCAGCAGAGGCAGCCGGTGGACTTAATATGATTAAGGCTATGTGTGCAGCTTACACAACAGTAAGAATTATGCCTACAGGTGGTATCAATGCTAAGAATATTTCAGAATACCTTGCATGTGACAAGATATTCTGCTGCGGCGGAAGCTGGATGGTAAAGGGTGACCTTATTAAGGCTGGCGAGTTCGATAAGATCAAAGAAATGACAGCAGAGGCTGTTTCTCTCGTTAAGAAAATCCGCGGCTAATAATTCTGTATTTAATTAAAAATACATAGAAATCCTTCTGACTTGACAGATGTTTTGACTGTAATTGTCAGAGGGATTTTTATTATGCTGATTATATTCACTTTTACAGTAAGTTGTTTTATAGTATAATGATTAAGCTTAAAAGTATCCTGATATGTGTCTTGCGCTTGGAAGAGATCTGTATTATATTATGTACTGGTTTAAAATTATTGATGGCAGGAATTTATAGAGAATGAATAAATTAATTATACTGACAGGACCTACAGCAGTTGGAAAGACAGCAGCTTCAATAGGGCTTGCAAAGGCTGTCGGCGGGGAAATCATAAGTGCTGATTCAATGCAGGTGTACAGGCATATGGATATTGGTACCGCAAAGATAACTACCGGTGAAATGCAGGGTGTCAATCATTACCTTATTGATGAGTTTGAACCTGATGAAGATTTTAATATTGTAAAATTTCAAAAACGTGCGAAACAGGCAATTGACGAGATAATATCACGCGGACACATTCCGATAATTGCAGGCGGAACAGGATTTTACATCCAATCAGTTGTGTATGACATTGATTTTGATTCGGCTAATACACATGATGAAGTACCGGCAAGCGATTCACATGACATGGCAGAGGATATATTATATCGCAAATCACTTCAGAATATGGCAGAGGAAGGCAGGCAGAACGAGCTACATTCAATGCTTGCGGCTGTAGATGAGGTTTCGGCAAAAAACATTCATCCCAATAACGTAAAGCGTGTAATTCGTGCACTTGAGTATTATCATCAGACCGGTGAGCCTATTTCAAAGCATAATGAGGAGCAGAAGGAAAATAAGTCACCATATGAATTTGTGTATTTTGTACTTAATGATGACAGAGATATCCTGTATGAGCGCATTAACAGGCGCGTTGATAAGATGATTGAAGACGGGCTTGTGGATGAGGTCAGACAACTGAAAGAAATGGGATATGACAGGTCATATGTTTCAATGCAGGGCATAGGCTACAAGGAAATACTTGATTATCTTGACGGGAAGATCACGCTTGACGAAGCCGTTTATATTATCAAGCGTGATACAAGACATTTTGCAAAAAGGCAGATTACATGGTTCAAACGTGAAAAGGAAGTCGTGTGGGTCAATATACAGGATTTTGACAGAAATCCCGAAAAAATACAGAAGTTTATGCTGGATGTCCTTAAATCCAGACATATAATTGATTAAATAACAGCATGCTGATATTAGTAAAAAAGAAGAAATGAGGAGAAATATGAACGGAATGCGGTTGGAAGAGATGGCACAAATGTATGAAGCCTTTGGATTATCAAAAGAACTTATCAATTATTCAAATAAGATTATTGACGGACTTCAAAAAAGGTTTGATGATATAGATGAAGTGGCAGAGTATAATCAGATGAAAGTGATTGCCGCAATGCAGAAGAATCGTGTTGGCTCAGAGCATCTTGCGGGAACAACGGGATATGGATACAATGATGCGGGAAGAGAGACACTTGAGGCGGTTTATGCAGATATATTCCATACAGAGGATGCGCTGGTAAGACCTCAGATTACATGTGGTACACATGCACTTAATGTAGCACTCGCAGCAAATTTACGTCCGGGTGATGAATTGCTCTCACCGGTGGGAAAGCCATATGATACTATGGATGAGATTATCGGAATCAGACCGTCAAAAGGAAGTCTTAGAGAGTATGGCGTGACATATGCGCAGGTAGATTTACTTCCTGATGGTGGATTTGATTATGATGGAATTAAATCAGCAATAAATGACAGGACAAAGATGGTAACAATACAGCGGTCGAAGGGATATGCACAAAGACCGACACTTTCGGTAGAACGAATTGGCGAGCTTATCAGTTTTATTAAGTCAATTAAGCCGGACATAATATGCATGGTAGACAATTGCTATGGTGAATTTGTGCAGACAATAGAACCAAGCGATGTCGGAGCTGACTTGACAGTCGGTTCTCTTATCAAAAATCCGGGAGGCGGACTTGCACCTTGCGGCGGATATATCGTCGGCAAGAAGGAGTATGTCGAGCAGGCAGCATACCGTCTTACATCACCGGGACTTGGCAAGGAGGTAGGTGCTACATTAGGCGTAAACCAGTCATTTTATCAGGGACTTTTTATGGCACCTGTGGTTACGGCGGGGGCACTTAAAGGCGCGATATTTGCGGCTAACTTATATGAAAACCTTGGATATAAGGTGATTCCTAACGGAAGCGAGCCTAGATTTGATATAATTCAGGCAATTGAACTTAAAACACCGGAAGGACTTATCGCATTCTGCAAGGGAATTCAGGCGGCAGCCCCTGTAGACAGCTATGTTACACCTGAACCGTGGGATATGCCGGGATATGATTCAGAGGTTATTATGGCTGCCGGAGCATTTGTGCAGGGTTCATCTATTGAACTTAGTGCCGACGGACCGCTCCGTGCCCCGTACTCAGTGTTCTTTCAGGGAGGTCTCACATGGTATCATGCAAAACTTGGTATTATGATGAGTCTTCAGACAATGATTGATGCCAGGGAAGTGAAGTTAAATGAAAAATAATTTAAAGAAAATGATTTCTTACTATAAACCCTATAAAGGCGTGTTTTTTGCAGATATGTTCTTTGCACTTTGTTCTGCGGGAATTGCATTATCAATACCTGTTATAATCAGATATATAACATCGACGGTAATATATTTTGAGGATGCCAAAGCATTTAAAACGATTATAATGCTGGGAGTCGGAATGCTTGCTCTTGTTGCAGTACAATGCTTCTGTAATTTTTTTATCTCAAATTACGGTCATGTAATGGGTGCGCGTATGGAATATGATATGCGCCGGGAGGTATTTGAGCATTATCAGAAGCTGTCATTTTCTTTCTTTGATAATCAGAAAGTCGGGCAGCTTATGGCGAGAATTACGACTGACCTTTTTGATATCAGCGAGCTTTTGCATCATGGACCTGAGAATATTGTTATCTCGCTTATTAAAATTATCGGCGCATTTATAATTCTGATGAGCATAAGCCCGTACCTTGCAGTGGCAGCGTTTGTGCTTGTACCGTTTATGCTTTGTTATGCATTTGTTTTTAATCGGAAAATGAAAAAGGCATTCAGGCGCAACAGAGAGGAAATTGCAGGAATTAATGCACAGATTGAAGATAATCTGTCAGGTATGAGAGTTGTCAAATCATTTGCAAATGAGGATATTGAGAAGCAGAAGTTTATGGTTGGCAATGATGGTTTTTTATCCGCAAAGAGGGAAAGCTACCGCTATATGGGCGGATATCAGGCAGGTCTTGGCTCATTTACCGTAATGATTCAGGTCGTTGTGATTGTTGCAGGAGCGCTTTTTATAAAAAAGGGTATGGTAAATGTTACCGACCTTGTGACGTTTCTTCTGTATATCAATGTTTTTACTGACCCTATCAAAACACTTATTGATTTTACGGAACAGTTTCAGAATGGCTATTCAGGCTTTGAGAGATTTATGGAGATACTTGCTGTAGAGCCGGATATTACTGACAGGCCTGATGCTGTTGCAATCAATAATGTCAAAGGAAATATTGAATTTGACAATGTATCATTCAGATACGAAGAAGATACGGATACGGTTCTCAGTAATATTAACCTTAACATTAAGGCAGGAGAGTACATTGCGCTTGTCGGTTCGTCAGGAGCAGGAAAGACAACGCTTTGCAGCCTTATTCCAAGATTTTATGATGTTACGGAAGGTGCAGTTAAACTTGACGGAACAGATGTCAGAAATATTACACTGAAAAGTCTTCGCAACCACATAGGAATTGTACAGCAGGATGTGTATCTGTTTGCAGGTACTGTATTTGAGAATATCAGGTACGGAAAACCTGATGCAGACCGTGAAGAGGTGATTGCAGCCGCTAAAAATGCTAATGCGCATGAATTTATTATGTCACTTCCCAACGGCTATGACACCGATATCGGACAGAGAGGGGTTAAGCTTTCGGGCGGACAGAAACAGCGTCTTTCAATTGCAAGAGTATTCTTGAAAAATCCGCCTGTGCTTATTTTTGATGAAGCAACATCGGCACTGGATAATGAGAGCGAGAGAGTCGTTCAGGAATCACTCGAAAAGCTTGCAAAGAACCGCACGACGCTCGTTATTGCACACAGACTTTCAACAATAAAGAACGCAGGGAGAATCCTTGTGCTCACCGATAACGGAATTGAAGAAGAGGGAACCCATGATGAACTTATTGCAAAGAAGGGCATCTATGAACATCTGTATTCAATGCAGTTTGAAAAAAAATAATTGAAAATCTGCTTGCAAAACATTTATACTTATGATATCTTAGAATAGTTGTGAAAAAGAGATGGTCCTCTGTTACGAAAGTATTAAGAACATCAAGATTATTAAGGAGGTCACACATGAGCGACATTATTAAGGAAATCGAGTCTGCACAGCTTAAGGCAGAGGCTCCACAGTTCAACGTAGGTGATACAGTAAGAGTATCAGCTAAGATCAAGGAAGGCAACAGAGAGAGAATTCAGGTGTTTGAGGGAACTGTTCTGAAGAGACAGGGTACCGGCGTACGTGAGACATTTACAGTAAGAAAGAATTCAAACGGTGTCGGCGTAGAGAAGACATGGCCTGTACATTCACCAATTGTTGAGAAGATTGAAGTTATTCGTCATGGTAAGGTTAGAAGAGCTAAGCTTAACTACTTGAGACAGAGAACAGGTAAGAGCGCTAAGGTTAAGGAACTTGTTAAGTAATAAGTCCTTAAATGGTTTTGTTAATATGTAATTAAAAAGGGACTATACTTTGAATTGAGTATTGTCCCTTTTTGTTATATAATGTTTTATAGCGTAATTGAGAGGAACCGGTCAATGAATGTAGTATTCAGAAAAAGATATAAAGAAAATACACTTTTACAAAGAGCTGCCAAAATGGCTGCTGATACGGTGCTTGTAATATGTGTGGCATATATGCTTATGTCATTAATATGTACCAGGGCACACATTATCGGCAATTCGATGAACAGCCTGCTTCAAAACGGGCAGACGGTTCTGATTAATAAGCTGCCCTATGCGTTTTCATCGCCAAAAAGATTTGATATTATAGCATTTGAGGCTGCCGGTGTTAATTCATCAAGGGTATATGTAAAGAGGGTTATAGGCCTTCCGGGAGAGACTGTACAGATTAAAGACGGAAAAGTATTTATTAACGGAAAACAGCTTGAAAACGATGTTGTCACGGATGACATCCTGACGCCGGGGCTTGTGTCAGATCCGGTAATACTGGGCTTTGATGAATATTTTGTGCTTGGAGATAATCGTAATAACAGTGAGGATAGCAGATTTTCCAATATAGCAATGGTTAAAGAAGAAAATATTATCGGAAGTGTATGGGCAATAATTTCGCCGATAAGAGCTTTTAAATTTATATAACAACAAAAGTTTTACAGAATGGAGATGTGTATGAATTATCAATGGTATCCGGGGCATATGACTAAAGCCAAAAGGATGATGGAAGAGAATATAAAACTGATAGACCTTGTAATTGAGATAGTTGATGCAAGAATTCCGTTAAGCAGCAGAAATCCTGATATTGATACGCTTGCGGTTAATAAGTCCAGAATGATTCTGCTTAATAAATGTGACCTTGCGTCCGATAAAACAAATGATGAATGGGTTAAATATTTTAGTGATAAAGGTTTTATCGTACTTAAAATTAATGCAAAGAATGGTACAGGGATACGTGAGGTAAATCCTAAAATCCTTGAAGCGTGCAAAGAAAAGATTGAAAGAGACAGAAGAAAAGGTATCAAAAACAGACCTGTAAGATGTATGGTTGTAGGAATTCCAAATGTCGGGAAATCAACATTTATTAATTCAATTGTTGGAAAAGCATGTGCCAAAACCGGTAATAAACCGGGTGTTACAAAGGGAAAACAGTGGATTGCGTTAAGCAAAACGATTGAACTGCTTGATACTCCCGGAATACTATGGCCTAAGTTTGATGATGATAAAATCGGAAGAAATCTTGCATTTATAGGCTCAATCAATGATGAAATTCTCCATATGGACGAGCTGGCGGGTTATCTTATAGAGATTCTTGTAAGAGATTATCCGGGAACACTTGCAGGAAGGTATGCTATTGATGAAAATGATTCAGACAAGCCATATGAAATACTTGAGAAGATTGCAATAAGCAGAAGCTGCCTTCGCAAAGGGAATGAACCTGATACGGATAAGGCGGCAGACCTTCTGATAGATGATTACAGAGCAGGAAGACTTGGAAAGATTTCACTGGAAAAACCGGAATGAAATCAGCTTCCTTCGGAATGGAGATAAGTATGGATGAAGCAAAGAGAATCGCAAAACTTCAAAAGGAGCAGGAGAGGATAGAGGCTCTGTGCGAATTTGAAAAAAAGTACGATTACTGTGGGTATATATGCGGAATTGACGAAGTCGGAAGAGGGCCGCTTGCCGGGCCTGTTGTTGCCGGGGCGGTTGTGCTGCCAAAGGGGTGCCGCATTTTATATATTAATGATTCAAAGAAGCTTAGTGAAAAGAAGCGTGATGAATTGTTTGATGTTATTACACGGGAAGCTGTAAGCATAGGAATAGGAATGGCTTCGCCTGCAAGAATTGACGAGATTAATATTCTTCAGGCAACTTATGAAGCAATGCGAATGGCAATCAGTAAGCTTACGGTTGTTCCGGACATTCTTTTAAATGATGCTGTAACAATTCCTATGGTGGATATACAGCAGGTGCCGATAATCAAAGGTGATGCGAAAAGTCTTACTATCGGTGCCGCAAGTATTATGGCCAAGGTTACAAGAGACAGGATGATGGTTGAATATGACAGCATTTATCCTGAATATGGATTTGCAAGAAATAAGGGATACGGAACCAAAGAGCATATTGCCGCACTAAAGGAAATAGGTCCGTCTCCAATTCACAGGCGCACATTTATCAAAAACTTTGTGGAGTAGAATCCTATGATTAATGTTAACGGTTCAGGCATTTTTAATCAGCAGACTCAGATATCGGAACAATCAAAAACACCGGTAAGCCAGTCACAGTCATCGGGGGCAGCCTCACCGCAGCAGGCGGTTTCACAGGCTGTGCATGACTTGCGGAGCCTTATGGCGGGAGACGCATTTACAGGTCAGGTTGCGTCGCTTGACGGCAGCTCGGTTACACTTACGCTTCCGAATGGTTTACAGATAAATGCCACACTGCAAAACCAGGTGAATCTGATTAAAGGGCAGAATCTTACATTTTTGGTTGCAGATAATAACGGAACTACTATAACATTAAAACCGATGCAGTTTTTAGATGAGCAGACATCCTACGTTGCGGGCAAGGCACTTGAGGCAGCCGGGCTTGCATCTACTCCGGCTAATGAAGAAATTGTACATGAACTGCTGGGTCAGAATATGTCAATCAGCGCGCAGACTCTTAATGATATGGCAAAGGCTGCCGCAAAATATCCTGATGCCGGTATTGATACACTGACGCGCCTTTATAAGCTGGATATTCCGATTACGCAGGAGAACATACAGCAATTTGAGGCATATAAATCCTATGAAAACAGGATTTCGGGAGAAATACTTAACCTGTCTTCCGGGCTTTCCGATATGATTTCCAATGCACTTCTTGAAAACGGGCAGGCAGGAGCAACTGAACTTTCAAAAGATATACTGAATATACTTTACGGAAGTGAAAATTCACCGGAGACATTAAAAAACGCTGCCGGTAATGACAATGCGGCTGCGGATGGTGCGTTAAATACTTCTGAGCCGGCAGCAAATGCGGGTGAGACAATATCAAAATTTCTCGATGGAACTGCAAGAGATAATCTGAAAGCAATGCTGTCAAAAGCATTTCCTGACGGTCTGCCTGAAAATCTTCAAAAGAAAATTACAGACGGCAGTGCTTCTGCACGTGAACTGACGGATTCGTTTAATCAGCTTATGGCTTCGGAAAAAGCGGAGCCCAAAGCTTTGTCACAGTTCTTTAAATCTGATGAGTTTAAGGGACTTATGGAAATGATAATGCGCGATACAATGCATTTATCGCCGAAAGATGTCAAAGAAAAGGATGCAGTTAAGGACTTTTACGAAAAGGTAAGAAATGATGTCGATAAGCTTTCCAAACTTGTGGATGATAAGGCAGGAAATAATTCACAGCTTGCAAAGTCACTCGGAAACGTGCGTGAAAATATTGAGTTTATGAATGAACTCAATAAGAATATGACATTTGTTCAAATGCCGATAAAGTTCTCCGAGAATAATGCCAATGGAGAACTTTATGTTTTTACCAATAAAAAAAGTCTTAAACAGAACAAGGATGACATAAGTGCGTTGCTTCATCTTGATATGGAAAATTTGGGGCCGATGGATATTTTCGTCAAACTGAAAGGTGAAAATGTATCAACTAATTTCTGCCTTGAAAGTGAAGAATTGCTTGATTTCATCTACGCACATATCGACCGGCTTAATGAAAGACTTGAAAAGCTTGGTTTTAACTGTAAATTTGAGATGAAGGTAAAGGAAGATTCACAGAAGCAGTTTGACTTCGTGCAGGATTTTATTGATGCTGATTTACCGAAGGTACATTCAACTACGCAGTTTGTGTTTGACAGGAAGGCATAATGGCAGAATTTAAACAGACATTTAATAATAAAAATAATGAAAATGAGAATAAAGAAGCAGATACCAAAAAAGTGGCAGTGGCGCTTTCTTATGAGCCGGGTGAGCAGGCACCTAAGATAATTGCAAGCGGCAGGGGCATTATAGCTGAGCAGATTATAGAAAAATCAAAAGAGTCGAATGTGCCGGTGTATCAGGATAATAAGCTTGCCAATACACTTTCAAAGCTTGAAATAGGTGATATGATTCCGCCTGAACTGTATGGTGTTGTCGCAGAAATTCTTGTGTTTGTTGATGATATGGATAAGATAAGATCAAAGGTTAAAAAGTGAGGGGGAAAGGTATTTGAACAGACGCCGCAAAGGTGCCGAATGGGAGGAGAAAGCCGCACAGTATCTGATAAGCAGGGGATACAGTATTGTGCAGATGAATTACAGGTGCAGGCTTGGTGAAATTGACATAATAGCAAAAGACAGTGGATATTATGTGTTTGCAGAGGTAAAATACAGAAGCTCCAAAGAGTATGGAAGCCCGCTGGAGGCAGTAACACCAATGAAGCGGCAGAAAATCAAACGTGCTGCTTCTTTTTATCTTATGGAACACGGAATATCAATGTATGTAAAATGCCGGTTTGATGTAATCGGTATATTAGGCAGTGAGATTACACTTATAAAGGATGCGTTCTGGTAAATATGGAAAATTTAAAATATATTAACAACAGTAAAACCACAACAATTAAAAATGTATCTGATGTTACATTTGTGCAGTGCAATGCGCTAGGCGATATAAAATTTATAAACCATG
>CAMECH010000005.1 GCA_945913015.1 uncultured Bacteroides sp.
CCGGCACAAGTTCTTTATATTTAAACTGTCTTACAACGCCAAAATCAGTGATTATAAGTTCAAACGGCACTATATCATATTCAACCAAATCTCCGTTAACATTATAACCGGCATTATCCGGATAATGCTCCATACATTTTTTTACATCTTCGCTTTCAAGTTTTACATGAATTCCCGAATCCCCTGTATGATATACAGGCGCATTTTTCGTATCAAGCAGCATGTACCGCCCGCTGTCGGTAAAGATTTTTGCCACTTCATCCTGAGTTTTACCGGAGACATCATATACAGTTTCGCCGTCAGTTTCAGGCAGATATACCGTGTTCTCCTTTGCCTTATTATAGGCAGCATTGTATATCTCCCCCATGCCGTTTTCATCAAAATACACTGAACCTGGATGTACAAGTATTTTTTCAGAAGGATTTTTTATCATATACGAAAGGCTGACGCTGTTCTCCTCTGCACTGAATTCCTTTCCGATTTCCAGGACTGTGCTGTCTTTCAACATTGAACCTAAGTCATCTAACTTACCGTCGGCCCCTATGCATGTAAACCCTGCCCAATACATATATTTTTCCGCAGGTTTCTGATTTGTGTTTTTCATAGTTATGTCTATAACTATATAATCATCAACCTTTACATACCTGTCGATTGTAACCTTTGCGCTTTTCAGTTCAAGCGTGATTTCAGGATGCTGTACATACTCATTGTTAATTCCGCGGGCATCAACAAACTCTTCAACTCTGGACTTTTTGCGAACCTCATTTACAATTCCGGCAATCCCCGTAACCGACATACATACGCATAACGCTGCGGCGGCTACCGCTACCGCAAATCTTGGTCTTACACTCCTCTTTTTTCTATGCACCGCTTTATCAATTGCATCCTCAACAGCACCTTCATCAGGCGTTATTCCGTCCTGAAATTTCCTATACTTTTCAATTAACTTATCTGTCATCCGTTTATTCCTCCTTCTCTTAATACGGCCTCCATCTGCTTTCTTCCCCTCGCAAGCCACGTCTGCACGGTGGATTCTCTCCTGCCAAGAAGCTGTGCTATTTCCTTTGCTTTATATTCTTCATAATAATAAAGATAAATTACAATACGGTATTTAGCCGGAAGTTTTATCAGTGCCTCTCTTACCAGCTGTGCATCATCATCTTCTTCCCAGCCTATGTAAACATCACCGTCCTCATTTTCTTTATTATTGTCATCAAATGCTGCTCTTTTTCTTCTGAATGCCGTTCTGAACAGTGAATGACACTCATTGACACTGCACCTTACCACCCAGTTTTTTATATGTTCTTCACTGTCAAATTCACGTTTGCATGTAAGGATTTTAATAATCACTTCCTGCATTATATCTTCGGCATCCTCTTTGTTGCCAAAATAATTGTACGCTATCTTATATATCACCGGTGCATACGTATGCACCGTTTCTTCCTGTATTTTCAAAACATTTCCCCCATATTCTTTATTAAGCAATTGCAAAATATATTATGTATTCTGATTATAATACAACTCAGCATTACAAAAAATCTCACTCGTTTAAAAAATAAAAAAACAGGACAGAATTTAAAGCTTATAAAATTCACTTTAAACTTCTGTCCTGTTTAATTTAAATTATTAACTGTTCAATAACCTGTAATCGGATTATACCGGATAAGCCTTGTTATCTGTGTCAGCCACTGCAGAATCCACCTTTGTCTGCTGAGCTTCACGATACTTGAAGAACTCAGTTGCAACCTGTGGGAACAGTGCATATGACAATACATCCTCATCCTGCTGTGCATACTGCTTAACAATCGGGTCATTTCTGTACTTTTCAAGCTGTGGCTCGATTAAGTCGGCAGGACGGCATGTAATAGGCTCCTTGTCACCAATTGCCTTCTTCTGAACTTCCTCATTGAAAGGTTTTACAGTCTGACCAAATTCACCTGCAAGCACTTTCTTTGATTCCTTTGTAATCATCTTATAACGTTCACCCTGAAGCACATTGAGAACTGCCTGTGTACCGACAATCTGTGATGAAGGTGTAACAAGAGGCGGCTCGCCATAGTCCTTACGAACTCTTGGAATTTCTTCAAGTACTGCCTGATACTTATCCTCAGCATGTGCATCCTTAAGCTGTGACACAAGGTTTGAAAGCATTCCGCCCGGCACCTGGTAAAGCAGTGTCTTAATATTAACACCGAGAACCTTTGGATTCAAAAGACCGCTTGCAAGAGCCTCCTCACGCATAGGTCTGAAATAATCAGCAATCTCTGCAAGGAGCTTCTGATCAAGACCTGTATCATAAGGTGTTCCCTTAAATGTCTCAACCATAACCTCTGTTGCAGGCTGGCTTGTACCCATTGAAAATGGTGACATAGCCGTATCAATAATATCCGCACCGGCCTCAACAGCCTTAAGGTATGTCATTGAAGCAACACCTGATGTATAGTGTGTATGCATTTCGATTGGAATATCTGTACCTTCCTTAAGTGCCTGAACAAGCTCGGTTGCCTGATATGGAAGTAAAAGACCTGCCATATCCTTGATGCAGAGTGAATCTGCGCCCATATCTTCAACTCTCTTAGCCATATCCTTCCAGTAATCAAGTGTATATGCATCACCGAGTGTATATGAAAGTGCTATCTGTGCATGTCCCTTTTCCTTCTTTGCAGCCTTAACAGCCGTCTCAAGGTTACGGATATCATTGAAGCAGTCAAAAATACGGATTATATCAATACCATTTGCAATTGATTTCTGAACAAAATATTCAACAACGTCATCTGCATAATGATTGTATCCAAGAATATTCTGACCTCTGAAAAGCATCTGAAGCTTTGTATTCTTGAAACCGTCTCTTAATTTACGAAGTCTTTCCCACGGATCTTCCTTAAGGAAACGAAGGCTGGCATCAAATGTAGCGCCGCCCCAGCACTCAACTGCGTGGTATCCGACCTTATCCATCTTATCAACAATAGGTAACATCTGCTCTGTCGTCATTCTCGTTGCAATAAGTGACTGATGCGCATCACGAAGAACAGTTTCTGTAATCTTTAATGGTTTCTTTGCTATCTGCTCTGCCATTATATTTCTCCTCCTGAACTCTTAAAATTAATTGATAAATTCTTTAGAACACACCGAACATTGCCATAAATGTACCGGCCGCAACCGCAGTACCGATAACACCTGCAACATTAGGTCCCATGGCATGCATGAGAAGGAAGTTTGAAGGATCAGATTCCTGACCAACCTTCTGTGATACACGTGCCGCCATAGGAACGGCAGAAACACCGGCCGAACCAATCAATGGGTTAATCTTGCCATGAGTAATCTTGCAGAGAAGCTTTCCAAGCATTACACCGCCCGCTGTACCAAATGCAAATGCAATAAGTCCTAGTGCAACAATCTTAAGTGTTGTAACCTTAAGGAATGCCTCAGCGCTTGTTGAAGCACCTACTGAAGTACCGAGAAGGATAACAACAATGTACATAAGTGCATTCTGTGCTGTCTCTGAAAGCTGTTTTACAACACCGCACTCCCTGAACAGATTACCGAGCATGAGCATACCTACCAATGGTGCTGTTGTAGGAAGAATGAGACATACAACAACTGTTACAACGATAGGGAAAAGAATCTTCTCAAGCTTTGAAACAGGACGAAGCTGTTCCATTTTAATCTTACGCTCTTCTTTAGTTGTAAGAAGACGCATGATTGGAGGCTGAATAATCGGAACGAGTGACATATAAGAATATGCCGCTACGGCAATAGGTCCCATATATTCTGTCTGTCCGAGCTTACCTGCAAGGAAGATTGATGTAGGACCGTCAGCTCCACCAATAATCGAAATTGCCGCTGCAGCCTTGTCATTAAATCCAAAGAGGATTGCCAGCAGATATGCGGCAAAAATACCAAGCTGTGCAGCTGCGCCCATCAGAAAGCTGATTGGGTTTGCAATAAGCGGACCAAAGTCCGTCATGGCACCAACGCCGAGGAAGATAAGTGAAGGAAGAATACTCCACTCATCAAGCAAATAAAAATAATGTAACAAACCACCTACACCATTGCTTGTAGACTCAGGTGAGGCCATTATATCCGGATAAATATTTACCAGAAGCATACCAAAAGAAATAGGCACAAGAAGAAGCGGCTCATATTCCTTTTTGATTGCCAGATACAGGAAAACAAATGCAACCAGAATCATTACATAGTTACCCCATGTAAGATTGAAGAAAGCAGTCTGGTGCAGAAGATTATCCAGCGTACTTATAATATAATCCATGTCTATACCAACACCTTTCTTTATCAGTTAAGGGATACTAATACATCTCCTGATTCAACAGATGTACCTGCGCTTGTATCAACGCTTGCAATTGTGCCGTCCTGCGGAGCCACAATTTCATTTTCCATCTTCATTGCCTCAAGCACTACAAGAACATCACCTTTCTTTACGGCCTGTCCTGCTGATACATTTACCTTAAGAATTTTGCCAGGCATCGGAGCTGCAACCTTAACCGAACCTGTGCCTGCAGACTTTGGTGCTGCCTTTGGCGCTGCAGGGGCTGCCTTTGGTGCTGCCACAGCTGCAGGAGCTGCAACACTTCCTGTACCCTCTTCTACCGTAACTTCGTATACGTTACCATTAACTGTAATTGTATAGTTTTTCATAATCCTATCCTTTCCGCTGTCCCTAAAAGACAACACACAATTTCTTTTCACAATTTAATGGGTAGCTTAAAAACGTACCCTGCGGATGGAACGAACTGTAAATCCATCCGATGGTGCATCCTCAGATGCTGCGATTGCTGCGGTAATTACTGCAATCAATTCAAGGTCATCAACCGATGTTGCCTCATTTTCAACTATCTGTGTTACAGCATTGTCAATTCCCTCTTCTGCTGTTTCACTATTTTTATTCTTCGTAAATAAAGCCTTAATCGGTGCAAATATTTTTGAAAGTACACCTGAAATTTTATTAACAATACCGTCAACATGCTTAAACTGTGCAATTATAATGCTCATGAACGCCAGCATGCAGAATACAATACTTATTCCGATAACAGTATTAACTCCTGCCATCTTCATTGTGTCTCCAAGTGACTTTGTACCGGCAGCGCTCTTAAATGACACATTTACATCGGTAACACGCAAATCTTCGATAAGATACTGCATATCAAATGTCATTGTCATATCACCCTTCTCATATGTTACGGGTACTACTGCCTTATATATATCTCCATCTCTTGTCACTGTGATTTTGCCCAGCGAAAGCATTGCTCCCAATGCATCATTCTGTGCATATTCATAAATGCCCTCTGCCAGATCCTTTGCAACGCCAACCGAATTATCCGCCATATATTTCAGTTCAGTCTTAGATGCCGCACCGTATGTCTGTGCGTAACTCTGTGCATAGTACTGAACATATTCTGTAAGGTCTTCGGCCGGAGCTGTTGAAGTTTCGGCAGCAAATGCGCATGTTGTAAAGCACAGCATCATGATGCAGAGCGCAGTCATGAATCTACGAAACTTTTTCACCATACTAATCCTCATTTCACGCTTTTTGTTCTCTTTTTGCTTATTACCTTGAAGCATGCTTCTTGTAAGGAATGCTCTCATCCTTTGAAGCAAGCATCTGGAATGCAGAAATCAAATATTTTCTTGTCTCCTCTGGTTCAACAATAGCATCAACGTATCCGCGTGAAGCTGCTGCCTGTGCAGAAGACTGAAGTGAAGCATATTCTGCCGCTTTCTCATCAATTACAGCATTAGGGTCTGAAGCCTTTGAAATTTCATCAGCATACATAATCTTTGCTGCAAGCTTTGAATCCATCATTCCTATTGAAGCCTGTGGCCATGCAAACTCAAGGTCAGCACCTGTTGACTTGCTGTTCATTGCAACATAAGCGCTTCCCATTGCTTTGCCAACGACAACATTTACCTTAGGAACTGTTGCTCCTGCAAACGCCATTGTCATTGCGGCTGCTGCATCGGCAATATTCTTTTCTGCACATACCGTGGCTGCAAATCCCTCAACATTTGTAAGTGTAAGAACAGGGATGTCAAATGCGTCACAATATGTAACGAAGTCTGCTGCCTTCTTTGCTGCCTTTGGAGTAAGAACTGCATCAAACTTCTCAGCAGCCTTTCCATTCTCATCAAACACTGCCGTTCTGTTGGCAACTGCTCCGACTGTCATACCGTCAAGCTTGATAAATCCTGTTACAACTGACTTTGCATAATCCTTCTTAACTTCAATAAACACGCCATTATCCGCAATATCTGAAAGTGCAAGTGCAGCATCAGGCATCTTGGCCTCAATATTATCACAAACACGGTTCAGGCTGTCTGTAACATCCGAAACAGCTCCGTCATCAACATTGTTGACCGGAAGGAAAGATACGAGTGAACGAATCTGTTCTGCAATCTCCTCCTGTGTTCCGACAAAATCAGCTACTCCCGATTCCTCACTCTGGAACTTTGCAGAAGCTGTGTCAAGCTTTGATTCATAATTACCGTCTAACGCATTAGGGCTGTTTACAAATAATTTTGCATTATCCTTCTCCATGAATGTAAAATCAGACATCGCTGCCATAATAGCAAGACCGCCGCCGCAGTTTCCATAAACTGCCGTAATCTGCGGAATTACTCCTGAAGCCATGCTCTGCTTATGATAAATAGTACCAAATGCGCTGAGTGCATCTGTTGACTCCTGTAATCTTAATCCTGCACAGTCAATAAGACCAATGACAGGAACACCTGTCTTCATAGCCTTATCATACAGGTTTACAATTTTTTTAGCATGCATTTCTCCAATTGAACCATTCATGACCGAAGCATCCTGACTGTAAATATACACAGGAATACCCTCAACAGCTCCATAACCGGTAATTACACCATCTGCCGGAGTTGCTTTGTCAGACATGTTAAAATCAGTGCTTCTGGCCTTAACCATTGCACCAATCTCAACAAAGCTGTTCTCATCAAGGATAGCATTAATTCTATCTCTTGCTGAACCTTGTGTTTGGTTGCTCATCATAAAGACCTCCATATAATTATTAAGTACCTTTCGGTACCTTATTGCTATAACGCAACATTCCACATAATTGTAAAACAATGACAAAAAAATATCAAGCCTTTTGACTTTCTTTTCTTATCTTTTTTGACAGATTTTGTTATTTATAAAAACATTAATCGCGGGTCTCAAATACAAGCATTCTGCCCTCTTCGATTTTTATCAGAGCCTCGTCCTCCGTGATTTCGTTGCTTACTCCGATACTTACGCCCTGACGAAGCTCATATCCGTCAAGGCTGTACTTGAACCCATGCATTGTAAGCCCCGTAACGACAGATGTAACAGGAAGACAGCTTATAAACCGTCCGAACTGTGTAAGCTTGTTAATGGTAATCTCATCTTTTCCCGAAAGCATTTGTATTTTATTATGCCTGTCTACGATTACAGCCTCAATGCCGGCATCCTTAAGCTGATTAAGCAGTCCTATATTGGCAAGTGTATGGTCCATCCTCGTTCCCGTTGCGCCTATAATGGTAACCTTCGTTTCTGCGGTGCCGTCATTTTTCTCATCCGAATTGACATTTTTACAGTTTGCGTTGTTATCAGCCTCATCTTTAATCAGCTTAATTGCCGTCATTACCGCAAGTTCAGTGTCCGTATAGTCCTTTTCTCTTGGGAATACCGCATTTTCAACATCATTGCGGTAGCGCGCCAGCACCTCTGTATTTACAGAGTCATAGTCCCCAAGAATATAGTTTACTTTTAATCCAAGCATATCGGCACTCACAAGTCCGCTGTCTGCCGCAATACAGTAATCAAATACTATTCCGTCTTTTTTCTGCCTTTCAAGCCAGACTTTTGTCCATTCGACATCAACATTTCCACCTGTAACAATAAGTATATTTGTAATTTTGGCCATAATAATCTCCATTTCTGAGTGATTTGTTTACGGACATCAGTTTAACACAGAAAAACACATTTTCCAATCGGCAGGACTATCTTTTTTCACATTTTTGCTTTATAATGTCTACATCACTGACAAACGGAGGATTTAAGCAATGGCTAAAGAAACTGCATACGAAGCGGTTGCCTATGAAAATGACAGTAAAAATACCGAAGAGTTATTAAAAGTATTAAAGGACTGCGGAATGGAGGATGCTTATTCTGAATATGATGAAATCTCTGCAAGCCACACACTTTATGTAAGCAATAAAGATTTTTCACGTGCCGAGGATATCGTCATGACATTTTATGATGACCTTGATAATGCAGACAGTAATTCAGATAAAAAAGAAAACGACACTGACGGGAATGAAACGGATTGTGAATCCGTGAATTCCTCATCAATTTATGCAAGCTCCGACGACAAATACCACGATAATCTTTCATCGGCATATACTTTTCTTGTATTCGGTGTAATCGGAATTATATTTGTTATTTTGTATGACTTTGGACTTATTCCTGTTTTTTCAATGACTCTTTCATCAAAGATACTTTTTAACATTGTTATGGGAATACTCTTTGTCGGCTTCATTGCTGCAGGTATCCTTTCACTCCGATATTCAAAGAAGCTGAAGCTGCAGATTGATGTATATTCCGCCAAATCCGATGATATCGCCGGATATCTTGCAGACAATCTGAGCTGGGATGATATAGAAGCTTCTTATGACGGAACCGGACTTCCCGAAGAAATGTGCTATTACCGCCGCATAGATGCAATCAGGAATTGCATAGTCGACAAGTTTGGCGAACAGCCTGAAGAATTTATGAATGAAATGTGTGACAAGTATTACAACAGCATTTTCAATAATGAGCAGTAAAAACGTGCACCGCAAGGCGCATTAATAAAGCGAAGAGGGTATATCTTAACCCGCTTCGCTTTTTGTTTTTGAAATATTTTTATTCAGCGTCTGTTATATTCCGCATTTATTCTATATTCTGAATCTGCTCTCTTACCTTCTCAATCTCGGTCTTTAAATCGATTGCTTTATTGGAAATCTCAATATCATCTGCCTTTGAAAGAATCGTATTTGCTTCACGATTCATCTCCTGCGCGATAAAATCAAGTTTACGGCCTACTCCGCCATCCTCTCCCAGACATTTCTTTGCATGGTCAATGTGGCTTTTCAGTCGGACAGTCTCTTCATCAACACATATTTTGTCGGCGTAAAGAACGACTTCGGTTGCGATTCTGCTCTCATCGATTGTTGTATCTCCAAGAATCTCTTTTACCTTGTCCATAAGCTTACTGCGGTAATCGTTCATTATCTTCGGGCTGCGCTCCTCAATGAAACCAACCATATCAAGCATATTATCAAGCTTGCCCATAAGGTCTTCTTTGAGATTCTCTCCCTCAGTTATTCTTGCAGTCAGCATCTGCTGGCATGCACCTTCAACTGCACCGCGGATAAAATTCCAGATTTCCTCCTCATCCGCTGCCTGTTCCTCTGTTGATATAACCTCCGGGAAGCGCGAAAGCTGTGCTATTGTTATATCATTGCGAAGTTCAAACTGTCTTGACATTTTATCAAAAATATTCATATACTCGTCTGCAACATCCGCATTATACTTCAGGGCAACTTTATTCTCGGCGTAATCCTCATATGTTATATAGACATCCACCTTACCCCTCTGTATGTATTTTTTGATAACTTCACGAATCCTTGCTTCAAAGACATTAAGCTTCTTCGGCATCTTAATTCCTGCCTCAAGATATCTGTGATTTACTGATTTCATTTCGACTGAAATTTTTCTTGTCTCCTCAGTCATCTCACATCTTCCAAAGCCGGTCATGCTCTTAATCATGTCAATCTCCATTCCGCAGACACTTCAGTGTCAGCATTAATCTACATTACGGGATTTTTGAACCTGTCCCTGCGTACACATTCCTGTACATACATATTTTATTCCAGCGTTAATTAGTATATCAAATTAAAAAAATAAATCAAGAATTAAAATACAGATTGGACGTGTATTTTATCAAAGAATATGTTATTATATTTCTTATGTAATTATCTTACAGGCAATTGCGAAACTCTTCTTTGTCACAATGCGGGTGCTTAAAGAAGAGTTTCGCAACCGCCTGCAGTTATTTTAAAAAATGAGGTAACAAATGGCACTTGACGGAATTGCAGTCGCAAACATTACACATGAACTGAATAATCTGATTTCCGACGGACGTCTTTATAAAATTTCGCAGCCGGAGTCCGATGAACTGTTACTTACAATAAAAAACAACAAATCACAGTACAGGCTTACCATATCATCCAATGCCGGTCTTCCGCTGATATATCTGACCGCTGAAAACAAGCCATCGCCGCTTACGGCACCTAATTTCTGTATGCTGTTAAGAAAACATCTCGGCAATGCACGTATTATTTCTGTAAGCCAGACAGGTCTTGAGCGTGTTATAGATTTTACATTTGAGCACCTTGACGAACTGGGGGATTTATGCCGTAAACATCTTATTGTTGAGTTAATGGGAAAACACAGCAATATTATTTTTACGGATTCCAATAATAAAATCATCGACAGCATTAAACATGTGTCAGCCCAGATGAGTTCAGTGCGTGAAGTTCTTCCCGGACGCGATTATTTTATCCCTGACACAATGGATAAAGCCGACCCGCTCAACCTTACCATGCAGCTTTGCAGCGAGCATATTTTTTCAAAGCCGGTAAAGCTTTCCAAAGCAATCTACACAGGACTTACAGGAATAAGCCCTGTTATTGCGGAGGAACTGTGTCATACCGCTTCAGTAGACAGTGATAAGCCTGCCAATGTTCTGAATGAAAACGAACGGCAGCATATATACGAAGAAATTCTTAATCTTATGAAAAAAGTTAAAGATGGCAGCTTTACGCCGCACATCATATACAAAGGCAAAACACCTGTTGAATTTTCAAGTGTTCCTCTTACAATCTATGAAGATTCAGAAGATGCGTACCACAGTGAATATTTTGAGTCTGCAAGCGAAATGCTTTTCACCTTCTATGCACAGAAAAATGCACAGACACGAATACATCAGCGCTCCTCTGATTTGCGAAAAATCATTTCAACATTACTTGAAAGGAATTACCGCAAGCTTGAAATTCAGGAGAAGCAGTTAAAAGACACTGAAAAGCGTGACAAATTCCGCATTTACGGGGAACTTCTCAACACCTACGGCTACGACATCCCCGAAGGCAGCAAATCGTTCAGCACGGTCAACTACTACACCGGGGAACCTGTAACAATTCCGCTCGACGATACGCTTAACCCGCAGGAAAATGCAGTGCGCTATTTTGACAGATACAACAAGCTCAAACGTACCTTTGAAGCCACAACAGAACTCCTTGAGGAAACACAGCTTGAGATTGCACATCTCGAATCCATTGCGACCTCTCTTGACATTGCCGTTGCCGAGGAAGATTTAATACAGCTCAAGGAAGAAATGATTCAGTCCGGCTATATCCACCAGAAAGGTAATTCCGGCAAAAAGGTAAAGATAACAAGCCGGCCGTTCCACTATATTTCTTCCGATGGATATCATATTTATGTCGGAAAAAATAATTTCCAGAATGAGGAACTTTCATTTAAGTTTGCCAATGGCGGTGACTGGTGGTTCCATGCCAAAGAAATTCCGGGCTCACATGTCATTGTGAAATCAAACGGTGATGAATTACCGGACAGGACCTTTGAAGAAGCTGCAAGGCTTGCCGCTTACTACTCCAAAGGCCGCAGTCAGGATAAAGTTGAGGTAGATTACACGCCGAGGAAAAATTTAAAAAAGCCTGCCGGAGCAAAACCCGGCTTTGTCATATATCACACCAACTATTCAATGCTTGTCGGCACTGACATCAGTGATATCAAAACGGCTGATTAAAAATTATTTAATAAGAAATGGAGAGAAAAATGAGAAAATTTATAATTTCAACCGATAACACAGCAGACCTTCCCGCTGACTTTTTAAAGGAGAATGACATTGACATCCATTCACTGTTTTATTCAATCGGTGATACAGTCTATAACAATGAAAACTCCCTTTCTGATGAAGAATTCTATGCCCGTATGCGCGGCGGTGACCTTCCTACAACTATGGCATGCAACCCTGAAGACTCTGCTGATATTTTCCGCAAACGTGTCGAGGCAGGCTATGATATCCTGCATATTGCCTTCTCTTCCGGTCTTTCAAGCAGCTATAACAACATGTGCATCGCAGCAAACGATGTTCTTGAAGAACATCCGGAGGCACATATAATTGTAATTGACTCACTTTCCGCCTCAATGGGTGAAGGCCTGATGGTATACCGCGCTGTACAATATAAAAATGAAGGTCATACACTCGAAGAAACTGCGGAATATATACAGTCGCACGTTCAGAATTTTGTACATTTCTTTACTGTTGATGACTTAAATCACCTGCATCGTGGCGGACGCATTTCAAAAGCTACCGCAATTGTCGGAACTCTTGCCGGAATAAAGCCTGTTCTTCATGTCAACGAAGAGGGAAAGCTTATTTCAATCGGAAAGGTACGCGGACGCAAGAAGTCACTCATAACTCTTGTCAACAAGATTGAAGAACATATGGGAAGTTATAAAGATGAGACGGATGCAATATTTATCTCACACGGCGACTGCCTTGAAGATGCACAGTTTGTCGCAAATATGATTAAAGAACGTTACGACAAGAAAGTCTGGATTAACTATGTATGCCCTACAATCGGAAGCCACTCAGGTCCCGGAACACTTGCCGTATTCTTTATGGGAGAAAACAGACAGCCATAACACAACATGACCCTGCCTCACCGGCAGGGTCATATTTTAGTATGCGTTATTCATCAAATTCTGCAATCACATAATATCCGCGCGGGTTCTCACCAACCTCCCTGACTACACCCTCACGTGACTTCAGTCTTTCTGTTGTTGTATAATTTGCAGACATCGCTACCGCAGGTTCAATTGTATAATAGTATGAACTTGGCAGTGCACCTTCTGTTACCTCCACACGGTCTCCCGGTTTAACAAGATTAGGTCTGCTCATTGTAAATTCCATTTCTCTCAAAGTACCACCTCTCCTCTGTCATTCCATCTGTCAAGCCATATTTTAAGATTCTTATGTTCCTCTCTGACTAAGTCAGGGTCATCTTCCATAATATCAGATGCAGCCTCGGAAGCCTGTTTTAAAATATCTGCATCTTTGTAAATATCCGCAAGCTCAAACCTCATATCACCGCTCTGTCTGATACCGAAGAAATCTCCCGGCCCCCTTAACTTCAAATCCTCTTCGGCTATTTTAAAGCCGTCATTGGAATCTTTAAGAATATTAAGGCGCTCCATATTAGCCTGCTTCGCATTCTGTGTGCCGACAAAAATACAGTACGACTGGAATGCGCCTCTTCCCACACGCCCTCTCAGCTGGTGAAGCTGTGCAAGTCCGAATCTGTCGGCATTCTCAATAAGCATTACGGTTGCATTCGGTACATTTACGCCCACTTCAATTACGGTTGTAGATACAAGTACATTCGTCTTCCCCGAATTAAACCGTTCCATAATTTCATTTTTTAATGCAGGCTTCATTTTACCATGCAGATACTCCACGCTGATGTCCGCAGGGAGCTCTTTCTTAAGCTTATCCGCATAGTCTACAACATTTTCAAGCGTCGAAGACATATTAGTATCTGAAAATGTATCGCCTCGCTCATCTTCAATCACATCACCATCATCGCTTTTCTGTACCATCGGGCATATCACATATGCCTGTCTGCCTGCACGCACCTGTTTTTCAATGAAACGGTATGCATTAGGTCTGTAATTAACATCAACAACTGCATTTTTGATTGGAAGACGGCTGCTCGGCAGTTCATTCATTACAGAAATGTCCAAATCCCCGTAGATAATTATTGCAAGCGTTCTTGGAATAGGCGTTGCGCTCATCACAAGCGTATGCGGGCTTTTTCCCTTTTTCGCAAGATTTTCACGCTGATGCACGCCAAAACGGTGCTGTTCATCAGTTATAACCAGTGCAAGTGATGCATATTCCACCTTTGCCTGAATCAGTGCATGTGTGCCTATTATAATCTGAGCCTCTCCCGAAGCAATTCTCTCCCGCTCTCTTTTCTTCTGTGCGGCAGTCATTGAACCGATAAGAATCGATGTTCTTATATTAACACCGGACTTTTCAAAAAGTGCGTTGATATCCTCATACTGCTGTATTGCCAGCACCTCGGTAGGCACCATCATCGCCCCCTGGTACCCCGCACGGACTGTATTCATCAGTGCAAGTATTGCAATTATTGTTTTTCCCGAGCCGACATCTCCCTGTATAAGCCTGTTCATAAGACGCGGCCCGCACATATCCGCTTTCACCTCATCCCATGTACGCTTCTGCGCATTGGTCAGCTCATATGGAAGTTTATTTATAAATTCATCAGTGCTTTTATCATTTCCGACAGGCATAAGATTCTTAAGACGGTCATTGTTTTCCTTCATCCGCCTTACATTGAGCATAAATATAAAAAACTCGTCAAATACGAGCCTTCTTCTTGCAAGCTCATAATCTCTTAAATCCTTTGGAAAATGAATCCCACGCAATGCAAAATTAGTCTCTGCCAGCTCATTTTTACTTCTCACATCATCAGGGAGAAAATCCGTTTTTAAGTCGGTAATCTCAAGTGCCTGAGCTACCGCTTTAGACACAATTTTATTGGACAATCCCTTGGTAAGCGGGTATATCGGCTGCATTACGCCTGTCATTTTAGCATATCCGTCAAGCGTGTATAATGCAGGCTGCTCCATAACCCAGTCGTTGCCTTTAAATATCGGTCTTCCTCTGAATATGTATCTGTACCCGGTTTTGAGGGAGCCCAGAAGGTACGGCATATTAAACCACGTTGCCTTAATCGTGTCTCCCTTTGTATCCCTGAGTGTTGTTGTAAGTATCTGAAGATTGCGCACACGTTTAAGTGACGGAGTTTTGGCAACAACAGCATCTATTCCAACTGCCGGCGCATCTGCATGTTCAGAAAGCTCACTAACCAAAACAGGCTTTTCGTATATATCATAGGACCTTGGATACAATGTAACCAGGTCCTCTGCTGTATACACGGAAAGCTTGTTCAGTAATTTTGCTGTTTTATCTCCTATTCCTTTAAGATCTGTCAGCTTCATATTTACTTCATATATCCTGCAAGCACTTCATTTACAAGCTTGCCGTCTGCCTTACCCTTGACCTTTGGCATAAGAACACGCATAATTTTGCCCTTGTCTGCCGGTGACGGTTTCTCAATTGAAAGCTCTGAAAGTGTCTCGTCAATAACCTTTTTTATCTCATCTTCATCCATCATCTTTGGTGCATACTCATTCAACACACTGATTGAGAAATTACACTCATCAATTATATCCTGACGGTCGGCAGGTGTCATCGAAAGAGTTTCCTTAAGCTGCTTAATCTGCTTCAAAACAACCTGGTCACCCTCTTCGTCTGTCAGCGGTGTACGGTTATTGATTTCCACATTCTTAAGTTCTGCAAGAAGCAGCGACAATACGTCTTTTCTTGCCTTATCCTTTGCCTTCATGGCTTTGACCATCTCGCCTCTGATAAAATCAATCTTACTCATCTTTTACCTCTTTTCCGCGCTTTTGCGCATATAAATGCATAAAAGCTGCCACAACGCATTGCATTATGACAGCCTTTCTTCTTTTTATTCAACAGATACAATATAATAATAAATCGGCTGTCCGCCTCTTTGAAGTTCAACATCAAGTTCAGGATATATAGCTGCAATCTCCTCAACTATTGTATCTGCTTCATTTTCACGTACATCACTGCCATAATAAATGCTTATTAATTCAGAATCATCATCCACCATAGCTTCAAGCATCTGCAGAAGTGTTGACTTAACATCATGACTTACCGCAAGAAGTCCCTTGTCGCCAAGTCCCATAATATCGTTACAGTGAATCTCATGTCCGTCGATACTTGTGTCTCTTACGGCATATGTTACTTCACCGCTCTTTACGTTAGCCATTCCCTCGTTCATTGCCTTTTCATTTTCTTCAACGGAACGAACCATCTCATAATTAAACATGGCTGTAATTCCCTGCGGAACAGTCTTTGAAGGAATAACAATGATTTTCTTATCCTCAACAATTGATGCTGCCTGCTGTGCTGCAAGAATTATATTCTTGTTGTTAGGAAGCACAAATACCGTGTCAGCATTTACCTTGTCAACCGCATTCAGAATATCCTCTGTACTTGGATTCATTGTCTGACCGCCCTCAATGACATAGTCAACTCCAAGTCCGCCAAATATCTCTGCAAGGCCATCACCTGCAACTACTGTTACAAATCCGACGTCCTTTCTAGGTCCTGCCTGTTGTGCATTATCTTCAACCTCAAGAGTTACCTCTTCAGCAACTGAAGCAGACTTTGCGGTTTCATCGGAAACTGCGGCATTGGCAGTATTAAGTTCAGCCGCCTCTATTACCTTCTGATTATGCTCCTCGCGCATATTATCAATCTTCATCTTTGTAAGCTGTCCGAATGTAAGCGCCTTCTGAATTGCAAGTCCCGGATCATTAGTATGGACATGCACTTTAACTATTTCGTCATCGGCAACGCATACAATAGAATCACCAATAGATTCAAGATAAGCTTTAAAGCCCATCTCTGTCTTCTGGTTAAATTCCTTCTCAAGCATAATAATAAATTCAGTACAATATCCAAATTTAATATCAACATTATCAAGTGCACCTGCACCTATAGCTGCCTTTGATGATGCGGACTGTGTACCACTCATATCCTCATCAAACGGAACAGGATTGCCCTCATATGCCATAATTGCACCGCGGAGCACCTCAACAAGTCCCTGTCCGCCGGAGTCAACAACACCTGCTTCCTTAAGTACAGGAAGCATCTCCGGAGTCTGTGAAAGCACATATTCGGCATGTTCAAGAACTTCCTTCATCATTGCTCCCAGATCATCACTTACATCCGCAAGCTCTGATGCCTTCTGTGCCGCGCCCTTTGCGACAGTAAGAATTGTACCTTCCTTCGGCTTCATTACGGCCTTGTATGCTGTCTCAACCGCTCTCTCAAACGCTGCCGCAAGCACATTTACATCTATTGCCTCTACATCCTTAATTTCCTTTGTAAAGCCCCTGAATAACTGCGACAGAATAACACCCGAGTTACCTCTGGCGCCTCTGAGCGAACCGCTTGAAATAGCCTTTGCCAAAGATGCCATGTCCGGGTCAGCTAATGCATTTATCTCTTTTGCTGCCGACATTATTGTAAGTGTCATATTAGTTCCGGTATCGCCATCCGGCACCGGAAATACGTTCAGATCATTAATCCATTCTTTTTTAGCTTTCAGGTTAGCTGCTCCTGATAAAAACATCTTCTGCAGAAGCTTTGCATCTATTGTATTTACAGCCACAATCATGTCCTCCTAAAACAAAAGTCTATCAATCAATCACCCTGACGCCTTCAACGTAAATGTTAATCTTCTTAATCTCGAAGCCTGTAAACTCCTGTACTTTATATTTAACATTTTCAATGAGATTGTCTGCCACTGTAGAAATGCTTACACCGTAAGCAACAATAACATGGAAATCTATTTCCAGCTTATTGTCTTCATCAACAACAACACTTATTCCCCTTGTAAGACTGTCACCTTTAAGGAGCTTGACCAGTCCGTCTTTCATACTTACTGCTGCCATTCCGACAATGCCAAAGCACTCAACTGCTGTTGAGCCTGCATACTTGGCAATTACCTCAGAATCAATTGAAATACTTCCCAGTTGACTGTCAATATGTCCCTTCATATGAAACCCTCCAATCGTTCTTACATACATATATAAAACATTATACCCTTTTTTATTCAAAAAGGAAATATGTTTTGGAGTATTTTTATTGTCAAACCAAATATAAGATATAAAATAAGGTAAGCAGCAGGAGGCCTGCATCGCTTACCTTACACCACATCATTCTGAAACCTCAAATTATGCGCGTTCTACTGCTCCTGAACGCAGGCATGATGTACATACATACATCTTCTTTGAACCACCTTCAGTCTTAACCTTAACAGACTTTACGTTGGATTTCCAAATCTTATTAGATCTTCTATGTGAATGGCTTACAGCATTACCGAAATGAACGCCCTTTTCACAGATTGCACACTTTGCCATGATAACACCTCCTTAAATGTATTGGGTACATACAGACCCACAACAAAGTTCATTGTATCAGAATAATTATTATAATGCAAGCATTTTTTTACAAAATATACTACAAAAATATATTCTGACACTCCTTATATTTCCAAAAATTCAATGGCAAAAAAGATTGAAGCCGCATATAATAAGCAGTAAAATGATACATACGCTCCAAAATACGCTGCTGATAAACATGGAAATTATCATGCCGATAGCCATCCAAAACATAATAAAGCCAATCATCCTGCACATGCAGCCACCCCGAAGAAAGGAATTATTATATATTATATGCACTATCTGCATTTCTGATTACTTGTCTTCGTTTGAAATCTTGTCAATTGCCTCTTCAACAGCACCGTCTGTTGTTACGGTATTGTTCTTGCCGGTAAAGCGGTCAATAAGGTCAGGAACCATGTCTATAACCTTTGTGACAGTATCCTGATTCTTAATATTTACAAGCTTGGTTGCCCCGTTCTGAATAACAAGCACTGCGCTTGGAGACAGCTTTCCTCCCAGTCCGCCGCCTGCATTATTATTCTTCTCACCTGAAAATGCACCGGCTCCTACGCCAAACGACACATCCACAAACGGAAGAATTATTGTGTCATTCACTGTTACTGCCTGGCCTACAACAGTTTTTGCCGACAAAAATGTGTCCATCCCCTTAAATAAAGATTCCACCGTTGAATTGAACTTTTCATTCTCTGCCATAATAAACCTCCATACTCTTACTTATTATTTATTTAATACTAACTTTTTAAATTTATCATTTCTGTAAACACGCCATACAACCAGAAGTAAAGTGCATACCCTGATACGCCCGCTCATAAATACATCTGCTTCAAGCGCCTTTTCATCAAACACCGGAATATAATCAAATGTACCTTTCCGCTTCGTCTTTTTGTCAGTCTTTAAAAACGTCATGGCCACCGCAACCAGTCCGGTAACCTTTCCGGTCACATCAGGCGAGTCTGCTCCGAATCTGATGTTTATGTTATATTTAAGCGGCGCAATATGTGCAAGCGTAATGCCAAGCTGCTGTTTCATAAAGCGGATAAATTCTTTATTTTCCTCATCATTAACAAAGTCGCTGATTTCTTCTATCTTGGCGGCTGCCTTATTCTTAAATTCGACAGTCTTGTAATATGAATTTCTTATACTATCTTTAAGCCTTACAAAAAAGTCCCGTATACGCACAAAAATATTATTCTGTCCGCCGGTTTTTCCGTCTTCGTCTTTATCGGCTTCCGGCTCCTGCCCTGCTGCATTTTCCTGCCTTTGCCCTTCGCCGTCACCAGCCCCCGGTTCCTCCGGAGGTTTTGGACTTTGAAATGCATCGTCATTTTTTACAGCATTAGAATCTGTGCTTTCTGTGAAAACGTCATCATCCTTTTCTGACTTCTTTTGTTTTGCAGTTTTTGAGCGCTTTGACGGCTTTGAAGCCTCCGGCGTCTTTTCTTCCGCCTCCGAATCCATAAGTGTAAACCACAAAAGCTTCAGCGTATACTTAAGTCCGTTCTCATTATATACCGCTTTAAACCTGAGAAGATGCATAAGCCACCATGCACGCACATCTGCTGAAGGCTTTTCATGATAATCCGCCTTTATAGTATACCTTATGGGAACAAATAATATTACCGCAAGCAGCAAAAGCAAAAGCAGCAAAAGCACTAAAAGAATTATACCCAGCACTTTTAATATTGTCAGTATAACATGAATCATTTTTTCCTACCAATTCCCAGATATCCTGCGACATCAAATCCGCCGGTGTTGTTATATGTGTCAGTAAGCACAGCTCCCATAACTTCAAGCGCCTCGTCATAGCCTTTTGCTATACCCACTATATAAATATCTTTATGCGCTTCTCTCTTCTTAAAATGCGGCTGAATAAGTTCATTAGCCGAAAACATTTCAAGGAGATTATCGGGATTTGAGGGCAGTGTTATAAGATATACGTCAAACTGGAAACGACGACCCTCCGTCCTTGCAACTATAGTGCTTTTTTCCTTTTTTGCATTATCTCCCAGATACACATTTTTATACCATACCATAGGCTTACCCCTGCATGACAATCCTTAACACTTCTACACACGCCTGCTTTTCAGACACATCTGAACAGAGCATGAGAGATGTATTAATATACCCCTGTATCTCGTCTATACTGTTAAAGAATACCGGAACCTGACTCAGAACCGAAGACATAACCGCACGTCTTACCGTCCTGTCCATCGTCTCAAAGCTTGCCTCAAATGAAGCAATCAGTGCTTCACACACACTGTCAACATATGCCTTGTCAGCAGTTTCAAACTTTGATTTATCCTCCTCAAGCAGAACAAATTCACTTCCGGACTGAAGTTTGATAATCTTTGCCAGATTTTCATATTCGACCAGCAGACCGTCTTTGGAAAGCTCATCATGGTAATGCTCAAGTGCAAATGCAACCGCATAATCATTGGAGGACACAGTTTCGCCGATTCTCTCCTGCTTTCCCTCAAAGCTTATGAAGCTGTCCGTAAGGTCATCAAGCTGCTCGTCAACTCCAAGTACAGCATTGCTTCCGCGGTTTTTAAAGTCGGAAATCACCACCTCAACAACTTTTCTTGCCCTTATTGTCTCGTCCACATCTCCAAACACATGCGGTTTTGACAAAAGCAGCGTGTATAAATCATTAACAAGCTGTGTGAACATCACATACATATCAGCCGTATCGGACATTTTCTGTGCCGCAATTGTAAGCTTTGCGGACACGGCATCATACTCTTCCTTTGAAATGTTCTTATAATCCGCAGCGGCTATATCCAGATAAAGTTCATGTACTTCAGGAAACATTGTATCAAAATCATCCGGTTCAAACAACATTCCTGTAGTCTTAAGTGTGTACGCAAAATCATCAACAGTTCCAATCTGCGCATCCTTATACAGTGTAAAGGAATCTCTTAAATACTCATAGAATTTATTCTTTGAAAGCCTCATCGGAAGCTGTTCAACCACTTCGGAAATCCTGTTGTTGACCGCAACGCTGTCCTTATCCGAAAGAATGTAGTGCATAAGGTCATTTGTGAAGCCGTTGTTATAATATGCTTCGTCAAATTCCTCGTCCTTAAAACGATATTCAATACGGTTAAGAACATATTCATAAATGCGGAGCCTGTCAACATATGCTGTGACAACCTCCATAATCTTAATAATTTCATTGCGGATTCCATCAAGTTTCCCGATGCTTTCATCCGTTTCCGGCTGAATAACATCTGAGACAACCTCTTTATCCACAATTTCATTAAGCTGCTTTAAAAGCTCGGAAAGTCTTCCCATCTCTGCCTTGCCAAATTCCGAATCATTTGACATTTCAAAGAAAGTATAGTAATTCATGGAGAACTTTATATACGCAAGTCCATGATACAGATTCATCATGCTGTTTGCATATCCGGGAAGATTTAATGATAAATTTTTCCCTTTGGAAATCTCTCCTGCCACATAATTCAAATCTTTCATATTAATCCCCATTCCGCAGACATTATTTCTTAGGAAAACAGGCCGGGTTTAAAAGCCCGGTCCTGTGCTTCAGATATTCTTAAAAATGTCTGTAAAATCAAATGTTGCAAAATAATCCTTCGGAGTCTCTGCACGGCGAATCATCTGAACTGAGCCGTCCTCTTTAAGAAGGAGTTCTGCCGAACGCAATCTTCCGTTATAATTGTATCCCATTGAAAATCCATGTGCACCTGTATCGTGGATAATGAGATAATCCCCTATATTGATTTCAGGAAGCATCCTGTCAATTGCAAACTTATCATTGTTCTCACAAAGCGAACCTGTAACGTCATACTTATGGTCACATTCAGCATTTTCCTTGCCTGCAACAGTTATATGATGGTACGCTCCGTACATTGCAGGTCTCATAAGATTTGCAGCACATGCATCAACACCGATGTATTCCTTATATGTGTGCTTCTCATGAATTGCCTGTGTAACAAGGCAGCCGTATGGTGCAAGCATAAATCTTCCAAGCTCGGTATAAATGGCAACATCACCCATACCGTTAGCTGTAAGCACCTCATCATATACCTTGTGTACATTTTCACCGATTACAGCGATATCATTAGGCTCCTTATCAGGTGTATACGGAACTCCTATACCACCCGAAAGATTGATAAATGCAATCTCAGCCCCGGTCTTCTCATGAAGCTCAACAGCAAGCTCAAAAAGAATCTTTGCAAGTGCCGGATAATAATCGTTGGTAACCGTATTGCTTGCAAGGAATGAGTGAATACCAAATCTCTTTGCGCCCTTGCTCTTAAGGATTTTAAATGCTTCAATAATCTGCTCATGAGTCATTCCGTACTTGGCATCTCCCGGATTATCCATAATTGAATTACCAAGTTTAAAATATCCGCCCGGATTGTAACGGCATGATATTGTCTCCGGAATCTTTCCGATAGTCTTCTCAAGATAGTCAATATGTGTGATGTCATCAAGATTAATTATTGCACCAATTCTGTCAGCATAAGCAAATTCTTCCGCCGGAGTATCATTTGATGAAAACATAATCGACTCTCCGTCAAAATTAAGCCTGTCCGCCATCATAAGTTCCGTCATTGATGAACAGTCACATCCGCATCCGTAGTCACGAAGTATATTCAGAATGAACGGATTTGGTGTCGCCTTAACTGCAAAATATTCGCGGTACCCTTTATTCCATGCAAATGCTTTCTTCAAATTAGCGGCATTCTCACGAATCCCCTTCTCATCATAAAGATGAAAAGGCGTTGGATAGGTCTTCGCAATTTCCTTAATTTGTTCAAGCGTTACAAAAGTTTTCTTAGGCATTTTGTTATATCCTCCACTAGTCAAAAAATCTAAGTAAAATTCTATGTTAGGACGCCTCATTTGTCAAGTGATTACACTCCGTGCAGGCAAAAAATTTACGCTTCCCGCAACTAAAAAAATGTGCGCACAGTTCATGTACGCACATTACTATGTAAACAAATCTGCTTTTATCTTTTAAGTGCAACGCAGTTATTAAATGCGGTCTTGTCAACCTCCGCTCCTTCCGGAACATTAATTGATACAAGGTTTACACAGTTTGCAAATGCTTCATAATCAATTGTCTTCACTGTACTTGGAAGAACAACTTCCTTCAAAGAAGTGCACCCCTCAAAAGCATTTCTTTTAATACACTCAACACCTTCAGGCAACTCTACCTTCTCAATATCAGCAAAACCTGAGAACATATCATCCTGAATTGTTGTGAAATCACTCATATCGATTTCTTTGTAGGTCTTATTGACCAGTGTAATTTTGATTCTCTTCCTGTTCATTGGAACCACCTCTCTAATTATTTATTTTGAAACAGCACTCCCGCCCGGTTGCTCATTTTTATTCTTTCAAGCTCATAAAGCGTCTGCTGTTCACTTACCGTTTTCACAGTGTCACCGGTCGCATTCTGCGCCGTTTTCCCCGAATTTTCTTCTTCTGTTATCTCACCAATCGTTGTTCCAAGCATTTTCATATAAATCTCCACAAACCGCAGATAATCATCATATGAAAATATATCGTCAGAAACAGTTGTATCACTGCTTATGCGCACCGGAATATCATTGCCGTGAACCGATACTGTCTGTGCCGGCCTCTGCGCATTTTTCTGCGCAGTTTTATCAGAATTATTGACTGCAATATATGATAAGTCGGCTTCCAGACCGCCTTCAAGTATATCGTTAATTTTCTTTATGTAATTGCGGGTTTCCTCATAGGGAGGCACGCCGCCGTATTTGGCTACAGCCCCGATTCCTGCATTATAAGCGGCAAGTGCCAGTGTTGTATCCCCATTATAATCGTCAAGAAGATATGCCAGCATCTTTGCGCCGCCTGTAATATTCTGTTCAGGGTCAAACACATCTTCAACACCAAGTCCTTCCGCAGTCTTTGGCATAAGCTGCATTATTCCCGATGCTCCGCACGAAGACACCGCATTAGTATCAAATCCCGACTCAGCCTGCGCTACTGCTTTCAGTAAAGGCAGCGGTACATCATACTCTTCCGAAACATCTTTAAAAATGTCTTCAAGTGTTCTCGCTCCGGTATTTTTATCAAGAACTTCATCAAATGTTTCCCCTGAATTATTATACACTGCTGCCGCATCACCGGTAATATATGTACTACCGTCAGGTGCACTTACAGACTGTACCTTGCTCATTCACACTACTCCCATTCTGCAGAACGCTTTTTAAGATTTTTCGCATTACTACTTAAATATATGTGGCATAATCCATTTCATTCCAAGCTTCGTTATAAATGTTTTATTCCCCACAAATTCTGTCTCTTTAATTCCTGATACTGTTCATACGCCTTCTCAAGTATCTGCTTCTCGTTGGGATATTTCAGCAGATGATATGCCTCATGATACTTATAATATCCCGAATCCTCAAAAAACTCTTCTCTCTGAGGTTTACTGTAATAGCTGTCAGACATCATTAAATACCAGTGAACATCCTTGTCCACCGTATCCTGCGGCACAGAAAACGTATATGAACTCTTGCCTATATACCTGATAATCTGTGCATCCACACCACTTTCCTCTTTAACCTCGCGGATGGCCGTTTCCTCATATTCCTCCCCTTCTTCCACTGTTCCCTTGGGGAGCATCCAGCCCTCGTACTTATTCTTATAGCTCTTATAAAGTACTAAAATCTTGCCTCGAAAAATAACCACACCGCCACAGCTAGTTGCTTCAATCATTGCAAATCCTCCCTGTCCTACGGCGTTCACCTTTACAGATATTATACTATTATAATCAGCTCTAATCAAGGAAAAATTAAGATTTTATCGTTATTTTTAACGAATATTGCTCCTGACACTTATTTTTCAAAATATGTGTCGAACACCTTCTTCGCAACCTCCTGGGCACTGTCATACCCTGAGTAGCCACCTTCAAGCACTACACTTACCACTATCTGGGGATCATCCGACGGAGCAAAGCCCACAAACCATGAATGGCTGTCCTCCGATACGTCATCAAACTGCGCTGTTCCTGTCTTTCCCGAAACTTCATAAGAAGTGTTCCTGAAACTTCTTCCTGTTCCCCTCTTGCATACTTCCCTCATAAAGCCCTTAAGTGCTTCCGCCTCACCCTCTGTAACAGGCGTTGCGTACACCTCCGGCTCGTAAGTCTCAATAACCTTATTATCTGCCGACATTATTTTCTCAACAACATACGGCTTCATCATCACGCCATTATTGGCTATTGCAGATGTAATGACAGCATTGTGAAGCGGTGTAATCTGCGTTTTGCCCTGTCCTATCGTAGTCTGCATCTTTTCTCCGACTGATGAGGAGCCTGTCATTTTAAAGCTGCTGTTACTGTGCTCCATTGCCAGCGGAATATCCTGATTAAACAGAAAATCCTTGCAAAGTGAATTAAGCGCATCTCCGTCTATATCAAGCCCGATATTGGCGAATGCTGAATTACATGAGTTTGCAAATGCCGTGGACAGAGTTTCATATCCGTGTACCGTCGAATTATAGCAGTGAATTGTAGAGCCCATAACATCCGTACTTCCGCCGCAACTGTATCTGTAATCCTCATAATCGGGATTTTCACGCACATACTGGAGTGCCGTAAGCATTTTAAATGTTGAGCCCGGAGGATACAACCCCTGCGTCGCACGGTTTAAAAGCACAGAATCATTGCTTGCATATGAAAGCCATGTCTCCCACTGGTCAATTGCATCGTTCGGGTTGTAATCCGGTTTTGACACCATTGCAAGTATTTTTCCTGTGGACGGTTCCATCACAACAATTGCGCCTTTATTGTTCTCCATAGCGAGGTATGCTGCTTTCTGAAGCTGTACATCAAGCGTTGTGACAACATTGTTACCCACAAGTTTCTTTCCCGACAATTCAGTATACGCTTTACTTACAATATTATTATCCGAGCGGAGCAGATATGTATTACACATTCCTTCAATTCCTGTCTTGCCGCGTGTTGACATTCCGACAACATGACTGAAAACCCTGCCGTAAGGATATACTCTTGATTCGCTTCCGGTCTCATCAATCTGCGTATATGCAAGAATTGAGCCGTTATTGGCCATGATACTTCCTCTTGAGACCTTCTCCTCCTGGGCGTTAGCTCTTGTATTATACGGATTTTTCAGAATTTCGGGAGCCTTTACAATATTAAACCGGACAAGATATCCCGCAAGCAGCGCAAACAGCAGTGAAAATACAATCATAATAACCGTTGTTTCCACATCGCGATTTTTCTCCTCCGCAATATCAACATCTTTTTTCTTTTTTGTGCGTACCTTCTTACCCTTAACCGTTTTGGTCTGTACAGAAGTATCACTTTCGCGCATAATGTACATTCCGTTCACTATCGCAAACATGATAATAGAACCTATCATGGAGCTCCCGCCGTAGCTTACAAACGGAAGTGTCACTCCCGTAAGCGGAATCAGCTTTATTCCGCCTCCTATGGTTAAGAACACCTGAAATGCATACGTTATTCCGATACCTACCGCCACAAGCCTGTAAAACTGCGTTCTGCACATTGTCGCGACATTAAGAATAAGCACCAGACAGTTAAGGCACAAAAGTATCAGTCCTATACAGAAAATAATTCCAAACTCCTCTGCCAGTGCAGAAAATATGATATCCTTCTCAGGAACAGGAATCATATTCGGACTTCCCTCATTAAGCCCTGTTCCGAACCACGAACCTGTTCCGATTGAAAACAACGACTGCGCAATCTGGTATCCCCTGTCCTCAATATATGTCCACGGATCAAGCCATATAAGAACCCTCACACGAATATGTGCAAAAAGTCTGTATGCAACCACAGCAGCCCCTGACCCTGCAAGCATTCCGGCAAGTATGTAATACCATTTTCTTGTTGCATCATACAGCATAAACACATACACAACAAAAAATATAAGTGCCGCTCCGAGGTCCTTTGATGCAACCAGTATTACAACATGAAAAGCTGCCGCAAATGTTGTAACAAGCACTCTTTTAAAAGAATCCGATGCATTAAACATTGAAGCTATAAACATGACATATATAATCTTTACAAACTCTGCCGGCTGAATGGAAAACGAACCAATCGTAATCGCAAGTTTTGCGCCAAATATTTCATCGCTTATAAGCACCGCAATAAGAAGTGCCGCACCCGCAATAAAATACAGGAAAGGCATATTTCTGAAGCTTTTTACCTTCTTTATCAGCCACGGAATAACAAGTGAAAGTATACCTCCCATTACAACAAACACAAACTGCCTCATACATTTGTCATAAGACAGTCTTGCAAGCATCACGAATCCGACTGCAATCAGCATACACATATTGTTGAGTAACAGCCTGGATGCATTTTTATATAACATTGAAAAAAGCATTAAAAATACAATAAAAAAGATTAGCTGCGCTACATACAGCACCATGAAATCCATGTTCTCATCCTTAATATACAAAATAATATATCCGAGAAAATGGAACGTGAACATAATCATGTTCTGCACTACACTTACTGCGTGTTTTGTAGCCTCTTTCTTAGTAACTGCACCGCGGAATGCTGCGTAAACATAAAACAGCATCAGCAGTGGAAATATGTATTTTGACATTTCTGTAATTATTGAATTCATAAGTTAATCCTTTTTGAAGTCATTCAGAACATCCGGTTACAATATCGGGCGGCTAAAATGACCATGTGTATAGCCGGTCCGCAAAACATTGCTGTTTACGCCTTCACACACATTTTTTGCTGCATTTATAACCTCACATATCGTCTCTTTTGTTTCATCAGTAAATATCAGCCGCAGTGTCGCCGGATTAAGCTCATTAATCTCATCTGCACTGTCAAGCAGTGATAACGGGTTTGAATTGTACATAACAGTATAACAGTCCCGGCACCTTGAAACAATACGGAAATTGCGCTTTTTAGTGTCTGTTATTGATATTTCACCGCTTTTTTTGTCACACTGCCCCCATGTCTTACGGACACAGTTTTCCGAAAGCATTACCGGAATATAGCCATATACCGTCAATTCCGAATTATCAATTCCAAGATATTTCAGTTCCTTTTGCGTAAGCTCATACGGAGCCGTATCAAAAGCAATACCGTCAATTTCTTTTGCATACAGCCCTCTTGCCCGTCTGTTCATCGCATAAAGCCCAGCATCCGTTATAAGCTTTGCTTCTTTAAAATGTTTCTTAAAAATACCGGCAGTCTCAAGATTTCTAACAAGCCATGCATCTGCGCCGGCATCTCTGTATTCATCCACAGCTTTGACAAGCCTTGCAATCGTTTTTCCTTTCACTACATACGGCATTGCAACATATGCTTTTCTGCCCGAATCATGGATTAATGCTATGTCTTTTTTTAATGAAGCCGCATCTTTATATGCCTCCTCATCAATATAAACACCTGCAACAAAAGGATTTGAAAGCACTGCCGCAAGCTTTTCCTCATCGGGTTTTGGCATATCAAGCATGACATTAATCCCGGTCTTTTGCCGTTGATTTTCCGTGCAGTTATTTATACGGTTATTTGCACAATTATCTGCGCAATTATCTGCGCATTCATTGACATATTCATTGACGCATTCATTTACATTTTCCGTGCGCCTTGCATATTTTTCTTTAAGGGCCTCCGTCAGTGCCTCAAGCGCATTTCTTCTCAGCTCATTAAGCTGTCCGTTAGACATAAATATATTGTCGTCCATTGAAATCTCAAGTGACTCAAATACATACGGCGTTTCTTTAGTTTTATTAATCTGTGTATACACGCCTTCCTTTGTGAGCGGGCGCTTAATTGCAGGCATCACCGCTTCACCGGTACCTTCTGCGTACACGTCATCCTTCCATACAAGAAGTCTTGCATTGCACCCTTCTGAAAGTGTAACAATTCCGCTGACAGGTATTTTTTTATCTGAGGCAACATATTCCTTATTAAGTGCGCAGGCAAGACTTTTATTGCGTGTCCTGTACAGCTTTCTCCCGATTTGCATGCGGTAATTCTTAGGGAGCCGCAGGACAACTTTACTTTCACGGTCATAATTTTCACCGAGTGTATAATCAAAATCTTTTTCTATTTCAATCACATCACCCGCGTTCAGCTTAAGAAGCGCCCTGCATACGGCACTTCCCGGTTTGGAATCAACCACCTCCAGCACACAGGTGCCCTGATGATTGGGCCGTTCAAGCGATACCATATTTCTCCCTTTATCCCCAGAGTAGTATCCCTGTGAAAATCCGCCTCTGTTATAAAGGTCGGACAGTTTTATGATATCATCATCAGACACCTTATAATGCTCTTTGCCTTTAGAAAGAAACTCATCAACATATTTTCTGTAAACGGAAACAACGCCTGCGACATATTCGCTGCTTTTCATTCTTCCTTCAATTTTCAGTGAGTCAACTCCTGCTTCTATCATATCCGGGAGTTTTGAAAGCGTACACATATCTTTAAGGCTCAGTGGGTATTTCCCGTCATACATCATTCTGCATGGCTGTGCACACCGGCCTCTGTTGCCGCTTCTGTCGCCAAGCATACTGCTAAGAAGACACTGTCCTGAGTAGGAATAACAGAGGGCACCGTGCACAAAGCTCTCTATCTCAATATCAACATTACTGTCTATTTCCCTGATATCTCTTATATTCAGTTCACGTGCCGGTACTACCCTTGACGCTCCCATTTCTTTCAGAAGTTTTGCCCCATATGGTCCTGTGACAGCCATCTGTGTGCTTGCGTGAATGTCAAGTCCCGGAAAACTGTTTTTTATAAGATCAAAGACGCCCCAGTCCTGTACTATCACCGCATCAAGTCCAGCCTTGTAATATGGCTCAAGATAGCTGTACAGCGCATTTTCCAATTCACTATCCTTAAGAAGCGTGTTGACGGTAAGATAAACCTTTCTGTCTCTTGCATGCGCAAAATCAAGAGCCTTAAGCAGTTCATCTTTCTCAAAATTCCCTGCATATGCTCTTGCTCCAAATGCGCTTCCGCCAAGATATACCGCATCTGCGCCTGCATTTATCGCTGCCCTGAAAGCCTCAAATGTTCCGGCCGGTGCCAGCAGTTCAACCTGTCTTTTTGATAATGACTGATTCAAATTACTCTCTCCATTCCTGTTAAGACATTTCTGTCATTGAGGCAGCCGTCAAATCTGCCGGCTACAAAAAACACCCGTGCCCAAACGACACGGATGCAATATTAATTACTTCTTGGAAGCTTCCAGTTCCGTCTCAAGCCTGACTACGTTTTTCTGAAGTTTTCCAATCTCTGCTTTAAGTTCCTTAATTTCTTTGACTGAAGCATCATTTTTAATCTGTGCCGCTATCAGCTCATGTTTAAGGTCATATATTTCCTTATCCTTTGCCGAAATGTCATTTTCAAGGGCATCAGCATTTTTCTTTGCTTTGAAATAATCGTCAGCAATATTCAGGTACATCATGTTAGCCCTAACTTCCGCAGACAGGCGACGAAAATTGTCATCACTTGTCATCTCATTTAATTTGTTATTAATGTACGTAGCGACCTTCTGAAGATATTCTTCGCTCTCATATCCGCTTAAAGTATACACCTTGCCGCCCAAAATCACTTCCGTGTTGTTCTTTGATGGCATATCCGTCCTCCTCACATCGTCTGTATATCGGTTGTCTGCATAAACATAACTGTTACCTGATACTTTTTGCCGGCTGCCTGCTTTATTATTTTTTGATAAGCAGGCTTTCGCCTGTCATCTCAGCAGGCTTTTGCATTCCCATCATCTCAATTAATGTAGGTACAATATCCGCAAGACGTCCTCCGTCTCTCAGTGTGTACGCATCATCATAGTTTACAAGAATAAATGGAACCGGGTTGGTTGTATGTGCCGTAAATGATGCCCCTGTCTCCTCATCTATAAGTTTCTCGGCATTACCGTGGTCAGCACAGATAAACATCTGTCCGTCTACCTTCTTAATTGCTTCAACAGTGCGTCCGACACATTCATCCACAGTTTCAATAGCCTTTACAACAGCATCAATCACACCTGTATGTCCTACCATATCAGGATTGGCAAAATTGGTAATAATTACATCGTATTTGCCTGATTCAATTGCTTCAACCAGCTTATCACATACCTCAGGCGCACTCATTTCAGGCTGTAAATCATATGTTGCCACCTTCGGTGACTTAACGAGAATTCTGTCCTCGCCCTTATTAGGCTCCTCAATGCCGCCGTTAAAGAAAAATGTAACATGTGCATATTTCTCTGTTTCGGCAATTCTGCACTGTGTCATATTGTTTGCTGCCAAAAACTCACCAAATGTATTGTTGATTGAAACCTTCTTAAATGCAACACTCTTATTAGGAATTGTTACATCATACTCCGTAAAGCATACGTATTTAACATTCTTACGTGGTCCTCTGTTAAATCCTGTAAACTCATCATCACAAAAACATCTTGTTATCTCTCTTGCACGGTCAGGTCTGAAGTTGTAGCAGATTACAGAATCTCCGTCCTTAATAACTGCAACAGGTTCTCCGTTCTTCTTAATAATAGTAGGTACAACAAACTCATCTGTCTTTCCGTCAGCATATGATGCTTCCATAGCTGAAACTGCGTCAGAAGCCTCTGCGCCGATTCCCTTGGTAAGTGCATTGTAAGCAGCTTCCACTCTGTCCCAGCGGTTATCTCTGTCCATCGCATAATAACGTCCTGTAAGTGACGCAATCTCACCTACTCCAAGCTCTTCCATCTTGGCAAGGACTGTCTTTACATATCCGAGACCGCCGTCTGTAGGCGTATCACGTCCGTCCATAAAGCCGTGCAGATATACATTCTTTAATCCCTCACGCTTTGCAAGCTCAAGAAGTGCAAGGATATGTGTAATATGGCTGTGTACACCGCCGTCTGAAAGGAGTCCGAACAAATGGAGTGATGAATTATTCTTTTTGCAGTTCTCAACAGCCTCAAGAAACGCTTCATTCTTGAAGAAATCTCCGTCCTCTATCTCCTTTGTTATTCTTGTAAGTTCCTGATATACAATACGGCCTGCACCCATATTGAGGTGTCCGACCTCTGAATTACCCATCTGACCATCAGGAAGTCCTACTGCCATGCCGCTTGCATATCCCTTTACATATGGATATTCTTTCATAAGCCTGTCCATAACAGGCGTCTTTGCGTTGGCAATACCATTTCCTTCCTTCTTGTCATTCAAACCGTATCCGTCAAGTATCATAAGAACTGTAGGTCTTTTACTCATGCTAATCCTCCATACCAGAGCGCATGCCCCTAAAGCAATACGCAAAAAATCATATCTTTTAAATTATTCTACAGTCTAATATGATACCACATTCAGTCAAAGTATGCAATGAAAAAAGAACCGTTGCACAACTGATATTCTCAGCTGTGCAGCAGTCTCTTTTTACACTCTCTTCATATGCTTTAATTATTGCGTCCGGCTTCCACAATATCACAGAATTCCGGTTTCAGGCTCGCACCGCCGACAAGTCCCCCGTCTATATCCGGCATGGCAAAAAGCTCTGCAGCATTGGAAGCATTCACACTTCCGCCATACAGCACGCGGATATTGGCAGCAGTTTCATTATCATAAATCTCAGAAAGACATTTCCTTATGGCTGCGCAAACCTCCTGTGCCTGAGCGCTTGTAGCAACTCTTCCCGTTCCTATAGCCCATATCGGTTCATAGGCAATTATTGTATTAAGTGCATCATCCTTGCTTACATTGCTGTATGCAGATTTAATCTGTCCGTCCACAAAGTCTATTGTTTCGCCTGCTTCTCTTTGCTCTAAAGTCTCACCACAGCAGATAACAGGAATAATCTGATGCTCAATTGCCTTAAGTATTTTCTTATTAATCATATCATTGTCTTCGCCAAAAATCTGTCTTCTCTCTGAATGACCTATAATGACATACTCTGCACCGGCATCCTTAAGCATAAGTGCTGATATCTCGCCTGTATATGCTCCCTGCTCCTCATAAAACATATTCTCGGCACCTATTTTTATATCAGTTCCCGAAACTGCCTCAACCGCACCGGTCAGTGAAATTGCCGGAACGCAAAACAAAACATCAACGCCTTCGGTAGATATCTTATCCTTCATCTGAGTAAGAATCTGCTTTGTCTCACTTGGTGTTTTATTCATTTTCCAATTACCTGCAATAACCTTCTTCCTCATAACTACATCCTCCAAATATGTTATATCCCCACAACATATGTGCCTTTCCCGTTCACACGGCACACCTACATAACTAATAAATGTATTATACTACTATTTGTATAATTTTGCAAAACTAATATGTAAATTTTGCAAAAAAAGAACCTTTGACGCTGTAAGCATTTCAAAGGTTCTGAAAATTTACATATTTTGATAAAATTTTTATATTATTACTTATCGTTAGCTGCTGCAACGCCCGGAAGTTCCTTACCCTCAAGGAATTCAAGTGAAGCTCCGCCGCCTGTTGAAATATGAGTCATCTTATCGCCAAAGCCAAGATTATTAACAGCAGAAGCTGAATCACCACCACCGATGATTGTTGTAGCATCCTTAAGGTCAGCAAGTGCTTCTGCAACAGCGATTGTTCCCTTAGCAAAGTTATCAAACTCAAACACGCCCATTGGTCCGTTCCATACAACAGTCTTGGCATCCTTAAGCGCTTCCTTGTAAAGCTCGCATGTCTTTGGTCCGATATCCATACCCATATCGTCGGCTTCCTGATGTCCGGCCTGAACAACGCGGAAAGGTGTGTCATTCTTAAATTCTTTGCTTACTACAGTATCAATAGGAATAAGAAGCTTAACGCCCTTGTTCTTTGCCTTCTCCATCATTTCCTTAGCATACTCAAGGTAATCGTCCTCTACAAGTGACTGTCCTACGCTACCGCCGTTAGCCTTCTGGAATGTATATGACATACCGCCTCCGATAATAAGTGTATCAACCTTATCAAGAAGGTTATTGATAACAGAAATCTTTGAAGAAACCTTTGAACCGCCAAGGATTGCAACAAACGGACGAACCGGATTGTTTACTGCGTTACCGAGGAAATCAATCTCCTTCTGCATAAGATATCCGACAACAGCTGTATCAACAAACTTTGTAACACCGACATTTGAGCAGTGTGCTCTGTGGGCTGTACCAAATGCATCATTTACAAATACATCACAGATTGAAGCAAGATCCTTGCTGAATTCCTCTCCGTTCTTTGTCTCTTCTGCTCTGAAACGTGTGTTTTCAAGAAGAATAACATCTCCGTCATTCATTGCAGCTACTGCAGCCTTTGCATTCTCTCCTACTACTGTATCATCAGCAGCAAACTTAACCTCCTGACCGAGAAGCTCTGTAAGTCTCTTAGCAACAGGTGCAAGTGAAAATGCTGCGTCCGGTCCCTTCGGCTTGCCAAGGTGTGAGCAGAGAATAATCTTTCCACCGTCATTAATCAGCTTCTTAATAGTCGGAAGCGCTGCAACAAGACGGTTCTCATCTGTAATTTTTCCATCAATGAGAGGCACGTTAAAGTCACATCTTACAAGGACTCTCTTTCCCTTTACATTGATATCGTCAACTGATTTCTTATTAAGCATTATCATAATCCTCCATATAAATACTTATTTTAAAAATGAGTCCGGACAGTTTCCTATACCGGACTCATTAGTTAAGCTACTTTCAAATTATGCTAACTCTGAGAAGTACTTAATTGTTCTAACCATCTGGCTTGTGTATGAATTCTCGTTGTCATACCATGAAACAACCTGAACTTCATATAAGTCATCTGAAATCTTTGATACCATTGTCTGAGTAGCATCGAAAAGTGAACCATATCTCATACCAACGATATCTGATGAAACGATTTCATCCTCATTGTAACCGAATGACTCTGTCTGAGCAGCCTTCATAGCAGCGTTGATGCCTTCCTTAGTTACATCAGCCTTCTTAACAACAGCTGTAAGAATTGTTGTTGAACCTGTTGGAACAGGAACTCTCTGTGCTGAACCGATAAGCTTTCCGTTAAGCTCAGGAATAACAAGGCCAATTGCCTTAGCTGCACCTGTTGAGTTAGGAACAATGTTAACTGCTGCAGCACGGCTTCTTCTAAGGTCACCCTTTCTCTGTGGGCCGTCAAGTGTCATCTGATCACCTGTGTAAGCATGAATTGTACACATAATACCTGACTGGATTGGAGCATATGCGTTAAGAGCTGCTGCCATAGGAGCCAGACAGTTTGTTGTACATGAAGCTGCAGAAATTACTGTATCTTCTGGCTTTAAAGTATTGTGGTTTACATTGTAAACGATAGTTGGCAAATCATTACCAGCCGGAGCAGAAATAACAACCTTTCTTGCACCTGCCTTGATATGAGCTGAAGCCTTCTCCTTTGATGTGTAGAAACCTGTACACTCAAGAACTACATCAACACCGATTTCTCCCCAAGGAAGTTCCTCAGCGTTAGCCTTAGCGTAAATCTTGATTTCCTTGCCATCAACTGTGATTGAATCCTCACCTGCTGTAACCTTATCAGCAAGAGCATACTTGCCCTGTGATGAATCATACTTTAAAAGGTGAGCAAGCATCTTAGGGCTTGTCAAATCGTTGATTGCTACTACTTCGTATCCATCTGCACCAAACATCTGTCTGAATGCAAGTCTTCCGATACGACCGAATCCATTAATTGCTACTTTTACTGCCATTGTAATTCCTCCTAAAAATATTAAAAAAATTATTAACCATAAACCAAAGCACTACATATTGTACATAATATAGATGAAAAATTCAAGACAATTTTTTGAATTTTGTCATTTTTGATAAATGTGTATGATTTAGACTATTTTTTTTGTCTTTTTTGTGCATATATCGCACCATTTCATCATTTATTGTATACAGTATTCCTGAAATTAATATCTCCGGAAAAATTTTCCCTGAGATTACCGTCAAATTTCATCCATAACGCATGTCACAATATTGTTTGCATGGTCCGATACTCTTTCAATATTGGAAAGAATATCAAGAAATACCACACCATTCTCAGGCATACATGATCCGTCTGAAAGTCTCTGGATGTGTTTGTCTCTTAATTCTTCTTCAAAATTGTCAACGTCATCTTCTATCTTGGCAACCTTGCGCACATATTCGGCTTTACCTGTCGCACGTGCCTCAAGCGCAGTTCCGAATGCATCCTTAACCATCTGGCATATTTCGACAAGTTCCTTTGTTCCCTCTTCTGAGAACTTAATCTCATGCTCCTTCTTGTACATCGCAATTTCCGCAAGATTTTCAGCATGGTCCGAGACTCTTTCCACATCAATTATTGCATGGAACAAATCATTGACAAGGAGGTGCTGAGACTCGTTGAGTGCAAGATTATTGACCTTTGCTAGATATGCCGTCAGCGTTTTCTCAAGATAATCCACTCTCTTCTCCGTCTTAAATACGCGCTGTGCAAGCTCCGTATCATCATTAATCACTGCATCGATAGAGTTGCATATATTCTGATATGCCAGCTGACCCATCTGAAGAACTTCTTTAAGTCCGGTTTCAACAGCAAATGAAGGTGATTCAAGGATACGGTCATCAATATGTGTTCTTGGAAACTCTTCCCCGCCTTCACTTCCTTCACCTTCCGTACTCTCATCCTCTCCAGGTATAATAATTGCCGAAAGTCTGACAAGTACATTTACAAACAATGACATCACAAGTGTACATGTTATATTGAAAAATGTATGGAATATTGAAATTTCAACACTTGTTATATTATGGTCAGCTATTTCAGGCTTAATCATAAAAATTATAAATGCCAGCGTTCCAAAAAGCACTGCACCGGCAACATTAAACAAAAGGTGTATACATGCCGCCCTTTTTGCCGTCCTGTTGGTTCCGACACTTGAAATAAGCGCAGTCACACATGAACCGATATTCTGTCCGAGAGTAATAAAGATTGCTGCATTGGTTGTAACAACTCCATTCATTGCAAGTGTCTGCAGAATTCCGACTGATGCCGATGAACTCTGAAGCACAGCGGTAACAATAAGTCCAACCATTATTCCAAGAAGCGGATTAGAGCCGAATAATTCAAACGCCTTTGAGAATATCGGAAGCTCCGTGTACGGAGATATTGAGGAAGACATAAAATCAAGCCCCATAAACAAAAGTCCGATACCTATTACTATCTCGCCAACAAGCTTTTTCTTGTCCTTTTTGGAAAATAAGACAAAGCATGCGCCCAGACCAACCAGCAATGGTGCGTAAAAAGACGGCGAAAATATCTTTGCGGCACTTCCAAGCTGCCCCATTGATACAATCCATGCCGTGATAGTCGTACCTATATTGGCTCCCATAATTACGCCGGCGGCCTGTGTAAGCGAAATAATTCCCGCATTGACAAATCCAACCACCATGACCGTTGTCGCACCGCTGCTCTGAATAATTGCAGTTACAAGTGCTCCGACAAGAATCGCAATAAACCTGTTGCTCGTCAAAAGTCCCAGCAGCTTCTGCAGCTTACCGCCTGCGGTTCTTTGCATACCGTCTGCCATCAGGTTCATTCCATAAAGGAACATTCCGATTCCCCCTGCAAACAAAAACAGGTTACTCACATCTGATAAATTCATAATTCCTCCAGCAGTAGATTTGTACTTTAGACATTTTAAATAAATCTTAATTTAAGCAATACGTATTTATTATATCATCTGAAAATTTGTTTGTAAATATTTTGTAATTTTTCGGTAAATCCATATGAATCTCCATTCTGCAGACGCTTTAGCGTCGGAGGAATTGCGAGCCAGATATCAGATTTGGCATTTAAAATTTGACCTTTTATCTTTAAAATAATATAATTATACAATCAGTTTATATCATTACTATATTAGGAAATTGCGAAACTCTTCTTTAAGCACATGTGATTGTACAATATAAACAATCCAACGCAGTACACGCTTGCGTTGCTTGTACCTCGTAGCGGTGCATAATATGCTAAACCACAGCATATAAGCACCGACGGGTACAAAGCATACTGCTTATGGATTTGTTTATATTGTACAACTCACACCGTTAAAAGAAGAGTTTCGCAAACACCTAAGTATTATATTTAAACGGAGGTCAGTATGTATAATAATATAAGCGACTTTCACATGCACTCAGCTTTTTCTGATGACTCTGATGCCTCAGCCCGCTCAATGGTTGAACAGGCGGTATCTTTAGGTCTTCCTTCTGTTTGTTTTACCGAACATAACGATTTTGATTATCCTTTGGAAGACGGCAAAACAGTTTTCAATATAAATCTGCCCGAATATATCAAAAGTATTGAAAGCTTAAAGCACGAATACAGGGATAAAATCGATATCAGAACCGGGATAGAACAGGGGCTTATGAAAAGCGTATGTGACAGGGTCAACTCTTTTGACAGTGATAAAGAACTTGATTTTATAATCGGCTCATCACATCTTGTAAATGGTGCAGACCCTTACTATCCTGATTTCTGGGACGGCTTTGACATACGCCGCGGTATTATAACTTATTATGAAAGCATTCTGGAAAATGTAAATACATGCAGCAATTTTGATGTCTACGGTCATATAGACTACATAATACGCTACATTCCGAAAGACCGCATTTTTGAATACCGCGAGTCCGATTACCTCGAAATAATTGATGAACTGCTGCGCAGTATAATCGGTCATGGAAAAGGCATCGAAATCAACACTGCCGGATTTAAGTACGGACTTAACAGGCCTAATCCGTCAGATTTCATTATCAAAAGATACCGCGAACTTGGAGGTGAGATAATAACAACCGGTTCTGATGCCCACGCACCGGAACATATTGCTTTTGCATTTGAAAAGGTTCCCGATATATTAAAAAATGCAGGCTTTAAATATTATACTGTTTTCAAAAAACGCAGGCCGGAATTTATAAAACTTGATTAACGAAATGTGCGTCGCCGGGCGCACTTAAATCAAAAGGGAGTGCATCAACGCACTCCCCTTTTTGCTTATATTATGTTTTCCCGATGATTACATCACTCTTTTCTTTCCCTTGCAGGAAATCAGTGCCGCAGCGCCTGACATTATTAATATCATTGCAAGCAACGGAATCTTATCAGCCATAGCATCGGCAGTTGCTGCACTTTCATTACTTTCCTTAGCCTGCGCCTGTGTTGCAGCTTCACTCTTTACTTCCTTCACCGCTTCAGATACCTGAATCTGCTGTGCTTCAGCTTTTGCAACAAGAACTATATTTTCACTGCTGTCATCATCGTCGTCATTACTTTCAACAATCTGCTGTGGTACTTCAGCAGTCTTCCATGCAACAATGAATGGTGATGCACTCATGATATGAATCTTAAGACCGTTCTCTGTCTTAACCGGCTTGTAATATTCCATTGTACCCGGTGCAATACCGTTATAACCTACTGTTATAAGGTGTCCTACAACAAAATCTTTTTCTGAAGGATTTACATTCTTCGGATAAGGAATGACAACATCTATACCATTAGCAGGGAAGTTATCCCTTGTAGCCTTAACCCATGTTCTTCCGCCGTCAGGACTTACTTTAATTGTAATATCAATAACTAAAGTCTCTTCTTTTGCAACTCCTTCAAGAATCTTAGAAGCCTCTTTGTCCTTTGCGACCTCCTCTTTAAGATATAAAGCTACCTCTTCAACTGTCGAACATCCGATTGCCGCTTTGGCCTCATCAGTAATTGCATCCTCCTTAAGTGTGCTCACCTCTGCTTTATATGATTTTCCATCTACATCAGTTACATATGTTGGTGTCTCTTCCGCTGCCTCTGTAGAAGTCGGTGCTTCTGTTGGTGCCTGTGTTGGTGCTTCTGTTGGTGCCTGTGTTGGTGCTTCTGTTGGTGCCTGTGTCGGTGCTTCTGTAGGTTTCTGTGTTGGTGCTTCTGTTGGTGTTTCTGTCGGTGTTTCAGCAGATTTTGCTGCAAACGAAGCGCCGAGATATCCGCCATTGACACCTGCCTTATAAAGCCTGCTGCTTTCCTTTACCTCAAATAATCCGTTAAGATTAACACTACCGTCATCATTTCTGAATATCTTATGATAATCTGATGTATATGCACCTGTTGATGAGTTATATCCCGGAACATTTGTGCTTACAAAATCAGAAGCTGATACAGTATAGTCCTTTGCTTCACTTCCCGAATACTTTGTCTTTGCTCCGTCTGTGCATACCCAGCTGTTAACCCAGTAGTAACCGCTACTCTTGTAATTATAGAGCACATGCTCAAGCTTACCCAGGAACTGGTCTGTTGACGCTCCTGATGATGATACATATGACAGCAGGTCTTTGTAAACCGCATCTGCTGATGTTCTGTAGCACATGTAGTTTGCTTTATTTGAATCATATACGCCATTGCCAAACGCCGTACAATTACTCATCTTAACAGCTCCACCGTTGCCATTATCCGTAAATCCTGTAGCTCCGTTATAAAATGCAACACAGTTTTCAACAACATGAGGTGTAGGACATGCTCCGTTGCTTCCGCCAAGCTTAAATCCGTTCATATCACCGTTGGCTGAGCCTGTTCCGTCTGTCAGCTTACCGTTACCAAATGCAACACAGTTCTTAATTGTAACCACGCCGATAGGCCCCGTCGCCGGTTTTGCATATAAATCCCATCCGTCGTCACTGTTGCAGTATGACATACATCCGTCAAATACATTTCCTTCGCCGCATGTAAGCTTAGCTGCAAATCCGTCTGCATTTTCTGCTGTTGCCTCATCCTTATTGTTAAATGCTGTACAATTAAGTATTGTATTATAAGAAGGCCACAAATCAATTGTCGCATAGTTTGTATTATATCTGCTTAACTGAAGTCCTGTATCATGGTTTCCATAGAACTGGCAGAGCTCTATAATATTGTGGTCACCTGAAAGAAGCATACCATTGTCGCCTGCATTGCAGATATCAATATCATAGAAATGCCAGTATGAGCCATCCAGCGTGATACCTCTGTTAGAGCCCTCTTCAGCCATACCGTCAAAATCAATTGTAACTGTTTTACCGTTAATGCTGCTTATCTTTTTATAAGCATTTTCTTTTCCGCTGTTGCTCTCTGCAATTATAATCGGTTCCTGATACATATCATATGCATAATATGTTCCCGAGAACATCCATATTGTATTTCCTGCACTGATGCTGTTTACAGCCGTCACAAAATCCATAGGATCGTCAAAGCTTCCTTTAGCATCAGCCTTACCCTTTGTTGAAACATACAAATCGCCCGTCTTATATCCAGGTGCTTTTTCACGCACTTCATCATCAGGTCTGTCACTTGTGCTTCCGCCTGAAACTGCGTATTTTACATCAATATTATAGAAATTGATACCGCCTGAAGTTGAGTGCAGATAATATGTTCCTGCTTCCGGAACTGTAAGCTTCACAGAACCAACTGATGTCCCCACATTAGCTGTAGCAATATCAACAAGCTTTCCTTCAGCATCTGTTGTTCCGTCCGAAATACCAAGCACACGTGAATCTTTACTGTTTGAACTTACCGCTACAATAGTTATTGTTGCAGCATCTGCTGTTGTGAACTTAATACTTCTGTAAGAAGCTGTACCTTCACCACCGGTCTTAAGACGGTTTGCATAGCTTACATTGTTAAATGTCTTTGAAGAGCCGTCTACTACAACTGTATTAGTTGAATCTGCAAGAATTGTAAATCCGTTCTTTTCAAAATTCTGTGTATATGTTGTTTTACTCAGGTCAGAAACATTAAGTGAGAAGTCCTTCTTTTCTGTCGAAGGTGCCTGTGTTGGCGCTTGTGTTGATGCTTCTGTTGCTGCCTGTGATGACGCCTGTGTTGCTGCCTGCGATGACGCCTGTGTTGCTGCCTGTGATGACGCCTGTGTCGCTGCCTGTGATGACGCCTGTGTCGCTGCCTGTGATGACGCCTGTGTCGCTGCCTGTGATGACGCCTGTGTCGGTGTGTCAGCCTCATCTGATATTACAGCCATATAGAAAAGATTGATTGAGTCTTTCTTTGTAACTGTATGTGAACCGGCCTTAATATCCTTCTCAACTATACCTTCTGATGATGCTGTCACATCACTACCATCAACCTTTACCTTTTTTGACGCTGTATTAAATACAAGCACAAGCTTTGCATCTGATGTTGTTGTAAATGAAATATTTGTTGAAGACTCCATTTTAAGACACTGAGTGAGTGTCATACCATTGTAGCTAGCAGTACCTTTACTCGTTGAAAGACTGCCTGTAATACTGAAAAATGTACTGTCCTTGCCGTCTGTGGTAAAGTTATGAACATAATTTCCCGAAGATGAACCTGAAGCCGCTGTTGAGCCTGCTGTTGCTGCTGTTGAGCCTGTTGACTCTCCTGTTGACGGCTTTGTTTCCTGCGTTGTTGCACTGCTGACCTCTCCTGCGCTTCCTGTTGAAACAGTGCCTCCTATTGATACAACAGGTGAAGTATAATTAACAACTTTTGCCTTAAGTTCCGGTATAACTGAATAATTTGCATTTTCAGAAGCATCAAATGTCCATTTCAAATCACCGCCGTTCATACGGCCTGCATAACTCATTACATTTGCTTTTGCAGCTTCTGCAGAATCTGCAGCGTAGCTGTACATTGAACTGTCAGTATCAAAGTTGCTGTAAGATGTACCTGCCTTTGTTGTAACATTCTCAGGAACCGTCTCAGACTTTGAGCTTACTTCATATGCATCAAACTCTGTTGTTGCAGAATCGCTGTATGGAATATAAGATGCAGCACCCTCAATATGATTTGCATACGCCTTTATTATTCCACCGGTTTCACCTGAAAATATTCCATCGGCAATTACATCCGAGCCCTGAAGAGAACTCAGCATCGGATAATTACAGTTTTCAAACCAGTTTGCTTCAACAAATGCTGAAGAACCTGTGGTAACACCTACGCCGTACTTTGAATTTCCGTCATAGTAATTATTATAAATGTGGAAATTCTTACCATTTCTTATACGCGGATGACGTGAATCAGAATGGTCAAACCAGTTGTGGTGGTATGTAAGGTTATCTGCATACCCTGATGTTGCAGCACTTGCATCAACAAGACAGCATTTTCCGCTGTCCCAGAAATGGTTATAAGAAACCGTGCAGTACTGTGATTTCTTAATATCTAACGAACCGTCACCTTTCTTCTGGTCACTGTCGCCTCCTGCCTGACCATAGAAAAAGTCCAGATTGTGAATCCAAAGATTGCAGTTATTGGTATCAATAGATACACCATCATCCATGAAATCAAGCACGCCGAAGTTTCTGAATTCCACATTGCCGCAGTTTCTTATAAGGAAGCCAAAGCCATGTACTGCCGCATCCTCGCCTACACCTTCGATTGTAATATTCATATTGGTATAAGCAGCGGCTCCCTTAACCTGTATTCCTTCTGCTGAACTTGAAATACCATCAAGGTCAGCCTTTCTTACACATCCGACAATACGAAAATCAATTATATCATTACTTGTATTCTTTTTCTGCTTTGCATCAAGAATAGCCTGAAAACCTGTAACTTTTGTTCCATTGACTGTTGCTTCACATGTCTTTGCCGTATCAGGTGTAACATAAACAACCTGTGCACCGCTCTTTAACGTACCATCATCATTATATGCACCGGATGCACTCCCAAGCGGCGAAGCTTCGGAAAATGCAAATCCGCTTCTTTCATATGCATTAACATTTAATTCAGGTGTAACATTTGAAAGATTTGAGCCATTAGCAAGAACAGCCTCAACCTTAATTAAATAACTTCCGGCAGCAAGCCCCAATGCATCGGCTCTCCAATAACCGTCATACTGCCTTATAAGCTCATTATCAAGCTGTGTCCAGCTCTCTTCAGACGCTTTCTTTACATACGCCTTGTATCCTGTCGCCCCATTAACAGGAAGCCACTCGGCATACGCACTTTCAAACCATCCTGCTGACTCAGTGATGGTAAGACTGTCTGCTTTGACCTGTGCCAGATCAAACTGAAGTACAGTTGTGATTGCCAGTGCACACGCCAAAAGAATAGCCAGCATATTCTTACACTTGTTCCCCCAAATTCTTTTCATTGCAATACCTTCTCCTTTAAAAAAATAATAAAAGTAAAAAACAAATCATTTTCATAATACCATATATTGTATAATTTTCAACAATATTCTTAATATTTTGTTTGTATTTTTTATATTTTTGTCATAGCATTGTATTAATTTTAATACAATCGCAATAAATCCATGATAAAAAAGACTACAAATCCGGCATTTTAAGTCAAAAAAATAAGAGCTGCCGCTTCACGATATTTCAATCGTTAAAGCAGCAGCCCCTAATTGAATTTAAATTGCTACGATTACTTCGCGTAATCTGTCGCTCTTGATTCACGGATAACATTAACCTTAATCTGACCCGGATATTCCATCTCAGATTCAATCTGCTTTGAAATATCTCTTGCCATAAGTACCATATCCGAATCACTTACGACTTCAGGAACTACCATTATGCGAATCTCTCTACCAGCCTGAACAGCAAATGATTTCTCAACTCCCTTGTAGGAATTGGCTATATCTTCTAATTGTTTAAGTCTGTTTGAATATGTTTCCAACGTCTCTCTGCGGGCACCCGGTCTTGCTGCTGATATTGCATCAGCTGCCTGTACAAGGCATGCAATAAGGCTCTCCGGCTCAACGTCTCCATGATGTGCTTCTACTGCATTAATAACGATTGGTGATTCCTTATACTTCTTACAAAGATCAACACCAATCTGAATATGCGAACCTTCCATCTCATGGTCTACCGACTTACCGATGTCATGAAGCAGACCTGCTCTCTTGGCAAGTCTTACGTCAGTTCCAACCTCAGCAGCCAGAAGTCCTGACAACTGTGAAACTTCAATTGAATGCTTCAGCGCATTCTGGCCATAGCTTGTTCTGAACTTCATTTTACCCAAAAGTCTTACAAGTTCAGGATGTAATCCATGAACACCTGTCTCAAGTGTTGCGGCCTCACCTTCCTCACGAATTATGGTCTCAACTTCTTTCTGAGCCTTTTCAACCATCTCCTCAATTCTTGCCGGATGAATACGTCCGTCAAGTATGAGTTTTTCCAATGCAATTCTCGCTACTTCTCTACGAATCGGATCAAATCCTGATAAAACCACAGCCTCAGGTGTATCATCAATAATCAGTTCAACACCTGTCAACGTTTCCAAAGTACGTATATTACGTCCCTCGCGACCAATAATACGTCCCTTCATCTCGTCATTAGGAAGCTGTACAACTGAGATTGTCGTCTCAGCAACATGGTCAGCCGCGCACTTCTGAATCGCAGTCACCACATAATCCTTGGCTTTCTTATCAGCCTCTTCCTTGGCCTTAGTCTCCATAGACTTAATCATTACAGCAGTATCATGTTTTACTTCTTCTTCAACAGTCTTTAAAAGATATTCTTTTGCTTGTTCGGAGGTCAATCCTGAGATTTTCTCAAGTTCCTGCTGTCTTTTTTGCTCAAGTTCTTCGACCTTCTGTTTCATCTTTCCAAGTTCTTCTTCCTTCTTGGCAAGATTCTGGTCTCTCTTCTCTACAGCCTCTGTCTTCTTATCAAGAGCCTCTTCTTTGGACAGAACGCGCTTTTCATATTTCTGAATCTCAGCACGTCTTTCGCGAACTTCCTTATCAAGTTCATTCTGAACCCTGATTTTTTCTTCCTTCGCCTCCAACAGAGCTTCCCTTGTCTGAGCCTCAGCTGTCTTCTTTGCCTCATCAGCCTTCTTCCTTGCATCATCAAGCAACTTATTGGCGCGCTCGGTAGCGCTTCCTATCGTTGCATTGTTCTTCTTCTCAATGGAAGACTTGGCAATGATCCATGTAATCGGTGCGACTATAACTAATGTGATAACCACAGCAATAAGCACTAGCAAAATATCTGGCACAGGAGCACCTCCTTATTAAATTTTCATTGTACAAACATACAACAGTTAAATATTATACTTTTTTAACAGTCATGTCAAGCAAAGTCAACATATTATGAATAATTTGTCAGCGCTTCATCTCATCAATAACATACTGTATATTGTCAAATCCGAAGCCTTTACGCGCAAGATATGCCATAAGCTTTGACTTTTCCTCATATGACATTGTTCTCACATCAACTCTTCTCTTCTCGATAAGCTTTCTGATTAATTCTTCTTCCGCATCCTCATTTGAAGCATAATATTCGTCACATGCGCTCTCAATTATCTCTCTGCTTATACCTTTACCATAAAGATATGTCTCTATCTGTCGTCTGCTTTTGACATCGGCTTTGCACCATACATAGTTACCTGCATAACGCACATCATTAATGAAACTGTGTTCTTTCATAAACACAACGGTCTCGTCAATGATTTCCTCAGCATAACCATCCTCCTTAAGCCTGCTTCTAAGCTGGCTTTCTGTTATATCCTTTCTGGTAACAATATACAGCGATCTGTTCCTTGCCCTCTCTTTAAGCAGTTCAATAATTTTCAAATATGTATCACTGCTTATTGAGCCGCCCTCTTTAATTCCGAATTTTCTCAATTCGGCATTGTACAAAACAAAAGAAGCTGATTCTTTGCCAAGACATATGAGCTTCTTCTTACTGTTGACATCCCTAATCTCAATTACCGGATAATCAGAATTCTCCATACTCTTAACTCCAATCAGCTTCCTTACAATTGCTTATTAAATCACTCCTTGGCAGTCTTTGACTTTGATGACTTTGCCGCCGGCTCCTGTGCAGTCTCCTCAGGAGATTCGGTTACACCAATCCCATACTTTTGCTTAACCTTTGTGATTACCTCCTGCATCACTTCAGGATGTTCCTCAAGATAATTCTTTGCATTCTCTCTTCCCTGTCCGATTTTCTCACCGTTATAAGCAAACCATGAACCGCTTTTCTGGATAATATCATTATTGGCAGCAATATCAATTACATCTCCCGCTTTAGATATACCTTTGCCAAACATAATATCAAACTCAGCCTCTTTAAACGGAGGTGCCACCTTATTCTTGACAACCTTAACACGGACATGGTTACCTACCGCTTCATCCCCTGCCTTGATTGTTGTCACTTTTCTTACATCAAGTCGTACTGAAGCATAGAACTTAAGGGCATTACCACCTGTCGTTGTCTCAGGGTTACCAAACATAACGCCTATCTTCTGACGAATCTGGTTAATAAATATTACAATACAGTTATTGCTGCTTGCTACCGGCGTCAGCTTACGCATCGCCTGAGACATGAGCCTTGCCTGCTGTCCCATCGTAGCATCGCCCATATTGCCGTCAATCTCTGCCTTAGGTACAAGTGCTGCAACAGAATCGACAATAACAATATCAACTGCACCTGAACGCACCATTGTCTCTGTAATCTCAAGTGCCTGCTCACCGCAATCAGGCTGTGATATGTACAGGTTATCAATATCAACACCTATATTCTTAGCATAAACAGGGTCAAGTGCATGTTCCGCATCAATAAATCCTGCAATGCCTCCACGCTTCTGAACCTCAGCCACCATATGCAGTGCAACTGTAGTCTTACCACTTGATTCAGGACCATAAATCTCTATAACCCTTCCTCTCGGAATTCCGCCGACACCCAATGCCAGATCCAGTCCAAGCGAGCCTGTCGGAACAGTCTCAACATTCATGTTGGCAGATGAATCACCAAGTTTCATGACAGTTCCCTTGCCGAACTGCTTCTCAATATTCATGATTGCCGCATCAAGCGCCTTTAATTTATCTTCGTTAGCCATTACAAAATCTCCTTCTGAATTTATGTTCGGAACATTCGTTCGTTTTATATTATAAATATATTATATAAACTAACAAATGTCAAGCAAAAAACTTTGCTTTTTTCCAAAAATCAGAAATTCCGGATTATATTCTAATTCAATCATCTTCAAGTATTCTTCTTCTGACAAGGTCAAGTGCTTTTACGACTGCCTGCTCACGTATTTTCTGTCTGTTGCCGCGGAACATATATTCCTTAACTGTCACCTTATCCTTGTAATAGCAGCCTATATATACCAGTCCCACCGGCTTATCCTCTGACTGATAAGGCCCTGCAACACCCGTAACCGACACTCCTACTTCTGCATCGGAGGCAAGTATTCCTCCTTTTGCCATCTCTTTTGCGGTTTCCTTGCTTACTGCGCCGTATTTCTTAAGCACCGCCTTATCAACATTAAGCACCTTGCGCTTTGACTTGTTGGAATAAGTGACAAGCCCCTGTGAAAATACTTCGGAAGCTCCGCTTACATTGACAATTCGCCCTGCGAGGAGTCCCCCCGTACATGATTCAACCGTCACCAGCTTTAAATCCTTTTTTGCAAGCATCTTAACGACAACTTCCTCAAGAGTCTCATTGGCATCAACAGAATATACATTTTCTTTAAACCTGCTCTTAATCTCTTTTACAACCGGCTTTACAAGTTCTTTTGCAGCGCTCTCACTGGCCGCCTTTGCTGTCACACGCACCTGAACCTCTCCGGTTTTTGCATATGTCGCAATTGTAGGATTTGTCTGCGCATCAATCAGATCAAGCAGTTTTGTCTCTACCTGACTTTCTCCTACCCCACAGATTTTAACCATCTTTGAAAAAATAGCATCCGGATTTTTCCCTGCAAGATACGGTCTGATGTCATTATCAAACATAGGCTCAAGCTCATTAGGCGGTCCCGGAAGAAGTATTACCGACTTTCCGTCCTTCTCCATAATAAGTCCCGGTGCTGTCCCGTTACTGTTGTCAATTACAACGGCACCTTCAGGCACCATAGCCTGTTTCCAGTTGTTATCAGGAATATCATTCTTAAAAATGCTGTTCTGAAGCATTTCCTTGATTCTCTTCTTTGTATGCTCATCTTCTATAAGCTTCATTCCGAGAACACCGGCTGCGGTCTCTTTGGTGAGATCGTCTTCAGTAGGCCCAAGTCCTCCTGAGATAATGATAATATCAGCCCTTGACAATGCCTCTTCAATTGCCTTGGCAAGCCTTTCGGGATTATCCCCAACGACCTGCTGGTTATACATTGAAAGTCCAAGCTGTGCACATCCTGCTGACAGGTATGCCGCATTGGTATTTACAATGTTACCCATCAATATTTCAGTTCCAACAGAAATCAATTCAACTGTCATTTTCTCTCCAATCTGCGCTGTACGCAAAAGCATTAATATGTTACGGCTAATTAACTATAATTTAATTTTCATCTGACATTACACCGCGGTTCTTGTAAATATAATCCAAAAGCGAAATTATTGTAAGTGCAAGTGCAATACAGATAAATATCCATTCCACAACATCAGCATAAGGAAAATCAAGCTGAAGAATAAGCAAAATTGTCATAATCATCTGAAATGTTGTTTTGAATTTACCCCAGTAATTAGCTGCAATCACAACACCTTTATCTGCCGCAATAAGTCTGAAGCCGCTGATGATAAATTCACGGCTGATAATGATTATTACAATCCATGCCGGAAGATATTGAAGTTCCACAAATGCGATAAGTGCCGAACACACCAGAAGTTTATCCGCAAGCGGGTCCATAAATTTTCCAAAATTGGTGACAAGATTGTATTTTCTTGCAATTTTCCCATCAAGCATGTCAGTAAGGCTCGCCACCACAAAAATCGCTGCCGCAATATACTTTGACGCCCCGCCTGCATAATCCGTCAGCAGAAAAAATAAAAACACCGGTATCATAATGACTCTGATTATTGTAAGTTTATTCGGTAAATTCATAATCTGGCTCTCCTATCAAATCATATTCATCAGAACCGGTTATCCTAACCGGAATAAAATCTCCTGACATAAGCTGTGCATCGGTATTGACAAAAACATATCCGTCAACATTCGGAGCATCCCTGTATGTACGTCCTACATACACATTTTCATCGGCAAGCTTTCCCTCAATCATAACCTTTAATGTCCGCCCTACCATATCAGCCGAACATTCCGTTGAAATTGCCTGCTGAAGCTCCATAATTTCGTCTCTTCTTTGTGTTTTAACTTCCTCATCCACCTGATTTTCAAATTCAGCAGCAGGCGTATCCTCTTCAGCCGAGTATGTAAATGCTCCAAGCCTGTCAAATGAAAGCTCATCAATAAAATCAAGCACTTCCTCATGCTGTTCGTCTGTCTCTCCCGGAAATCCTGTTATCAGTGTTGTTCTTAAGCATATATCAGGAATCTCTTTGCGAAGCTTTCCTACAATATCAATCAGATCCTGCTTCGTCGTTCTTCTTCCCATGCGCTTTAACACCTCATCCGAAGCATGCTGGATTGGCAGATCCAGATAATGACATACCTTAGGTTCAGTCTTAATGGCTTCTATAAGATTGTCATCGATTTCCTCAGGATAACAGTAAAGCACTCTTATCCACTCAATCCCGTCAATTTTGCCAAGTTCATGAAGCAGTTTGTGAAGCGACTTTTCTCCGTATAAATCCACACCGTAAAGGCTTGTTTCCTGCGCTACAAGAATAAGTTCCTTAACACCCTGCGAAGCCAGATATTCCGCCTGACTTACAAGCTCCTCCATCGGCACACTTCTGTATGAGCCCCTGATTTTGGGTATAATGCAGTAAGTACAGCATTTATTACAGCCCTCTGCAATTTTCAGATACTCATAATATCCTCCCGTTGTAATAACTCTTCTGTCTTTCACAACCGGAAGCCTGTCTATGTCCTCAAAGCAGTTAATTCCTGATTTCTCACAGACCTCTTCTATCGCATCTGCTATTTTATCATAGGCAGAGGTTCCGATGACAGCATCAACCTCAGGTATCTCGTCAATTATTTCCTGCCTGTAGCGCTGTGCAAGACATCCGCAGGCTATCAATACCCTGCATACGCCGTTTTTCTTCAGCTCCGCCATTTCAAGAAGGGTATTAACACTTTCCTGCTTTGCATCGTGAATGAAACAGCATGTATTTACAACCACCGCCTCTGCTTCATTCTCGTCATCGGTAAACTCATGGCCTCTGCTGTTAAGCATACCAAGCATTACCTCTGTATCTACAAGATTTTTGTCACATCCGAGTGACACAAACATAATTTTCATACCAATCCCCATTCCGCAGACGCTTTAGCGTCGGAGGAACCGCGGGCCAAATATCAGATTTGGCTTTGCGATAATGTCTTGTTTGTGGCGTCTGCGGCACAAACAGCCGTGTGAAAAATCAGCGCATCGGCGTGATTTTTCACACTAATCCCCATTCCGATTAATTATGTATTTTTCCGAAAAATGCAGAAAACACTAAACTCAATTATAGTTTAAAAGTCCACAAAATACAAGCGTGCAGAAAATTTAATAATTCTGTTGTCAAGGTTCATGCAAGTTCAATGGAAACTTAAGTCTGATACACTGATTAAATCCGGTATCACAGAAAAATAAAAATGATAAAATAGAAATAATCTGAAATTCCGATTCGGAATACTCATAAGATATCACGAAACCCTGCCTTATGCAAGCATTTTTTAATAATACCCGCAACACATCCGTTTACAACGCCTGTAATAACACCTGCGATAAGCAGTACCGGCAGATAATACACAATTCCGGCCGTCTGCATAACAACTGCTGCCGCCGCAAGCTGTCCTATATTATGTGAGACACCGCCTGCCACGCTTATTCCCGTCATTGAAAATTTATCCGTGCGCTTAAGCACAATCATGACTGCGACGCTTAATAGTCCGCCGCTTATGCTGAAAATAAACGCTGCCATATTTCCAAATAAAATGCTGGTCAGAAGTATTCTTAAAACATCAACAAAAAATGCTGCCTTTGCGCCTGTAATATAAAGCACAACAAGGATAGCAATATTGGCAAATCCAAGCTTTGCCCCCGGTATCCCGACAGAAATCGGAATTAATGCCTCTATATAACTGAATATCATTGCAAGTGCCGTAAACACTCCGCAAAATGCAACATCTCTGCTATTCATACATACCTCATGTTTTAAAATCTGATACAGGCGGGTGCAAAACGCACCTTTTGACAGTGCAGGTTATATAATATACACAATTATCACTGTACCACTGCATCAGCATCTTCGCCGCCCTTTATTTCAACTACAACTTTGTGTGGAAGACATACTATCGTCTCTCCCGCCCTGCTTATACGTCCGGTTTTTACGCAGACTTTGTCCGGGCAGTCCGCGCTTTCCATATATACCTCTCTGTTGTCAATTACAACCCGGTTGTAGCCGTCTGCGTCTTTAATTTCAACAGCATCATTGACCGTTATCGGTTTTTCGGCTATTACGGTGCCATCCACGGTTACAACAACCGTCTGTCCGTCTCTGCCCAAAACATTAACCAGCACATATACTGCCAGTGCAGCCGCAAGGACTGCACCAACCAGAATTAAATCATGCAACATTTTCTTTTTTCCCACAAATGCCTCCGAACATAGCGATAATTCTAAATATCAAACAGCGAAAGCTGGTTTGTATCCGGAAGATTTCCCAGAATTCCAAATGAGTCAAGCAGATTTACTGCTGAATCACCAACCTTTGCCCTTGCCTTAAAGTCCTCTTTAGACAAAAATGCGCCATCCCTTGCCGCAATTTCTATCGATTCCGCCGCAACTTCTCCCAGACCGTCAATTGCTTTAAGCGAAGGCATTATTTTGCCGTCGATTATCTGAAAGCTTCGCGCCTTTGCCCTGAATATATCTATCGGCATAAATTCAAAACCTCTGGCATAAAATTCCTGCACAATCCTCATATCGGCATACGTTGCCTCCTCAGTAGGCGAAAGCTGTTTTGAGTTGTGGCGTTCCTTATAATCCTTAATATAGTATTCCAGCTTGTCCTTTCCCATACACATAAGATTATATGAAAATGCATCAGCACGTATACTAAAGAATGCGCAGTAATATGCAAGCGGATAAAACACCTTGCAGTAGGCTACTCTCCATGCCATCATGACATATGCTGCCGCATGCGCCTTAGGAAACATATATTTAATCTTCTTACACGACCATATGTACCAGTCAGGGACACCTGCCTCCTCCATTATCGGAATCCATTCATCCTTAAGGCCTTTACCCTTTCGCACAGACTCCATTATCGTAAATGAAAGTTCCTTGTCAAGTCCCATATTAATAAGGTAAATCATGATATCGTCTCGTGTACAGATAGCTGTGGAAATAGTTGCCTTTCCCTCCGCGATAAGCGTCTGTGCATTTCCAAGCCACACATCCGTACCGTGGGCAAGTCCGGCAATTCTTACGAGGTCAGAAAAATACTGCGGCTTTGCATCAATTAACATCTGCATGGCAAAGTCCGTACCAAACTCAGGTATTCCGAGTGCGCCAAGCTTTGTTCCGCCAATCATGTCAGGCGTAATTCCAAGTGCTGACGTATCCTTAAATAAAGACATAACCTCCGGGCTGTCAAGCGGGATTTCCGTAGGGTCAAGTCCCGTCAAATCCTGAAGCATCCTTATCATTGTAGGGTCAAGATGCCCCAGAATATCAAGTTTTAACAGGTTATGATCAATACTGTGGTAATCGAAATGTGTTGTTGTAATTCCCGAATCCATCTTATTGGCAGGATGCTGTATCGGAGTAAATGTGTGAATCTCCTCTCCGATAGGAAGTACGACAATACCGCCCGGATGCTGCCCTGTCGTGCGCCTTATATCAACGCAGCCCTCCGCCAGACGTTCCATCTCACAGTTCCTTTTAGTAACATTTCTTCCAAGCTTTTCACTTTGCTTTTCAAAATATCCCTTTACATATCCGTACGCAGTTTTATCGGCCACAGTACCGATTGTTCCCGCCTTAAATGTCTGTCCCTTTCCAAAAATAACCTCAGTATAGGCATGTGCCTTACTCTGGTACTCGTTGGAAAAGTTAAGGTCAATATCAGGCTCTTTATTTCCCTTGAAACCAAGAAATGTTTCAAAAGGTATGTCAAATCCTTCTTTTCGCAGCTTCTTTCCGCATACCGGACACATTTTATCCGGCATATCACATCCTGCCGCCCCGGCAAATTTCTTCACTTCATCCGAATCAAAATCGACATAATAACAGTTTGAGCAAAGGTAATGCGGACTTAACGGATTAACCTCAGTTATACCCGCCATTGTCGCAGCGAATGACGAACCGACAGAGCCTCTCGAGCCTACAAGGTATCCGTCATCATTTGATTTCCACACCAGTTTCTGCGCAATTATGTACATAACGGAGTATCCGTTGGAAATAATCGACTTAAGCTCACGCTCCAGTCTCTCCTCTACAATCTCCGGAAGCTTCGGTCCATACATCTCATGTGCACGGTTATAACATATATCCCTTAGCGTCTGGTCTGAATTTTCGATTACAGGCGGACGCTTATCAGGGCGCACCGGCTCAATCTTCTCGCACATTTTCATAATTTTTTCCGTATTGGTAACCACAATCTCATATGCCTTGTCTGCGTCAAGATACTCAAACTCCGCAAGCATTTCCTCTGTGGTGCGCAGATAAAGCGGTGCCTGTCTGTCAGCATCATCAAATCCCTTCTGCGTCATGACTATACGTCTGTAAACCTCATCCTCCGGATTCATGAAATGCACATCACCCGTTGCCACTACAGGCTTGTTAAATATTTCACCGAGCTGGATAATCTTTTTATTCAAATCAATCAAATCCTGCTTATCCTTAACCCAGCAGGAATCGCTGTCAATCATAAACTGGTTGTTGCCGAGCGGCTGTATTTCAAGATAATCGTAAAAGCTTGCAATTCTTGCAATCTCCTCCTCGGGCGCTCCGTTTAAAACAGCCTGAAACAAGTCTCCTGCCTCACATGCGCTGCCTACAATTATACCTTCGCGGTACTTTGTAAGAAGGCTCTTCGGGATTCTCGGTCTTCCTGCAAAATATGTTATATGCGATGCAGAAACCAGCCTGTACAGATTAATTCTTCCCTGTTCGCTTGATGCCAGCAGAATTATATGATACGAAGGCATTTTTCTTATCGCATCTGTGTCAGGCGCACCTGCCTCATTTAACTCATCAAGCGTGTTGATATCGCGCTCCTTTAAAAGCGCACACATTTTTAAGAATACTCCGGCGGTAGCCTCGGCATCATCAACTGCCCGGTGGTGATTATTAAGGCTTACGTTAAAATGCTTTGTAAGCGTGTCAAGCTTGAAATTATGCAGATTCGGAAGAAGAAATCTTGCAATTGCAAGCGTGTCAACAACTGTATTGTTAAATTCCAGATTTTGTTTTTCCGCTTTATTACGGATAAATCCGGTGTCAAACTCTGCATTGTGTGCAACCACAACGCAGTCCTTACAAAACTCAAGAAAATCCGGAAGAACCTCTTCAATCTTTGGTGCAGGCAGTACCATCGCATCATTAATTGATGTAAGCTTTTCAATCTTAAAAGGAATCGGTACTTCAGGATTTACAAATGTTGAGAAACGCCCGGTAATCTCGCCGTCTTCTATCTTTACAGCACCAATCTCTATTATCCGGTCATTCTCCGCCGAAAAGCCCGTTGTCTCTATATCAAACACGACATATTTTTCATCAAGCCCCTGGTTACGCGAGCGCAGCACCGGCCTTTTCGTATCGTCAACAAGATATCCTTCCACTCCGTATATTACCTTGAAGTCGAAGTCCTCGCCCTTTTTCTTTGCCGCCCCTTCCAAATCGCGCACCACATGAAATGCATCCGTAAACGCCTGCACCGTTCCGTGGTCTGTAATTGCTATGGCCTTGTGTCCCCATGCAATTGCCTGCTTAATCAGATCCTTTGCATATGAAACACCGTCCATATCGCTCATTTTCGTATGGCAGTGAAGCTCCACGCGCTTATTCAGAGCATGATCCATTCTTTTTACACGTGTATCGCTTGATTTTCTTATACCGGTTACTGAGCTTATCGACAGTTCGTGGTCATATTTATCAAGCATTGTTATTCCTTTGATTTTAAGGAAATTCTTCTCCGTTATAAATTCTTTCAGTTCAGGAATCTGTTCATTTCGTGCAAACATTTTCACAGTAATCGTATCTGTAAAATCTGTCACATCAAACATTACAATTGTCTTTTCATTGCGGATTTCGCGAAACTCAACACGCCTTACCATGCCCGCAATTACAACTTCACCCATCTCTGACTGTATCTGGCTTATCTGGATTGGTTCATCGTCAAAATCACGTCCGAACAGTACATCAGGGTTATTTGGCTTCTTTGTATACCTGTCACTTGAAAACTTTGGTGCCTTCAAAGGTTCCGCATCTGCCTTCAAAACCGGCTGTGCCGTTTTAGCCTTTCCGCTATTCTCTTCGGATTTGCCATTTCCTGCCGAATTCTTTTTCTTTTCAATTGCGGCACCGGTAGCCCCGTCATGTACATCTGCCTTTGAAACACGTATTCTTTCCTGTATTTCCTGAACACGCCTTGCTATGAGAAGCTCATTTTCTTTCTCGAAATTATTTTCCTTCTTCTCCTCATACCTGTAAACCACATCAATTTCAAACCCAAAACGGTTAAGAAATATTTTCTCAAAATATTCCCTCAATGTCTTATCATATTTATGGGCAAGAAATGAATCCTCAAGAATAAGTGTCATTTCATCCTCTTTTTCAAAAACCCATTTTGAATTTTTGAGAAGATTGTATTCCAGTGTCCAGTATTTTTCCAACTCAAAAAGGATGCTGTCGTAGTAAACGTCCATGATTTTCTGAGGTGTGTACTGCTTTGACAGTTTATATCTGTCAATAATTCTCACATCCATATTCTTGATGCGGAAAACCTGATTCTTAAGCACATCCTCCATCATGTACACAAACTCCTTGTGAATAAGATGCTCACTTAAAATGTACACCCTTGCAAGCGAGTTTGTTGAGGTCTTTGTAACCTTTACTACTTCAACATCCGTGAAGTTATCTTTTAATTCATGATTATCTATTCTAAGTGCAGAAAATACTTCAAAAAACGTCATATGTCTTTATACCCAATTGTCAAGCTCTTCTTTAAGTGTTGCAAGCAGCCGGCTCTCATCGACCTTCTTCACTATCTCGCCATGCTTTATAAGCACACCGCAGCCGTCTCCTCCTGCAATTCCGATATCAGCTTCCTTTGCCTCACCGGGGCCATTGACAACACATCCCATTACAGCTACTTTAATTTTTAAATTGTCGTATGATGCAACAAGTGTTTCAACCTGATTGGCAAGCCCTATCAAATCTATTTTTGTTCGTCCGCATGTAGGACATGAAACCACTTCTATTCCGCTCTGTCTGATTCCAAGAGTCTGCAAAATGTACTTGGCAGCCTTTATTTCTTCAACAGGATTGCCTGTAAGTGAAACACGTATTGTATCGCCTATTCCCTGATGAAGAATAATGCCTAAGCCTACTGCCGACTTAATGCTTCCTCTGTAAACCGTGCCCGCCTCTGTTATTCCCACATGAAGCGGATGGTCCGTTTTTGACGCAATCAGCTCATGTGCCTTTACACACATCAAAACATCAGAAGACTTTATGCTTATTACAAGATTGTCATAACCGAGGTCTTCAATTATCTTTACCTTGTCAAGTGCACTTTCCACAAGCCCTTCTGCCGTAACGCCATGATATTTTTCTACAAGATATTTTTCGAGAGAACCGCTGTTGACTCCGACACGAATAGGAATATTTCTTTCTTTTGCCGCATCCACAACTGCCTTAATCTTTGCGTTTTCTCCGATATTGCCCGGATTTATTCTGATTTTGTCCGCGCCGTTTTCAATCGCAGCCAGTGCCATCCTGTAATCAAAATGTATGTCGGCAACAAGCGGAATATGAATCTGCTTTTTAATTTCCTTGATTGCAAGTGCCGCCTCATTATTAGGAACCGTACAGCGTATAATATCACAGCCTGCCTCTTCAAGCTCAAGTATCTGAGCAACAGTTGCCTTTACATTTTCTGTCGGTGTATTAGTCATAGACTGTATAAGAATAGGATTCCCACCGCCGATTACGGCATTTCCAATCTTAACCGTTCTTGTATTATCTCTGTACATGATTTTTCACTATCTCCATTCCGCAGACGCTTTAGCGTCGGAGGAATCGCGAGCCAAATATCAGATTTGGCTCTGCGATAAGGGCTTGTTTGTGGCGCCCGCGGCACAAACAGCCGTATGAAAAATATGCTATCGAGCATATTTTTCATACTATCTCCATTCTATTCAGAATAAATTTTTTATATCATTGAACATTACTATCACCATGAGTATCATAAGAAGAATCATTCCGACAAAATGTACCATGCCTTCTTTTTCTTTGCTTACCGGCTTTCCGCGAAGCAGTTCAAGCAATATGAACAGAAGTCTTCCGCCATCAAGTGCAGGCAGTGGAAGCAGGTTCATCACACCCAGGTTTGCACTAATCATAACCGTCATGTTGAACAGATTTAAAAGTACATAAATAATTCCGTCCGGCTTGCTTTCCTCAACCACATTGCCGATTATGTTCACTACCCCGACAGGGCCTGACACATCATCGAGCGAAACCTTACCGCGAATCATCATTCCGAGGCTTTCAAATACATATCTTATCCAGTATCCAACCTCTTTAAATGCATATCCTACAGTTGAGAATGCCCCTGTTTTCTCACGTACACCGTATGAGTAAAGTCCGGTATAATAGCTCTCCCTCTCTGTCATTACAGGCGTAACACTAAGCGTAACCTGACCTTCTTCACGCTCTACAACAATAGAAATAGTCTTTCCGCCTGACGCAGTTATAGCCTCAATAATTGCATCGGTGCTTTCCATTGCAATTCCGTCTATGGAAATAATTTTGTCCTTAGCCTTCATTCCGCCTTTCTTTGCCGGAGAATCATCATCAACCGAGTTTATCACACATCCGGAACTTATGGTTATTCCCGTCATATATGCGGTTTTTTTCTGATGCTCAGGCACAACTGACGTTGTGTACTCTTTTCCGTCACGCTCATAAGTTATATCAAGCTGTCTTTCCGGATGTACGATTGTCTCAAGCGTCAGATCCTTTGAAAACGAAACATTTTTACCGTTAATTTTGGTAATCAGGTCACCCGACGCAAGCCCGGCCTCACTCGCCGGAGAATTTTCTGCCACAGCCGACACCGTACATGGGTCATATCCGATGTAACCTATTATTACAACAGCAAGAATAAACGCAAGAATAAAGTTAAAAACAGGACCTGCTGCAAGTATGGACATTCTTGCCCAAACTGACTGTGCTGCAAAAGAACGTGTCATATCATACTGTTCTTTTACACCACGGCTTTTTTCATCCTGCTTTTCATCCTTTTTCTCATTATCGTCTTCACTGTCATCCGCTGTCTCATCCATAAAATCTTCGCCAAGCATCATACATGCTCCGCCAAAAGGCAGCAGTTTTATGCTGTATACAGTTTCACCTCTCTTAAAGCTGATAAGCTTCGGACCAAAACCAAGCGAAAATTCAAGCACCATTACACCGTTTGCCTTGGCAAGGATAAAATGTCCAAGCTCATGAACAATAATTATTACGCTTAATACCAGAATTGCCAATACTATGTTCAAATGTATACCTACCTTTAAATATTAATACAAAATTTACCACTTACGTTTAATAAGCTCATATGCAGCCGATTCAGTGTCAAGAATTTCACTGACGCTCGGATTTTCAATAAAATGTGCTTCATTCATGGCATATTCAATGATTTCCGGGATATCAAGATATTTTATCTTTCTGTCAAGAAACATTGAAACGGCCAGTTCATTAGCTGCATTAAGTGCTGTCGGTATGTTGCCGCCGCGCGCTGCCGCATCATAAGCGAGCTTAAGCCCTTTAAACTTCTCAAAATCAGGCTTCTGAAATGTAATCTGCCCCAGTTCAAAGAAATCAAGCCTCTTCGTGTCAAGCGGCTTCCTGTGAGGATAATAAAGTGCATACTGGATAGGAAGTCTCATATCAGGACTGCCAAGCTGTGCCATTATTCCTCCGTCAACAAACTGAACCATCGAGTGGATTATGCTCTGCGGCTGTATTACCACCTGCACACGCTCTGCCGGCACACCAAAAAGCCACTGTGCCTCCATCACTTCAAGTCCCTTGTTGACCATTGTTGATGAATCGATTGTTATCTTGCGTCCCATAGCCCAGTTAGGGTGCTTAAGTGCATCTTCCAAAGTAACATCCTTAAGCTGCTCTTTGGTATAATTGCAAAATGGCCCGCCTGATGCCGTGAGAAGTATCTTATCAACCTCTGCGCCATACTCACCGTTAAGCGACTGGAAAATTGCAGAGTGTTCGCTGTCTACCGGATAGATATTAATTTTGCATTCTTTGGCAAGCGGAATTATGATATGTCCTGCCGTTACAAGCGTCTCTTTGTTGGCAAGTGCAATATCCTTCTTAGCCCTGATAGCCTCAATTGTCGGAACAATCCCCATCATTCCGACCACTGCCGTTACAACCGTCTCAGCTTTCGGATGTGTTGCCGTCTCAATAAGTCCGTCCATTCCATATACTACCCTGACCGGCAAATCGGAAATACCTGCTTTAAGTGATGCCGCCAGTTTCTCATCAGCAACGCTCACAAGTTCAGGCTTAAATTCCCTCACCTGCTTCTCAAGTTCATCAATTCTTGTTCCTGCCGCAAGCGCAACAACCTGTAAATCATCATTTTTACGCACGACATCAAGTGTCTGCGTTCCTATTGAGCCGGTTGAGCCAAGTATCGAAATCTTCTTCATCAGAAATCCTCTTTTCAGTATAAAATCCTTTTTGTATCACACCTGTATTCTATCCAAGAAAATATAATACCCAGTAAACGATTGGTGCCGTAAAAATAACGCTGTCATAGCGGTCAAGGATTCCTCCGTGTCCCGGAATCAGTTTGCCGTAGTCTTTCACACCATAATTTCTTTTGATTGCTGAAGCCGCCAAATCCCCAAATATCGAGACAACAGCTCCTATCGCAGATGCAATTGTAAATACAGGTATTACATTTTTCCCTATATATCCCTGCACAATAAAGCCAAATAAGGCACCGAGTGCCGCAGCTCCTGCAACTCCTCCGATTGCGCCCTCTATTGATTTCTTCGGTGAAAGCTTTGGTGTCATCTTATGCTTTCCAAATGCCACTCCTACAAGATAAGCAAATGTGTCACTGCCCCATGAACATATAAATATAATCCATGACAGATATTCTCCGTGTGGCATCATCCTTGTCTGATATATGTAGGAAATCATTACTGCCACATATATTACACCCAGAAATGCCTTGGCAACATCACCTATATCATTGCGCGGAAATGTAAAAACATATGCACCAAGCATTGCAATCGCAATTATTGAAATTGCAAACGGAAGAAGTTCAGAGTGTCCCGCAAAAAGATATGCATAACAGGCCACCGCACCTATATATCCTATTATTCCAAGTATATTCTTTTGTAAACCAACGACCCTGTAATATTCCACCATTCCGATAAGCGAGATTGCAAGACATATTCCAAACAGATACCATCCGCCTATGATAAGCGAAGAACCTGTAATCAGAACAAGTACTATTCCACTTAAAATTCTTACTATCATATTTTCTCCATTCTAATCTTCATTCCGCAGACAATACGCCGCCAAATCTTCTCTCTCTTTTATTATATTTTTCAAATGCCTTAATCATTTCATTTTCATTAAAATCAGGCCACAAAACCGGAGTAAAATAGAATTCGGTATATGCAAGCTGCCACGGAAGGAAATTGGATAAGCGTTCCTCGCCACTTGTCCTGATTAGTAAATCAGGGTCCGGAAGTTCTCTTGTATCAAGATTATCCGAAATCATTTCCTCTGTTATATCATCCGGTGCAAGCTCACCGCTTTGAACCTTCTCTGCAATCTTTGAGACAGCCCTTTTTATCTCATCACGTCCGCCGTAGTTGATTGCAATGGTAAAATTAAGACCTGTATTATTCTTTGTCGTTTCTTCAAGACTATGAATACTTTCAAGAATATCTGCACTAAGCTCATCCGGTCTTCCGATAACACGGCATCTTACGTTATTTTTCATTGATTTTGTAACACAATCCTTGAGGTATGTACGCAAAATCTTCATAAGCGTATCAACCTCCTCCTGTGAACGTTTCCAGTTTTCAGTTGAAAATGCATACACAGTAAAATACTTCACACCAAGGTCATCCACAACATGAAGCATATCTTCAACAACCTTGCTGCCCTGATAATGTCCATATGTGCGCGGCATCATTCTCTTTTTTGCCCATCGCCCGTTTCCGTCAAGAATTACCGCCACATGATACGGCACCTTTAATCCGAGCTTTTCATTAAATGTATCCATATTCTCCTCCTACATTCACAGAAGTGCATATCTTTACACTACAACAATACGAGGTCTTTTGAACCTCGTATCAGTCTTGTCGTTGCATGTGGAAATCGCCTACACGGTCATGATTTCTTTAGTCTTTTCTTCAACACACTTATCAACCTTGGCAATATACTTATCAGTAAGCTCCTGAATACTGTCTTCTGCGTTCTTTAATTCATCCTCTGAAATTTCATTAGCCTTATTCTGCTTCTTGAATAAATCATTGGCATCTCTTCGTATATTGCGGATTGCAACCTTGGCGTTCTCGCCTTTCTTCTTAACATCCTTTGATAATTCTTTACGGCGGTCCTCTGTAAGTTCAGGGAATACAAGTCTGATTGCCTTACCGTCATTATTAGGTGTCAGTCCGAGGTCAGCAATAATAATAGCCTTCTCGATTTCTTTAATAAGGCTTGCTTCCCAAGGCTGTATAAGAATTATTCTTGCTTCCGGCACGGAAATGTTAGCCACCTGCTGAAGCGGTGTAGGTGAGCCGTAATAATCAATGCGTATTTTATCTAAAATATGCGGATTGGCTCTTCCTGCACGTATTGTGCTAAATTCCTCTGCCAATGCATCGATTGATCTGTTCATTTTTTCTTCAAATGCTTTAATGTCACTCATTGTTCTGTTCTCCTATAATTGAATTAATTTGAAAGTATATTAACAGTTAAATATAATACATAAAAATACCATTACTTATACTATACAGTTACAACCGTACCGTTGAAATTGCCACTCAGTGCGTTGACAATACTGTTTTTTTCGTCAAGTCCGAATACCATGAGCGGCATCTTGTTCTCCATACACATAACGGAGGCTGTCATATCAATAACACCCAGTTTTTGATCAACCACTTCCTGAATTGAAATACTGTCATATTTCTTTGCAGCAGGATTTATCTTCGGATCGCTGTCATATATGCCGTCTATTGCCTTGGCAAGCAATATCGCATCAGCGTCCATTTCAATTGCCCTGAGAACAATTCCTGTATCAGTTGAAAAATACGGATGGCCTGTTCCTCCTGCAAAAAATACTACCATGCCCTTTGCAAAATATTTATTGGCGCGGTCCTTTGAAAACAGCTTGGTAACATTGCCACATTCAAACGGTGTAAGTATATTGGTCATCATTCCCGCCGAGCGAAAAATCTCCGATACATAAATGCAGTTCATGATTGTGGCAAGCATACCAATCTGGTCAGCCTTTGTTCTGTCAATATTGTTATTGGAACGTCCTCTCCAGTAGTTACCGCCCCCGATGACAATACCAACCTGAATTCCTTTATCGGTAATCTCTTTTACCTGTCTTGCAATATCTTCAATAATCTCGTCATTGTATCCTGACTTTTTGTCACCGGCCAAAGCCTCTCCGCTAAGCTTAAGAATAACTCTTTTTAAGTCTTTCATGATTATCACACTGTCTCCATTCAGAAGTCTTAATATTTAAATTATTTTTTTGATTTTTTATCAAAAATAGCATTGATATCGTGCTGTGCATAGCACTGTGAGCAGCGACCGTCTATTGTTGCACCGTTATTAATCTGAACTGTACGCGATTTGATATCACCTACTATTACAGCAGATTCATCTACAATAACAGGTCCGTGAACATCAATATCCCCCTTTACAGCACCGGCAATAACAGCCGATGTAGCATTAATATTGCCGATAACTACCGTCCCCTGTCCAATCTTAACTGAACCTGTTGTTTCAATATTGCCATCAATTCTTGCATTATTCGCAAAAATCTCCATTGACTTTGTGTTACCTGCAATAGAACCGCTTACAGTCAGCTTCCCGCGGCATGTAACATTACCCTCAACATAACCGAGCAGGTCTATTGAACCGCGTGAATTCAAATCGCCGACTACCGTAAGTCCTTTTGTTATTATTGCCGTTTCTTCAGCAACTGAGCCATCATCTTCATCCTCTTCATCAGAATCGGCATCATCAGTATTGTCTGATGCATCGGCAGCCCCTGTCTCTTCTTTGTTACCGGCCTTGTTATCCTCTGCCGTAATTACAGCTTCTTCATTGTTTTTATCGCTTTCTTCCATGCTGGCTGCAAGGCCTGACAAATCAAATTCTCCGTCATTTGCAATTTCATCTGCGACTTTTTTAAGAGATTCCTTCTCGATTGCTGCTGCCTCTTCCGATACATCATCACTCAATGTATCTACTACCGCATCGTCATCAGGTGCCGCACTGTCTGCTAATGTATCTGTTGCCAGCTCATCAACCGCCTGTGATAAATCCTCTTTAAAATCTTTAAAAAATCCCATTGAAATTCCTCCCGTATAGTTAGTTATTTGCTTATTCTATGATGAACAGGTATTGTACCTTCCGTTATAGGAAGCACATTCATTCCCGTATCAGCCATATATTGTAAAATTTCATCTAATGCCTCTACCGTTGTTGACTTTGCATTCGTATCATGTAACAGCACAACTGCATCATCCTTTGTCTCCACACCGTTAATTACATTGGAAGCGATAACGTACGCAGGCACATTGTTTCTGTCGGCATCTCCCGATGCCACATTCCAGTCAAAATAAACTATATTCTGTTGTTCAAGATACTCAACACATTCACTGATTGAAACATCACTGACTGTATTGCTTGAGCCACCCGGAAAGCGGTAAAACACAGGCTTTTTGCCCGTAACTTCCTCAAGATAATCCTGCAGCGACGACACATCCGAAATATAAGCATCTAACGAGCTATATATCTGCGAATACACATGTGTTGCCGAATGCATTGCAAGTGTATGACCCTCGGAAACTATCCTTTTGTATCTTTCAACCGACTGCTCATCTGTCTTCATTACCACAAAAAATGTTGCTTTCGCATTATATTCTGCAAGCTTATCAAGAATGGCATCCGTATTTTCTGATGGGCCATCATCAAATGTCAGGTAAACTCTCTTGCCGCTGTACAACTTCTCATCTTTCTCAACTGTACTAACATCATGCTTTATATCTGATTTGTCTTTGAGCTCCTGCGTGTCGACATTCTCATTATATAACGCGCCATCCATGCTCTGTTCTTTGCCGTCAGCCGCCACCTGCTGTGAAAAAGCTTGCTGTAAGCGAAGCTCCATCACTGTATCAAGCTGTTTCTGTATACTGTTGAGCTTAATAAACAGTATTATACATAAAACTGTAGGTAATATTATCAAAATCACCAAAGCCATAATGATGATTTTCTTCATCATAGCAATGCGTCTTTTACGGTATTGTGCATACTCTTCACTGTTGTTCATTATCCCTGTATCCCTCAATTGTCCTGATATTCCCCCGAATATCACATTACTTATCTAAGTATAACACAATAAGTCGAAATATAGAAGAAGAAAATCTAATTAATTAATGATTTTTCCAAACGTCTGTGTCCAATGCGTATCATAAACATACATGCCAGAAATGCAGTAATGATTTCCGCTATTAAAAATGCGTAAATCCAATCTGGATTTACGCATTCTGCTACTCGACCTTAACATTTTATCAAAGGATTTTTTAAAAAATCAAGAATAATTTTAACTACATATACGCTGAATTATTACATTCCTGCCTGTGCTGCAACCTCTGCTGCAAAATCATCAACCTTCTTCTCAAGACCCTCGCCTGTCTCATAACGAACAAAGCCCTTGATTGTGATGTTTGCGCCGTTTGCCTTTGCAACCTCTGCCACATATGCACCAACGCTCTGCTTTCCGTCTTCAGCCTTAACATAAACCTGATCAAGAAGGCAGATTTCCTTAAGCTCCTTCTTAATACGGCCCATTACCATGCCTGTGATAATCTTATCGTTAGCATCCGGCTTCTCATTCTTAGCTGCTGCTGTAAGGATTTCCTTTTCCTTCGCAATATAATCAGGATCAACTTCGCTCTCGCTTGTATACATAGGCTTAATTGCTGCAACCTGCATTGCAACGTTCTTTGCCATCTCTTCAATATTCCCGTTGATTACATCTGTCTCAACATCAACAAGAACACCAATCTTACCGCCCATATGAATATATGAAGCTACGAATCCATTATTTTCCTCTACCTGAGCAAATCTACGGATATTAAGGTTCTCACCGATAATTGCAATTTCGCTTGAAAGTGCCTCAGCAACTGTCTTTGTTGTATCCTTATTCCACTTCTCGGCAAGGAATGCATCAAGATTCTCTGCGCTTGTTGAAAGTGCCTGATTAGCGACGTCTGCTACATATGCATTGAAATCAGCATTCTTAGCAACGAAGTCTGTCTCTGAGTTAACCTCAACGATAGCTGCCTTCTTACCTTCTACTACTGTCTTAACAATACCTTCTGCTGCGATTCTTCCTGCCTTCTTAGCTGCTGCTGCAAGACCTTTTTCACGAAGGAAGTCTACTGCCTTATCCATATCACCGTCAGTAGCTGCAAGAGCCTTCTTGCAATCCATCATGCCGGCACCTGTCATCTCTCTTAACTCTTTTACCATTGCTGCTGTAACTGCTGCCATTTTTGATTACCTCCATTAATAAATAATAAATATTTTATCCTATTACGCAAAATGCTCCAACCTGAATTCTCAGGCTGAAGCACCTTTAACCAATATAATCAGCCTATTCTGTTATGAAACAAAATTATGCCTCAACTTCTTCTACTGCTTCCTCTTCAGCCGATGCTTCCTCAGCACCCTGATTAGCCTCGATAACTGCATCTGCCATCTTTGAAACAATAAGCTTTACAGCTCTGATTGCATCATCATTACCAGGAATTACATAGTCAAGCTCGTCCGGATCACAGTTTGTATCTACAATACCGATAAGTGGAATTCCGAGTGCGTGTGCCTCCTGAATGCAGATTCTTTCCTTCTTAGGATCTACTACAAAGATTGCATCAGGAAGTTTCTTCATCTCCTTGATACCGCCAAGGTTCTTCTGAAGCTTTTCAAGCTCCTTCTGAAGAAGTGCTACTTCCTTCTTAGGAAGAACATCAAATGTTCCGTCTTCCTGCATCTTCTCGATTTCGTTAAGTCTTGCAATTCTCTTCTGGATTGTTGTGAAGTTTGTAAGCATACCACCGAGCCATCTCTCGTTAACGAAATACATTCCGCAACGCTGTGCTTCTGTTGCGATAGCATCCTGTGCCTGCTTCTTTGTTCCTACGAAAAGAATTGTGCCGCCTTCAGCAGCGATGTCTGATACTGCCTTGTAAGCCTCATCAACCTTGCCTACAGACTTCTGAAGGTCGATGATATGGATACCGTTACGATGTGTGTAGATGTACTGCTGCATCTTAGGGTTCCATCTTCTTGTCTGATGTCCGAAATGAACACCTGCCTCAAGTAACTGCTTCATTGAAATTACGCTCATAGTTTACCTCCATTGGTTAATTTTCTTCCGCAGCCATCATCTTGCCGGACAACCGGAGCGTATACCGGCACCAGTCCGCCAATCAAACTGCGTGTTTTTTGTCACCGTCCGCCATTATACCACAGACGATATATAAAATGCAAGCATTTTTTACCTGCTATTTTATCATTGATATTGCAAATATATCATCTTCCGTTTGTAATAATCTTAGCAAGCTCTTCAAAACTCTCTTTACCATTAAATGTAAATGTTCCGTTTGAAATCTTACGGTCATATCCGTTATTCATCAAAAATGTATTGAACTCCCGCCAGTTGTCGACCAGTCCTGCATCTTCAAGAAGCTGTGCTGCCGTCTCTGAAGAATTAACACTTCTGAAGGAAATCGTAATTTCACTTGCAGATGTGCTGCTTTCTGATGTTTTTTCAACTGCCGGTTCACTTTTGCCTTCACTTACCGAAGCTGCCTGTGTTGATGCTGCCTGCGTTGACGGCTGTGTTGATGACGGATGCTCTGATGTTGCCTGTGTTGACGGCTGCTCTGAATTTCCTGTTGCATGTTCCTGATTTGCCTTATCTGATGGCTGTATCTGTGCTTTCTCCGTCTCGCGAACTGTACCCGCATCAGTCTGATACTGTGCCGTCGAAGGCATCTGCCCCGAAATCTGCTTCATCCGTTCTTCATTGTTCCGTATGCTGTTAGATATTGTAAGAATAATTGCTGTAACAATGATACCTGTACCAAGGCCACGCAAATAATACTTTATTTTCACTTTGACACCACTTTCTATTCTGTGCTGTTACCTTTTATTTTGTGCTGTTATAAAGGTCTATAACAAGTTTGACCTCACCGACTCCGAGATTTAATTCTTTCGCTATCTCTTTATTGGTTTTGCCATCCTTATACATTTTGAGAATCATCTCATTATTGTTAGAACCCTTCTCAAACTGTATATTCATATCCGCAACCTCTTTAGGCGGTTCTGCTTTGGCAGCCTGTGTCTTCTTTGTGGTCTTCCTTGAAGTCTGCCTTGTCTTAACTGCCTTTTCCTTTGTGTCGCTTGCCTTCATTATTGCGGCATCCATACGGTCTTCTTCAGATAAATCCTGCTGCTTTGCGGTCTTGGAAACTTCTTCCATATCCTTTGCCACAACTCTGCGGAGTCTTTCTTTGGCTATATTTCTTGAAGCACCGGTATCCTGTTTTTCGTCTGCTGACTTCTTAGTTGTCTGACGAGTTTTCCTTGCCGCAGGCTGGGCTTCCGCCTTTGTTCCTGCTGTCTGTGCAGATGAACCTGCATGTGCTTCCGTCGTCTGTGAGTCTGACATCTTCGGCGTAACAGGAGATGCCTTTACTTCCTTAACAAGTTCAGGTGTCATCATTTTAAAATCTTTATCTGACGACTTCGCATCCGGAGCGTTATTGACGCTGTCATCGGTTCTCTGGCTAATCTCCGCGTCGGCTGCTGCAACCTCTGCCTGAATTTTCTCAACCTGCCTTTTAGTTGCATTTACATCCTTAACTGTTGTCTTTACTTCCTTTGCCTTATCATTAAGCATATCATAAAGAAAAACCGTCTCATTGTGATTACGGTTAATCTGTCCCAGAATATTCTCGGCATACTCGTTCATCTCAAGGATTTTCGTATTTGAAATTCTGTCCAATGAGACTTCTGTTTTCTCTGATGCATTCTGCACCTCTTCTTCAACTATTTCGTTAATCTGCCTGCGTATTTCGGATTTCTGTTCTTCTGTAAGCTTTGAGGTAATAACGTCACCCGTTTCTTTATTTTTATCCGAATCGCCCATTATAAAGCTTACTACAAAACAGACAACCCCACACAATAACAGTATAACTTCAAATGTTGTCACAACAATGCTCCCTTTCTATATCGATACATCAAACAGGCCTTTTCCGTCCGGATTTTCGTCCACCACAAGCCTTGAGCCATCTTTTTTCTTGATTTTCACCTTACCATCACTACGATACTCATTTTTACCTTTTTCTTTTGCATCATATTTACCGCTGTCATTATCGACATCTGACTTTTTAACAACCTGCTCCGATGCCTGCTGTACCTCTTTTGCCAATTGGTTTTGAAAATTGACCTGGTCTGTCATCGGCTTCATATTCTCCTGCTGCTTAACCTGCGAAACATCTGCCATCCTTTGCATTGCCATAATTTCAACCGGACGAATAGCCATAACACCCTCCAATCTGTAACCTGCAGGCAATGTGCTGCTTTTATATAACGCGCCGCATTACATGCCTACTGAACGAATATCTGCCCCCTGTTTTACAAACTGGCAGAAATCATATTTCTGATGAAGAAACATATACTGGTCTCCAAACATAATCTTGGTACCCACGTAAGCCGTTTTTGCAACCTTTATTCTTGCATTTATATCTTCGCTTATCATGCTTCTGCATTCTTCAAGCTCATTTTTATCTTCATTTATCTGCTTTTCAAGAAGAATCATCTGGCGCATTGTCTTCTGCTGCATCTCAACCTTGTCAGGAGAAAGAGTTCCTTCCTGTTCCTGCTTTTTACGAAGCGCTGATGCAAGCTGACTCAGCTGCATTTTCTGTTTTCCGAGATTTTCCAGCTCATTTTTGAGGACATCTATTCTCTTCTTTATTGTAGGGTCAACTCCGACTCCGACAACTGTGGCAGTTCCCATCTCATTACCAATTGTTTTACAGTCAATCAGAACTCTTGATTTAACATCGCCGCCGACAATAAGTCCGTTACGTCCCTGTACAATAATCGAGCCCTTTGCCACAACCTTGCTGTGCAGAATCGAGTCGGTCTCAACAGAACCGCCCGCAGACACCATATTGGCACTCTCAATGAATTTGGAAACAATATTGCCGCCTGCTGTAAGCACAGCGCGTCCACCGCCCTGCACACCACGCACAAGCGTAATATTACCTCCGGCATTAAGAGTTGCACCTTCAACAAGACCGCTTACATCAATATCTCCTACTGCCTTTACAGAGAATCCCGTAAGGACATTGCCCTTAATCAGGACACTGCCCTCATAGTAAATGTCTCCCGTAGAGTTATCAACATTAACAAGTTCAAGAACATTTGATACAAATATTTTATCGTTTTCAAGCGTAACATGTCCGCTGACATCAGAAATAAGATGTCTTCCGTCATCAGAGACATGCATATTATGCCCATATGAGAAAATAGCCCTTTTTACCTTCTTTGGAAGCACGGTATTGCCGATGACATCATATCCCGGCGTACCCAGGTCTTCAGGAAAAAGCTCTGCAACCTCGTCTCCCTCTTTTACATGATTTACATTGTCGAGAGCATGAAAATCAACCGTACCATCTTCATTCATCTTTGGCTTTGTAGATATGGTGGTGTTAAATTTGTAATCAATTCTTCCGTCATACCCTTCTACCGGCGCAAGCCCGCGTGCTACAGTATATGGCACAAAATACTCTTTGTCCGCAAGAAATTTCTTAATTGCTTCATCATCTACGCCTCGTCTTACTCCAAGCTTTGCAAGGTCACTCTGTATTTCTTCAAGACAGAGTTCTCCGGCACCTTCAAACGGCGGATAAAATATCGCTTCCACGCGCATTTTATCCGGTGCAATTTTGTAATTTGCAAATTCATTGTTAGGCAGAGGTGCTTCCGGACAAATCTGAACAGTAACTTCCCTTGTCGCACCTGTCATAAATGCCTGATTAACCTTGATTACATCAATATAATCGGCAAACCCCTTTTTCTCTGCATATTCTATCAAATCATCAATTTTTGCTGCTCTTTTGCCATTCTGTGGAGGATATACTGTAAGAATAAGGCCTTCTTCTTTTGATGCCAGTTTAAAATATCCGTTTTCACTCATGCCTATCTCGCACCTTTCCTACGCCCTTGTTATGTAAGTAGATTTAAATACGGGCCTAATTTTGTTTTCATTTTAAGCAACGCCTTCGTATGTAGCTGTGACACTCTCGATTCCGAAACCTCCAAAACAAGACTTATCTCTTTCAGAGTCATTTCTTCATAGTAGTAAAGAGTTACCACACTTCTCTCTTTCTCTGTAAGAAGTGATATTGCTTCCACAATCATTTTCTTGAGCTCTTCTTTTTCAACTACTTCTTCAGGCTGTTCAAATCTTGGATTTCCGATAGAATCCATCTTGCCCTCGTTGCCGGCAGTTTCTGTATATTCGTCCAACGAAACAAGATTTGTAGCCTTCGTCTGCCCCTGCCAGTCATTGTACTCGTCAAGCGTTATTCCAAGCTCCTGTGCAAGTTCTTCATCAGTAGCCATTCTTCCTTTCTCAGCCTCTATTTTGGACATTGCAGCATCAATTTTCTTCTGCTTCTGTCTGAGAGACCTCGGAATCCAATCCATCTTTCTTATCTGATCAAGAATTGCTCCCCTTATTCTAAGGCTGGCATATGTCTCAAATTTCACATTCTTGTTATAATCAAATTTATCGATGGCGTCTATAAGCCCAAACACACCGTATCCGCACAAATCATCATATTCCACATTGTATCCCAGATACATGCTAAGACGGCCTGCGACAAGTTTGACAAGCTGCGAATATTCAATTATTAACTGGTCGCGAAGTGTACTTTTTCTGGTTTTACTGTATTCCTGCCACAGCTTCGCTCTTGCTGCCTCATCCATTAGATACCATCCCACTTTTTATTAATTATTTATTGATTGCTCGCTGTCATCTTCCGGCGACTCAGCCTGCTCTCCTTCTTCAGGCTGTTCGGCGTTTTCGTTGTCTTCTTCCGGTTTTTCTTCGTCCTCTTTGTCAGTTTCCTCTACAAAATGCATAAGAAGTGCGCGGATACTCAAACCTATTATATAAAAAACAGACATTACAAGAATGAGCACCCACAGCATTTTATTGAGCGGGTATCTGTAAATTATTGTAATTACGCATGTAATAAAGCCCGCCAGAAGTGTAATAAAAGCAGGAAGATTTCTCCATTTCAGTTTCATATTACCTTTATCCCTTTACCAACGGATTTAATTTTATATTCACCTGTCTCAGAGTAAAATTCAACAGTGCGTCCGTAATTCAATCCGGTATCTTCTGCAAGAAGCCTTATATGCCTTTTTGAAAGCTCATTTTTGGCAGCTTCGGAATTACGTTGCCCTACACACAGCATTTCCGACATTCCTGCTGTTGAAAACATCTGTGCACCGCCTGCTATTTTTGCTACAAGTCTTCCGGAATTAGCCCCCATTGAAATCATTAATGATATTAAATCTTCTATTCCGGTATCTGCAAATTTTGCCCTGTTACTGTTATTTCTTATCTGAGTACTGTCCGGCAACATAAAATGCAAGAGTCCGCTCACCTTGGTTACCGGGTCATAAAGCGCAACGCCTATACATGAGCCAAGCCCAAGTGTGGTTAGTGCATCCGGGTATTTGCATGCCTTAAGGTCACCCATTCCCACTTTAATCATTTCTCCCATAGTTACACAAAACCTCATCAGAACATATTGTTACAGGATACTTAAACTCTCAGATTATAACCCAAGAGCACCCAGAATCTTATCGTAAGAATCAAGTTCAGGTATCATAAGGAAGTATCCGTTAATACAATCCTGTTCACCAAATTGTGACTGAATAAACAAAAGCTTGTCACCAAATTTACCAAACTCCGCTGCCGGAACGCTGAGCAGCGCACCAACCATATCAATTGTAAGGCTTGGTGTTGACGCACCTATAACCAGATTAGTCAGCGTTGATATTGCTGTAATGTATGAACCGGCAATTATGTTACCGATTTCACAGAGTGCCGACTGTTCCATCTCTCCAAACTCAAGTGTCTCACTGGCTTCTTCCTGTTTGCACATAAGCATATTAACTAGTCTGTGTGCCGACTTTAAATCGAAAATGAACATCATCATTCCTGTTATTTCTTCATCCATTCCGAGTAATATGCCTACTACTGTCTGGTCTTCCGCGCCGATAAAATCCGAAATCTGTGAAAACGGCACAAGTGCAACCTTCGGAACCGACATATCAACTTTAATATTCAGCATTGTTGAAAGTGCCGTTGTTGCATTACCCGCACCAATATTTCCGATTTCTTTGAGGACATCATACTGCATTTCATCTAATTCATTAAGATTAATTTTGCCCAAAGTGCATCACCGTCCTTACAAAAATGTATAAATTAATTTTCTTTTTCAGCAATAAGACTTACAATATCAAGAAGTGATACAAGTTCACCTTTACTCTTGCCTATTCCGCAAATGTATCCGTTAGCGTCATCACTCTTTTCATGAGATACCTTCTCAACATCTTCCTCCTGAAGAGTAATTACCTCATTAACCTGGTCTACAATTATTCCTATTGTTGCATTTTCAACCTTGATAATTATAATTCTTGTTTTATCGGTGTACTCATCAGCCTCAAGACCGAGTTTTATTCTTATGCTCATTACAGGAATAATCTCGCCGCGCAGATTAATTACACCCTTGTAATACTTCTGTGTCTTAGGGACACGTGTAATTCTCTGATTTTTCACAATATTATCAATATACTGGATATTAATTCCATACTGCTCATTGCCTATCTTAACAACTATGTACTGTACGGCTGTTTCTCCTGCCTCATTATTGTCAATAACCTTTAATTCGCCCATTATTTCCTCCATTCCAAAGCATTAATGCTTTATCTCATTCATGTGGCATATCAGAAGCTTGTCTCAGCGAATCATTTATACCAGTGTATTCGCATCAATGATAAGTGCAACTGAACCATCGCCAAGTATTGTCGCACCACTTATCATCTTATTGATATTGATGTACTTGCCAAGCGATTTAATAACAATTTCAAGCTGTCCGATAAGGCTGTCAACAACAAGACCTGCCTGCTTATCGCCTTTGCTTACAATAACTACCGTAATATTATCTGTTTCTTCAGGCTCACCCGGAACATCAAGGACATCTCTCAGGCGTACAAGCGGAATAACCGTGCCTCTGAGTGTGATAACTTCCTTAGCGTGAACATATTTTATTTCACTTACCGGAATATCTTCTATCGTCTGGATTGAATCAAGTGAAATAGCATACTTTTCATCACCGAGACGAACCATAAGTGCCTGAATAATAGCAAGTGTAAGCGGAAGATGAATAATAAATGTACTGCCCGCTCCATATGTTGTCTTAACCTCAACAGCACCGCCTAGAGCCTCTATCTTTGACTTAACAACATCAAGTCCTACTCCTCGTCCTGATACATCCGAAATCTTATCAGCCGTTGAGAAGCTTGGTCTGAACAACAGTTCAACGATTTCCTTCTCTGACATTAATGCAGCCTGTTCCTCGGTTATGGCACCCTTCTCAATGGCCTTTCTCTTAACCTTCTCTACATCAATACCATTACCGTCATCGCCTACTTCAATAACTACATTATTGCCATCCTGATATGCATTAAGGAAAATGGAACCAACTTCCGGTTTACCTCTCTCAGCACGTACTTCTGCGCTTTCAAGACCATGGTCGGCAGAATTACGAAGCAGATGCATAAGAGGATCTCCGATTTCGTCAATTACAGTACGGTCAAGCTCTGTTTCCTCACCTGTCATGTAAAGTTCCATCTTCTTATCAAGCTTCTTTGAAAGGTCGCGAATCATTCTAGGGAATTTACTTACAACGCTTTCAATAGGCATCATACGAACCTTCATGACTGACTCATGCAGATTGGTCGTAACTCTTTCAAGATATTCAATCTGTTCATGGAAACTCTGGCTTCCTGAACTTCCTTCCTCTGAAGAACTTGCTGAAACAAGACCGTTCTTTGCAATAATAAGCTCGCTTACAAGATTCATAAGAACATCAAGCTTTTCTATATCGACACGAACAGAACGTCCAACTGGCTTAACTGCCGGTTTAGCGGCTGCCGGTGCCTTCTTGCTCTCAGCAGGCTGTTTCTTTTCAACAGCCGTTGTTTCTTCTGATTTAACTTCTTCCTTAACCGTCTCAACAACAGCCGGTTCTTCGCTTGCAAACGGAGTTGTAATCTCGGTTATCTGAACATCTTTAATTTCCGAAACATTTTTGATTATATTTACAATCTTGCCTGACTCCTCTTCAGATACGATAACTATACTGAAGTCAAAGTCAAACTTCTCATCTTCTATATCCTGAACTGACGGTTCAGACTTAATAACATCTCCGTGTCCCTCAAGGTTCTTGAATACAAGAAATGCTCTCGCAGCTTTAAGAATACATGTTGTATCAACAAATACATGCACAATATATGCATGCATATTCTTCTTGAGTGCCTCATTGATTGCATTTTTCTCAAAATCTGCCAATGCAACATCATTAGATTTCTCCTCATCAGCCGGAGCTTCTGAAGGCTCACTTTTCTGCTCCTGCGGTGCCGGTCCTGATGTCTTGCCTTCACTTGCAAGGAAATCGTTCAGTTCTTTTATAATCGGTTCGTTGTCATCCGTTCCCTCATCCTGATTGTTGCGGATATTATCAACATATGTCTCCAACGCATCAAGGCAACGGAATAATACGTCAACGAGGTTACCGTTAACCTTCATCTTGTCATTGCGGATTTCAGAAAATACATTTTCCATGTTATGCGTAAGATTCTGCATTCTCTTATATCCCATTGTTCCTGCCATACCCTTAAGGGAATGTGCTGCACGGAAAATCTCATTGATTGTATCTTTATTTTCCGGCTCCTTTTCCAAAACCATGAGCTCATCACTCAATGTCTGTAAATGTTCATTTGATTCGTCAATAAAAATCTCAAGATATTGGCTTACGTCCATTTTACAATACCCCCACGTTTTTTGTTATAGCCTCGGCTATTTCATTAAGCGGCACCACAACATCTACAAGTCCTGCCTGTGCCAGAGCTTTCGGCATCCCATAAACCACACATGACTGTTCATCCTGACCTATGACATGTATAGGTTTATTTGATTGCTTAAGTCCCTTGATACCATTGGTTCCATCTGCTCCCATGCCTGTAAGGACAACACATGTAATCTCATCATAGTTGCAGTTTTTAAGTGAATCATACATTAAATTGGCACATGGTCTTAATCCGTCAACAGGGTCTTCGTTAGTAATATGTATAACGTAGTCAGACCCCTTTGGTGCAACCTTCATGTGCGTTCCGCCGGGCGCTATATACACCCAGCCCTTGCGGATTATATCGCCTTCTTCTGCCTCCTTAACCGTCACTTTACTCAGCTCGTCAAGCCGCTGGGCAAGAGACTTTGTAAATCCCTTTGGCATATGCTGTACAAGCACGACTCCTGCATCAAGCTCCTTCGGAAGATACGGAATTACCTGTTGCAGTGACTTAGGGCCTCCTGTTGAACAGGCAAGTGCAACAATCTTTTTCTTGCCCTGCTTCACATTCTTAAGTCCATCTGTAGTCACCATCTTTACCGGTGCTGTCTGTCCTGATGCTGCTGTACTTCGTTCCCTTACAGACCTTAATGCCGCTGAATTATTCAATGTACGTGCTACTTCGGCTGCGACATCCGCAGTATATCTGGTCTTCTGACCGACAAGTCTTTCATTGTAGCTGTGCCTGCTGGTAGCCGCATCAAGCATATCATGTATACGGTTTTTAAATTCTTCACTCTTAGTCTCCAGATAATTCTCCGGTTTTGTGATGAAATCAAATGCACCGTACTCGAGTGCCTGAATAGTTTCCTTTGCGCCTTCCTTTGCAACCGTACTTACTACAATTACAGTCTGTTCAATGTGGTTCTTCTGAAGTTCCTTAAGAAGTTCCAGACCATTCATTCTTGGCATGTTAATATCCATAATAACCGCACTGTAATACCTCGGATTGGATACAATCTTCTCAAAGCCTTCAACACCATCTTTAGCTACTGCCGCAACCTCATATTCACTGTTCGAATTTATTATATCAGATATCACCCTTCTCATGAGTGCAGAGTCATCAACTAATAATATTTTTTTCTTCATTGAACTTAACCTCTTGACTTTTGCTGTATTCTACGCTGTTCCTGAAAGATATATTTAATAATGGTTTCCTTTCTTTCTTTTGATAGTGCTTTAAACTGTACTCTTGTTTCATAAATACTGCGGTTATTCTCCGTCAGATATGACGCAATAACCTTACCCAGAATTTCAAGTGTCTGCTTTTTATCATTACAGCAGATATCGAATGTAATTTTAACCCATTCGTCCTTGTCATAATGCGTCGTTGCACGCATTCTTAATCCGCCTCCGCTCAGGTCAATAATTTTTCCCGTGCTACTTTCCCGTGCGTTATCCGTAAGGGCGTCCTTCCACTCATGTGTGCGCTCATATGCTATTGCCTGCCATTCATTAATTATCTGAACAGCCGCTGCAATATCACACGGCATCCTGTAAAACTCCCTTCGCTGCACCCTCCTTAATTCGCCCGTCACAAGCAAATCCATCACATAAATATTGGCCTCTTTGGAGCGCCCCGCTACTTTGCAGGTACTTTCTATGATATTACCGCCAACCGAAAAATAAATATCATACTCTTCCCCGATTGACAGCGGCACGACATGTCCCTCAAATATCGGCATTGAGGCTTTAACCACTGTACCTTCCTCTGCATCGCTGATATCGAGCACTTTACTGTAATATGTACGGATTCCTTCAGCATTTTCCCTATTCCGTGAATTTCGTTTTTTGAGCTCTATCTTTGCTCCTAAAGTAATCTCATTTTTTGGCATCAGAACACTCCTGTATACAGTATTAATATATCACATATTCTTTGCAAATACATTTCTAAGGAAATTACGTATTCCGTTTTTCCTGATAAATACCGGATCCTGATTTGTTTCAAGAGCCTGCGCAATATTATAAAAATTGCGTGCCGACTCTGATTCCGGATACATTATTGAAACCGGTTTCTGCTTCATGACTGCTTTTGAAATTGTATTATCCTGAGGTACAATTCCCAAGAATTCAACATCCATCTTCAGGAACTGCTTTATAACCATACTGAGCTTCTCATAAAGAGAACGGCCCTCTTCCGGTCCCGAAACCTTATTGGCAATCACTCTGATTCTTGTATTCTGTGCATCAAAGCCTTCATACATGGTAAGTCCTTTAAGCAGCGCATATGAGTCTGTGATTGATGTAGGTTCAGGTGTTGTTATTATTACGATTTCAGGGGCAGCCACCAGAAATTCCATTACACTCGATGACATTCCCGCTCCCGTATCGATTATGACAACATCCGCAAGCTCCTCAAGTTCGGAAAGCTTGCTTACAAGCCTCTTTATCTGCTCCCTGTCAAGATTGGAAAGCTTTGCTATTCCTGAGCCACCGGATATAAACTGTACTCCTTCCGGTCCATCAAGAATTATCTCCTTAAGCTCCTTTCCGCGGAACATAAGGTCGCTTAAATTCGCTTTAGGGATAATTCCCAGCATAACCTCAATATTGGCAAGTCCGAAATCTGCATCCAGAATTATTACCTTTTTGCCCATTCGTGCAAGCTGAATCGCAATATTTATTGAGAAGCTCGACTTGCCGACACCGCCCTTGCCGCTTGTAACAGCAATAACACGGGCATTATCTACATTTTTTTGGTTTTGTTTTTTTATAATGTTGCGTAAATTTTCTGCCTGGTCCATGCGGCCTCCCATAGTAAATTTAAAAATAATTGTATCTGATTTCAGCCCCCAAGAAGCTGTTTTGCAATTGACTGTTCGTTAATCAGTTCTATGTCGTTAGGCACATTCTGCCCCGATGTTGTATATGACAGCTGCGCTCCCGTCTTAAGTCTGATATTAAGTATATTACCAAGTGCACACGTCTCATCCAGCTTTGTAAAAATAATCCTGTAATCCGGAATGTCTTTGTACATTTCTGTAATATTTATTAAGTCCTTATACTTTGTTGTTGCACTTAATGTAAGATAACATTCAAGTTCAAATTTATCCGACAGACCTGCAATTGCATTCCTAAGCTCCAACAGTTCAAGCATCTGTTCTTCATCCTTATGGGAACGCCCCGCCGTATCAACAAAAATAAGGTCATATTCTTCAAGTTCTGCAAGACACGACTCTACTTCGTCAGCCGAATATATAACATTAACAGGACATGCAATTATTGATGCATATGTATTAAGCTGCTCAACAGCCGCTATTCTGTATGTATCCGCCGTCATAAACGCAACCTTGCACTGCTTTTCCAACTTGTAATATGATGCCAGCTTTGCAATTGTTGTGGTTTTCCCTACGCCTGTAGGGCCTATAAACAGAACCACCTTCGGTTTATTGCCCGGTTCAAGCCTCGCCGGTTCTCCGAGCTTCAATATGAGCTTCTGATATACACCCGAAAGCAGGCTGTCAATGTTCGATTCCTTTTTGATTGAACTGCTGACTTCGCCAATCAGCATATTAGCATATTTTTCATCGACTTCATTGTCAATCAGCTTATTGTAAATAAGCTGAAGGAATTTAAAATTATTATTCTGACCGTTTCGCGCATCGGATTCCCTGCCGTCATCTGCCTGCAGGGCTTCATTGGTCGCCGACAGTTCCTCGTAAGCATCTGCTATATCTTTGCGCGGAGTGCTCTCCCTCTTAATCTGCTGACGCAGCATATCATGAAGCGAATCCAGTTTTTCTTCGATTGCAGCGGAATCATTTATAATATCTATCTTTTCATCAGCCACCGCAGAAAAGCTGCTTTTAGGCTCCTGCTTCTGCTGTACGCCTGCATTTTTGTCGTCAGACTTTGAGCCCTGCTTTCTTGCATTCATATTGCCTATAAATTCATTCTCTTCAAGAGCTGCCGTTATCTCAACTACATCCTTTTTAAAAAGTCTGAATATTCCACGCTGTTTAAGCGTTTTAACATTAAGAACAACAGCATTGCTCCCCAATTCTTCCTGCGCTTTTAACACAGCTTCAGTCTCTGTTGGCGCTTCAAATTTTTTAACAATCATTTATGCTGTCACCATCCCCACCGATTGTAATTCGACATCCGATTCAACTTCATTATACGAAATTACAATAATATCTTTATAATAATCACTTGCAAGCTTTCTGAAATACATCCGCACAATCGGCGAAGTTACAATAATAGGATTCTTTCCGAGATCTTCAAGCTTTTTCAATTCTATGCCGAGTGAATTCATTATCTTCTTTGTTCTCTCAGGATCAAGTGTAAGATATGCCCCCTGTTCGGTCTGCTTTACCGAGCCCATGATTTCCTGCTCAATCTTTGGGTCAAGCGTTATTACCTGCGTAGTCTCATTGGCAGGAAAATATTTCATTGAAATTGCACGTTTAAGGCTCTGTCTTACATACTCCGTAAGTATATCCGTATCCCTTGTAACACCTGCGTGATCCGCAAGTGTCTCAAGAATTGTAACCATATCACGTATTGATATTCCCTCTTCAAGAAGATTCTGCAATACCTTCTGCACGTCTCCGATTCCAAGAAGTTTTGGAATAAGCTCATCGATAAGTGCAGAGTTATTCTCCTTAATATTATTGACAAGATTCTGAACATCCTGTCTTGTAAGAAGTTCAGCAATATGCTGGCGTATAACCTCCGTCAGATGTGTTGCGATAATAGATGGCGGGTCTACAACCGTATATCCCATTGATTCAGCACGCTCACGCTGACTCTCCGTTATCCATATTGCCGGGAGATGGAATGACGGTTCAAATGTAGGAATACCCGTTATCTCTTCCTCAACATACCCCGGATTCATCGCCATATAGTGGTCAAATAATATTTCCCCTTCGCTTACCTGAATTCCCTTAATCTTAATTATATACTGGTTAGGATTAAGCTGGATATTATCCCTGAGACGTATGATAGGCACAACCGCACCAAGTTCAAGTGCAATCTGACGTCTTATCATCACAACTCTGTCAAGCAAATCCCCACCCTGATTAACATCGGCCAGAGGAATAATTCCATAACCGAATTCAAGCTCAATCGGGTCGACATTAAGCAGCGATACAACATTTTCGGGACGCCGTATCTCCTGCGCAGCATCTTCTTCAGCCTGCACCTCTTCTTCTATCGAATGTTCTCCCTCCTTTGTTTCAACTCTTCTGCTCAATACAATGAGTATAACACCCATTGGAATAAATATGTATACCGGAAGCGGAGTTGTGATGCCAAGAAATATCATCGCACCACCAACCATCGCCAATACATTGGAGAGTGAAAAAAGTTCCTGAACAAGTGTGTCCGAAAGTCCCTCTTCAGAAGATGCTTTTGTTACGATTATACCATTTGAAAGTGAAATAAGCAACGACGGAATCTGGCTGCAAAGACCATCACCAATAGTGAGTATCGTATATGTACTGAGTGCTTCGTTAATATCCATCCCCTGACGAAGCACAGCCATCAGAATACCTCCGACAAGGTTAATGCCCGTAATAATAAGACCTGCCGTAGCATCACCTTTAACGTATTTATTGGCACCATCCATAGCACCGAAAAATGCATTTTCCTGTTGTAACTTCTTACGCCTTATCGCCGCTTCTTTATCAGTAATTGCACCGGCATTCAGATCCGAATCGATAGCCATCTGCTTACCCGGCATGGCATCAAGTGTAAATCTTGCAGTTACTTCAGATACACGCTCGGAACCTTTGTTAATTACAACAAACTGCACAATCGTAATAAGCAGGAATACAATTATACCAATAATTATATCTCCTCCGCCGACGAAGCTGCCGAATGTACTGATTACCTTTCCCGGATTTCCCGTAGTAAGTAACAGCCTTGTTGATGATATATTAAGCGAGATTCTGAAAATTGTTGTAAACAGAATCATCGTAGGGAATGCCGACATATCAAGCACTTCCTTCGCAAAAAGCGCATTAAAAAGAATAATCATCGCAACCGCAATGTTGAGTGCTACAAGAATATCCAAAAGCCAGTTCGGAATAGAGACAATCATGAATATTACTGCTGCCAGTACATATACTCCAATAAACAAATCAGTTTTTCTTAAACTCATGGATGTCTCCTCCTTTCTGCCTTTTTATAATACATTTACCGGTAATTTACTAAAGCTGTCTTGCTGCATTTCCATTCTTCAGGGAATATACGAACGCAAGTACCTCTGCCACTGCCTGATACAATTCCGGCGGTATCTCCGCACCAACCTCGACATTGTTATACAAAATTCTGGCAAGCGGCTTGTTCTCTACTATCTCTATGCCATATTCCTTTGCCTTTTCCCTGATATCAAAAGCGAGATAATCGGCTCCCTTGGCAATTACAACAGGTGCCTTTCCCTTGTTAGACTCGTATTTTAACGCTACTGCAAAATGCGTAGGGTTCGTAATTACAACATCAGCCTCCGGAAGTTCAGCCATCATCCTGCGCCTTGAAAACTGCTGCATCTTACGCCTGATCTGGCTTTTTACCTGAGGATCTCCTTCTGCATTCTTAAATTCGTCTTTTACTTCCTGCTTTGTCATCTTCATATCTTCGCGGAATTTTCTTCTCTGGTAAATCAAGTCTATAATACCGACAAGAATGAAAATCACACTTATCTTAATTCCCAGGTCGACAATAATATCACCGGTAATTGAAAGCGCCTCATAAATCGATATATCATAAAATGTATACAGTATTGAAAGCTTGTCCTTTATGGTTGAATAAACAACAGCTCCGATAACTATAATCATTACAATGGACTTTGCAACCTCAAACAGCTGTCTTACGCTGAAAAGCCTCTTGATACCGTTGATTGGATTCATTTTGCTGAATTTAGGCGCAAGGGGCTTTGTTGTAATCATCCACCTCTGCTGCAATGCATTTCCGAGCACACCGATTATGATTGCGACAACAAAAAACGGGACTGCCATATTTATAACCTCCGTCATCCCCATTTCCATTATTCCTGTTGTGTCAATCATGCGCATTCCATATTCGCTGTTGGAAATAATCTGCGGAAAAAGCGAATAGAATTTACTGAAAGATTCTATCATCCGACTGCCAAGACTTCCAACATAATATTTAACCAGCACAAAAAGGGCCAGCAGCATGAACGAGGTTATTATCTCCTTGCTCTTTGCGACCTGTCCTTCTTTTCTCGCATCACCTAATTTTTTGGCAGTAGGCTCCTCAGTCTTCTCTCCGCCGGGACCATCCTTGGCAAAGAACTGAAGATCATATTCAAGCAGTAGTTCCAATTCTTCTTTCAAAATACTTCACCTGCATCTAAAAATAATATTACAGAGGCGTCATTGAATTAACAAGCTGTACAATAATCGTCCGTATCTGCCGGAAAATATATGTAGATACTGACGGAAGCATTATTATCGTAAAAAATATTACAATTATTCCTACAAAAATCTTAAGCTGCATACCAAGCACAAACATATTCATCTGAGGTGCTATTCTTGCAAGCACGCCAAGCACGCAGTTAAGAAGCAGCATACACGCAAACATCGGAAGTGCTATTCTGAAGCCTATAACAAAATAGTCTCCCATGAAATCAACAATCGTCTGATACAGCGACGGTCTGAACACTGCACCGCCAATCGGAATAACTTCATATGTATCGACAAGAGCTGAAATCAGATATCTGTAAAGTCCTGATACAATCAGCATCAGTGACAGCAGATAATAATAGAAATTCCCCATTATACCGACCTGAGTCTTTGTTGTCGGATCAAAAACCGTTGCCATCGAAAGTCCCATATCAATATCCATTATATGTCCCGCAAACATAATAATCTGGACACACATACTTGCAGCCATGCCGATTATAAGCCCTATTAAAGCTTCTGCAATAACTATTCCGGCAAATCCCAGAACCCCTTCATATGAATATGTAATGTTCCGGTCAAGACTGTATACAAGCATGGCAAGAGCAATTGAAAATCCTACTTTCATACGCTGAGGGGTATTTGCAGTATTAAAAAAAGGTGCTGCATAAACAAAGGTTGAAATTCGCACCAAAATCAATATAAATAATTCAAACTCCTGCAATGCAACGCTAAAATTAATCATTTCTTCCTCTCATTAAGGTACACTTACCCAAAATTACTGCGCTAATGAATATACTGTACAAAGCTTCCCCAGAGTTGCGTCATAAAATTGCAAATTGTATTAATCATCCATGAGCCCAGAATCATAAGTGTAATAAATATTGAAAGCATTTTGGGAACAAATGTAAGCGTCTGCTCCTGTATTGATGTAATGGTCTGTATCAGGCTGACTACCAGACCGACAATCATTGACACCAGTAAAACCGGCATCGCAGTCTCCACAATAACCCATAATGTCTGTCTTGCAATTGTAATTATATCCTGTTCAGTCATAACCTCACTCCATTACTAAAATACACATTAAAACGTCTGAATAAGATTGCCGATAACAAGATTCCATCCATCCGCCATTACAAACAACAGAATCTTAAACGGCATGGAAATGGTTGTCGGCGGAAGCATCATCATACCCATCGACATGAGCACCGACGACACAACCATATCTATCACAATAAATGGAATGTAAATCAAAAATCCTATAATAAATGCAATTCTCAATTCACTTACAATAAATGCCGGAATCAATACCGTAAGCGGAATATCATCCTCATTCTCGATACTTCCCGGTTCCGTATTGGCAATGTTAAGGAAAGTATCCAAATCCTTTTTTGACACCTGTTTAAGCATAAATGCACGCAACGGCTTTACGCCTGCATCAAATGCCTGTTCCACCGAAATCTCATTATTGGACAGCGGACGTATTGCACTGTCATAAACCTGCGTAAACGTAGGCGACATCACAAAAAATGTCAAAAATAAAGACAAGCCTATCATCACTTGGTTAGGCGGAACAGTCTGCGCACCGATTGCTGTTCTCGTAAAATGAAGCACAATTACAATTCTGGTAAACGATGTAAGCATCATCAGAAGCGATGGTGCCAGCGAAATCACCGTAAGCACTAACAACATCTGCAATACGCTTGCCATATCACTGCCATCACCTGCAGAGATACTGAAATTAATCAGATTACCATCTCTGCCCGCAGCCGTAGCTGTCTCCTGTGTAGCCTGTGCCGTTCCTGCCGTACACAGACTGACAAACACAACCATCGTCACCAGCACGGCAATCTTAACCATTACTCTGCCATGCTTCTTAATAAATCGTAACATAAGTTCATCCCACCTAATCTTCTGGCTTGTCCTTCTTTAACTTATCCAATATAGCTTTGAAGTTGTCGGAATGAGATTCAGTTGATACACTGTTATAAATCAAATCCTCTCCATCCAGCTCACACAGATACGTCACCGTATCCTTGCACACTGCAATGGCAAAATACTTCTTACCTATCTTTACTATCTGTATGTACTTACTATTGGAAATTCTAAATGTCTCCATAATCTGAATATTGCTGCCTGACATTCTCAGCTTCTGGTAATGCCCAACAAAGCGAGTCGTAAAATATGTAAGTGCCAGTACAAATATAAATATCAGAATAAGCGTTATTATCTGTGCAACAGCACTGATTGCATTATTAGTAGAAATATCCAAAAGTAACATCACATTAACCAATTACCTTTTTAACTGCCTCAATTACGCGATCTGCCTGGAATGGCTTAACAATAAAATCCTTTGCACCGGACTGTATAGATTCGATAACCATTGCCTGCTGTCCCATGGCTGAACACATAATAACCACAGCAGACGGGTCATTACTCTTAATTGACTTAAGTGCCTGAATACCATCCATCTCAGGCATTGTAATATCCATAAGAACCAGATCCGGCTTAAGCTCATTATACTTCTCAATAGCCTTTAAACCATTCTCTGCTTCTCCTGCAATGTTGTAACCATTCTTTGTGAGAATGTCCTTAATCATCATTCTCATAAATGCTGCATCATCACAAATCAAAATATTCTTTGCCATACTTACTCTCCTTATCCCCAGATTATTTTAATGTCGATTAATAATCATTATAACATTCACATATTAAAATAATATATTTATATTATACAACAAAATTTTCAACTTTCCTATTACTTTTTTGAAAATTTTCTAATTTTACTGTTCTTTTATTATTTCAGTAATTCTTACACCAAAGCTTTCCTCGATTACTACGACTTCACCTTTGGCTACATTCTTGCTGTTAACAAGCACATCAACTGACTCACCTGCAATTTTATTCAGTTCCACGATTGTTCCCGGTGCAAACTCAAGTATATCCTTGATTGTCCTTGTTGTACGTCCGAGTTCAACCGTAACCTCAAGCGGTACATCCATAATAAGGTCTATATTTTCCTTCTGTGTCAAAGAAGATAAATCTCCCGCAAATGGCTGGAATGAGGCCGGCTGTACATTCACATCAGGCTGAGGCGCATATCCGTATCCCATCGGCTGCTGCATCATTGGTTGCTGCATCATTGGCTGTTGCATCATAGGCTGCTGCATCATCGGCTGCTGCATCATTGGCTGCTGCATCATCGGCTGTTCCATCATAGGCTGCTGCATCATCGGCTGTGGTGCCGGTGCAGGCTGTGGTGCAGGTGCAGGCTGTGGTGCAGGTGCAGGCTGTGGCGCAGGCTGCGGTTCAGGTGTCGGTGCTGATGCGCCGGAATCCACGCCAAACATACTTACAAGTTCATGTGCGAAATCAATCGGATACAATTGCATAATGCTGCTGTCAATAAGCGTTCCGATTGTCATTTTAAACGCAACTTCAACAAATCTTCCCTTAAGAAACTCAGGAAGGCTGTCCCTGTCATCGGCGTAGACCTCTACAAGATTGGCCACAGGCGGGCTGATATCAATTTTCCTGTTAAACATTGATGACATCGACGTTGCCGATGAGCCCATCATCTGATTCATGGCCTCGCCGATTGCGCTCAGATGTAAATCCGTAAGCTCCTCGGCAGGATCCGCATTGCCCGGTCCTCCCATCATGAGGTCTGTTATAATCTTAACATCGTTTTCCCTAAGAATAAGTACATTATTACCATCAATACCCTCTTTATAGGAAATCTGCAGCATTACACATGGTCTGTCATATTTTCTTGCAAGTTCATCCCACGTAGATACCGAAACCTTAGGTGTAGTAATATCAACTCGCTGGTTCAGTAACGAACTGAGCGTTGTGGCTGCGGTTCCCATACAGATATTGGAAATTTCACCGACCGCATCCTTCTCGCTGTCAGAAAGAGCGAATGCAGACTCATCCAAAGATTCCTGCTGCGGTTCTTCGGCGTCTGATGATTGTGCGCCGAACAGCGCATTTATTTCGTCCTGTGATAGCATTCCGTCCATCTTTACTCACTCTCCTCCTTTATTATGTCAGTTATCCTTACAGCGTACTTATCCTCCGAATATCCCGGCAGTGCCGCAAACTTTTTGATATTACCAACATATATTTCTAATTCATCATCGACTTTTCTGTTCAGTCTTATGATGTCTCCTATCTGCAGATTAATAAAATCACTGACAGATATTGTACTCTGTCCGAGCACAGCCTTCATAGGAATCTGCGCCCTGTCTATGATACTTTCAATAGCGTCCTGATATGACTGGTCATCTTTTTCCTGCAACGTTGAAAACCAGTATTTTGTATTCAGCTTATCCATTACAGGCTCAAGCGTTGCAAAAGGAAGACATATATTCATCAACCCTTCGACATCACCTATTTTGATGCTGAGAGTTACAATTGCGATTGTTTCACTTGGTGAAATAATCTGTGCAAACTGTGAATTTGTCTCAATCCGTTCAAGTCTTGGTGTTATCTGTACTACATTCTGCCACGGCTCCTGAAAAAGATTTACACAAATTGTAAATATACGTTCAAGTATCGTAAGCTCAATCTCTGAAAAATCCCTCGTCTTATCCATCGAATTGCCAAATCCGCCAAGCAGACGGTCTATAATGGCATATCCCAGATTTGATGCCATTTCCATTATAATATTTCCCTTAAGAGGTGGCATTCCTACAACGCCCAAAAGTACCGGATTGGACAGGGCATTGGAAAATTCCGAATAAATTACTACTTCAGAATTGACAACCTCAACATTAACGGACTTTCTAAGATATCCTGGAAGGTTTGTAGCAAGCAGTCTCCCGAAGTGTTCAAAGATGATCTCAAGTGTTCTTAAATGCTCTTTCGAAAACTTGGACGGTCTTGCAAAGTCATATATCTTGACTTGCTTGTCCTCGCTGTTTTTCATTTCTTCAACATCAAATTCGCCGCTGTTTAACGCATTCAAGAGTTTATCTATCTCATCTTGGGATAAAACCTCGCTCATCCTTCGCACCTCCTGTTCCCAGCAATTTTAATGTCTAAAATCTCAATGCAAAAATTATGAAATTACCAGATTAATTGCAACACTGTGAATCATGTCTGTCTGGAACAGATTCTGCAGTTTGCTTAGGAGTTCAGCCTCCATGTTGCTTTTATTCTGAAGTGCCGTGTCATATGTATAAGATGCCACGACTGAGTTTACATTATTGACTATAAGCTGCATACCGCTGTCTATGCTTGCACGCTTTGATGAATAATCCTTTGATTTCTTATTCAGAGTAATCACAACACTCACCTGCGCATAATGTATCTTATTATTGGAATCGAGAAGTGACAGTGTAATCTTTGTAGTGTCATCAGAATTCTTAACATCAACCGTCTCAAGATCCCCCACACTGAGTGTAGCATCCTCTTTAGCCGAAGAAAGTCCTCCGCCGACATCAAGGTCAATAATCTCAGCAACCTTTGTAATAAGGTTGTCAGTCTTCTTAGTTGTTGACACAATTGAAAATGTAAGAATAACCGTAAGCACAAGATTTATAAGTACAAGTGCGAGCGTTATTACATTCAGCATGCTCTTCTTCATCTAAAACCACCACTGCCTTTCCAAATTATCTATTCACCATAGCTGTTATAAATCTTTATCTCAACTCTTCTGTTCTGTGCCCGTCCCTCTGATGTAGAATTAGAAGCGACCGGCACCGATTCTCCGCGACCGATTGACATCATAGTAGCCGCATCAAATCCTTTCTGATTAACAAGGTAAGAAAACACTGAATATGCCCTGTCAAGCGAAAGCATCGTATTATCCGGATATTTTGAAGTTTTTATCGGAACATTATCCGTATGTCCTTCGATTGCAATCATATTATCATCGTATTCCCTCAGTATTCCTGCTACCTTATCAATAAGCGTCACTGCATCTTTCTTCAGCTCCGCCTTACCCGAATCAAACAGAATACCACTGTTGAGATTGAGCATAACATATTTGGAAGTTGCCTTAACCTCAACCTGATCTGCAATCATCGCCTGCTCAAGCTTCTGCTCAATATTCTCAGCCATGTGCTCCGACTCTTTAAGTCCCGCTTCTTCTATCTGCTCAATAGCTTCCTTGACCTCTTCCTGCGTTATCTCGCCCTCTGCATTCATTCCCATGTTATTATAGTATGAGGCAAGCTCATTGAGCTGGCTTGCACCGCTTCCTATAAGCACACCGTCACCTATCGAAATGCTTCCGGCATTAAAAATACTGAATGTAGATGCCAGAGCAGCAGATAATTGCTGGAATTTCTCCTGATTAGGATCACACATTGAAAAGAGTAGCACAAAGAAACAAAGAAGCAGGTTCATCAAATCACTGAATGTACTCATCCATGCGGGGCTTCCGCCGCCGCCTTCCTTTTTCTTTATTTTAGCCATCAGCCCTCACCTCCGGCCGAGCCTCCCTCATCAGGGTTAATTCCTTCCCTTTCTTTTGGTGAAAGGAATGACTTAAGCTTCTCTTCAATTACTCTAGGGTTCTCACCGGCCTGAATTGACAAAAGACCCTCTACCACAAGTGCCCTTGACTGGTATTCCTTAGTTGATATAGATTTCAGTTTGTTGGCTGTAGGAGTTGCTATCCAGTTTGCCACCATAGAACCATACAGTGTTGTAATAAGCGCTGTTGACATGTTAGGACCGATTGTCGCCATATCACTGAGGGAACCAAGCATGTTGATAAGACCAATCAGGGTACCAATCATACCCCAGGCAGGACCGAATGCAGCCATCGTATCCCAGAAGCCTGCCAGCTTACTGTGTCTTTCTTCCATGAAATCCATCTCAGTTTCCATGATACCGCGCACAAGCTCAGGCTCGGTACCATCGACAATAAGAAGAATTCCCTTTTTCATAAATTCATCCTCAAGTCCCGATGCCACCTCTTCCAGTGCAAGAAGACCTTCCTTACGCGCAACATTTGAAAGCTCTATTATTTTATTAATGACAGAGACATCATCTATCTCAGGAGATTTGAAAACCACTCCCATACTTTTAAGACCTGCAATAAAGTCCTTCAGCTTGTACGAAGTAAGAAGTGCTGTAAATGTACCACCAATTGTAATAAGAAGTGATGGAACATGAACGAAATCAAGAACGATTGCAAATGACGGCTGGCCAAAAACAATACCGAATATCATTAAGGCAAAGCCACCTATAATACCTATTAATGTAGCTATATCCAATGTTATGTACCTTCCCCGTTTAATTCTTAGCTATTGCCAGAAGATCTTTATAAATCTCTCTCCTGAAGCTTATTATACTCTTACAAATCTGGTCTGTTGTTTCATTGACAATATACTTATGACCATTTGTAAGTGTTATCACCGTATCCGGTGTCTGTTCCATCGTCTCAATAATATCCGGATTAAGCATTAACTTCGTACCGTTAATTCTCGTTAACTCAATCATGCTTTTTCTCCCCTAACACAACATAATGTGTATGACATATTATAAATCAAACTATATATATTAAACCACTTTTATTTAATTATTGCAACAAATTAATGCATAACCACTCAAAATAATCAGCCAAAAAAGACAACACGCTTTTATCCTTTGTTGAGTTTTGTTCTCATTTAACAGATTTACGTGTTGCCTTTTTATATTAAATTATTATCTCTTTAAATTAATAAGCTCTTCAAGCATTGTATCAGAAACTGTAATAATTCTTGAATTTGCCTGGAAACCTCTCTGTGTAGTTATCATATCGGTAAATTCGGACGCGAGGTCTACATTGGACATTTCAATAGTACCCGAAACCATCTTACCGCCTGCATCTCCGATTTCCTCACCAACTCCGTCAAACTCACCTGAGTTAAGAGTTGCCGCATACATATTGGTTCCTACCTTTTCAAGACCGGCTGCATTGGAGAAGCTCTGTGTTGCAATCTGTCCTATAACCATCGTATCACCGTTGCTGTATGATGCCACGATACGTCCGTCATCCTGAATACCTACAGAACTCATCTTACCTACCGCCTTACCAGCACCCGGAACATCAACATATTCAAAGCTTGTTTCATCACCGATGCTCTTGAGTCCCGATATATCAACATTAATTGTATCGGTAAGGAAAGAATCCGCATCCGCTCCGCCTGTTATCGAAAGCTCAAGCACCGAATCAGTTCCGTCAAGAAGACCTGTTGTAGGATTAAATGCAATATCGTGGTCAAATGTAACCTGAAGATCTGCCGGCTTACCCTCTTTTGTTACCGCAGTAACTTCAGTTGTATAGTTATAAGCATCATCCTGCTTAAGTGCTATTGAAGCCTGATAGCGGTATCCGAGGTTATCATAGAATGACAAAGTTATTGTTTCACCCTTCTGATTGCCGTCTGCATCCTGTTTAAAATTATCACTGCTAGAATTAACATTACCCGAAACCTTCAGGTTTGTTGTCTGCTCCGGCATCGTGTATGTAAATTCCGCACTTTTTACATATAACGGCTGTACAACGTCACGTACTATTGCGCCTTCTTCATTAGTCACCCAGCCCATAACATTAGCTCCCGACTGTGTAACAAGAGCACCGTTGGCATCTACCGTGAAATCTCCGGCTCTTGTAAAAAATGTATTTCCGTTACTTCTTACTATAAAGAAAGAATTTCCGCTTCCTGAAAGCTTTACATCGAACGGATTGTCAGTACGCTGTGAAGCACCTTCAGAATCAACCTTTGTTGAAATTGAGCCTACCGATGTACCAAGACCAATCTGCTTGGCATTCTGTCCACCCTTGCCTGTATCGGCATTAGGACCCGACGCAACCTGAGTCGTCTGATAGAATACTTCACTAAATGAAACTGAGCTTGATTTGTACGCAACCGTGTTGACGTTGGCAATATTATTACCAATTACGTCCATCCTTGTCTGGTGTGATGTAAGACCTGACACACCAGAGAACAATGATCTCATCATAATTAAGTTCCTCCATTCTGTCGAATGGCGCCGCATTGTCTGTGTCTTATCAGTCAGTCAAAGACACCTTTGCTTCCTTTCGGTCCAGCTTGTTAAATAATAACGGCTCCATCAATATTTGTGTAAATGTTTTCTTCCGCACCTGATTGATTCATGGCTGTAATTACCATATTGTTCTTAGTATTTACAATAAATGCCATACCATCCATCAATACCAGTGACTCCTTGATACCTTTGGCGCTGGCTTTGTGGGCTCCGTCCTCCAACCTTGATAACTGCTCCTCGGTTAATGTTATATTTCTGTCAGCCAGCCTCTCACCTGCATGCTTTGAAAACTTAAGCTCAGATGTTTTGGATGATTCGATATCCTGTCTTGTTCTGTTAAGTATATCAAGAAATGTCGAATCCGTAGTCTGGCTTTCATGTACCCTGCTGTTTCCAAGATACTGCCCCGTAACCTGCTCAATTGAAGAAAACTTACCGCTGTTAACCTGCATGTTTATTTCCTCCTTCCGGTTACTTTGTCCTTATGAATTATTTATCGGTCGACGAAGTATTATCCTTAACCTCCTGCTTATCAGATGCAGAATTATTATCTGAAGCTGTGTCCTTCTCTTCATTCCCCTGTGTACTTCCGTTAACTATCGAATAATAGTCATCATTAAGTACTGAGTTCAGGTCCGCTATATCATACAGACTTCCGTCTATTCCGATATACGTCTTACCCGATTCATTCACTATGCGATCAACAACGCCTCCTACATATGATGCGGAGCCTGATGCTGTCAGCGTATTCATAATTACAGTCTTTCCGATAAGTGAGCTTGCCTGATTCTGAGCCATTGAGTTTGCCATATTCTGCATTTCCTCAACCTGGGTAAATGTTGCAAGCTGTGCCACGTAATCCGTGTTTGACGATGGCTCAAGCGGGTCCTGATGCTGCATTTCCGCTACAAGGAGCTGAAGAAACGCATCCTTATCAAGGCCGTTATTATATGTGGAATCACTTGTTGAATTATAAATGCTTGAAGCTTTTGTATTCAGTGTTCCATCGCTGTTCACTGTTGCTACTGCCATATTATACCTCCTTTTTTGTATCTGTTTTTGCAAATAATGAGTTTGCGCTGCTCATCTTATGCTGTGTAGCTTACACTGCTGCCTTCTGATTTGAATAAATCCATAACGCGCTGCTCATCCTGTGAAAGTTCGTCCTCATTAAGTCCCATAAGGCTGTCAAGATTAAGATGCCTTCTTCTGTTACTTCCTGCGTCGGCATTCTGCCCGCTGCTCTGCTCAGAATTCTGATTCTGCTCAAACGCATGGCTCTCAACCGTAACTTCAACACTTTCAACCTTAAGTCCCTGATTATTGAGATTTTCCTTAAGTATCGAAATCTGGCTTTCAATCGCTTTTTTGACTGCCTCATCCTGTGCCGTAAGCTGCGCCATCATAACTCCGTCCCTTGAAGTTACCGTAAGATGAAGCTTTCCGAGATTTTCCGGATTAAGCTGAATTTCCATACTCTGCAGGCTTTCCGTAGACACAACCCTTACACTGTCAATAATCTGCTGCACAATATCTGCCGCATTGACCTGCTGCGTATTCTGTATCACAGTTTCTCCAAATGACTCATTAATACTCTGAGTCAGATTTGTTGCGATACTTGCAATAGGGTCTGAGTGCTCACTTTCCGGCGTATTCTTCTGATTCATGTCAGATGACTGACTCTGGCTTTCCTGTCCTGTCTGCAGCGTAATTTTCTTTTCCAGCGAAGATACCCTTTGCAGATTATCTGCACTTGCATTATTCATCACGGTTTCTTCATCCTTAACAGGCAAATCCGCAGCTTTGTCAGGAGTTTTACTTATGTCACCTTCCGCTGTCTGTACAGCATTTGCAAATGTGTCAGCCTGTGCTGTATCAAGCACATATGAAGTCAGCTCCTGCGGAGTCATATCCATCTCTTCTGCAAGCTGTGTAACCCTGCTGTTAATGAAATTCATAACATCCTTAAGCTGTCCTGACAACACTCCGTCCGTCAGAAGCGAAAGTGCTCCGTCAGATTCCGTAACTGTTGCAACAAGCTCTGTCAGATTACCCGTCTTAAGCAAATCCTGCATCACAAATCCGAGGCTTTCCATAGCTGCTTCAAATTCTTCATCGCTAAGTCCGAATGTTTCTTTAATCTTCTGCCTGATATCATCAAGCATAGACTTCACCTTATCCTTATCCTGTCCGTCAAGATTAATCTCCTTTTTATCGGTAACCTTATCGGATGCATAATCAGCCTTCGGCTTTTCCTTCTGAACACTGTTTACATTTTTACCTGAGGCATTGTCTGCCACATTTGTGTAAATCGAACTATCCTTTGAATTAGCCTTTGTCGCAAGTGACTGGCTCATAATACTTCCAAAGTCGAGTTTGTCCGAAGCTTTTGATTTGGATGATGACATTGCCACATCAGCCGTTCTTACCGTAGGATTCATTCCTGATATTGCTTCACTTCCTGCCATATATATCCTCCTTTCCCAGATTTTTATATGTGAAAAATCCTGTAAAGGATTTCCACCTGCGTTAATTAATCATGCTATGGTTCATCCGGATGCATAACCTTCGTAATCTTAGCAGCATATACAGGGTCCATCTCCGCAAGTATTGCCGCTCTCTGCGCTGATTTCATATTATTAAGGATATCTGAGACAAGATTAATATCACCCGTCATTTCTTCCATAATAGCTGCTGCTGCTTTTGCATCCATTCTGGAATAAGCGTCTGCCCACTCTTTTACCTGTTTCGTATAATTAATCTTTAACAGAACCTGCTCATAAATGCTTGCTGCATTTTCAGGGTCCATTTTCTCATACCACTCCTTATACTTTTCTATATCGGGTGCTTTGTCTGCATAAACAACCTCTTCATCAAACTTTTTTTTCAATTCTTCATAATAAGTCTGATTATCCTCAAATGTTTTAAGCCGGTTTATCTCAGCCTGCATCTGCGCAATCTTCTCCTGGTCGGCATTCTGCGTATTCTGGTAATTGGCAAGTTCCTTCTCGAGTTCCTTGATATGCTCTACTGCCTGTGCCAGATTTTTATACTTATATCCTGTGTCAGCCGCCACTTCCTCATCAGATGCATCCGGCAGAATGCGGTTTATAACCGGAACATCTTTAAGGATAGGTCTCAGCACAGTACTTCCGAAGCCGCCAACATCCATCTTGATAAGAAGCGCAAATATTACAAGCCAGATTAAAATTATAACTAATGCAGCTATAACAGACCAGAGTACTCCGCCTTTAACTTTCTCTTCGTCATCTTCATTCATGTCATCATCAAGGATATCATCCACATCACCGTTTTTCTTTTTAGCCATTTTGCATTTCCTCCAAAATTACGTTCTCTTTGCCCTGATAACATTTAATCATCTTCACTGTTTGCATCGTTATAATTAAAACTCACAAGCTCATCTATCTCTTTCTTTTCCTCTGCCGCAAGCTCCAGTTTGAAATCCTCAAAAGCCTTTTCCTTGAGCTTTTCATGAATTTTACGTTCCTGTACTGCCGCATTAAGTCTGGCTCTTGCAGCATCAAGATTTTTCTGTGCGACCTTCACATTAAGATACTGCTTCTGTATCAGATTTTTCATGACTTCTATGGCTTCATTCAACTGCTGCATCTGCTTCAGCTTAAGTGCACCGCTTGATGCATCCCTCAACTCCTGCTCATAGGCATCCCGCCTTGAAATGAGTTCCTGAAATTTTTCTTCCTCTGCCGCAAGCTTTGCTGCAGCCTGTGCATACGCAGTTTTTTCCTGCGTCTCCATCCTGTATTTAATATCAAGCACATTCTGAAGTCTGTAAATAAATTTAGCCATCAAAACTCCGTTTCATTACTCGGCAAACAGCTCACCAAGAAGTCTTATCTCATCTTCAAACACAAATTTCTCGTCCGTCTGCTGGCACAGATACTCATTCACAGCATCAATTTTCTGTATTGCATAATCGATTGCTTTATTGGAACCTGCCTTATACGCACCGATATTAATAAGGTCTTCCGCCTCATTATATGTCGCAAGCACCTGTTTCAGCTTTCCCGCAAGCTTTTTATGCTCTTTGGTAGATATCTGGCTCATGCATCTTGAAATACTCTGCAGAATATCTATCGCCGGATAGTGGTTCTTCTGCCCCAGCTTACGGTTAAGCATTATATGTCCGTCAAGAATACTTCTTGCCGTATCGGTTATCGGCTCATTAAAATCGTCACCATCCACAAGTACCGTATACAGTCCTGTAATTGACCCCTTTTCAGCCATACCGGCGCGTTCAAGAAGCTTTGGCATTTCACTGTATACACTTGGAGGATATCCTCTTGTAACCGGCGGTTCTCCCGAAGCCAGACCGATTTCTCTTTGCGCCATTGAAAAACGTGTCAGTGAGTCCATCATAAGGAGCACATCTTTTCCCTGATCACGGAAATACTCTGCAATTGCCGTAGCCGTCTTGGCAGCTTTATTACGGATCAGCGCAGGTTTATCCGATGTTGCGACAACCACCACGCTTCTTTTCATGCCTTCAGCGCCCAAATCCCTCTCAACAAATTCGCGCACCTCTCTGCCACGCTCTCCAATCAGGGCAATTACATTGATATCCGCCTTTGTATTGCGTGCAAACATACCCATCAGCGTACTTTTGCCTACGCCGCTTCCTGCAAATATTCCTATTCTCTGACCCTTACCGACGGTAAGCAGACCGTCAACAGCCTTAACGCCCAGCGGAAGCACCTCGCTTATAATAACCCTTTCCATCGGGTCAGGCGGTGCAGCCTCTACCGGATACTCGCTGTATTTTGTAAGTGTCAGGGCATCGGTCGGATTGCCAAGTCCGTCAAGCGTATGTCCCAGAAGTTCATTACTAACCTTCACAGTAAGCGGATGCTCCGTATTTTCAACAATACAGCCGGGACCGATTCCGTCAACCGCATCAAAAGGCATCAAAAGCACTCTGTCATCTTTAAAACCGACAACTTCAGCATAAAGCACACTGCCGCCGTCTGCCGGTCTTATCATGCACAGGTCATTGAGCCTTGCATCCGGTCCGATGGATTCTATGGTAAGTCCGACAATCTTCGTTACCCGCCCCAGCTTCTTATAAAATGATTTATCTATTAACTTCAGGTATTTCTCTCGGTCAATTACAGCCAAACCGATACCTCCCCTATTTCAATTGCAAGTGCGGATTATCCGCAGCTTAAAATCTTAATTTCTTTAATCAGATTATCCAGTTGTATGTCAAGACTGCAGTCGTACACTCCGGAATCCGCCTCTATAAGGCACTGTCCCTTTGAAAGTTTTGAATCCTCAACAATATCAACCTGAATATCCTTATTCATTGCCATATATAACTTTCCCTGATTCTGCACCATAAAGCTGTAATCATCAGCCGAAACCTTTATAACAAAATCATTATTGATATTGGCATCCTGCAACACATGATTAACGAGGCTTATTATTATCTCCTGGTTATCCTCCGTAATGGCATGAGTTACATTTTTAAAAACCTCAAGTATAACATCAACTAGCTCCGGCTCCATTTCGGCCTTTCGTTCATCATATTCCTTCTGCAGCATATCCTTCTTCAGGTTATACTCCGCCTCAAGCTTTGCCTGCATATCCGCAATCTTTGCCTCGGCATCTGCCATACCGCTGTTAATACCCTCTTCGTAGGCCTCCTGCTTTATGGCATCAGCCTGCTCGCTTGCTTCATTTAATATCTGCTCCGCCTGAGCCTGTGCATCTTCAAGCATTGCATCAGCCTGCGATTTAACAGCATCAATATCAATTTCCTGTGAATGCTGCTGTACGGAATCTGTTGCATCCGGCAATCCGCTTACAAAGTCACTTCCAAATATACTCATGTCAATAGGATTACCGTCCTCATCCACAAGTTGCTCAACCTCCTGTGTGTGTAAGCCTTCCGCAAAACCATCAGGTTCACCGGCTGTTGCATTGCGTATTGCGGCAATTTTTTCTTCTATTACTTTATTGTAGTCAATGACTCTGGTGTCTTTATCAATTATGGTTGTCCTTTTTAAAAGATTAGACAATTATCTCGTCACCTCCACCCCTGGCGATGACAATTTCACCTGAATCCTCAAGTTTTCTGATTATATTAACAATCTTCTGCTGTGCCTCTTCAACATCCTTCATACGCACAGGTCCCATAAAGTCCATATCCTCTTTTATCATAACAGCAAGACGCTTTGAGAGGTTGTTAAAGATAACATTCTGAACTTCCTCAGTTGAGCCCTTAAGTGCAAGTGCAAGGTCGTTGTTGTCAACATCACGCAGTACTCGCTGAATTGCTCTGTCGTCAAGTGAAATAATATCCTCAAATACAAACATTTTCCTGCGGATTTCATCAGCAAGCTCAGGCTCCTCAATTTCAAGAGTTTCCATGATATGCTTTTCAGTACCGCGGTCAACCGAGTTAAGGATTTCAACAATGGAATCAACACCACCCACAATTGTGTAATCCTGATTAACAAGCGATGAAAGCTTTCTTTCAAGCACCTTCTCCACCTGCTTGATCACATCAGGCGATGTGCGGTCCATCTGTGCAATTCTCTTCGCTACATCTGCCTGTTTCTCAGGCGGAAGCGCTCCGACAATCATTGATGCCTGAGATGCCGGCAGATATGACAGAATCAGCGCAATTGTCTGCGGATGCTCATCCTGAATAAAGTTAAGAAGCTGCGCCGGGTCTGTCTTTCTGATAAACTCAAACGGACGAACCTGAAGACTTGCAGTAAGCTTACTTATAACATCCCTTGCCTTATCGGAACCAAGCGCTTTTTCAAGAAGCTCCTTGGCATATCCGATACCACCTTCCGCAATATACTGCTGTGCAAGACAAACTTCATAGAATTCATTCAGCACCTCCTCCTTTGTCTGTGGAGAAACGCTGTTTGTATTGGCTATTTCGAGTGTAAGCTGTTCAATTTCCTCTTCCTTTAAATGCTTGAATATCTTGGAAGATTTCTCCGGTCCAAGCGCAATCAGAAGGATAGCCGCTTTCTGTACGCCATCCATATCCTTTTCATTGTTATTATTTCTAGCCATGGCATTATACCTGCCCTTTCAAATCTAATCCCATCCGTCATTAAGCCAGTTGCGCAAAAGCAAGGCAACTGCTTCCGGATTTTCGTCCACAAATTTCTCGATAGCCTTTCGGATTTCGGATTTCTCCTGAAGATCGATATCTTCCAGCGGTGTCTGCTGTTCCTTTGTGCTCCTCAGCATCTCCTCCACCGAAAGTTCCGGCTCTTTCTCCTCGACTGTAAGCGGTCTTGCACTTCTGATTACCACAAACGCAAGCAGTCCGAGTATCACAAGTGCCAGAACAATCTGGAGCCAGAATGTCCAGTTATTCAGGAACGCATTGCCTTCCGAATCCACAAAGAACGGTTTCTGGTACGCAAGAACAGTTATATTCTGAGTATTAATTCCTGTACCCATTGAAATGGCATTAATCCATTCCTGATCCACCTGTGCTGCAACAGACTGTGCATTCTGGGCTTTGAATTCTTCCCATGTGATATCATTTAGAAGTCCCCTGTCGCGAACCTCATCTTCATTATAAATTACATTTTTAACAAATGTTACCGACATAGATGACGAATCATAAATCACCTGTCCCGGCTGCCTGTTGGTAGTTGTAACAATTACATTTGGCAGATATGCGTATTTCTTTACACTGTATTCCGAGGTTGAATTTGTTCCGTCAGATAAATAATATGTAGTTAAATCACTGTCATTGGATGATGTCCCCGGTACTCCGCCCGCTCCGTTTGTACCTGAGCTTGCCTCCTCATATGATTCAGAGTAAAGTCCCTGCTCCATTCCTTCCGGTGCTGAGTACTGTGTATCAATAACACTTATGGCATCCCAGTTCATATCAAGCTTGAGCTGTACATACGCCTCATCGTAAAGTCCGGTCGCAAGCATGCCCTGTCTTAAATGTGACGTAATTGACGACTCAATCTGATTTTTGTATTTAAGTTGCCCGTTAAGCCCCATTGAAGACGTGCCGCCCGACAAATCCGTATCGGCTTTCGAGAACAGTGTCGTACCATCCGTACTGATAATAGTTATGTTATCCGTTGTCTTGTTGCCTACGGATGTTGCAAGGAGCTGTGCCATTCCGGCAGCCACCTCATCATCTATATTCTTGGTAAGCTTCAATACAACGCCTATTGTTGCCTCCTGCTTTGTTGAATAGTAAATGTTGGTTGACTCTCCAAGCGTTACAGTTACGGAAGCATCCTTTACACCATCAAATGATTCAAGGTCTTTTTTAAACTTTGATTCAAGATATGCCTGCCACTTCTTCTGCTTGTCCGACTCCGTTGTGGTAAAGCTTCCTGTAAGGGCATCCTCAAGAGAATATCCGTCCGACTGTATATCACTTGATGCCAGAACCATCTTTGCTTTGGTCAAATCCTTCTTATTGACCTGAACAACCATTGAATTATCCGCTATATGATATTCAATTGTATTCTCGGTAAGAAGATTTGTTATCTCCTGCATCTGTGAATATGAAGCACATGTTGTAAGCGTCTCATACTGCGGACGTCTGATAACAAGAGCCAGTATTGCAAGTGCTATAAGCACTGCTGCCACACAGCTTATTACAACCGCTCTTTGCTTTACTGTATATTTATTCCAGATATCGAGAATTTTCTGCCCAATCTGTTTGAACCTATCCATGTTACAAGTATCCCTTCCGTGACTTAAATACTAAAAGACAAAATCCACTCTGCGGACTTATTAAGCGCCGCCAAATTACATTGACATATTCATAAGTTCTTTATATGCTTCCAATGCTTTGTCCCTGATTGCAACAGTATACTGCAGGGCAAGATTTGCCTTCTGCTGGTAAACACTGAGCTCATGTGTGCTTGTGAGATTGCCGAGTGAAAAATCGATTTCTGCCTGTGAAGCGTCCTGAATATACTTATTAGTATCGTTAAGAAGTCCCACTACCGAATTATAGATTGAATCAAATGTATCCGTACCCGTTGAAAGCCGTGTATCACCTGTTGCAACCGTCTTTGTTGCACTGGTCATTTTATTGATATAGTCTGCGTTAAGACTCTGCATTACTGAATTAACGTCCATTGTTCCCTCATTCCCTTAATAACTATAATTTTATATTGCACACCTGCATTACTGCCGTGCCGCCTATGCCTTTCCGATTTCAAGTCCCTTGGTAGCCATAGCTTTTCCGGCGTTAAATGCGGTAACGTTAGCTTCATAAGATCTTGTGGCATCAATAAGGTCTGTCATCTCCTGAACCACATTGACATTAGGATATGTTACATATCCGTTTTCATCCGCGTCAGGATGTGAAGGGTCATACTTCATAACCATATCAGTCTCTGTATCCTCAAGAATAGAAGTAACCTTTACACCATTGCCTGCGATACCATTACGTGCGGCCTCAAACACATGCTCAAATGACATCTGTGATTTGCCCTTTTCAGTAAAATAAACCTGTTTTCTGACATACGGTGTTCCGTCCGCAGTACGTGTTGTGTTCACATTTGCAATATTCTCTGAAATTACATCTGTTCTTAATCTCTGAGCAGTCATCCCTGATGCTGCTATATTAAACTGACTGAATAATGCCATATCTTCCTCTTTTCCGGATAACCGCACCAACGTGCTCTCCCTGCATAAACTCAAGCAATCTGTTACAAATCACCAAATCAAAATATACCGGCAACGCCTTAGCTTAACACCGCCTTTATCCTTGAAAACTCATTGCTCATGCTGTCAATCAGCGCATTATATGTAAGCTGGTTGGATGCAAGTTCCACCTGTTCTGTCTCAATATCAACATTATTACCGTCAAGCCTGTATGATAGTGTTGAATAATCCGTGTAAACTCTTGAATGCACCGTGCTAAGGTCCGCATTTTTCACTCTCTGGTTAAGTGTTGAATATGGATTTTCCGGTGCTTCCAGCGCAGAATTAAGACATTTTTCAAATGATACATCCTTACGCTTATATCCCGGAGTATCCACATTAGCAATATTGTTTGACAAAACTTCATTGCGCAGCCAGCTGTTATCTGCCGCCTTATTTAAGATATCAACATACCCAAATGCTCCTGAACCAAACATACACTCACTCCCATCTTAATATCTCATCATAATCTGATGACACACATAACTATGTTAAATTATAAGGTTTTTCATATAAAAACACAAGTTTTTTTTGCTCCGAAAAAAGGAGCCATACATCAACCTTTGGTTAATACACGGCTCCTTCCGTTAAAACTACACATCCTACTAAATAGATTATAGCTTAAATATGCTACAAATTCAATAGTTATTCTTCTAACTTTCTAAGTTCATCAAATACTACTTCATTAGTAACTTTGATATAAGTTCCCTTCATTCCTGACGAACGTGACTCGATAACTCCCGCACTCTCAAATTTGCGCAGTGCATTAACGATAACCGAGCGGGTTATTCCTACTTTATCCGCAATCTTGCTTGCTACAAGTATTCCCTCTTCTCCTTTAAGCTCCTTAAAAATATGCTTTATCGCTTCTAATTCAGAAGATGACAATGTACTGATTGCCGACTTTACTATCTGCTGCTTGCGCACTTCTTCCGCATTCTCGTCAGTTACCGCACGCATCATCTCAAGTCCTACAACCGTTGTACCATATTCGCACAGGATTATATCCTCAATCTCATAATTATTGTCACTCTTGTACATAAAGAGTGTACCAAGCCGCTCACCCCCAATATCAATCGGTGCAAGCAGTGCCTGAAACTTCCGAACATTCTCTTCTGCAAATCCAAGTGTTGCAAGGTTGACATTCTCTTTTGTTGAGAGAACACTTAAAAGCCTTTCATTCAGCATTGCATCAACAAAATTGCCAACTTTGTCAAATATAAGCTCGTCAATTCTGTCAACCCCTTCAAAGAAGCCTGTACCAAGCACTTTACCCTTCTTGCTTATTACAAGGATATTAGATTCAAGGATTCCGCTTAATACTGTACAGATATCATTAAATTCAACGCGCTGCGAATGATTATTATGCAAAAGCTTCGTAATCTTTCTTGTCTTATCCAATAATTGTACGCTCATATTCTCCTCACTTCTGCGCCAGATGCGCAATATCTAATGATTGAATGTTCATAAAGAAATATTAGCACAATTTGTCAGACTAATCAATATTTTTTGCACAATTCCTTTGTTTTTTTTTATTAGTCGGCTTTTTTGGCTATTGTTTCAACATATCCGCAATTTTCATCTGCGCACACTGTTTTATTTCCTTTTTCTACCATATAGCCTCCGCATTTCGGACACTTCTTTTCTGACGGCTTCTGCCATGACATGAAATCACATTCCGGATTATTCTCACATCCAAAATAGCGGCGTCCCTTCTTGGTCTTGCGAAGCACAATATCCTTGCCGCATTTTGGACACGGTACACCTATCTTTTCAAGGTACGGCTTTGTGTTACGGCAGTCAGGGAATCCCGGGCATGCAAGGAATTTGCCGTGAGGGCCGTATTTTATCACCATATTTCTTCCGCAGACATCGCATACTACATCTGTCACTTCATCCTCGATTTTGACATTCTCCAGCTCTTTTTCAGCCGCATTTACAGCCGCTTCCAAATCAGGATAGAAATTCCTGATTACTGTTTTCCAGTCAACAGTTCCTTCCTCTACACTGTCAAGTAGCGCTTCCATAGTCGCAGTAAAGTTGACATCAACAATACTTGGAAATGCTTTGACCATAATGCTGTTAACTGCCTCTCCAAGCTCTGTCACATAAAGGTTTTTATTTTCTTTTGCGACATATCTTCTCGCAATTATCGTTGTTATTGTCGGCGCATAAGTACTTGGACGTCCAATACCAAGTTCCTCAAGCGTCTTTACAAGTGATGCCTCCGTATAATGCGCCGGTGGCTGTGTAAAATGCTGTTTCTTGTCAAGTTCGGCAAGAGTAAGTACAGACTTTTCATCAATTCCGCCTACAAGACGTATGCCTGCATTTTCATCATCCTCTTCTTCATCCTTATACACAGACATAAATCCGTCAAATTTAATCTTTGATGCGGCTACATTAAAACGATATTCACCTGCCTTGATTTTTACCGACGTTGTCTCATAAACCGCATCACTCATACGGCTTGCGGTAAATCTCTTCCATATAAGCTGGTAGAGACGGAACTGGTCTCTTGAAAGAGAATCCTTTACATCCGCAGGTGTAAGCGCAATGTCAGTAGGTCTTATCGCTTCGTGCGCATCCTGTATTTTCTTTTTGCTTCCTGATTTCTTATCACTCTGCATAAGATATTTTTCGCCATATGTTGCAGCGATGTAATCATGTGCCATAACCTGGGCTTCCTCAGCAACACGCGTAGAATCGGTACGAAGATATGTTATAATACCGACCGTTCCCTGTCCTGCGATATCCACACCTTCATAAAGCTGCTGTGCAAGTCTCATCGTCTTCTGTGTGGAGAAATTAAGCACCTTTGATGCTTCCTGCTGCAGTGTACTTGTCGTAAACGGAAGCGGCGCCTTCTTGACTTTCTCTCCCTTTTTCACAGACTCAACTTCAAATTTTGCCTTATTGAGAGCCTTGACTACCCTATCCATTTCATCCGCACTCTTAATCTCCATTTTTCCGTTGGAGTTCCCGTAGAAATGTGCGGTAACCGGTTTCTTTTCGCCCTTAACATTAATAACGGCATCAAGCGTCCAGTATTCTTCAGGAATAAATGAGTTAATCTCGTCTTCCCTGTCACATATTATTCTTAATGCTACCGACTGCACACGTCCGGCACTAAGTCCGCGCTTAACCTTAGCCCAGAGAAGCGGACTGATTCCGTATCCAACCATTCTGTCAAGTATTCTTCTTGACTGCTGTGCATCCACAAGATTCATATCTATCTTGCGCGGTTCTTTAATTGAAGCCTTTACGGCATTTTTAGTAATCTCATTAAAGCTTATCCTGTTAACTGAGTTTTCATCGAGCTTAAGAGCCTGTGCAAGATGCCATGAAATTGCTTCTCCCTCACGGTCAGGGTCAGTTGCAAGATATACCTTATCCGCCTTCTTAACCTGTTTCTTCAAATTGGCCAAAATATCTCCCTTCCCCCTTATGGTGATATACTTTGGCTCAAAGTCATGCTCAACATCAACGCCGAGCTGACTCTTCGGAAGATCCCTTATATGTCCGTTAGACGCACATACCTCATAGTTGTTACCAAGGAATTTCTTGATAGTCTTAACCTTTGCCGGAGACTCCACAATCACAAGATTTTTACCCATTGCCTATACATCCTCTCAATTACTTAAGTTATTCCGATTACGCACATCCACTCCAATCAGACTTTACGCACATAGTAGTTTTTTGAAACTTCTTCAATATAATTAGTTAATTCTAAATTTAATAAAATTTCACTAATTTTTACTGCGTCAAATCCTGTTTCTTCTATTATAGTGTCTATACTTTTAGGAATTAAACAGATACTACCATACACCTTTTCTTCTTCGCTTGCAAGTGTAAAGTTATTTTTTTTATTATTATTTAAAACATTTATGCCAAGAAGCCCCAGAACATCACTGCTGCACGTAACCATGTGCGCGCCCTGTTTTATCAGATAATTACAGCCTTCACTAAGCACATCCTGAACGCGTCCCGGTACTGCCATCACATCCTTGTTCTGATTAAGCGCCGCTTCTACCGTAATAAGTGAACCACTTCTCTTTTTTGCCTCCACAACAACCACCACATCGGCAAGGGCACTTATAATTCTGTTTCTTACAGGGAAATTGCCCGGCTTTGCCTCTGTTCCCGGCGCAAACTCGGACAAAATCCCTCCGTTTTGCAAAATATTTGAATACAGCTCTATATTACATCTCGGATAACACACATCAACTCCGCTTCCAAGCACCGCAAATGCTTTCCCTCCTGACGCAATAACTCCATTATGCCCATGTGTGTCAATTCCGATTGCAAGACCGCTTATAATCTGAACACCTTCTTTTGCAAGCTCTCTTCCAAGCATATATGCCATCTGTCTTCCGTATACCGAGCAGTTTCTTGTGCCGATTATGGCAACACTCGGAGCATCACCCGGAAGCTTTCCCTTGTAATAAAGAATATGCGGGGCATCATATATCATGCGCAGTCTGTCCGGATAATCGCATCTTCCCGGATGGGTAAACCTAATGCCTCTCTTTTCGAGGCTTATATAGCTGTCATACATACCGGTGTCATATCTGCTTTCTGTCAGCCTCTTATCATCGCCCTTTACAAACCGCACCCCTGTCTTAGGTATGTCCTGCCCATCACATTCACGGCTTCCGACACCCTGAGCAGTCAGTTTCTTCATTGCAAATATTATTTCATCCGGCGATGCCTTATATACTGCTTCAGGACTTCCGAATTCCGATAAAAGCCCTCTGATTTTGGCATATCCGATTCCCGGTATATTACATAACCAGTATATATAAAAATCATCTCTCATACCCTGTATGTCACCGCCTCTTTAATATGCCTTTCCGTTATACTTCTGCTTTCCTCCATATCTGCAATGGTTCTTGCCACCTTTAGAATTTTGTAATATCCCCTTGCCGTAAGAGAAAGCTTTTCAAAAACTTTTTCCAATAATGCCTTCTCAGCATTTCCCAATCGGCAGTATTCCTTAATCTCTTCTTTTGTTAATTCTGCATTTAATATTCCTCTGTCATGCTGAATCTGCCTTGCAGCCGCAACTCTTCTGCGTATATCTTCTGTGTCCGTTCTGCCCTTTTTCCCCTTATCCGAATCACTGAAATCATTATATTTTACAGTTGATACATAAATACACAGATCAAATCTGTCCATAAGTGGTCGGCTTATTCTTGCTTTGTACCTCTTTACTTCGCTTTCTGTACATGTACACCTGTTTTTATCAGGATAAAAGCCGCACTTGCATGGGTTCATTGCTGCCACCAGCATAAAATGTGCAGGAAAAACATATGTATTTGAACATCGCGACAGGGTAACCCTGCCATCTTCTAACGGCTGACGCATCGCATCCAGTGTCGCCGTCTTAAATTCCGTCAATTCATCAAGAAAAAGCACACCTCTGTTGGCAAGTGTTATCTCTCCGGGATTTGGTACTTTACCGCCTCCTATCAATGCCTTAAGTGTTATCGTATGATGCGGACTTCTGTATGGAGGTCTTGTTATCAGCCCTGCCGTATTATCAAGCAGCCCTGCGATACTGTATATTTCAGATACCTCAAGGCTTTCTTTTAGTGAAAGACCGGGAAGTATGCCGGCAATGCGTTTTGCCATCATTGTCTTTCCACTGCCCGGAGCCCCCATATACAGGATATTATGTCCTCCTGCCGCCGCAATCATCGATGCCCGCACTGCCGACTCCTGCCCGCAGACATCAGCAAAATCAATATTTTCTTTGTCACTGTGCTCTTCTTTTAAAGCAGCTTTGGCTATATTTGCATAATCAACATGGCTCACCTTTTCAAGCGAATCTGCTTTTCCGTTAAGGAAATCTGCCACATTCTTAAGCGAAACCGCGCCATATACATCAATTCCGTCAATCACGGCACCTTCAAACGCATTATCATACGGAACAATACACCTCTTAAGCCCCATCTCCTTTGCCTTTACTATACATGGAAGTATGCCTCTTACTGCATGAATGCTTCCATCAAGACTAAGCTCCCCCATAATGAGGCTTTCCTCAAGCCCTGCTTCCTCAACAAGTCCATTGGCAGCAAGCGTTCCAACCGCAATTGCAAGATCAAACGCCGTACCGCCTTTGGGCGTATTGGCCGGAGAAATGTTAATGGTCACATGCTGTGGTCGTATCGCAAATCCCGAATTTTTCAGTGCAACCCTGACACGTTCCCTTGCCTCCCTCACCTCACTTGACAGACTTCCACCCATTTCAAATCCCGGAAGTCCTGACTGAACATCTGCCTCAACAGCTACAATCTGAGCCGTAAGACCATAAACATTGCCACATAATACTTTACTAACCAATTCTTCTCCCTTCCAACCATAATAGACCAATTCAAAGCGGAATAAATTAAGAATAACAAAAGACAGATAGAAAGGTATTGCCCTACCTTAAGAAATAAAGATAAAAAATGTGCCTTTGTGTTATATAAAAATAACACAAAAGCACATTTAAAGTCAATCATTAATCAAGTTCAAAATAATTTCTTCTTACGTATGTACCAAATGCTATGCCTGAAGCCTTTGCCGTATCAGTTACCTGAATACCTATTTTCAGCTTGTTGGTCGTATACAGGCCAAGCACCTTGCTAAGTGCTGCCGCACCCTGTGCATTTGCAAGTGCATACAAATCCTCTGTATACTCCTTCTGATTCTCAAGCGTATCACCATAATCTCTAAGAACCAGTTCACCATCATCATAGGCTCCGTTATAATTTTCATCAACGAAAATCTTTGCCTTTGCAAATTTGTCGCCTGCGGCAAGGTCTTCATCGGTAGCGGTAAATATAAGCGGAATTGTGTTGTCTGTCGATACAACACCATTTATATCTGTCTTTAACGTACGTGCAATAATATCATAGTTATTGTCGCCCGTGCTCACGCCATTGATAATCTTAACCTCCGGCGGCATTGTAGCAACAATAATTGAACGTACAAGCGTGTTGACAAACAGCTTCATCTCCTGGTCATTATTCTCAATCTTAGCATGACCGGCACTTGTGTAAGTAACATTCCCCTTTGAGTAAATGTAGTAGTTATTAGAAGCATCCTGACCACAGTTCTCAAAGTATTTTTCATTACCTAGAGTACCTTCTCCCAGAGTATACCATACAGTTACCTCACTGTCATGGACACCTGCAAGTTCATTACCTTCAGGATCTGTCGTCTTGATTTCTTCAAGATTAAGCTGGTAGAACTGTCCGTGTGTTGTAGCTACTTCAATCGTATCACCAATCTTATAAGGATACTCTGTCACCTGCCCCCAGTTAAGCTTGTTGACCTCACTGGTATTCTTTGTGCTGGTACTGCTCTTTACATCATTAAATGATGTATAACCTGTCAGCTTAGACAACAGACTGTTTGTATACGCTCCGCTGCCTTTCATACCGATAGGCTGTGTGAGCTGCCTTGTCATAATCGGCTCATTATACGAACCTGCCTCATCTCTGTAGGTCATTGTATCATGTGTAAACAATACCGAATGACCCTCACTGATATATTTATTAAGCGCATCCATAGCTTCCTGTGTACGGAACGCCCTTCCCTCTCTTCCGTATGAATCACGAAAACCTACAACAACAATTGAAAATGCATTAAGATAATTAGCATCATCCTTTATCTTATCTTCAAAATCCTGAATCTTCATTGTTGTAACATCAAGCCCCATACCTGTTACGGCACTTGCAGTCTGGAAACATGACTTAAATGTGTTACTTGTCATGTTCATCGTCGTTACCTCATTATAAGTTTCAGAGTCTGTTGCATTATAAATCTGAAGCACCTTTACTGTCTTGGCTTTCTGAGCCTTCAGGGCAAATGAGCTCTCCTCAATCTGTGAATATCCTGCTCTTGATATTTCAATCTTGAACTTAAAGTAACCAAACCATTCTGACGGAAGAGTTCCGGCGATATCAACCGTATATTTGTCGCCTGCCGTTATCGTTGTCGGAATATCATAATCCGCAAACAGCTCTCGCATATCACCTGAAGGCACTTCGTTGTACAATGCATCCGCATTACGGTCAATATAAAGCTTGACATGGCTACCTGCCGGGATATTACCGTCCGCCCTTATTTGGAACGATACATCACCAAGTGCCATAGGCGTTCTGTTTGAATCGTAGTCATATGCCGACGGCGATACAATTGTAAAGTCAGGTCTTGCAGGGAATTCCAGCACCTTCTTCGTCTTGAAATCCGTCGATGTTGAGTCATCCGCAAGAGTCGTAATATTGCTGCTTGCTTTACCCTCCGCATTCAGGCGCTCATTGAGCTTTATCCTGCTCATCTTATAGATATTTGATTCGCTGCCGTCTCTCTTTACCCTGTCAATAACACCTGATGCATTATATACATCCGGCATCTCAAGAAGCGGAAGCCCTGCCTTAACATACTCATACAGTCTTTCATATGCCTTATTGGTAAAATCATTACCGGAGTAATTCTTGCTGCCTATGTTACTGTTACTTACAATCGCTCCGCTTTCTGTTATAAGTGTTCCGGTATTAGCCGTATTATTCTTATAATTCGTATTGATGTAACTGCTTGGATTATATGTTCCAATAATAATCAAATCAACACTTGATTTCAAATCCTCATTGAGACCGTTAAATGCATTGACCGATACCGACCTTATGTTGACAGTGAAATCTCTTGACTTCTTGTTAAGCACATAAGTACCCTTATCAGTTCCCTCTTCAAGACTCTGGCTCACCACCGTATAGTCACCGGTTATACCAAATGTCCTAAGAATCTTATCAGCGCCTTCTGCACTGTTAAACTCATACCTGCCCCATGGCTGTATTTCAATTACATTAATTTCACTCATATAATCATTAAGTGAATACAGACCCATGATATATCTGAGGATATCACGGTATGTTGCATTAGGCGTTCCGCCCCACATCGGAGTTGAAACTCCGAAGATGTCCTGAACCGTTGCGAGGTCACTTCCCGGTCTTGCCACGTCACCGCCGCTGATACCGTTTTTCATGGACTGGTCCATTACGTTAGTACCCGGGAATGTATAAAAGTTGTTATGAATATACTCAGAACCGTTAGCTGTTGATGTCGCATTAAAATACGGATACTGAGGTGGCTGCCCTGAACCCGGATGAAGTATCTGCCAGAACATTTCAGTTCCCCACGGAACAACAGTACCATCAAGTCTCTTTACAGTCATCGATGTTGCTGTTGTTTCAACACTTCCGCCGGAACCCTTGTACTGGAATACACCTGCCCTGTTTTCTGTCTCATTATTAATCATATCCTCAAGTGCATATTCCTCAATAAACTGCTCCTGCGTAATTGCAAGTTCAAGCATTCCAAGCTGGTAAAATCCATTGGTTGTATCGGAACCGAGTGCCGACCAGTCCATACTTACAGCAAGATTATCATTAACATTTCTCATATAAATGTATAATGCAAGGTCATTGCGTATATGAAGAGTAGTTTCTGTTGTATTATTCCATACATAATCCTGAGAAAGTCCTGTTGCCTTTCCAAGACCATATGTTGCGCAATACTCTGCCATTTTCTTATAAGCATTGGCAACACTGCCGTCATGAAGCTTTGGATTCATATATACAAAATCTGCATTCTTGACATCATCATATGTAAGCTCTGTATCCTTAACCGACTTTACAACAAGCTTATCTGACATATCCGAATACTTTGTAGCCATATCAGTATCATCATTATCAGAGAACAGCATATGTGCAAGAACATTGCGGTCTTCAAAATAGCGGAGATTTCCATATTCGTCACTAATATACGTTCCATGAGCTCCATCCCAGTTCTGACCTGAGAAAATCTGGGCAACACCGTGACTTAACTCCTTCTCCATTGTGCTTTTAACCGAAGCATTGTTACCAGTCTTTTCGTACAGCTTCTTAAGGTCACTTTCCTTAACCGGCATGGAATCACCGCCAACCCAGTAACCAAGCTGTCCTATACATTTATCAGGAACAATTTCCAATATTACATACGGATTGTCCTTCGTGTAATACTTATCATTAAACTCTACTACCGTAGGAATATCAGCCTTCTTATCGTAGCTGTCAGCACGGACCTCAACAATCGTAATTACTCCGGCAGCGGCAACAAGCATAACAAATGCCATAAATACCGACAAGTATTTTTTTAAATTTGCCATTTTCAACTTTTTCTTTAACCTAGACATTCATAACCTCTCATTCCGCCCCTTCGGCTGGCAGGCAATCAATCATATGCAATATAGCTGTCAAACTGTTCCATATATGGTGCATTCGAGAAAAGGAAACCCTGCATCGTCATATCTGCCGAGCTGAGTCTGTTCCTTACGGAAGTAACTCTTGATACCTCTCTCGTTATTCCGTTAAATTCAAGTTTAAGCGTAACCTTAAGCTGTACCGGATTATTAATTCCTATTACCTTATGCTGTATTGTTCCCGTCTCATTTACAGTTTCTGTCCTAAGACTGGTTGATACAACATCTATCTTGAACTCTTCAACATTCTTACATAACAGTCCCATTGCATCAGGATCGGCAACACTTGTTCCCATATAAAGACATCCGTCCTTATGCTGGTAAACAACACTATTTCCGCCCTTAGTGGAACTGCTGGTCTGAAAAGTCGTATTTACATTTGAATTTGAAATTACAATGAAATTGGCTTCCATTATGGAGTTGCTGATATTATTAAGTGCAATATCGGCATCTTCCTGAAGCTGTGTCATTATAGTATGCTTATTGTACTGTTTCAGTCCCTGCGTCATAAGAACTGTAAGTGCAGATACTACAATTGCTCCGACGGCAAGTGCGACCAGAAGCTCTACAAGCGATACACCCCTGTTGTTGCGCTTATCTCTAATTTTCCTCATAATAATCCTCATTTCTGCGCACGCTTTTCGCTATGTTAATAATCTGTAGAAATTTTACCGGTGTTAAGCCACAGCGTCAACGTATAGGAAGCACCGTTAGGCGATTCCACCTTAAAGTAAAATTTATTGGATGTATTACACAAATCTGCACCGCTTACACCGCTCAATACATTTTTCACAGTACCTGTTCCCTGATTAAAATATATCAGCACCGACTGGGTATCCGTTATAACATTTTCAGCAGCTCCAACAGCTTTTATCGTAACCTTTGAGCCAAGATTCTGCCTGCTTACCTGATTTACATTTCCTGAAGAATCTTTACGGTAAATAGTAAAAACATACTGTCCCTTAGCCGAGCTTCTTGAAAGCTCACCATACCAGATACCTGTCTGTGCAAGCGTCTCATTGCGAAGGTCGGATATCTCCTGATACAGATTCTTTGATGCCTTTTTCGCATCAGCATTAACAAGCATATTAACTCCATATGCTGCTGTCGATGCCATTACGGCAAGTATTGCAACAACTACAATCAGCTCAACAAATGAAACGCCTCTGTTATTCGGTTTTAATTTTCCCTTATTACTTCTGACTATCATAAACTCTCCCCGCCAAATACAGATTAATTCATTTCAGTCTTCTTCCAGTTATTAAAGTAAACAAGCTGACTGTATGTAATACTGTCAATTTCAATTTTCTCCTCAGATGAGCCACCACCTGTTCCGCCGGTTCTTGTTCCGCGGAACACCTTGATAAGCTTCTCCGCAGCATCATCTGAAATCTGGGTACATATACTTTCAACAAGGCTTGCCGCATCAATCGTATTAGAAATATTTACATCTGCATTAATATTAATATTTCCGTTAGTTGTATCAGTAGCAAGTGCTATCACAAGTCCGTCATAATCAGCCTCAATATTGACATTTCCTATTGCAACGATTATTCCGCCCTTAAAGCCGCTTGAGGAGTTGAATGTGTAGCCTCCGTTAGCAACAACTATCGGGTAATCCCCTGTACCATAGCGTCTTATATTACCTCCGAGTGACTGTACTCCCTCACTTATTGCTACTGTTGATGCCGTTATCACATCTGCACGGCTTACAAGCCTTTCAGCCACCGTACTTCCGTATCCGCATATTGTATTATAATCAACATTCTTTCCCGACTGTCCCGCAAATGAGCTCGGAATACCACCGGCAAGCGTCACGGACTCAAGTGAATACACCGGCATATCAAGCACATTTGTAAGTGCCGTATATCTGTTCTTTAAATCTGCCGTAACCTGCTGTTTTGTATCTGCCGCCATCGAAACCTGTGCTCCGGTCTTAGCAAGAGAACCATTCACCTCTGCCTTCACCATTACACCTGATGTTGTCACAGAACCTGCAGGTGCTATAAATCCTGATGTCTGCTGGTCAAGATTCTTTAAGTTTACCTCAACCAGACTCTTCATATAATTCTTCTGTTTTAACGCAGTATCAATCTCTTCCACGCTCATTCCAAGCGTTGTCATCTGCGCCGTAAAATCATCATCTGTTGAAAGAACCCAGTACATATAATCCGAACTTGACTTTGCATCCTTAAAGTTAAGATATATAAAATACTGTCCTCCCACAGTCTTTACAACATACGGATTAGAACTGCTTAAAAGAGATTTTGCAAAATATTTTGTTGTCAGATACTCTGAAAGCTTTGTTCCGTTCACAGCCGCAATGCTTGCACACGGGTTGCCCACAACAGTACCTGCAGCCTCATTCACTGCAGTAGGAGGCACAAGATATACTTCCTGATCACCCTTGAATGAAAGCGACTCACCTGTTCTGTACGGTTCCTCCGTAGTTCCGTCATATATGATATAAGAACGTCCTGCAAGGTAAATGTATGAAGGCTTTAATGTAAGATTTGAATGTGCTCCGTTCACAATAATCGCACTACTCTCATCCTTATTTAAATCCGACACACCGCTGTTGCTGTAACCGTTATATACTCCGCCAACATAAACATTGCTTGAAGCTCCGTTTATCTTAAGGTCATTCTTTACAAATGTAGAGCCGTTCAGATTGATGGTCACGCCATGACACGGCTGCGGCATACCGCTAACCGAATAGTTTTTAGGTATTATAATATTATCACACCACAACTGTGTTGAGCCTGAGAACGTAATCTGTGTCTGCTTTTCAGTAGTAACATCAGTCTTTGTAATAACCTGATTGCTTATAAATGTAGTACGGCTGCTGTCCTTTGCAAGGATTCCGCCGCCTCCCGCATATACATTGCCGTCGACAAGCACCTGCTTGTTGGAGGCAATCTTAATTCCGTTATCCGCTATAAGGCTGAATTCTCCAAGTGACGGAACAGCGTTGATTGTCTGGGTTGCCGACGTATAATTAATATTTGACACAGGAAGCTTAATTCCGATATCAAATGTGAGCTGCGATTTATATCCGTCTGCTGTAATATATGTAACCTTTACATTTTTTGCATTGAACACATACACGGAAGTATCTGCCCAATCTACCGTATAATAACAGTTGTCAATCGATTCCACATACGGATAATAAAATGTTCCCGCAAGTATGGAATTTTTAACAGAATTATTAGTTATATCAACTGAAATATAGCTGTTAAGAAGAGTCTTTAACTTATTGATATCAAGTGTCATCGGATTTGACTCATCAAAGCTGCCTATTGCAAGACCATTTACAACATTATTCATATACTTCTTGCGAAGTTCCAAATCAGCCTTATTAAGAGTTCCTACGCCGCTGGGTTCATTATTTATCGAATAATTATTCCATGAAGGGTCATCATCAGTAGCAGCCGGTGACTTATCCGAACGAACCATTGTAGCCATTACATCCTGATACGCCTTTTCAAGCGCATTCATGCTCTCCATTCCAAGCTTTGAATAAATCTCATCCACAGCTTCCTCACAGGAATAGAATGTCTTCTGAGTCTTTTTGTCTACTTCCTTCATTTTGAGATTGACCATTGCCGCTGATATTGAAACACTTCCGAGTACAGCGATAAATGCAATGACAATAAGCACAACGACAAGCGTTGAGCCTGAATTGTTTCTATTAATTTTGAAATGCATTTTCTTCATGGGCTAATTCTCCTTCGTCGAGGTAAGTGTAAGATACGGTGTTGTGCTCATTGGCGTAACACCATTCTCTTCAACCCAAATGTTAACAGTTATCGTGTACAGATATCTCTCCTCGTCCTCATTATAGTTCTGAGTAATATTGTTTGCTTCTGCCGAAGCACCGCCTCCTGTCCAGCCATTTACATCCGAAAACACACTCAGTCCGTTATTTTTAAGCTTTGTAGTACCCGAAGACTGTGTACCGTTTATGTAAATATTGCTGCAGTCCAGCTTAATCTGTACACTTGATCTGAATGCATTACGATCTTCTATGCTTGAGTCATTAGATGCCACATACTGCTCAACCAGGAATACTTTCATCTCTTTACCATCAGGAATTGCAGAACCGCCGTTCTTATTCATATTGATGTAAACAGAGTCTGATGCCGTATTACCGCTTGAACCGTATTTACGATCGTATGCCGAATAGAAGATATAAATATCCTTAAAATCCTTGCTTGTAAAATTAATTCCGGTTTGCTCGGTAAGCGTATATTTCTTGATGAATACATCATCCTTAGTGCTGTCCACGACATTATTACCGTCAAGCAGATCAATAATATCACCATCATTATTTACGCTGTAGTGGGTTGTTCCGTCAGCAGTCAGTTCCCTGTAATACTTCACATAAAGAATCGGCTTCTGAGTATATGTATTGGTAGTTGAGTCAAAATCAACATTCACATCAAGCACTACAACCTTCTTAATTCCCGAAAGCTTCGCCACGCTGGTCTCTGTTGAAGTTTCTTCATGGGCAACCACATTGCCGCTTGCATCAGTAGATGCCGGATTTACAACAGAAGAACGGCTTGGCAGGATAGTCTTAACACTTGTGTCATACTCATATATCTGCTTCATAAGCACATAATTTGACGAGTCCTTAACCTCAGCAAAAGCCGGCATGCTGTAATCATTAACAACCCATGATGAGCCTGCACCTGTACCTGCCGCATCACCCTTATTAGGACTGAGCGTAGCCTTAACGTAATAATTAAGATGATTAGAGCCCTTATAGCATACAATATCCGAAGCATCTTTATTTACATTAGAGCCTGTATACGATGCCATTGTAAGCGAATACAGATAGTGTCCGTTTGACAGGAGCTGCGCTTTGGCATCATACACACCTGTAACCGGATTATTGATAGTCAACGGAGTGGTCAGTCCTGCTTTTGCATTATTGGTAATCGTATTACTGTTACCATTAAGCAGTTCCTCAATGCTCAGTGCCTTACAACGCTCTATAACCTTCTGTCCTATTGCGTTGGCCTCCTCTAATTCTCTTGCCCGTGCATTCACCTTTGCAGTCGTTGCAAAGGTGGTAAGCATCGGCATTGTCATCATGGCGAGGATAACCATTGCAACCAAAACCTCGATAAGTGAAAATCCCTTATTCTTTCCCTTACCAAACCTTACCGCCCGCTTAATGCGGTTAAATTGTCTGTTAATATGGTTCCTCATACATACTCCCCATGTTTTTACTGATAAATTGTTATATCACCTGTTCTGTTTGTAATCTTTACACGGCTGCTCTTTGTATCATCATTGCAAATCTTGATGTTCAAAGGCATATCTGTGTCGTTGGTTACGCTCAGGTTAATGTTTCCTGTATCAGACGAATCAATACGCGGTGAGCTCATAATAAGCATATCAAGCGTGTTGCCCGGCTCAAATGCCACACCTGCATTGTAATCTGTAAGCGGATATGTCTTATCGCCAATCTTGTACTGTACCTTGTAAGCTCCTGCTGTTCCGAAGAATCTTACAGATACATCAAGCTGTCCGTTGCTGTTAGCAGTCAGGACTGAATTTCTTGACATATCATTCTTCCTACCGATAATACATGAATCAACGTCTGCATTAGCTGAATTCAAAAGTATGTAATAATCATAGTTACTAAGAATGTAATCGCCCGTTGTATCAGACATATCAATTCTTGTTGAATCAAATACACTTGAATTGAAAATGTTATCTGTGCCGACAGGAAGTGCAAATGAAGGACTTACATGCTTTCTGTCTCCTCCTACTACAGCATAAGTTGCAATCGAGATAGTTCCCGTAACAGTTCCGTCCTCAACATTATATGACATGGACATCGACTCAATTGCATTCTTACTGAAGTAATTGTTGATGTAATTAATCATCTGCTTCCATTGTGAATATTCTGCTTCATATGAAATAGTAAGCGTTGTCTTGTAACCCTTGTAATCCGATTTATATACGGAAGTTCCGTTAGCTGACGGATTGGATGAGCGCACCTGACCGAAAGTATAAATATTGGTTGCCTCGGAAAATGTAACGCCCTTAATCCATGCACCGGTAATTTTCTCAACCTTGTTCAGGAACTCAAGTGAATCGTCCTGATTTATGCTACTGCTGTAATTAGCAAATACCGAGTTGTAAATCTTCTTAAATTCTGCCGTGTCAGCCTCGTATTTTGCACGGTTCTGTGTCTTTTCAATCAAATCCTTCTGGACTGTATGAAGCTTTGCTGACTCATTCTGATACAGGAGAGTCTTCTCTGCAAACTTCTGGTATCCAAGCATATATGCCGCAATTACAATGACAACTGCAAGCAGAACCATTAAAAGTTTTTTATCCCTGTCACTTATTTCAAATGACATATTATTCAAAAAATCAAATTTTTTCTTCATGAATGCACCCTCCCCTTATCTAGTCGCTGCCTGTGTTGAAGACTGCGCTGCTGTTGCATTCGTTGCAGCCTGTGTTGCCGATGTTGCCTGCGTTGCTGCCGTTGTAGCTGCCGCCTGTGTTGCTGACTTTACAGGTGCTGTCGGTGTCTGTGCTGACTGTGTAGGATTCAATGAAGCATCAAGCATAAATGTACATGTCATCGAGAATGTAACAGTCTTTACTCCCTCATTGTCAACAACTTCTGCTTCACTTCCAATCAGGACTTCATTAACATTCTTTACAGCTTTTAACTTCTGAACCAGAAGAGCAAGTGAACTCTTGCTGCTTGCCACACCTGATATAGTAACCTCACCGCTGTTAACACTCATACTCTTAACCGATATGTCAGACGGCATATTCTGTTCAAGAGATGTGATAAATCCAGACAGGGAATCATCATTGTTATACGTAAGAAGCTGGAATGCAAGTGCATCTGTTGCAATATCCTTCGCCTCATAATAATCATTTACAACACTTTCAATTCCTTTTACCTGATTCACACTGGCCTGCGCCGTATCTCTCTCAGCCTTAGCCGACATCATCATTGCAAAAGAACCTACAACAAGAATAAGAGAACCAACTACCGCTGCTCCGAGAATTACCTTGAAAATTCTGATGTCATCCTTACTCTTAACTTCCGCCTGCACAGAGCGAGGAATGAAATTAACAGGATTAATAAATGCACCGATATTGATAATATATGTAGGAATAGATGATGCCTCAACATATGTCTTCTTATCCGTAGTAACACCATTGAGCTGCTCGATTGATTCAATAGGAAGCTTCAGCTCATTCGCAAACAACTCCTTAAAGCCAAGCATTGTTGTTGCATTACCTATAATATACGCTTTCTCAATCGGACGGTTTGAGTTACGTGTAACATAATAGTCCAGAATACGGTTAACATTGGTAATAAGGTATCTTAATGACTCTGTTACAGGGTCGCCGTCAAAATTTGCATGTATAAGCTGCTGCTCCTGTAACTTTTTAAGAGCCGGATCATATTTAATTCGCATTGAATCCATAAGTGCATTAACTACTACTGACTTGCCGTATGGGATTGTTCTTTGAAGCTGCAGTACATTGTTATCAAGAATATTAACGATTGTTGCATCATTCTCCACCTGAATAACAATACTTGGAGAGTTGTCAACCTGCAGCTTTAATGTCTGGTATGTTGAATTACCGACAAAGTCGATTGCCTTAACCTCAAGTCCCAATGAAGAAGCCAAATCGTAATATGCATTAATCATGGCTTCAGGCATTGCCATTACCATTACCTTAATCTTTGGGTCTTCATTCTCATACTCGAGCTTTTCAAGCACAAGATAATTGATAATATACTCTTCCAATTCAACCGGGAAATACTCGGATGCATTAGTCATAATAATATCTTTGATTTTATTTGTCTTTACATTAGGAATGATTACTTCCTTTGTAGCAATCTTTGTTGATGCAATTGAAAATACTGTCTTTGTACTCTCCATTCTGTTGGAGTCCATCGCAACCTTGATTGCCTTTGCCAAAGCACCTCTGTCACGGATTGTACCGTCATTATAACTTCTTACAGGTGTCGGCACGGTTACCGCTTTATGAATAACCGCAACCTTATTGTTTTTCTTTGACATCTCACATATCTTAATATACTCATTATTTATTGATATACTGAGTGTCCTGTTCCCTTTACCAGCCATTATGTATCCTCCCCTGCCGCCTGTTCCCTTCTGCGGCATATTTTAAATCTTTCTTATATTATTTATCTTAAATGCATATCACATTTTGCTCTTTCTAAGTCAAATTAAGTGACAACACAATTTTTTTCAAAATTAAAATATTAATCCCATGTACCATTCTATCATCCGGCTTCCCCATAATGATGCAATCATGATTCCGGCTGCAAGATATGGTCCGAATGCAAGCACATGGTCTTCTTTGCTGACTTTCATTCTTATCGAGTGAATTACAGCTCCCAGAATGCATCCCAACAGAAATGCAAGTATATTTTCTTTCCATCCGAGGAAAAGCCCTGCCGCAGCCATAAGCTTGATATCGCCTCCGCCAAAGCAGTCTGCACCGACAATAAGCCGTCCTATGTACAGACAGATTAGCATAAAAGCACTAACAGCAAAAAAACCTATTATGTGATCCAATAATAAGTCCGGGTAATCAAGCAATGTTTTTATAAGCCCAAGCACTCCAATCGTAACATTAAGTCCGAAAGGAATTTCATATGTACGCCAGTCAATTACTGTTATCACAAGTAAAATTGTAAACAAAAGGCAATTTAATATGCTGACAAAAGAAAACCCCAAATTAAAAAATATAAACACATACCCGAATCCATTGATTGCTTCGACCAATGGATATTGTGCCGATATTTTTGCACCGCAGTGTCTGCATCTCCCCTTTAAAATAATGTAGCTGACCAGTGGTACTAAATCGTACCACTGGATTTTATTGCCACATGTCATGCAGTGAGACCTGTGTGTCGCAATATTCTCTTTTAACGGAAGTCGGCATATAAGCACATTTGAGAAACTTCCTATGACAATTCCGTACAGGAATATAATTACATACAGGATAACCTCAGCCAGCATATTATTACTACCTTTTAATAATTTTCATCAAATTACTTAGATACCATTGACACCTTATTCTTAGCTGCTGAAACAACACTACCACTCTGGTAAACGCCAACTTCAACAGCACCGTTTGAAGAAACTCTGATTTCAAGTGTACCGCTTGTTCCTGACTTTGAAGTCATCTTTGTATCACTTGTGATAATTGTTCCAAACTCTGTTGAAAGTGAGCCAAATGCTGAAGAAAATGCAAGGTTAGCTCCTGTTGTTCCTGATGCTACTGTTACAGAACCTGTTGTAGGTACTGTAGCTGAATATACCTTCTCATCTGACATTGCAGTTACTACTGCCTGACGGATTGAATCAAGGTTCTGAAGGTCCTTTGACTCCCTTGACTTCTCAATGTTGCCGATAAGTGTAGGAGCAAGTACGCCTACAAGTACTGCCATGATGGCAATAACTACAATAAGCTCAACGAGTGAGAAACCTTTGTTGTTCTTCTTGTCTTTCTTGAATCTCTTCATAATTAAATCCTCCATATACCCTTATGTATTTTTATTTATTATAATCCCCTGCAGGCCGCCGGGTAAACGGCCGGGAAATATAACCGAAAGATAAAAATATTGAAATACACTCAACTCCTGAACCGTTATGATTAACTAAGTGTTGAATAAAGTGTAATCATCGGCTGGTAAATTGAAAGTACCAGTACACCTACAACTCCTGCCATCACAAGGATAATCATAGGCTCCATAAGTGCTGTTACAGACTGGGTTGCAAGTTCAACCTCTTCATCATAATAGTTGGCAACATTGGTAAGCATTTCTTCAATGCTACCTGTTTCTTCACCAATTCCTACCATATGTACAAGCATCGGCGGAAAAAGATTGGTGACTCCAATCTGCTGTGAAAGTCCCATACCGAGTGCCACACCATTCTTAACCTTCTGGAGTGCATCCTTAAAAAGTATATTGTCCATAGTGCCCGATGCAATCTCAATTGCGCTAATCATCGGCATACCTGCCGCAAGCAGTGTTGACATTACTCGTGAGAATCTCGCACATGCAGTCTTTACAGCCAGTGTTCCGAATACAGGTATCTTAATCTTAATTCCGTCAATCAGATGTCTTCCCGAATCAGTCCTGTAATATGACTTATACAGGAATACCACGCCAACAACAATCATAATAAGCAGCCACCACTTTTGAGTGACAAAGTTACTCATATTGATTACCATAACCGTCATGAAAGGCATCTCCGTATCGAGACCTTCAAACATACTCATAAAGTTAGGAATTACAAACATCATCATTACAATGACAACGCCTATTGCCACGCACAGAAGAACAATAGGATAAATCATCGCTTTCTTAACCATGCCCTGAAGTTTTGAGTCCTTCTCAAACTGGATTGCCATTCGTTCAACGGCAGTTTCAAGGCTACCAGAAGCCTCACCTGCAGCAACCATACTTATAAGAAGCGGAGGAAAAATCGATCCCTCAGCTCTCATGGCATTGGCAAGAGTCTCACCTTTTTCAACATTACTCTGCACATTCTTAATCGCAGCGCGAAGATGCTTACTTTCAGTCTGATCACTCATCATGCTGAGTGCATTGATTACGTTAACACCGGCTCTTAATATACTTGAAAACTGACGGCAGAATACACTTAAATCTCTGACTTTAGTTTTCTTCTTTCCAAAAGAAAAACTGATATCCTTATCGAGTGCTCCCTGCTTTGCCACCGTGATAGGCAGAAGCCCCTGCTCCTTAAGTGACTTAGCAGCATCTTCTCTTGTTTCAGCCGTTATGGTTCCCTTTTTTTCTTTTCCGTCAGGGCCTACAACTGTGTATGAAAATGTTTCCATTACTGCTCTCCCCTATTTTACTTATTTTACGTTACATTTACAAAATGTTTCCCTTATATTCACAATTCACAAAAAGTTCATACCATGATATTAACACAATATTAATTATATTTCTAGTGTTTTCTATTAATTTTTTAACCATATCGTTAATTTTTTTGTTAATTATTCATAAAAATGTCAGAAAAAATTCCAACACCGCTCATATAACTTTATGAACAGTATTGGAATATAATGTTAATTCTTTTCAAATTTTTCTGACTGTGCCTGAATCAGGGCGGCATCTTCAAAGTAATTAATTTTCATTGCATCCCTGACATCATGAAGAGTCTGCGCTGCAACCTCTCTTGCTGCCTCGCTTCCTTTCTTAAGCACTTCATAAACATAAGGAATATCCTTTTCAAATTCCTTGCGGCGGTTTCTGATTGGCTCAAGCTCCTCCTGAATAACATTATTAAGGAACTTCTTGACCTTGACATCTCCAAGTCCGCCCCTCTTATAGTGCTCTTTCATCTCATCAAGATTTGCATAATCAGGACAGTATTTTGCAAAGTGTTCTGTTTTGCAGAACGCATCAAGATATATAAACACAGTATTGCCTTCAAGGCTTCCCGGATCCTCAACACGGATATGGTTAGGATCTGTATACATGCTCATTATCTTCTTTCTTATATCTTCCGGCTCCTCTGCAAGATAAATACAATTGCCAAGCGATTTGCTCATCTTGGCTTTGCCGTCGATTCCCGGAAGTCTTAAGCATGCTTCATTATCCGGAAGCAGAATATCAGGATCTGTAAGCACCTCGCCATATGTTGAATTAAACTTATGAACAATCTCCTTTGTCTGTTCAACCATAGGCATCTGGTCTTCTCCGGCAGGAACTGTTGTTGCCTTAAACGCTGTGATGTCTGATGCCTGGCTTATCGGATAGCAGAAAAATCCTGTAGGAATACTTGCCTCAAAATTGCGCATTTTAATCTCATTCTTAACTGTTGGATTGCGCTGCAGTCTCGATACAGTAACAAGATTCATATAATACATTGTAAGCTCACAAAGTTCAGGAATCTGTGACTGTATAAAGAGTGTTGATTTTGCCGGATCAAGTCCGCACGCAAGGTAATCCAGTGCCACCTCAACAATATTCTGTCTAATCTTCTCAGGATTATCCGCATTATCTGTAAGTGCCTGTGCGTCGGCAATCATTATATAAATTTTGTCATACTCTCCTGAATTCTGGAGTTCAACACGTCTCCTCAGTGAGCCCACATAATGTCCCACATGTAATCTTCCAGTCGGTCTGTCACCCGTTAAAATAATCTTTCCCATGATTCTCCTCATTTCTAACCGATTATATACAATAACTTCATTATGAAACATATGTAGAAAAATATCAAGCAAAAGTACAATTTTTAACTGTTACTCTTCATTCAGTTCCGTTTCTATAAGCTCTCTGATATCATCAACATTCAAATCATCCATCATATTTTCAAACTTATCAAAAATATCACGGTATCTGTCAGGCAGCCTGTATTTTTTTACATCATCAAGTATTTCAAATACCTGTGCAAATTCAAAGTTCTTAACATACCTCAATATATTGGAAAGAATATTGGAAATCTCATCTTTCTCCAATTCCGGCTTATCATCCGGTGCTGCCTCTTCCAGCATATTATAATGCTTAAGCACTCCTTCTATTTTTTGAAGCTGTACTTTATATGCATCTTTGAATTCTTCATAATGCTCATCAATGTAGCCATACTCTCCTGCACGTCCTGCTTCCTCCTGCTTTAGTGCCATATCGGAAACTTCCATTGCTCCTATTCCCTTAGTTGTGCTCTTCATTGCATGAACCTTTATTGTATAATTCTGATAGTCTTTTTTGTCCAGCAGACTCTTTAGTTCTTCTACATTCTTCTCGCCATATTTGTAATTTATTTTAAGAACTTCAAGATAATCCGATACTTCGCCACCGCAGTTCTTAAGTCCCAGCAAAACATCAATCTCCGGAAGCTCATTCTGCAGATAATCTATTTCCTGATTTTCGTAATCAGCATCCTCATTTTCATATTCGCTGTCCATATCTTCCGAATCAGCCGAAATTGTAATCTTATCACTTGGAATATAATAAGTCAGAAGATATTCGAGACGTCTCAGATTAATCGGCTTGCCAAGGTATTCATCAAATCCCTTTTGAAGAAGTTTTTCCCTGACTCCTCGTATCGCATCTGCTGTAAGGACAATAATTTTTCCTTCTCCGCCTATCGCATAATACGGGTCAAGCTCACGTATCCGTAGCATTGCTTCAACGCCGTCTATTTCAGGCATCATCTGGTCCATAAACACAATCTTATAATGCTTATTGCGGCACATTTCAATAGCGCTGGCGCCATCCGACGCAGTATCTACAATGAGGCCGTATGAATTAAGCAGTCCTTCCGCAACCATGAGATTAATATGATTATCATCTACCAGAAGCACCTCTGTATCATTTATTGTAATCTGGACATGCTCTTCCGTTTTCTGATTGACTCTGTCAATTGTAAACTGATACTGCAAAGGCGTGTCATCAATTATTTTCTGTTCAATATTCACGGTGAATACCGAACCTTCTCCGTATACACTGCTTACAGTTATCTCCCCGCCCATCATCGTAACGTATCCGTTGGCAATAGTCAGTCCGAGACCTGAGCCTTCAATTCCGTTATTAACTTTATGTTCAAGGCGCTTAAAGCTTTTAAACAGATTCTGCTTATCTTCCTCACGTATTCCTATTCCCGTATCACTGACAACAAATGCAAGTCTTACATAGTCATCTGTTTTCATCAGCACTTTAGTTTCAAATGTAACCGTACCTACCTTGGTATATTTTACTGCGTTATTCAGTATATTAATCAGTACTCCGCGCAGATGCACTTTATCTCCAAACAATTGTGTAGGAATGTCATCATCCGTCTTCATAACAAATTCAAGGCCTTTTTTCTTCGCCTGCTGTGAAATGATAAGTGAAACATCATCCAGAAGGTCTGCTATGAAGTAATTGTCTGATATTACTTCCATCTTACCGGATTCAATCTTGGTAATATCAAGAATATCATTAATAATCGCAAGCAGGTTATGTGACGCAAGATGAATATTTTCTATATACTTTCTCACCTCACCACCCACAGTTTTCTTCATTGCAAGCTCGGCAAAACCGATAATTGCATTCATAGGAGTTCTGATCTCATGCGACATATTTGCAAGGAATACCGTTTTTGCCTGATTGGCATTCTCCGCATCTTTCATTGCCTGCTCCAGTTTGTTTATGGACTCCATTCGTTCTGAAAGGTCTGTCACAGTAATAATATATCCGATAACATCATAATAATCATCATGAATTTTACTTACAGACAGATTACAGTTCAGCCGGTTATAATAACAAACCGCATCAATATCCTTCCGCTTACCGTCAAATTTGAAAACCTCATCTTCCCTGACAGAAAACAGCAGACTGATATTTTTATCGCCCATCTTATCTTCCGTAAGTCCCGTAAAGTCATAAGCTACATCATTTAATATTTTAAGCTTGTAATTATCGTCATATACAAGCACCGGAGTAGTAAGCGAATAGTATACATATGTTGACATATTATCAACCGTAATTCTGAAACGGTTGATAAAGCGAATCGCCTGATACGTCGCAATAAGTGCAAGGAACTGTCCGATAGTGCTTCCGGGCAAAGCCGATATACCAATCAGCGGAAATATTGTATCAAGCATCATGCCCAGAACCTCAATTACCTCTACAAGCAGAAGCTTATTGGCAAGTACGCGTGTACGCTTATTAGTAGCATTAACACGCATATAAATGATACTTACAAAGAGGTTTATAGCTATTGCAATCGTGTATATTATATAAGCGTTATTCCAGAATCCCGGCGTAAATCTATAAGTCATACCGATTTCGCTCAGTTCATATGTAGCCTGTTCTTTTTGAATAATGAAAAAATAAATGATAAATCCCACTATGGAAATAGCTGTTATCTGCAGATAGTATGACTTCATATTACCGGAAAGACAGCATACAAGAAGCTGCATCAGAATCAGATAAGCAAAAACTCCAATCATTCCTATGGCACGGAAAAAATATGCATTATCAGGCTCTGTCTGTATATTAACGCACCAGAACCCAAAGCTCCACAGTGCACTGAAAAAGCACAATAACGAAAAAAGGCGGTTTTCAATATATTTTAAGCCTTCTTTTCTATATTGCTTTACAGCCAGATATAATGCAGCAATAAAACATGTGAATAAAGCATAGGGAATAATCAGTTTCATAATTTAAACCGCCTTTCTACTGATTTCTTTGGGATAATGCCATCTTGATTTTCTCAAGCAACAAATCCTTGCTTACCGGCTTGGCCAGACATGCCGCCGGCTTATATTGATAGAAATCTAAAAGGACATTTTGGTCTAAATTTCCTGATAAAATAATAAACGGTATATTCTGATAGTTTGGATTCTGCTTAATAATACTTATCAAGGCCACTCCGTTATAAAGCGGCATCTGGTAATCAAGCAGAATAATATCGGGAACATGGCTTACAATATACTCTAATGCCAGTTTTGTAGAATTAATCATAATAACATTATAATGTTCATGAAGCACGCTGTTTAACTGCTTCAGATATGACATATCATCATCTATTGCCATTATGGTTTTTCGATATTCATTCTGGTGCTTTTTATTACATACCTCTGTAATTTTATTAACAAGATCCTCTTTACGCACAGGTTTTACAAGATAACCGTCAACCCCCATGGTCAGGGATTTCATAACTGAGTATTTATCTTTCTTTCCGGTAAGCATTATAACCGGAATATTAACGCACTCCTTCAGATTACGAAGCTGTTCCATCGTCTTAAAGCCATTCATTATCGGCATCTCAATATCAAGAAGGATAACATCAAATTTTTCCTGCTGCGCATACATCAATGCCTGCCTTCCGTTAGAAGCCACTATTACACTGTTGGCTGCCTCGAGATAGAGCTTTATAGTTTCAAGTGTTTCCAAATCATCATCTATTACAAGTACATTTATTCTTCTAATATCCATAGAATCCTCCTATCGGATAATATCTTTACTTTTTCTCAAGATAGCTCCTGTAAACAAAACCTGTATATCCGTCATATCTGACAAGCATCCATCCCTGAACATTCTCAATGAGCACCTCGCACTCACCCCACTGAGGAATCCAGCCTGACACCGCCCCCGCATTGTCAGGTGCCTTGCGCATATTAACAGAGCCCTTGTTACTTACTGCGTGACATACAACATCATATGTTCCGCCAAGAAGCGGTGAATCTTCCACTGTAGGCTGCACAGTCTCCTGCATTGCCGTCTGTGTTTCTTTCTTAACCACATCCTGTGTTGCGGACTGCGTTTCTTTCTGAACTGT
>CAMECH010000006.1 GCA_945913015.1 uncultured Bacteroides sp.
CCTGTTCCAAGATCCTTTGCTGATACATTTACAATACCATTGGCATCAATATCAAATGTAACCTCAATCTGTGGGATTCCGCGAGGCGCCGGTGCAATACCGTCAAGTCTGAATTCGCCAAGCTTCTTGTTATCCTTTGCGAACTGTCTCTCACCCTGTACAACTACGATATCAACTGCGCTCTGGTTATCTGCTGCTGTTGAGAATACCTGACTCTTCTTTGTAGGAATTGTTGTATTTCTCTCGATAAGTCTTGTAGCAACACCACCCATTGTCTCAATTGAGAGTGAAAGCGGAGTAACATCAAGAAGAAGGATTTCACCTGCACCTGCGTCTCCAGCAAGCTTACCACCCTGGATAGAAGCACCGATTGCTACACACTCATCAGGGTTAAGGCTCTTGTTAGGCTCCTTGCCTGTAAGCTGGCGAACCTTATCCTGTACTGCAGGAATACGTGTTGAACCACCGACAAGAAGTACCTTAGTGATATCAGATGTATTAAGACCTGCATCCTTAAGTGCATTCTGAACAGGGATTGCTGTTCTCTCAACAAGCTCATGTGTAAGTTCATCAAACTTTGCTCTTGTGAGGTTAACATCAAGATGCTTTGGACCTTCTGCTGTAGCAGTAATGAACGGAAGGTTAATGTTAGTTGTTGTTGCACTTGACAGCTCCTTCTTAGCCTTCTCTGCTTCAACCTTAAGTCTCTGCATAGCCATCTTGTCGCCTGAGAGGTCAACTCCCTCAGCCTTCTTAAACTCATCTACAAGATAATTGATTATAACGTTATCAAAATCATCACCACCAAGATGTGTATCACCGTTAGTTGCAAGAACTTCAATTACGCCGTCACCGATTTCAATGATAGATACATCAAATGTACCACCACCGAGGTCATATACCATAATCTTCTGCTCATTCTCATTGTCAAGACCATATGCAAGTGCTGCTGCCGTAGGCTCGTTGATAATTCTCTTTACATCAAGGCCTGCAATCTTACCTGCATCCTTTGTTGCCTGTCTCTGTGCATCGTTAAAGTAAGCAGGAACAGTGATAACAGCCTCTGTAACCTTCTCACCAAGATAGCTTTCTGCATCAGCCTTAAGCTTCTGAAGAATCATCGCTGAAATTTCCTGTGGTGTATACTTCTTGTCATCAATTGTTACCTTGTAGTCTGTACCCATATGTCTCTTGATTGAAGAAATTGTCTTCTCTGCATTTGTTACAGCCTGACGCTTTGCAGGATCACCTACAAGTCTTTCACCATTCTTTGTAAATGCAACAATTGAAGGAGTTGTTCTGATACCTTCGTTATTAGCGATTACAACAGGCTTACCGCCTTCCATTACTGCTACACATGAATTTGTTGTACCTAAATCAATACCAATAATCTTACCCATTTTATTTGCCTCCATTAATATATATCTGTTTATTAATTTGCTACCTTGACCATGCTGTGTCTTACAACACTGTCGCGATAGGTATAACCTTTTTGAAACTCTTCGACGATAATACTCTCGCCTGCCTCCTCATCATCCACATGCATCACGGCATTGTGGAAATCAGGATTAAATTCCTTACCGACTGCTTCAATCGGCTTAACGCCAATATCTTCGAGTGTCTTTGTAAGCTGCTTGTAAATCTTATCAATTCCGTCTGCAAACGGGGTACCCTTTTCTTCCTCCGAAATGCTTCCAAGCCCTCTTTCAAAATTGTCAACAACAGGAAGAATTTTCTCAATAATGTCTCTTGCGCCAATCTCATACATAGCTGATTTTTCTTTTTCGGAACGCTTTCTGAAATTATCAAATTCTGCCATCTGTCTGCGGTACTTATCCTGCAAATCCTCGATTATCGCATCCTTTGAATCTTTCTTTGCCGATTCCTTTGTCTGATTATCAGCATCTTCTTTATCTTCCTGCGAATCACCCTCCGGCTTTGCCTCATCAGTTTCAGCCTTAGCTTTATCATCCGCTTTGGAATCTTCCTGAACTTCTTCGGCTGCGCCTTCACATGATTGCTTTTTCTCTTCCTTTGCCTCTTCTACGGCCTCATCAGCCTTTATGTCATCCTGCTGATTATTCATTACTTCACTCACGTTAACTCCAACCTTTCTATGTTTTCTTAAATACTGTATCAAGCTGTGTCTTAATAGTCTGAAGGGTTTCAACGACTTTCTCATAATCCATTCTTTTTGGACCTATAATTCCTATCGTTCCCCTTACGCCGTCCCTCAATTCATAATTGGCAGTAACAACACTGCAATCCTTCATTGTCTGTACCGGCGTCTCGCTTCCGATATACACCTGAATACCCTGATTATTATCTTTCTGAAGCGAATCCGTAATCAAATCGGTCAGCCGCTCCTTCTCTTCCAAAGTACAGATAAGCTCGCTCGCCTTACTTGAATCGCTAAGCTCAGGATACTTGAAAATGTTAGTTGCACCACTTGTGTAAATCTGAAGGTCATCTGCACTGCTGATTGTCTCTGCAATCACATCCAGCACATGTCTTACAAGCTCAATCTGCTCGCCGGCCTGATTCTGCATACGGCTTATTATACCGAGGTTAATCTCTTCAAGTGTAAGACCGTTAAGAGTACTGTTCAGCAACACATTCAGCTTCAACAGAGTTTCCTGCGAAATCTCTTCATCAATATCAATCACCTTGTTCCTTATAAGATTTCCATCCATCACTATAACAGCAAGTATCTTCTTTGGTTCAAGCTGTGAAAGCTGTACAAACTTAAGCTTATTGTGATGAAACTGAGGTGTTGTTACCATAGTTGCATAGTTTGTGTCAATCGCCAGTGACTTTGCCACATTCTGAAGCAACTCTTCTACCCTGTCTACCTTCTCTGCAAGGAAATCCTTCATCTTTTCGACTTCCTGCTCACGCCCGGCAATTTCTTCTTCCTTCTCCCTGAGCATATTGTCTACATAAAGTCGGTATCCCTTGTCAGTCGGTATTCTTCCGGCAGAAGTATGCGGCTGCACGATATATCCCAACTCTTCGAGGTCAGCCATCTCATTACGAATGGTTGCTGAGCTTAAATTCAGGTCCGCATACTTTGAAATTGTTCTTGAACCTACAGGTTCGCCTGTTTCAAGATAGTTCTGAATTATTGCATGCAAAATTTTTAATTTACGTTCATCCAATTCACCCATCGCAGCCACTCCTTAATTGTTTTTCGCTGTTAGCACTCATTAGGATAGAGTGCTAATATCGATACAATTAAGATATCACTGTACTATTCATTTGTCAACACCTACATTAAAAATTTTTTTAATATATTTAAAACAGACAAATTGACCGTGTTACTTCTTATAATAATGTCATCATTTACAGCCTCTTCATGCGACGGTTCGCCGCACACATCCGCCCCTATAATCTCATTTTTCTGCGCCACCTCTTTAATATATGAATATATTTCATTAATGCGCATATCTCCCTGATCCCAGTTTGTCTTAACAACACTCTCGTCAAGCACATCTTTATCAATCGAAATATACACTGCCTTGTTTTCACCGACAAGTGCGGCTTTCTGCTCAAAAATATTTATCTCCGATTCCTCGCAGCCATTGGCACTGCAGTCCATTGCATCTGCAATCTCCTGCCTTGTAACAAAGCATACCCTTTCATTGTCAGCTTCACGAAGCACATCATCGTCCAGCTCTTCAATCAGCCTGTTATTGACACCAAGCACAATGACTTTTTCGAGATATTTATTGCTGTCAAGAACTTCCTTAATCCAGCCTCCGCATGACAATATATCTCCAAACAGAGGTCTCTGCATGTCAGGATGATTGTCAAACACAACAAGCACAAACGGCCTGTCAATTTTATCAGTCCAGAGCTTACTCATATAATGGTAATTCCCCGAATCGATATAATGAATCCCCCTGTATGAATAGTCCTTAATTCTTTCCTTAAGTTTTAAAACAGCATCATCATCACAATAACAGTCTGTCCCGGTTATATCCGAAACATCCGTATAACAAAAATCCGGAGCATCCTTAAAATCCTGTCTTTCATATACATTTGAAAAATTCATTGCAATATATTCCATGTTAATGTTCCTTTTCCATAAAAACAGGCAGTTGCATCTATCCATGCATCTGCCTGTCCAAATCTCTGTTAAGCTCTGTATTCTTTATGCTTTACGCCTCATCGATTGCCTTACCGATATCATGTCTCATGTACTTATTCTTAAAGTCAACCCACTCTGTCGCCTTATAAGCATTGGCACGCGCATCCTTCAAAGTTGCACCGAGTGCAGTTACACCAAGCACGCGTCCTCCGTTGGTAACAACCTTGCCCTCTGCGTTAAATGCTGAGCCTGCGTGGAACAGATAATATCCGTCCTTGCCCTTGAAGTTCTCCATGCCTGTTATCTCGAAGCCCTTCTCATATGCAACAGGATATCCGTCAGACGCAAGCACAACACATACGGCTGCATTGTCCGAGAACTTAAGGTCAATCTTGTCAAGCGTTCCATCGATACATGCCTCAAAGACATCAATAATATCATTTTCCATTCTTGGAAGTACTACCTGAGCCTCAGGGTCACCAAATCTTGCATTGTACTCAAGCACACGCGGTCCCTTTGGCGTAAGCATAAGTCCAAAGAAGATTACGCCCTTGAAAGGTCTTCCCTCTGCCTTCATGGCATCTACTGTCGCCTGGTAAATATATTTTTTGCAGAAATCATCTACCTCCTGTGTGTAGAACGGACTTGGTGAGAAGTTACCCATACCACCGGTGTTAAGACCCTCGTCACCATCCTTTGCGCGCTTGTGGTCCTGCGCAGATGACATAATTTTAACCGTATTGCCATCGACAAATGAGAGAACAGAAACCTCACGGCCTGTCATAAATTCTTCGATTACAATGGTATTACCGGCTGAGCCAAACTTCTTATCAAGCATAAGCTCATTAACGCCTTCCATTGCCTCTTCCTTCGTCTGGCAGATAAGTACTCCCTTGCCGAGTGCAAGGCCGTCAGCCTTTAATACAATCGGGTACCCGGAAGTCTCAAGATATTTCTTGGCCTCCTCGGCTGAAGTAAATGTCTCATAAGCTGCCGTAGGAATATTATATTTTTTCATAAGATCCTTTGAAAATGCCTTAGAACCCTCAAGGATTGCCGCATTTTTACGAGGTCCGAATACTCTTAAGCCCTCTGCCTCAAAAGCATCAACGATTCCGCCTACAAGCGGGTCATCCATTCCGATTACGGTAAGGTCGATTGCATTTTCCTTAGCAAATGCAACCAGCTTATCAAATTCCATAGCCTTGATATTAACGCATTCTGCAATTTCTGCAATGCCTGCATTACCCGGTGCACAATATATCTTGTCAACACGGCTGCTTAGTGACACCTTCCATGCAATAGCATGTTCACGTCCGCCGCTTCCTACGATAAGAACTTTCATCTCTGCCTCTTTCTTGTAGCGTTATACGCACTTTTATTTTATTATTCCGTTAGCTATCATGTTGATTGCCTGTGGAAGAATTATCCACTCAGCCTGCTCCATTACTCTTCTCTGCAATACTTCAGGAGTATCACCTTCTTCAACCTCTACCGCTTTCTGAAGTATTATGCGGCCGGTGTCCATTCCCTCATCAACAAAATGTACCGTTGCACCCGTAACCTTAACGCCCTTTTCAAGTGCAGCTTCATGAACCTTAAGCCCATAGAAGCCAACTCCGCAAAATGACGGAATCAGTGACGGATGAATATTTATAATTCTGTTGCTGTACTGATGCACCATAGCCTCAGGAATCTTTACAAGGAAACCTGCAAGCACAATCAAATCAACATTGTATGAATTGACCTTCTTAAGAAACTCCTCGTTAAATACTTCACGGTTCTCATAGTCCTTAGGCGAAATGCACACTGCCTCTATGCCGTTGTCCCTGGCTCTTGTAAGCGCATATGCATTTGCATTATTGCTTATCACCACTGAAATCTCTGTATTGGTAATTGTTCCTGCTTTAATTGCATCAATAATTGCCTGAAGGTTAGTACCTCCTCCTGACACAAATACTGCTATTTTCACACTAATCCTCATTTCTGCACTGTTTTGCGCAACCAAAACCATGCACTTATAATTAAACTAATGTAACACCCTTCTCGCCTGCTTCAACCTGACCGATTACATATCCCTTCTCGCCTGCTTTCTCTACTGCTGCAAGAACTGTATCAACATCCTTTGAATCAACTGCAAGCACCATACCGATACCCATGTTAAATGTGTTATACATCATTTTCTCTTCAATATCGCCGTCTGTTGCAAGCATTTTGAAGATTGCCGGTACTTCGTAGCTGTCCTTCTTAATCACTGCACGCACACCGTCATGAAGCATTCTTGGAACATTTTCATAGAAGCCGCCGCCTGTAATGTGGCTGCATCCCTTAACACGCACACCTGCATTCTTAATCTCACGGAGTGTCTTCACATAAATCTTGGTAGGTGCAAGAAGTGCCTCTCCAAGTGTCTTGCCAAGGCTGTCATAATATGTATTGAGAGACTCCTCTGTCATTGTAAATACGCTTCTTACAAGAGAAAAACCATTGCTGTGAACACCTGATGAAGCAATTCCCACAAGAGTATCCCCCGGATTAATATCTGCACCTGTGATTAAATCCTTCTCATCGACAACACCAACTGCAAAGCCTGCAAGGTCGTACTCGTCAACAGGATAAAATCCGGGCATCTCAGCAGTCTCACCACCGATAAGTGCGCAATCTGACTGAATACATCCTTCTGCTACGCCCTTAACAATATTGGCAATCTTTTCAGGCTCATTCTTGCCGCAAGCAATATAATCGAGGAAGAAAAGCGGCTCTCCGCCTGCACACGCAATATCATTAACACACATTGCCACACAGTCAATACCAACTGTATCGTGCCTGTCCATAAGAAATGCCACCTTAAGCTTTGTACCTACGCCGTCTGTACCCGAAACTAAAGTAGGCTTCTCCATGTCCTTAAATTTTTCCATTGAAAATGCACCTGAAAATCCTCCGAGATTTGTAAGAACCTCCGGTCTCATTGTCTTCTTTACGTGCTCTTTCATAAGCTCAACTGACTTGTATCCGGCTTCAATATCAACGCCTGCCTTCTTGTAATCCATCTCTTTTCTCCATTCCGCAGTCTATGCTGCATATATTTTTTCTTAATTACTTATTCATATATTCCTTATATCCAACTTCCTGAAGCTTTGCATCCTTTGCCTGAACGCTTTCCTTAAGTTTTGCTGAATATGCCTTAAGCCTTTCAAGGAGTTCCGCATCGGAAGTTGCCAGAATCTTAGCTGCCAGAAGACCTGCGTTGGCACCTCCGTTAATTGCAACTGTTGCCACCGGAATTCCTGACGGCATCTGTACTATTGAATAAAGCGAGTCCCTTCCTCCAAGGCTTGTTGTATGCATTGGAATACCGATTACCGGCATCGGGAAAATTGCAGCGCACATACCCGGAAGGTGTGCTGCCATTCCTGCACCTGCAATAATAACCTTAAACCCCTTCTCTTCTGCTGTCTTTGCATAATTAAAGAAAACATCAGGTTCCCTGTGTGCTGATATTATTGTCATCTCGTAATCAATGCCCAACTCTTCCAAAACATCAGCTGCTTTAGCCATAACCGGCATATCTGAATCACTGCCCATTACAATTCCAACTTTAGCCATTGTATAAATCTCCTTGCTATAAATTATTCACACTCATAAATATACTAGTTTCCGCGTTTCTAGTCAACCACAAATACATTTTGCCTTATGCCCGGAAATATATTTCCGGCTATCCAAAAACCTCACTGCTGCTCTCTTTTTTCCAGCCATTTTCTTGCCTCGTCAAGAGAATCGCATATCACCGACGCCTTTTTGTGCATTTCTTCATCCGGTGCAATAAGGTCAGGCACCATAATAGTTTTCATTCCCGCACTGTAAGCTGATCTTATACCGTTAAATGAATCTTCAACCGCATATGCTTCACACGGGCTGCATCCGAGCATTTCACATGCCATAAGATAAATATCAGGCTCCGGCTTGCTTTTTGTCAGCTGGTCTCCGCCTACAATCACATCAAAATACTCATATATTCCCGCCATTTTTAACTCATCCACCACTACCGGTCTTCTTGTTGAAGAGGCAAGCCCTATTCTGTAGCCGTTATCCCTTAAAAAATCAAGGATTTCAACAACTCCCGGCTTAAGCGGCATTCCGTTTTCATCAATCCACTCATGATACATAACTGACGTATCTTTTCTAAATTCAGCATACGGAAAATCGTGACCATAATTTTCATACATAATTTCTTCGGTTCTCACATTAGTCGTCCCGATACACATTTTAAACACGCTTTCCATATTGGGAATTCCCTTTTTGCCGGCCTCACGCGCCCAGCAGCTAAGACAAAGCTTTTCCGTATCAAATATCACTCCGTCCATATCAAAGACTACTGTTTTGCCCATAAATTCCTCTCACCATCCATACTACATTTTAATAAAACCAGAAGAGAAAGCCTACACAGACACCATAATCTGCGATAGCTTTCTCCTGTATGAGGCCACGGGCAAGCCGGAGCCTTTTATTTTAATTTCATGTTATCGGTTCCCGAATATATCAGGTTATTGGTTCCCGAGAATATCTTTAAGAGCGTCAAACAGCTTGTCCATCTGCTCGTCAGTACCAATTGTGATTCTGAGATAATTATCAATTCTCGGCTTACTAAAATGTCTTACGTAAATATTTCTCTTTTTAAGTTCTTCAAATATGTACTCTGCACTGACACTTCTGTGTGTTGCAAAAATAAAATTGGCCTTTGAATCAGGAAATGTAAAACCAAGTTCGGTAAGTCTTTTCTTTGACCTTTCCCTTGTGTCAATTATCTTTGAAACACATTTATCAAAATATTCCTTGTCCTTTACAGATTCAACGCCGTACACAATTGAAGTGCGGTTCATTGTGTATGAGTTAATTGAAAACTTAACGTCATTCATGGCTTTAATCAGTTCCGGATTTCCCATCGCATAGCCGATTCTCATTCCTGCCATTGAACGTGATTTTGAAAATGTCTGTATAATAAGAAGATTATCATACTTCTTAGTAAGCTCAAGCGCAGATTTTCCGCCAAAATCTATATACGCCTCATCAACAATCACAATTACATCCTGATTATGCTTAATAATGTCTTCAACCTCGTCAAGGTCTTTGTACAGTGCCGTAGGTGCATTTGGATTAGGGAAAATAACACCGCCGTTTTCTCCATAATAATCCGAAGATACAATCCTAAAATCCTCGTCAAGCGGTATTTCCTTATAAGGAATCCTGTAAACATCCGCCCATACACTGTAAAATGAATATGACACGTCAGGAAACAGTACCGGCTTATCCGAATTAAAAAATGTAAGAAACGCCATTGATATTACATCATCCGAGCCCACACCGACAAACACCTGGTCATGCCCTATTCCGTAATAATCCGCAATCACGTTTACAAGGTCTGTTACCGACGGATCCGGATAAAGCTTTAAAGTATCCGTGTCAAATTCTGCCGATGCATTTGAAACATTAGGTGTCGGCGGGTATGGATTCTCATTGGTATTAAGCTTTATAACATCAGCAACTTTCGGCTGTTCGCCCGGTACATATGGTTCAACTCGTCTTATATTTTTTTCCCAAGCTTTCATGCAGGCCTCCATTCTGTCACATTACATTCAATTCTTCTTTGAAACTCCCATTTCTCCGGCGATTTCCGCAAACTTCGGAAGTGAATTAATAATAGTATCATAAGAAACGCAGTATGCAATTCTTACATATCCCGGACATTTGAAAGAACTTCCCGGAACAAACAGTACATTATGTTTCTTTGCGACCTGACAGAACTCCTTCTCATCCGGCACAGGTGACTTTACAAAAAGATAAAACGCACCCTGTGGCTTTATGCACTCGAAGCCAAGCTCTGCAAGACCATTGTAAAGTGCCTCTCTGTTCCTGTTGTAACTTTCAATATCACATTTTGAATTAATACACCTTGCAACGGCACGCTGCTGAAGTGACGGTGCGTTGACAAATCCAAGCACACGTGTAGCGATTGCTGCGGCAGCCTTCATCTGCTCCGCATCAGCAACCTCATCAGGTATGACAAGATATCCGATTCTCTCACCCGGAAGTGAAAGTGACTTGCTGAATGAATATCCGACAATTGTATTGTCGTAATATTTTGTAATATACGGAACCTCTACGCCATCATAAGCAAGCTCCCTGTAAGGCTCATCTGATACAATAAATATCTCGGTTCCGAATTCTTTCTGCTTTCTGTCAAGAATTTCAGCGATTTTCTTAATAGTCTCTTCAGAATAGACAACACCTGTCGGATTATTAGGGTTATTGATAATAAGAACCTTTGTCTTCGGAGAAATCTTCTTTTCAAGGTCTTCAAGGTTAGCCTGAAAATCCTTTGTATTAGGTTCAAGCGCTATAAGCACACCCTGATAATTCGAAACATAATTGTTGTACTCAAGGAAAAACGGTGAAAATGTAAGCACTTCATCACCGGGATTTATTATTGATTTAAAAATTACATTCATTCCACCGGCTGCGCCAACAGTCATAATGATATTGGTTTCATTAAAATGTGTACCAAATCTTTCATTAAGTGAACCGGCAATAGTCTCACGCACATCTTCATATCCTGCATTGCTCATATATCCGTGAACAAATGTTGACGGCTCTTCATCAAGAATATCTTTAATTGCCTGATTAAGTTCCTCAGGTGCCGGTACGTTCGGATTGCCCAGGCTGAAATCAAATACATTTTCCTCCCCGTACAGCTTTGCAAGGCGCTTTCCCTCTTCAAACATTTCCCGGATTACCGAATTATTATTTACAAGTCCAACCATTCTGTCTGCAATCACTTCTGTTACCTCCAAAATTATAAAATTTATTTTTTAATAATATATCAAACCATTATAAATATCAATAAATTTATCCAAGATTCTCTATTACTTTCTTTGGAATAAGTATATCAAAATGCTCTTTCATGTGTTCCATAAAAAGAGCTCCGCCATCAACTCTTACTGCATACTCAGCCGCTTCGATGCAGGCGCTTTCATAGTTTGCTTTTGAGCTTCTGCCCTTTGATATTTCCATATAGTATACACCATCCGGACTCTTATAAAGAGATGTCTTTAAATTCTTTGTGTGCCTTGATACCGACAAACAGTAGTCCTCAACGGCATCAAGACTGTCAAACTTATATACCTGGCATGTCGGCGGAACGATTTCCCTGATTCTTCTCTTAGGCTCGTCCTCCTCTGTGTCATCTGACTCCCCTGCTTCGTCTGCAATCTGGTCGTGCATGCTTTTCAACATACTCTGCACATTGCCAAGCATATCATTAAAATCCTGCTCCTTGCTTCCTGTTATTGTTATTGCAAGTCCGTTTCTCGGAAGCGGCATAAGCTGCATTGAAAGTACACTTCCTTCATTTTCATAGCCTATTTCCCTTTTTGCTTCCTCCATGATTGTCTCAAGGAAATTATGTATCTTTTCCCTGTCATTTGAGAAAAAATCCTCAAGTCCGATATCATTCTCTTCCATATCAGTCTCTGTAAGTACACATCTTATCGTGTTTTCATCTATTTTTTTAAATGTCATATCTACCTCTTATTTCTATTTTACTTTCATGTAAAAAAATGATATAATTATTGTATCTTTATGATTATAGCACATTATTATTCAAGATACCACAAGGTGATGTCATGAAATATTTATTAAAATTTCAATTCAAACCGATACTGGCATATTTTCTGTGTCTGGCACTTACCGTGACAGGCATGCTTTATGTGCCGTCTGTTTCTTATGCCGCATCCACGCAGGAAAAGCTTGATGAAACTAACGAAAAGCTTGATGAGCTACGTGAGAACCATGATATTCTTACTTCCGATCTGGATGAGCTCAACACAAAGCTTGACAATGCCGCAAACGAGCTTACCGATATCCAGTCACAGATTTCCCAGAAAGAAGAAGAAATTACCCAGCTTGAAAAGGAAATCACAAAAGCTATAGAGTACGAAGAAGCACAGTATGAGTCCATGAAGCTTCGTATAAAATATATGTACGAAAACGGTTCTTCTACTTCTTCAATAGCGCTTCTTCTCGAAGCCGGTAATATGGAAGAATTTCTTACGCGCGCTGAATACATATCAAAGATAAGCGCTTATGACCGCCAGATGCTTGAAGAGTACCATGAGAATTATCTCACACTTGTCAATGCCCGTGTTAAAATTCAGGAGGAAAAATCTAACCTCGTTGCCTTAAGCCGTGATGCCGAAAGCCATCAAAACGAAATCAGGCAGCTTGTAAACGATACTCAGGAAAAAATTGATACTTCCTCCGATGAAATCAAAAAAGCTGAAGAACTTGCGCTTCAATATGAGCAACAGATTCAGGCTGAAATCATTGCAAGGCAGGAAGCTGAACGTAAAGCTGCCGAAGAAGCCGCACGCAAAGCTGCTGAAGAAGCTGCAAGGCAGAACGCACAGGGTGGCAATACCAACTTTAACGGGTTGGATTTGCTACACCAGCAGACATTACATAACAAAATCAACTATACACCTGAAGAGCTTGCAATGCTCGCTGCCATTATAGAATGTGAAGCTGCCAATCAGCCGTACGAAGGAAAGCTTGCAGTCGGAAGCGTTGTTATCAACCGTATGAATAATCCTCGCTGGCCAAGCACCATGACCGAAGTTTTATATCAGCCGAATCAGTTTACTCCGGTAAAGAGCGGACGCTTTGCCATCGTGTTGGCAAGAGGTGCCAATGCCTCCTGCACACAAGCTGCACTTCAGGTCCTTAACGGCGGCTCAACAATTGATGCCATATACTTCCACGTTGTACGCGAAGGCGAAACGGGCGGTACTGTAATTGCCGACCACATTTTCTTCTAAATTCAATGTCTTAATCATTACATTCAACACATGACATCATAAGTTCATAGAATTCAGGATGTGTTTTTTTCAGGCGGAGCGGATATCCATTCCTATCAAGGAAGCAGTGTCCGCTCTTTCCTATTGCTCTCAGCTCATTTGTAGCCTCATCTGTTATCTCATACCTGATAGTCATCTTAACACCGTTAAATGACTCAACAACCGGAACAATTATAAGATTATCTTCAAAATGCGACATTTTCTTATATTCGCACGATACACTGGTTACAGGACACACTATTCCGCTCTCTTCAATCTTCCTGAAGCTGAAGCCTATCTCATCAAGAAAATATACTCTTGCTTCCTCAAACCATCTTATGTAATTTGAATGATGTGCAATCCCCATCTGATCAGTCTCATAATACTGTACCTTGTGGCACCATTTAATTTCTTTCATACTAATCCCCATTCCTATTGCTTTATAATACTTAGGCAATTGCAAAATTTCTCGTGTATTTTCTCAACTTTCCAGTATTTACGGGTTTTCCCGCCCATGGGCATCTATGTGATTTTCACTTTTCCCTTATATTTTCCCATACAAATAAATAACAAGGTAAAACCTACAGCTTTTTCTTAGCAATATTTTTATAAATATTTTTCTTGAAATCATTCTTTGAGTGAAAGAATTCACTTTCTGACTTTGTTAATACATTCTTCTGTGCTATCGCTTCTACCGTACAAATCAAATCTGCTGCCTGTGATAGTTTATACTGATTCGTCTCTATCTTTCTAAATTCCACATTCGAAAACATGGTATTAAACACAGACACAAGAATCTGCGCCAACTCAACCTGTCCATAGTCGTAGTAAACATTAATTTTATCAAATGCAGAAAAATAATCAAATTTTGCTCGTAACTGATTTGCAATCTCTTTTGTCAATTTATCCGTATAAGCCAGCTTTGTTTTTTCTGCACAATCTCCCTGATTAATAGTAGGACAGATGTATTGAATATCCAGCAAACGAGTAAAATGATACAATGCATTAAACAAAGCTTTTCTTTGTTCTCTCAAATCATTTTTATAAACACTTTCACGCCTGATTAATGGACCTGTATGTATTGTATGCTCCGGATATCCCCAATTACTCACTTGTTTTTCTAATGCTTCAATATTCCTTGAAATATCTATTTCCTGATTATGTAAAACCATTGCCACATAGTAATTCGGGGAAGCCGGATTATATTGTCCAAAATCTCCGGATTCATCTATAAAAACACTAAGAACTTTCTCATTCATGTAACAACCCCTTTATCTGTATAAAAATGGCGGGGTAAATCCCCGCCAGCCGGTGGACCAGGACCTTGCGGTCAGCCCAAATATTAATGCACCTCGTGCAACAGATTCATATCTGTATAAATATTATATGTTGTTTTCCTTAAAATATCAACTGATTTTTATACTTTTTTTAACCTCGCAGAGCGAAATACACCCAGAGTACAAATCTTCGATTTGTACTCTGGTCATTTCTACTCATATAAATACGTCGCTTAAGTAAAAACATTTAGCCATACTGTAATCAATGCATCGTACACGCCATGCGCGATAATAACCGACAACAAAGAACAATTTTTGATTTTAACCCTACAGATGCAAAAAATAGCTCCGATGATACCGGTCAAAAGAATCTGGACCATAGTTTCTCCCAATAAATGGAACAATCCGAAAAGAACCGATGAACCTATAATCGCACCTATGGTTGAACCGAAAAGTGTTTCTAACTTCTTGTAGAAAAATCCACGAAAAACAAACTCCTCCACCAATGCAATTGCAAAAATAAAATAAACAAAATCATATATGAATTGCCACACATATTGATATTGATGTTGATTATTCACCCATTCACTTTTTCCTGTCAAATGAGGTATCACCGTAAAAACAAATGACATACTCAATGCAATGACAAGACCTACCAACACCTGATATCCAATTTTTTTCTTTGAAAATCCGTAGTCAGACCAATTATCCTTATTAAATAATACAATACAGAAAGGAACCAGCGCAATCGGCAGATATGTTACAATCATCAAAACCATACGAACAACAAGCGGAAGACTCATAAGCACATATCGATTAAATGCATTCACTCCCACTAAACCGGCAATCACACCGATGATTGCAATTACCATCTGTATTATTATTTTATTACGTTCCTTCACTTTCCTCTCTCTTTCTTTGTCAGTACTTTCAAACACCATCTCCATTTACCGCAATGCGGGCATCGCATCATTCTTAACGCAACGATATTCATTGCTACTGTATAGTTAACAAAACCGGGGACAAAGGTTTCTCCAAAGTGTAAACACTTATAATATCCGAATGTGCATCCTCCCTCCATCAGCGCAAGCAAACCAACCATATAAACGGCACATGCAATAAACACCAATATACCTTTCGCCTGATTACTTATTACTTCCGCAAATGTATTTACAACAATCAACGTGATAAAAGAGATAATGGATATGAGTCCCATTAAAAGAATCAGAATTAGTTTTGTTCTGTTCTCTTTCTTTCCTCTGAAATAAACTTACCTATTTTATTCAGATCCATGCTTGTCCTCCTTTCGGGTATCATCATAATAAAAACAAGCTCTTTTGTCTACCAACGGAGCGTAGAGCCCCTTATTTCAAAGGAATTCTACGCTCCGTTATACTAATTCTTTCCCTTGTTTCTTCCCTTATCAGAGATCATAACCAAGGGTGGAACGATATAACACAATGCAAGATGTGATGAAGAGGACACCCACGAAAACTTTAGTATTTTCAAGGGTTTGACGAGATTTTTATAACAAGATATAACAGTTATTAAATCCCTATAAATACCTCAAGTGAGAATTCAGATTTCCGGTTGCGATATACGAATTTACAGCTGCATGTGCTTAATGAAGAGCTTTGCAACTGCCTGTTTTGCAAAAAAGCGGCACCACACAAAGGTTAGTACCGCTAATAACTTATCAGTCTTCATCTTCTTCAACTGCTGTTGAAACACCCTGACGCTTCTTAGCCATATCATCACTTGCAAGATATTCATCATATGTTGTCATCTTATCAATCAGCTTTCCGTCCGGAATAATTTCCATTATGCGGTTTGCCGTTGTCTGAATAAACTGATGGTCATGTGATGTAAACAACGTAACACCTGAAAACTTAATAAGACCATTGTTAAGCGCTGTGATTGATTCCATATCAAGGTGGTTTGTAGGGTCATCAAAAATCAGTATATTTGCACCTGAAATCATCATCTTTGAAAGAAGGCAGCGCACCTTTTCACCACCTGAAAGAACCTTTACTTTCTTTAATCCGTCATCTCCGGCAAAAAGCATTCTTCCGAGGAAGCCGCGCACATATGTCGTATCAGGGTCAGGTGAATACTGTGTAAGCCATTCAACAATTGTCTCATCTCTGTTGAACTCTGCTGCACTGTCCTTAGGGAAATATGCAAGAGATGTTGTAACACCCCACTTATATGAACCCTCATCCGGCTCAATCTCACCTGCAAGAATCCTGAACAATGTAGTTGTCGCAAATTCATTGGCACCTACAAAAGCAATCTTATCATCATGTCCTACAATAAACGAAATATTATCAAGCACCTTTACGCCATCGATTGTCTTTGATATTCCGTCAACCACAAGAACATCATTACCAATCTCACGGTTTGGTCTGAAATCTATATACGGATATTTACGGCTTGAAGGACGGATGTCGTCAAGCTCAATTTTCTCAAGTGCACGCTTTCTTGATGTAGCCTGCTTTGACTTTGAAGCATTTGCAGAGAATCTCTGGATAAAATCCTGAAGTTCCTTAATCTTCTCCTCTTTCTTCTTATTGGCCTCTTTCATCTGGCGGATAAGAAGCTGGCTTGACTCATACCAGAAATCATAGTTACCGGCATACAGCTGAATTTTGCCGTAATCAATATCTGCAATATGTGTGCAGACTTTATTGAGGAAATATCGGTCATGTGATACAACGATTACTGTGTTATCAAAATTAATAAGGAACTCCTCAAGCCACTCAATCGCATCAAGGTCAAGGTGGTTCGTAGGCTCGTCAAGAAGAAGAATGTCAGGATTGCCAAAAAGTGCCTGTGCAAGGAGCACCTTCACCTTAAGGCTTCCGTTCAGATCCTTCATAAGAGTATAATGATACTCTGTGTCAATACCAAGCCCGTTAAGCAGTGTAGCCGCATCTGACTCGGCTTCCCATCCATTCATTGTTGCAAATTCTGCCTCAAGCTCACTGGCCTTTATTCCATCCTCCTCGGTGAAGTCTTCCTTGGCATAGATGGCATCCTTTTCCTTCATTATCTCATAGAGGCGCTTGTTACCCATGATTACAGTATCAAGCACGGTATACTCATCATATTTAAAATGATCCTGCTCCAAGAATGACATTCTTTGTCCGGGTGTGATAATTACATCTCCCTTAGTAGGTTCAATCTGTCCTGTAAGAATCTTCAAAAAAGTTGACTTTCCGGCACCATTGGCACCAATAAGTCCATAGCAGTTACCCTCGGTAAACTTAATGTTAACATCCTCAAACAGCGCCTTTTTCCCAAGACGCAGTGTAATGTTACTTGCTGCAATCATGTAAACCTCCAAAAAAATCCACGTTATACGCTACATATTTTTCAAAACATAACACTTCTATACTAATACCATAGCTATCAGTCTGTCAACATCAAAGTCATCCCCAAAAAGGAACTCTTCACAGACCGCCTCTACATTTTCCTCTGAATATTCAACCTGCCTTGAAAATATTTTAACAAGCTGTATCATATCCCAATCCGTTAACGCTTCACCCTTCTTAAGCTGTGCCGCAGTAAACATTTCCCATATAATAATGCAGGAACACACTGCAAATCTTATCTTGTCAAACGGATTATAGTCCCATACCGCTTTCATGAAATATCTGAACACAAAATAGTTCATAAGATTTTCAAATACTCTTCCGCCGATATCATTTGCCGACATGTGAAGTGCATCCTTAAAAGCCTCTTTATCAGTTCCTTTAAAAAGCTTTTCCCTAATCAGTACAGACACATCCTGCCACTTGTCATTAAGCAGTTCAAGATTATCAAAAATATCAGTGAGCAGTTCAAAATTTCCCTTAACGTCAAATTCTTCCGTAAAATCCTCTTGCGACTGCCTTTTACCGCCGTCTTCTCCGTTAATCTGTTCCTGAAAATCATATGAAAATTGAAGTATCTCTGCCATTCTTTGAAATACCGTTTTTGTCCTGTCTGAAAGAATTGCAAATATTTCATTGCGCGCAGAAAGCATTTCCTCAATCCAACCTGTATCTTCTTCCTCTTCAAAGTCTTCTGCTATCTGCCAATCCTGTTCATCTTTTGCAATGTCTGTTTGCTGTGATTCAAAGCACTCACCGCTTTCGGTAAGCAAAAATCCGTCATCCGAAAGAATTATCCTTGCCGCTTCTTCACAGGCAAGCCCTATTCCCTTTTCAGTCACATTACTGAATGAAATAGTGTATCTTGGAAATTCTTTACACACAACTCCCATGTGTTCTTCTCCAAGTTCGCAGCACACACTGCAAAGCCCATTATCAGCAAGATGCGGACACCTGTTATCTGTAAGCTTAAAGCATATATCACCGTCCTCATCCGTCATCAGTGAAGATTTCAGCTTTTCGCCAAACTCTCCTTCAAGCGTCCTGTAATACTCCGCAGTAGCCTCGTCAAGCTCAATAAGCCAGCCTCCGCAGCAACAGTTGTCTTTACATTCCGAGGCTATACATTTAAATTCATCATAATACTTTGGTGTTCTTGTAATCATCTTTTAATCACACACTTAAAAGCAGCTTTTCCAGTTCTTCTACCGTAGAAACAATATAGTCTGCTCCTGCTGTTTCAAGCTCTCCTTCTTCTGCATATCCGAAGCGCACTCCCACTGACTCGATACCGCATTTTTTGGCTCCGATTATGTCATGTTTCCTGTCGCCTACCATAATAACTTCCTGCTTATCATTGTCAGTAACTCCAAGCATATCAAGCGCCTCGGCAATGACATCATCCTTGTTACAGCTTCCGCCGATTTTACCTCCTGCAAGCACATCAAGGTATGGGGCTATGCCATATTTTTCTACAATTCTTACAGCAAATACATCAGGCTTTGAAGTTGCAAGTGCAAGGCATCTGCCTGATTTCTTAAGTGCCTTAAGCATATCAATGATACCCTCATATAAGCCGTTTTCAAAAATTCCTATTGAAGAAAACCTCTCTCTGTACTTATCGACAGCAATTGATGCATCCGCTTCACTCATGCCGTAATATTCCGAAAAAGACACATCAAGCGGCGGTCCGATAAATTTAACAAGCTTTTCAAGGTCCGGCTCATGAATACCAAAATACTCAAGGGCATACTGAACGCACTTTGTTATGCCTTCTTTCGGGTCTGTAAGCGTTCCGTCCAAATCAAACAAAATATACTTTTTCACCCTACTAAATCCTTACTTTCGTTCCCTTTGTATCTCTGTGTGCAAGTTTCATCCTTCCGAGGTCAATACTCTTTCCGTGATAATCAACAGATATGTCATCCATATTATTAATAAGATAAACCTCGTCAACAAAATCTTCTTTTCCAAGCTTGATTCCCCTGACGCCGACTGCACCTTTCTTTTTCTCAGGAATCTCCGTCAGCGGGAACTTAAGAAATACGCCGTTTTCTGTCTGCACAATTACATTCTGGCTGCTTTCTATTACCTCGTCCTCAACTATTTCTCCGTCATAAGAGAACTTTGAATATACGGCAACGGATGCATCTGTCTTTAAAATACTTATGATACTGTCGCCTTCCTGAAGCTTTGTTGCCGCCACAGTACGCTTAGATGCCTCAAATTCAGATGTATCCACAAGCTTCATCATTCCCTGTTTTGTCACAAACAGCAGCTTGCAGTCCGCAATATTTTTTGACGCACTTAAGAATACTATATTCTCACCGCTGCTGTCATAATTACCGACGTTATCAATCGGAACTCCCTTATCACGGAACTTTGTAAAAGGCAAATCCATAACTTTAATCTGATGCAGATTTCCATTATCTGTAAAAATGTATATTTTATCTGTATTCATACATTTAAAAATATACTTATTTTCATTATGAACAGCTTCTATGTTACGCTCATATGCAGCTATATCAATAGTCTTTGAGTAACCGAAGCGGTCCATAATAAACACAACTTCCTGTTCCTTTACCTTTTCCTCTTCAAATACCGCTGCGCTTGCATCTTCAATCACTGTCTTTCTTTCAAGTGCATATTCCTTCTTAATTGCCTGAAGGTCTTTCTTGATAACCTCTTTCATTGCACTGCGGTTTCCAAGAATCTTTTCGTATTCTGCAATCTTCTTAAGCGTCTCTTCATACTGTCTCTGAAGTTCAAGAATTTCAAGTCCAATCAGCTTGTACAGACGCAGTTCAAGAATTGCCGATGCCTGTCTTTCCGTAAACGAAAGCTTCATTGCCGCTTTTCTTGACTCATCGGACTTAAACTTAATATCCGTAACATCTCCTGTTGTCAGGCAGTTTTTGGCCTGTGCACGGCTCTTACATCCGCGAAGAATTTCAATAATCAGGTCAATTATGTCACATGCCTTAATCAGGCCTTCCTGAATTTCTTTGTTATCCATTTCTCTTGACAACAGAGTTGTATATTTTCTGGTTGCCATTTTGTACTGAAAATCAATATGATGCTTAATAATTGACTTAAGTCCCAGTGTCTCAGGTCTTCCGTCAACGATTGCAAGCATATTTACGCCAAATGTATCCTCAAGCTTGGTCTTCTTGTAGAGCATATTTTTAAGCTTCTCTACGTCCGCATTTTTCTTGAGTTCAAGTACAATTCGTATGCCTTCCTTTGAGGACTCATTAGAAATATCGACAATATCCCCTGTCTTTTTTGTCTCGACCAGATCAATCACATCTGAAAGGAATTTTCCAATGTTTGCTCCAATCATTGTATATGGTATCTCAGTTATAACAAGCTTGTCACGCTCAGACTTCTTTGCGGCCGGTTCAAATACAACCTTGCCTCTAAGCTTAATCTTGCCCACTCCTGTCTCATATATATCGAGAAGCTCACTCTTGTTCACAACAAGACCGCCCGTAGGAAAATCCGGGCCTATTACGTATTCCATAAGACCTTCGGTCGTTATATCTTCATTATCCATATATGCACAGCATGCATCAACAACCTCGGCGAGATTATGCGTCGGAATACTTGTTGTCATACCTACCGCAATTCCTTCAGCTCCGTTGATAAGAAGGTTTGGCACACGTACCGGAAGAACCTCAGGTTCCTTCTCCGTCTCATCAAAGTTCGGTACAAAATCAACAACATCCTTATCAAGGTCGGCAAGATAAACATCCTGTGTAAACTTCTTCAGCTTTGCCTCTGTATATCGCATTGCAGCGGCACCGTCTCCCTCAATTGAGCCGAAATTACCATGACCGTCAACCAGCGCCATTCCCTTTTTAAAATCCTGTTCAAGTACTACAAGCGTCTCATATATTGAGCTGTCTCCGTGCGGATGGTACTTACCCATTGTATCGCCGACGATACGCGCTGATTTCCTGTGCGGCTTATCATAATTAAGACCAAGCTGGTCCATCGCATACAGCACACGCCTCTGTACAGGCTTAAGTCCGTCCCTTGCATCAGGAAGAGCACGTGCCGTAATTACACTCATAGAATAATCAATATATGATTTCTGCATCAGTTCAGAATATTCTGTTTTTACAATCTGTTCTGCCATTTTTTCCTCTCATTCCGAAGCTTTAAAGCTTTTATGCATCTATCTCTGCTTCATTAGCATGTGTGTAAATAAACCTGCGGCGCGGCGGCACATCGCTTCCCATAAGCATTGACGTAACTTCTGTTGCCATTCTCGCATCCTCTATCTCCACCTGCTTTAAAATCCTTGTCTCAGGATTAAGTGTCGTCTCCCAGAGCTGCTGGGCATCCATCTCTCCGAGTCCCTTGTATCTTTGCAGTGTAAATGCCCCTGTGTGCGTTTTTCTGTAACGTTCCAGTGCCTTGTCATCATAAAGATACTCCTCTTCTCCCTTCTTAGGGATTGCTTTATAAAGCGGAGGCGTCGCAAGGTATACATGCCCCTGATTAATAAGTTCAGGCATAAACCTATAGAAAAATGTAAGCAGCAGCGTAGCTATATGTGCTCCATCCACATCAGCATCCGTCATGATAATAATTTTGTCATAGCGCAGTTTGCTTATGTCGAAATCATTGCCATACCCTTCAAGAAAACCGCATCCAAAAGACGTAATCATTGTCTTTATCTCGGCATTTGCAAGGACCTTGTCAATCGATGCTTTCTCAACATTGAGGATTTTACCTCTTATCGGAAGGATAGCCTGAGTTCTTCTGTTTCTTGCGGTTTTGGCAGAACCTCCGGCCGAATCACCCTCTACTATAAACACCTCACACTCAGCAGGGTTACGGCTCTCGCAGTTTGCAAGCTTTCCGTTGGTGTCATACGAAAACTTTGGTTTGACAAGAAGATTTGTCTTGGCTTTCTCCTCTGCCTTTCTAATCTTTGCTGATTTCTCTGCGCATGCAATAACATTTTTCAGTATATCCAGATTCTTATCAAAGAAAAGCTGCAGCTCCTCACCTGTAATCTCCGATACAACCTTTCCCGCATCAGGATTATCAAGCTTTGTCTTTGTCTGTCCTTCAAATCTTGGTGCCGGATGCTTTACCGCAATAATTGCAGTCATTCCGTTACGCACATCAAGTCCCGTAAAGTTTGCATCCTTTTCTTTTAATATTCCAAGCTCCCTTGCATACTGGTTAATTATCATTGTAAATTTTGTCTTGAAGCCTGTTATATGCGTTCCGCCCTCCTGCGTATAAATATTATTACAGAAGCCGAGAACATTTTCTTCAAATTCATTTACAAACTGGAAAGCTGCTTCTACCTCAATACCCTCGGATTTTTTCTTGAAATACACAATATTGTGTATGCATTCTTTACCCTCATTCAAATCTCTGATATAAGCCTTAATACCTTCCTCTTCATGGAACGTTACGATATCATCCTCAGCCGTATCAATATGTCTTCTGTCCTCAAAATGAATTGTAAGTCCCGGATTGAGGTACGCTGTTTCGTGAAGACGGCTCTTTATCGACTCTGCTTTAAATATGGTTTTTTCAAATATCTCTCCATCCGGTAGAAATGTGATTGTCGAACCGGTATCATTCTTGCGGCACGTACCAACCTGTGTAAGCTCGCATGTGCGTTTTCCTCTCTCATACCTCTGATACCACACTGCCCCGTCTCTTTTTATCTTAACTTCAAGCCACACAGATAAGGCATTGACAACCGATGCGCCAACGCCATGAAGTCCTCCTGATATTTTATATCCGCCGTCACCGAACTTGCCTCCGGCATGAAGCATTGTAAATACTACCTCAACCGTGGAAATTCCAGCCTTAGGATGTATTCCCGTAGGTATTCCGCGTCCGTTATCCGCTATCGTAGCAGAACCATCCGCATTAAGTGTAACTGTAATTTCCGAACAATATCCTGCCAGATGCTCATCCACAGCATTGTCCGCAATTTCATAAATAAGGTGGTTCAATCCCTTAGTTCCGACGCTTCCTATATACATTCCGGGTCTTTTGCGGACTGCCTCCAGTCCCTCCAGAATTGATATACTGCTTTCATCGTATTTATTCCCTGCCATTTTTCTTATATTCTCCCATTACTGCCAGCCGGCAAATCATTTAAAATATTTATTAAACACATCTTCAAAACTAACTTCACTCTTTAAAGCATCAAATCGGATTTCATTCCACAGCTTATCATTAAAGTGCATATAGACTGATGTTTCAAACTGTTCAAACACGGAATTAAACTCTTCCAGCTTTTTTGCCTCAATAATAGCGTTTTTATTGGCTTCCGTTTTTGTTTTTTCATTGTCACTTATGCATTTTATAATGTAGTATTTTCCGGCAGCATTTACTATACCGCTTGTTTCTCCCGTTGCAAGATTATATGCGGCATCCTCAAATTCTTTCTCCATCTCGCCACGTTTCAGCTCGCACTCATAATCTCCGCCTTCATTAATGTCCCGTGCAACATAGAAAAAGTTTTCGCCGCTGTCAAGGCGTGCCTTTGCCTTATTAATACTTTCCTGTGTATCAGCACATACATACTGTATTCTTATTACTCTTGCATAATCGGCGCTCACTTCCGTTTTTATATTGCCGGTCATATCCGTATACAGTCTGTTTGCAATTGCAAATTTTGTATACAACCCCTCTACATTTTCCTGAGTAATCATATCACTGCCCTTTTGTTCCTGTGACAGTCCGTCCATATACTCTTTGGCTGCTTTGGTAACGTTAGCCGTTTCATCACGGTTTAACACGACTCCCCTGTCCTTTGCAAGCTCATTCATGTATGCAACCCGTATGAGCTTGGTTCTCACCTGTTCTTTTGCATAGTCCTCAAAACTCTGTCCGTTGATTTCCCTGCTCCATACGTCATTTCCAAAAAGCTCCTCATACTGCGAGCGTATATCAGAGAACATAATCTCAGCTTCATAATCATATAAACTCTGGTCTCCTACCTCCAGCAGCGTGTGCTTATCAAATCCAAATGTAAAATACATAAGCCTGCCGTTAAATGCTGCTTTGAAAATAAATATAGCAGCCATAACAATTAACGCAATTCCAATACGAAATAATCTTCTCTTACGCCTTTTCATTATAATCTCCATTTCACGAACGTCTGATATTAACTGTTTCTTCGCCATGTATCAGGCATCATAAATATAAATAACGGTATCAGTTCAAGTCTTCCCGCGAGCATATCCAGTGTTAAAACCGCCTTGGACAGCGGTGAAAAAATACTAAAATTACATGTCGGGCCTACTTTTCCAAAACCCGGTCCTATATTATTCAGAGTTGCCAGCACCGATGAAAATGTTGTTTCCCAGTCATATCCGTCAAGAGCAACAGCTATAATTGATATAATCATTATCGATGTGTACAGTGCCAGATAAATGTAAACGGCTCTAAGCGTCTCATCGGAAATACGCTTTTTGTCCATGCAGATTACTTTAATACGCTTCGGATGTACCTGCTCTGCAATCTCTTTTGCAATTCCCTTGATATATATAATAACTCTTGAAACCTTTATTCCTCCGGCAGTACTTCCGGTACATGCGCCGATAAACATAAGCACCCCCATCAGCACCTTGGAGAATACCGGCCACATATCAAAATCCTGCGTTGCAAAACCGGTTGTTGTCATAACGGAAGATGTCTGAAATGCTGCCTGCTGCAACTGTCCAAAGAAATTCCCGCCTCTGCTGCTCCACAGGTTCAATGTAATAAGCACCGTAATCACAGCATATATGGCGACATATCCGCGCACTTCTTCCATTTTGAATGCATCTTTTGCCTTTCTTATAATCAGCAGATAATAAAAGCCGAAATTAGCGCCAAACAACAGCATAAAAATTGTGACAACCACCTGATTATACACGCCGTAACCTGCCATACTGTCGGAAAGCACACCAAATCCACCTGTGCCTGCAGTACCCATTGCTATGCATATTGCATCAAAAACCGGCATTTTTCCGATAATAAGAAGAATTAATAATATAAATGTAAGTCCTGTATATATTCCGTATAAAATCTTAGATGTCTGCTTTATACGCGGCACAATCTTTCCAACTGAGGGGCCCGTGCTTTCAGCCCTCATAATATAAAGGCTTTCTCCGCCGCCTGCCGGAAGCATTGCCAGAAGAAATACAAGAACGCCCATTCCGCCAATCCAGTGCGAGAAGCTTCTCCAGAGCAGATTACACCTCATAAGCTTTGACGGGTCAGACAATATGCTTGCACCTGTTGTTGTAAACCCCGACGTAATTTCAAAAACCGCATCAACAACGGAAGGAATTTCTCCTGTGGCAACAAACGGTATCGCACCCAGAATACTCATTACAATCCACGCCATGGCGGCAAGAACATATCCCTCTCTTGCATAAAATGTCTTCTTTTCCGGCTCTTTTGCCGCAACAATTGCTCCTATAACAAAAAGTAAAATCATGCATATGGCATAAACCGCAAAACCTTTCCACTCTTTATAAATAAGTGAAGTAATTACGGGAATTGCCATAAACAATCCTTCAATCTCTATTACCTTGCCAATGATATAGCGTATGATACCATAATTCATTACGAAGTTCTCCTATTCGAGGATGTCACTAATTTTAGAAAGCTTCATGTTACTTGTAACAACAACTACCGTGTCACCTATTTCTATAGTATCCCTGCCGCTTGGTGTAATAATAGCATCACCACGGCTTATAGAGCATACCAGCAGATTACTCTTCAGCTTAAGCTCCGTAAGCGTCTTCCCGACAAGATTCTTATTCTCGCTGCAATTCTTAACATTAAATTCAAGTGCTTCTACCTTGTTATCCATCAGCCTGTACAGAGATTCAACATCACTTGAATCAGCAGAATTCTGCATGGATCTTACATGCTTTATAATTTTTTCTGCTGTTATATTCTTCGGACAGATGACACTTCCCACCGGCATATTATTAATAATTTCCTCAAACGAGAGCCTGTTAATCTTCGTGATAAGTTTTGCATTTGAAACACTGTCAACATACATGGAAAGCATTATGTTTTCCTCATCCATGTTAGTAAGTGCGATAAATGCATCTGTCTCCCTTACACCTTCCTCATCCAGCAGACTTTCATCTACCGCATTGCCGTTAATAATTACAGCCTCCGGCAGCTCTTCACTTAGCACCTCACACCTTGCCCTGTCGGTTTCAAAAATTTTGACCTGAACACCTGATTTAATAAGACCTTTGGCAAGGTAGAACGAAATACTTCCGCCTCCGGCAACCATTACACTCCTTATCGGTTTGTTGGCAATCTTTATTCTTTCAAAGAAATTGGAAATTTCACTGAGCGGCATAATAACAGATATCTTATCCTTGCTGTGCAGCATTGTATTACCGCTCGGAATAATAGTCTCCCCGTCTCTCTGGACAACACAAATCAGCGAATTATTCCCCATAATTCCCGAGACTTCCATAACCCTTTTTCCATCAAGCGGAGAATACTCAGGAATTTTAAAGCTTATAAGATTGATTCTTCCTCTTGCAAATGTATCAACCTCCATCGCAGACGGAATCTGAATAAGACGCAATATGTCATATGCGGCTGAACGTTCAGGATTTATCGCCATTGCAAGCTTTAATTCTTCCTTGATGAAGCTTATCTCTTCATAATACTCCGGATTGCGCACTCTGGCTATTGTCTGGCAATGTCCCGCCTGCTTAGCTATAAGACAGCTCAAAAGATTAACCTCATCCTGATTCGTCACTGCAATAAGCAAATCAGCATTAGTAATTCCTGCTTCCTCCTGAACTCTGTAACTGCTTCCGTTTCCATGAATACCCATAATGTCAAGCTTGGAAACTGCTCTTTCCAAAGCGGCCTTATTCTTATCAATAAGCGTAACAGAATGTCCCTCATTATTCAACTGCTCAACAAGCGTATAGCCCACCTTGCCGCAGCCAACCACTATAATATTCATATCTTCCTCATTTCAATTCTTAATGGCTAAATCGATTTTGTTATTTTAACATATAATATATTATTTTTCAAGCTAAAATCGAACAAACTTTCTATTGCATTATTTTTACCTGTCCGTCCCCAGATGTTACCAGATGTCTTACAGATGTTTTTTGCAGATGTCATTAAGGCAGCATCTGTCACAGTATGGTTTGGTTCTGGCAGTACATACTTCTCTTCCGTGATATACAAGTCTGTGGCAGAAATCACTTCCCTCATTGGCAGGAATAATCTTCCACAATTCCTTCTCTACTTTTGCCGGCTCTTTAATACCGTTTACAAGCCCCATGCGGTTTACAAGACGTATGCAATGTGTATCTGTAACAATTGCCGGTTTGCCAAATACATCACCCATAATCAGGTTTGCGCTTTTTCTTCCTACACCCGGAAGTTTTAAAAGAGCATCAAAATCATCAGGCACATTTCCTCCATATTCATCTCTTAACACCTTCATGCAGGCGCTTATATCCCTTGCTTTGCTGTGCCCGAGACCGCACGGCTTTACAATCGCCTCTATCTCCTCCACACCGGCATCTGCAAGTGCATTGACATCAGGAAATTTTTCATATAATTTTTCAACTACAATATTTACCCTTGCATCCGTACACTGGGCTGCCAGCCGCACGCTTACAAGAAGTTTCCACGCCTCATCATAGTCGAGCGAACATGCCGCATCAGGGTATTCTTTTTTTAATCTTTCAATAATTTCTTTTGCAAGCTGCTTTTTTGTCATCTCACTACACTCCGTTCCGCAGACGATTGCCTTACTATTTATGATATGGCTCATTATTCATGATTCTGAATCCCCGGTAAATCTGTTCAAGCAAAATTACGCGCATAAGCTGATGGGGAAATGTCATCTTTGAAAAACTCAGCCTGTAATCAGCCCTGTCAAGGACGCGTCTGTCCAGTCCAAGTGAGCCTCCTATTATAAATGTAACATGCCCGAATCCGTCAACTCCGAGAGTCTCAAGTTTTTTTGACAATTCAACGGAATCCAGCATTTTTCCTTCAATTGCAAGTGCAATCACATATGAGCCGTCCGGAATTGTTTCCAGAATCCGGCTTCCTTCTTTTTCTTTAATTCTGTCATTCTCAGCATCACTTGCATTATCAGGCGTCTTCTCATCATTCAGCTCGGTAATTTCAAGCTTGCAGTAGCGCTGCAGTCTTTTTGAATACTCCGATACTGCCTGAGTATAAAATGCCTCCTTGATGCGTCCTACGCATATCAGCTTAATTCTTAACATGATTTTTCACACTAACCCAAATTCTGCAGACGCTTTGACGTCGGAGGAATCGCGAGCCAAATATCAGATTTGGCTCTGCGATAATGGCTTGTTTGTGGCGCCTGCGGCACAAACAGCCGTATGAAAAATATGCCATCGGGCATATTTTTCATACTAGCCTTCTACCACCAGATATCTGCCGTCAGGAAGCGCAAACACCTCCATCTGTTCTGCGACCTCTTCATCTTCCATGCCGTCAATATCCATTCCCATATCTTCAAAATAATCCCTTACACCGCTGATATCATCAAACAGCTGTGCCATGCATTCTTCAAGGAACTCCTCCGCTTCTTCCTGAGTCTCTGCAACAGGCTCATCAAAGAGCTGCCCCTGATTATTAAGAAAATATTCCGCACAAATTTTCAAATCCTTTTCGCTCATACTGCTCCCTTCCGAATATAACATTTAAATTACTGCATCAATATTTTTGTCGACCTGCCTCAATATCTTTTCAACTGAATCTGTCACATTTGCTGCGTGCGCTTTAATCTCATCAACAGCATTTTGCATTGCATACGAGTATCCGACACTTTCAAGCATCTGTACATCATTGAAATTATCTCCGAATGCCATGCATTCATCAGCTTTCAGTCCAAAAAACTCCTGTATCTTCTTTATTCCGACACCTTTGTTTACTCCCTGCGCAGTCATATCAAGGAACAAATCACCCGATACCGCAACACTTGCCTTATCTGCCCATCCGTCAAAAAAATGCTCTCTGGAATTAACTATTCCGCTCAAATCGCAGACTGCAACCTTTATTATATCCTCATCAATATCTTCAAACCTTTTAACTATTTTGGTCTCATAATTTACTACTTTTGTCATTCTGTGAAGAAATATTTCCGACTTAGGCCTGATATATGCAAAATGCTCGCCTGAAACCAGCACTTCACAGTTTTCGACTGAATCCACATCCGCTATCATTTCCATTGCAAGCTTGCGCTCAATCGGCATCTTATTAATCATCGTATTTTTATATTTTACAAGTGCGCCGTTCTCAGAAATGTATACAAGCTCATCTGCTACCGGAGCAAATAATTTTTTAAGACTTTCAATCTGCCTCCCGCTTGCAGGCGCAAAAAGCACTCCCTTTTTAACAAGGCTTCCTATAACATCCAGCACCGATTCATCAACATGCTGTGCCTTATTCTGAAGTATCGTCCCGTCCAAATCACTGGCAATAAATTTTATCATTTACATATCTCCAATATCTCTTTTGGTGAGTCCACAATAAATGTTGCACCTGCTTCAACAAGTTCCTGTCTGTCCCTGAACCCCCATGTTACACCTACGGTATCCGTACCTGCATTTTTACCTGTAAGCATATCTGTATTTGTATCACCGATATAAAGACATTTCTCCGGCTTTATACCGTATTTATCCATTATTTTAAATGCTCCGTCCGGTGCCGGCTTCTTAGGGCAGTCATCCGACTGTCCCTGCACTTCGTCAAAAAACCCCTTCCCGAATACGGTCTCAACAACATTTATTACATTCTCATGTCGTTTATTACTGAGAGTTGCAATCTTTATTCCCATTTTCTTAAGGTTTTCAAGAAGCTCAACTATTCCGTCATATGGCACGACATTATAAGTGCATCCGGTCTTAAAATACTCAATGTAATCGGCCATCACCGCCTCATACTTTTCAAGTTTATCATCACCCGCTGCCCTCAGCGCTCTTTTTATCAGTTCAAACTGCCCGTCCCCTGCGAACTGCTTATACGCCTCCTCAGGATTAGGTTTAAAGCCGTGCATCTCAAGCACCAGATTTGCAGTATGTGCAATTGCACCGACTGAATCTGTCGTAGTTCCGTCCAAATCAAATATGCACATTTCATATTTCATATCCAATTCTCCTTAAATACTCACAAATTCTTCCCACAGGCAGACCGACAACATTATTATAATCTCCGTCAATTCCTCTTACATATGCAGCAAAAAGTCCCTGTATTCCATATGCTCCGGCTTTATCCATGGGTTCGCCGGTCTTTACATACGCACAAATCTGTTCTTCAGTCATCGGATAGACTTTAACCTTAGTCTCTTCCGAAAATGTGTGGCACCTGCCCTCTATAACAAGCGTAACTCCCGTATATACGCTATGTTCCCCGTCCTGAAGCATTTTAATCATACTGACGGCGTCTTCAAAACCTTTTGGTTTTCCAAGAATTACATTATTGGCACTCACAACAGTATCTGCACCGATTACAAGAATATTTTCCCTGTCTTCAAGCATCTCGTACACTGCCATTGCCTTCTGTAACGACAGTTCACATACCACATCACCCGGCAGTGTCTTAGTAACTTTTTCCTCAACGTCACTTACTACAACATCAAACTTCATTCCGACCTGCTCAAGCAGTTCTCTCCGTCTTGGTGAACCCGACGCCAGAACGATTCTTTTAAAATTCATGCCAATCCTCTTTTCTGCGCATATTTTATGCTTATATTTTTCCGCATGATGAATTACTCACTTTATTTTATACAAAACCTTCCGATAAGACAAGCAAAAATTGCCCAAAACGCTCGTTACCCCGCCTGTTCACGGCTTGTTTCTCACGTTTTGGGCAATTAATCACCTTTTTACTTTACCATACTTCTGTTCATTGCCGATACAAGTGCATCAATTGACGCACGGATAATATCAGGGTCAATGCCGATTCCGAAATAATTCTTTCCGTCATCGCCTTCAATTCCCACAAATGCAATGGCACTTGAATCCGAACCATCCTGAAGTGCATGCTCCTCATAGCAGATAATGCGGCATGAGCGGTTATACTGCTTTGCAAGCGCATTGCTTACGGCATCAAGACGTCCGTTGCCTCCTGCTTCCACAACAGTTCTTACGCCGTCTTTTTCAACAGTAACTGTCGTCTGTATTCCGTCAATCTGCTTGAAATGTACTTCAACAATATCAAATTCAGGAACAAATTTTTTATAACGCTGTTCAAATATATCATGAATTTCATCAGGTGAAAGTTCTTTGTGCTTAACATCCGAAACTGCTTTTACGGCATATCCGAAGTCCTCTCTCATCTTCTTCGGAATCTTAATGCCGAAGCTCTGCTCAAGTACATATGCAACGCCGCCCTTTCCCGACTGGCTGTTGATTCTGATTACATCACTGTCATAAGTGCGTCCGACATCCTCAGGATTAATAGGAAGATACGGCACATTCCAGTGATCCATATCCTTTTCTTTTCTCCACTCCATACCTTTTGCAATTGCATCCTGATGTGAACCTGAAAATGCAGCAAATACAAGCTTTCCGCAATAAGGATGGCGCATATGTATATCCATCTGTGTAAGCTTTTCATATGTTGCGGCGATTGTCGGCATATCAGACAAATCAAGCTTAGGATCTACACCCTGTGAATACATATTCATTGCAAGAACCATGATATCAACATTACCTGTACGCTCGCCATTTCCAAACAGTGTACCCTCAACCCTGTCGGCACCGGCAAGTACTCCAAGCTCAGCGTCACTGATTCCGCATCCTCTGTCATTATGCGGATGAATTGAAAGAATTACTGAATCGCGATTGTGCATATTTTTTGACATATACTCAACCTGGCTTGCAAACACATGAGGCATTGCACATTCAACCGTTGTAGGAAGGTTAATGTAAACCTTTTTATCAGGTGTCGGTTCCCATACATCAATAACAGCATTGCAGACATCAAGTGCATAATCAACCTCTGTCTGTGAAAAACTCTCAGGGCTGTACTCAAAGGAGAAATTTCCCTCAGTCTGCTCCGCAAGCTCCTTAAGAAGCTTTGCTCCGTCAACCGCAATCTGCTTAACCTCTTCCTTTGATTTTTTAAACACCTGCTCACGCTGTGCAACCGAAGTTGAATTATAGACATGAACTATTGTGTTAGGAGCTCCCTTTGCCGCTTCAAATGTCTTGCGGATAATGTGCTCTCTCGCCTGCGTAAGTACCTGAATTGTCACATCATCAGGAATCATATTTCTTTCAATGAGAGTTCTTAAAAACTGATATTCTGTATCGGAAGCAGCCGGAAAGCCTACCTCGATCTCCTTAAATCCGATTTTTACAAGCATCTGGAAAAACTCAAGCTTTTCTTCAAGGCTCATTGGCTCGATAAGCGCCTGATTTCCGTCTCTCAAATCGACCGAGCACCAGATTGGTGCCTTGTCAATACTGTCCTTCTTTGCCCAGTCATAACAGTCAACAGGTGGCATAAAATAAGTTTTCTTGTACTGTCTGTAATCAAACATTTCGTCCTCCATTCCGCACCATACAGTGCAACCTAAAAATTATAAATGCTTCTTAACTTCTTAATAAGTAAATTCCTAAGTAAGCAAAAAAATCTTCCGTCTCTGACACACATATATAATTGCATGTTCAAGAGACGAAAGACATAATCTCACGCGATACCACTCTTATTCACAGTTTCCTGTGCACTCATCGAATACGTACAGAACTCTCTGTATTATATTCTATCCGCTGTAACGGCCGGCTCCCGACTACGTCTACTTACCTTAACGGCTTTTGGGTAGCTGCTCCGAGGTGAGTTCAATGCTTCCCATCTGTTGTCTCGCACCTTACGACAACTCTCTGAAACAGGTCCGCACATACTATTCCTCTTCATGGCATTTACTTATTATTAATTAATAAAACAGATTATACACAATAATATTAAAAAAGTCCAGCACAAATTACAAAATTTTATTAAATTGATTCATTTAGTTTTTTTAAATAATTACGAAGATATTCTTTATAATCAACATTATTATGATGTATTTTATAAGTAAACTCTATCTTTTCTCCTGTTAGATTATATATTTGATTTTTTAACTGCTGTATCTCATCATCTTCTGCTATTCTTCGCCTGATTATTCCATCACATATTATAAAAACACTTTCAAGCCAGCCCAATGGTCTTAATTTTTTCTTCTCATCTTCAGGATGATTTTCTTTTAAAAACTGTATCATATCATCCTGAAGTTTAAGCCAATCATCATCACTATTTCTGTCTGTTGTTGCTCTTCTCACCAAATCATCAATATTCTGCATTTTCTAATCTTTCTGACTTCTTCATAAGTTTCAAATACACGTGGGGAAGACAATCACTACAAAGATATCCTGCCCATCCTTCTCATGTATTTTTTTTATTTTTATAACTCTTTTTAAGTTTTTCAATATCCTGCTTTGTCACGGAATCATCCGAATACCTTGCAATCTCATATGCCGATGTAATCTCTGCGGCAATCACCTCATTATCTGTTATATTGGAATTTGTGATGTCAGAAGGTGTCATGGATGGTGAGAGCATTTTTCTGCCATTTTTTTTCATGCCGCGCTTAACCATTTTCCGGTACATTTTTCTGAGTTTTTCATTGTCAGTACCTGTAACCGGCTCCTCTTTAACCTTTGCTGCCCTGACACGGCTTTTTTTACTGTCACCACGGACAAACTCAATTACATCGCTGCCCTCAAGCTTTATGTTCTCTCTTTGCATAAATCTGTTAAGAGCCTTGATAAGCGCAAAAATCACGGCAATAACAAGCATAATTGCAACAACCACAATCACTGCATTTATAATGCGCTCTATCGTACCGTTGCCGTTATCCATTGTCATGTATTCAAGTATCTTATCTTCAACATCCTCGGACGGAGCATTCTGCCCTGCCGGTGCCTTATCCTGGAATTTGCCGAGCATTTCAATAAGCCATATAATAAACACCGCCACCGCTCTTCCGATAACAATTCCAACTTTTCCGAGAAACGAAAAATCCCCTGTGCCGATTCCCGCAAAAATAATCATTGCTGCAATCATTGCCGCAACGGTAATAAAAATGATATATCCGTTGACCTTTGAAAGCTGCTTTGCCGGGAAATCCGACATTGTCTGATTCTCCCTGAATACAAGCCTCATGCGGAACAGATTTTCATATACTACCGATAAAATCACAAATGCTGCTGCCGACAAAAGTGCCGTACCTACCACAATATTGTTATCATAGCTTTTTCCCGATATAAATGCATAAAGCATTACAATAAGCAGCGGATACGGCGGACGTTCCTTATCCGCACGTTCATTTTTATACATCACATATGATGAATAAAGCGTCAGCAAAAGCATAAGTATGCAGAAAAAGAAGCTCTCATTATCGTTTCTGCCTATAATGACTGCTGCAATTACAATTACCGCATGCCATATATAAAACCTCTTATTTCGCATATTTTTGTGACGTAAAATCCACGCCGCAATTACTGCCGGAATAACGAAAAGGCATCTGAAGAAATCCCCCGGTGCAAATGCCAAAGGCTCATAACACACAATCACAGCTCCTGTAAGAAACACAAGGCACTGCATTATTATCTCAAGCACAGGCATCAATATTTCAAACCTTTTATTCATGAGGCATCACCTCCCATGCAAGAGCCTCTGCATGCGGGCATACTAAAAGACTGTTTTCCATGCCTGCATGATACGGAAGAATCCACAGAGATGCCCTTCCCTCCCTGCACATTCCGTCAAACTTTGCCTGAAGCTCTTTTTTCTTTGCCGAGGAAATCAGAATATATAACGACTGTCCGCGTGCATTCTCAAGTATTTCTTCAAAAGGCTGCATCTCAAGTGATAAATCAATTCTTGCCAGTGCCGCATTAACTGCACTTACATGCGAAAGTCCGCATGCCTCCTGCATATGAATATTCTCCTGTGTAACCTTATCACGCCCGTTTGAAATTATCCCAACATTTACGCCTGATGAAACGAGCGACTGTACAAGCCCTGCCGCGATTGAAATGCTTTCTTCAAGCAGTGCATCATACACCAGCATTCCGTCTGATTCAAGGTTGAGCATGATACATACATTTCTTCCCGCTGTATAATCATGGAGATTTACCTTCAGTCCGTTAGTCCTTGCCGTCGCTTTCCAGTTTATAAGTTTCATTGTGTCCTGCGTTGAATAATCCCTTATTCCACGTATTTCAAAAGGGTCTTCATGCAGATTATATTTTGTAAGGAGGTCACCAAGTATGGATTTACTTACAATCTCTATCCTTCCGGTATCTGCAACCGCCGGATATACCATAAGCTCTCTGTGCAGTTCCTTTTTGCTGCTCATAATCTCACTCATGAAAATGCCTTTTGACAGGATTTCAATTGAATCAATGCAGTACAGCCCTCTTTTTCTGCATACTACAGGAATTTTTCTTGTAATGCGCTGATGAAACAGAAGCGAAAATACGTCATTTTTATATGATTTATCTGTCACATTTGAATTTGAATCTTCTCCTTCAAAATGGAGATTCCGGTCAAGCTGAAATTTGACATTGACAAAAGGAAGTGGCAACCATTTATCATTTGTTACCACTTCTATGAGTTCAATTTTATCACCGCTTACTGCCGATTCAGTTGAAAATTGTACGTCAGCCTCAAGATTCTTAGTCCAAAGCCTCCCGTACAGCTTAATAAGGAGCAGATAAACAATTGCCGCCCCTGCAAGCATCAATAATATTTCCATTATTTGCTCCAGTCTTCCGTAGGCAGCAGGCATCTTTCCATGACGCCTCTGATGAGTGCTGCCCTGTTGTCCTGCTGAATCATTCCAAGTTTTAATACAAGCCTGTGTGCCAGTACAGGAACACTTAAAGTCTTTATATCCTCAGGAACTACGTAACTTCTTCTGTTCAGATATGCATATGCTCTTACGGCACGCAGCATTGTAAGAGTTCCTCTGGGGCTTACGCCGATTGATACATTTGGAAGATTTCTTGTTGCTTCGGCAATATCTGCAATATACTCCATAAGGCACGGATGAACGTATACCTTCTGTGCCTCCTTCTGCATTGCGGCTACATCTTCCCTGCTGCATACCGGCTGTATTGTTTCGATAGGATTGTCAATAAGAAATCTGTTCATCATCGCAAGCTCTTCCTGCTTTGTCGGATAGCCCACGGATATCTTCATTAAGAAACGGTCAAGCTGCGCCTCCGGAAGCATATATGTTCCCGCAGTCTCAACCGGATTCTGCGTTGCTATAACCACAAACGGTTTTTCAAGTCCCATTGTCTCCCCGTCTATGGTAACCTGTCTCTCCTCCATACATTCAAGAAGGCTTGACTGCGTTCTCGGAGTTGCGCGGTTAATTTCGTCCGCAAGTATAATGTTGGCAAAAACAGGACCTTTGCGCAACACGAACTCACCTGATTTCTGATTATAGTAGTGAATACCGGTGACATCTGACGGCACAAGATCAGGTGTAAACTGAATACGCGAAAATTCCGCATCAATTGATTTTGCAAGAGTTTTTGCCATTATAGTCTTTCCGGTACCCGGAACATCCTCAAGCAGGACATGACCGTCAGAAAGAAGTGCTGTAAGGAGCAGATCAATAACCGCCTCTTTTCCGACAATAACCCTGTTCACATTGTCTCTGATGTCTTTTATTTTAGGCTGTATCCTGCTTTCTTCTACAAATCCCATACTAATCCCCATTCCGCAGACGCTTTGGCGTCGGAGGAACCGCGGGCCAAATATCAGATTTGGCTCTGCGATAATGGCTCGTTTGTGGCGCCTGCGGCACAAACAGCCGTGTGAAAAATTAGCGCATCGGCGTAATTTTTCACACTAATCCCCATTCTTTAATTTTTATTTACGTTAAACTCCCGGCTCAGATGATATCCTCATCATCTCCTGCCAGTTCTTCGTATTCAGCTTCATCAAGCAGCTCATCATATTTATCCGCTGCTGCCTCATACTCATCCTCGTCATCGATATACTCAATTCCCGGATTTCCTTCCTCATCCTCAGTATATCTGTAAATGTATACCTCATCCTTCGGATTTCCGTCCTTGTCCTTCGGAAGTACTACAATATAATCTTTTCCGTTACACTCATAAATTGTCAGTATTGAACACTCAACATCCCCTTCATCAAGAGTAAGCACAAGTGTCATCTCTTCATCATTATTTGCCATATCTGTCCTCCGTTGCACATAAACTTTATACATGAATTATAAAGGAACACCTTAAAATAATCCATTAATTTTTTCAAAAATTTATTGATTTATTTAATAATATAATGTATTATGAATTTGTTAGTAAAAATAAGTCGACGGCGACAATTGTGAGGCATACTGCTCTTATAATTGTCTTTTTTTATGTCAGACCACGAAAAGAGGTAAATCAGATGGATAAAATTGACAAAAAACTGGTTACATTACTTCAGCAGAATGCGCGAATGCCATTAAAGGTGCTTGCAGAAAAAGTATTCTTATCTTCTCCTGCCGTGTCTGCCAGAATAGAGCGCCTTGAAAAAGAAGAAATCATTATTGGGTATGAGGCCAAAATTAACCAATTAAAGCTCGGATATCATATCACAGCTTTTATTAATCTTGAGATTGCACCTGTGCAAAAGCCTGAATTTTACCCATTTATAAAATCCTGTCCGAATGTTATCGAATGTAACTGCGTAACCGGCAATTACTCTATGCTCCTTAAAGTTGCTTTTCCAAGCACAATGGAGCTTGATACATTTATCGGCCAGCTCCAGAAGTTCGGGCGCACCAGCACACAGATTGTTTTCTCTACCCCTGTTGAGCCGAGAGGCATTGATGTAAATGCAGAAATGCCGGATGATAAAAAGAATTAATTTCCCTTTATCTCCTTAACAAAACGCGATACATCAAGACTCTTATTATATCGCTCATTAACAGAATATATGTGCAGCATTTTCTTTGCGCGTGTCATCGCAACATAGAACATCCTGCGCTCCTCTTCTATTTCCTCATCAAGTACTGCCTTTGTATAAGGCACCACGCCTTCATTTGCATCAATTATGTACACTTCATCATACTCAAGACCTTTGGAGCTGTGCATGGTGCAAATGGTTACGGCGTCCTGTGCAATTCCTTTTACACTCTTTTGTTGTGCCTGCTGCTTTAATTGAGCCGTATACTGACCGACATATGCAAACCACTCATCATATGTGTTAAATTCCCGGGCACTTTCCTGCATTTCATCAAGCACATTAAAAAGTTCATCCTCGCTTATATGTCTTTCCTTTGCGTATTCCCTGAGATAGCAGTCATATCCGACACCGCGCCTTATATAGTTAATTCCCGCCAAAGGACTGCACCTCGAAAGTACTTTCAAATCACCCTCAAGGTCATCAATCCTTTCAACCATCCATGCTCTGTCGGCGTACCTTTGCCTAAGCAGCGTAAAATCAACTTCTTCCTCCATCAGCACATCACGGCTTATATACCTTTTCGGCTTATTCATCACCTGAAGAAACAACTCTCTTTCACGGCTTCCCTGCGCCATCCTGATATATGCAAATATATTTTTTGCAATCCAGTGTTCGTACAGATTCGGTATACTGTCTCGCGTCACAAACGGAATATTGTATTCTATAAACTTCCCCATAAGCTGTCTTCCGCCGATATTGGTTCTTGTAAGCACCGCGATATCACTGTATTTTGATTTCCCGGCACCAACAGATTTACGTATGTTTTCGATAATCTTTACATTTTCCGCCGTAATATCCTCAAAATTTTGTATGTCAACAGCCTCTCCGTCAGGATTAAATGTTCTTATGTCCTTGCCAAATCTGGTCTTATTCTGTTCAATAACAGCCCTCGCCGCAGACACAATCTGGGGTGTGGAGCGGTAATTGACATCAAGCCTTATCTGAACTACATTGTTATAATCCCGGTTAAAATTCATCATCATCTCGGGCTTTGCTCCCCTGAAGCCGTATATGCTCTGGTCGTCATCGCCTACTATAAAAATATTCTGCTCCCGCCCGGCAAGCAGCTTTACAACATCATACTGTACACGGTTAATATCCTGAAACTCGTCCACCAGAATAAATTTGTACTTATTCTGCCATGCTGCAAGAATATCCGGTCTTTTTGAAAGCAGTTCGTAACAGTAAATAAGCATGTCATCAAAATCAATCAGTCTGTTCTGTGACAGCATTCTTGCATAATCTGCATAAATGCCGCGGAACACATTCTCGGAGCAGTTAATTGAATAATACAGCTTTGGGTCTATTGCCTCGCTTTTTACTTTGCTTATCTCTGCCAGTATCTGTGTAATAAATTCATTTTCATCTTCAACTTCAATCTGATAATGTGCAATGCTCTGGCGTATTGCCTCTCTTTGCTGTTCTTCCCTGACAATATTGGCTGCCGTATAATTATATGCGTGCTTTAAAATAGTGAAAAACACCGCGTGAAACGTTCCAAACGTCACGCGGTCTGCATCTTTAATACAAGTGCCTGTTTTATCATATATCCCGGCAAGCTTAAGAAAGCGCTCTTTCATTTCACCTGCTGCCATCTTTGTAAATGTTATTACAAGAATATTGGATGGTGATACATTGCGTTCCCTTATAAGGCTCAGGGTTCTCTGTGTAATTACAGTTGTCTTTCCCGAGCCCGGTCCCGCTATCACCTGGCATGCCCCTTTGAAATGTGCAATAGCACGTTTTTGAGCTTCACTTTTTTCCATTAATTACCTGATTCCCTCTCTAACATCTCAATACCCTTGCGGATTCTTGCAAGACTTTCCTCTTTGCCTAGAATTTCCATAATTTCAAATGCTCCGCCCGGTGTCATCTGCTTTCCTGAAACGGCAGTACGGAGCGGCCACAGCGCAAGTCCGTTCTTAATACCCTTGTCTGCCACAAATTCCATAATCCTGTCATGCAGATTATCAACAGAGTAATCGTCAATATTCTCAAGCATCGGAAGCATTTCCTTAAGTATCTCAAGGGAATTCTCTGAATTTGTCTTCATTTTCTTATGAGTGTACATTGCCGTATCATATTCAGGCAGCTCTTCAAAGAAATCAATATGACCTGCAATATCAGGAAGCACCTCAATTCTCGTCTTAACCAGTGCCGCAATCTTACGAAGGTCCAAATCCTTTTTGATTACTTCCTGAATGTAAGGTCTGGCAAGCTCAAAGAATTTGTCATCATCCATTGCTTTCAGATACTCACCATTCATCCACTTAAGCTTATTGATGTCAAATACAGCCGGAGACTTTCCGATTCTGTGATAATCAAAGACCTTTACAAGCTCCTCAAGCGAGAAAATCTCCTGATTATCCTCAGGGCTCCATCCAAGCAGTGCAACATAGTTGACTACCGCTTCTGTAACAAACCCCTGCTCAATCAGATCCTCAAACGACGCATGTCCGCTTCTTTTACTGAGCTTCTTATGATTCTCATCCGTTATCAGCGGACAGTGTACATACTTTGGCTCTTCCCAGCCAAATGCCTCATAAAGTCTTGTATACTTCGGCGAAGAAGAAATGTATTCATTACCGCGTACAACATGTGTAATTCCCATAAGGTGGTCATCTACAACATTGGCAAAATTGTATGTCGGAAATCCGTCCGACTTGATAAGAATCATATCATCAAGTTCCTCATTTGGAACAGTAACATCACCATAAAGCTCATCATGAAATGTTGTAGTACCTTCTTTTGGATTATTCTGGCGTATTACAAAAGGCTTTCCTGCAGCAAGATTAGCCTCAACTTCCTCCCTACTGAGATTAAGGCAGTGCTTGTCGTATACTACTATTTCCTTGCTGTCTCCGTCCTCTCCGACAACAGTCTGCTTAAGACTTTCAAGTCTCTCCTTGTCGCAGAAGCAGTAATATGCCTCGCCTTTATCAACAAGCATTTTGGCATACTTCATGTAAATTCCCTGTGCCTGACGCTCACTCTGAACGTAAGGTCCGACTCCTCCGTCCTTATCAGGTCCTTCATCATGCTGTAAGCCTGTTTTTTCCATTGTTCTGTATATTATGTCAAGTGCCCCCTCATAGAAGCGTTCCTGATCTGTATCTTCAATTCTCAGAAGAAAATCCCCATCCTCATGTTTTGCTATAAGATATGCATAAAGAGCCGTTCTCAAATTACCGACATGCATCCTTCCTGTAGGACTTGGTGCAAATCTGGTTCTAACTTTAGCCATTGTAATAACCATGCCTTTCCGGTCAGTCTTCCGACCTGTAATATAATAAATAAGATACCATTTTGACACACATTTTGCAACAGCTTTCATTGACATAACGCTTTAAAATGTTTACAATTAAAACACATTTAAATTTGTGTCGGGAACACCACAATTTTCACACGGCTGTTTGTGCTGCAGACGCTACAGACAAGCCATTATTGCAAAGACAAATCTATTATTTGACTTGCGGTTTCTCCGGCACTAAAACGTCTGCGGAATGGGGATTAGTATGATTAACGATACATTTCACTTTGGTTTTATCGGCCTCGGTCTTATCGGCGGCTCAATTGCAAGAGCCTTAAAGATAAGTTTTCCCGGCTGCTTTATAACTGCATACAGCAGAACCCTTGCGCCGCTTGAGCTTGCCAAAGCCGAAGGAAATCTGGATGTCATTACAACAGATATTGACAGTGAAGCTTTCGGACAATGTGACTACATTTTTATATGCACGCCTGTGCAATATATTTCTTCGTATCTTGACAGACTTGCGGGTATTGTACATCCTGAGTGTACCATTACCGATGTCGGAAGTGTCAAAAGCTTTGTACATGATGCCGCTTCAAAGGCAGGGCTTGATTCAGTTTTCATAGGCGGACATCCTATGACAGGCTCAGAGAAAACAGGTTATGCCAACTCTTCTGCAATTCTTCTTGAAAATGCATACTACATAATAACACCTACTAAAGAAACAACAGATGCGAAGCTTCAGGCTTATGTTAATCTTGTCAAATCAATGGGAGCCATCCCTATTGTAATAGATTACAATAATCACGATTATTATGTTGCCGGAATAAGCCACCTTCCACATCTCATTGCCGGAAGCCTTGTCAATCTTATTCACGATACAGACTCGGATGATGGAATGATGAAAAGGCTTGCCGCCGGTGGTTTTAAAGACATAACCCGCATAGCTTCCTCATCGCCTGAGATGTGGGAACAGATATGCATGACAAATACAGATGCGATACTTAAGCTTCTCAATAAATACATCGCATCTCTTAATGATATAAAAGAACATCTTGAAGCCCATGAGGGAGGATATATATACAAGCTTTTTGAGCGTTCCGGTGAATACCGTAATTCAATGAACGACTCTTCACGCGGAGCATTGTCACGGGCATATCTTCTTCACCTTGACATAGAGGACAGGGAAGGCGCCATTGCAAATGTTGCCACTCTGCTTGCCCGCAATTCGATAAGCATTAAAAATATCGGAATTGTTCACAACCGTGAATTTGAACATGGTGCACTCTGTATGGAATTTTACGACCGCAGTTCCAAAGAGCTTGCCGCAAAGCTTCTTACCGACAATAATTATTTAATTTACCACTAACTATAACAGGGGTGCCGCTTAACTGTTTCCGTTAAAGCGGCACCCCATATTTTAATCTTCGTTTTCCCTTTTCAGATTTTAAAGCATCCTCCTCCGACAAATTCTCTCAGAATCGAATTATTCGGGATATCTTCCGTTCCGTACGAAAGAAAATATTCCAGAAATTTAAGCAGACGTTTTGCTTCCTGATACTCCGGTTCGTCTTTTCCTATAGCAAAAAGTATCGGTTCTGCAAATGGCTTCAGTATTGACAGTTCATAAATCAAGGCAGAATTAAACATGACATCAGCCTGTTCCTGATAAGGAAAAATATTCTGTTCCTCACCTCTTCTTACCGATTCCCACATTCTCAGAGTGTGCTGTGCAGAAGCGCCACGGGTTCTCGCATCACGCACCAGTCTTCTGATAAGCCTTCCGTCTGTTGTCGCCACACGGTTGTGCTCATCTATGTTAAGTGAGGTAAGCGCACTGATATATATTTTAAATTTACTCTCCATCGGCAGAGACTTTGACATTTCATCATTAAGGCTGTGTATGCCCTCAATAACTAATATGTCATCCTTTCCAAGCTGCTTGAAATCTCCTCTGTATTCCTTTTTACCTGTCTTAAAGTTAAATGTCGGCAGTTCCACTCTTTTGCCGTCAAGCAGTTCTAACATCTGCCTGTTAAACAGCTCAATATCAATGGCATGCAGGTCTTCAAAATTATAATTGCCGTCAGCATCAAGAGGTGTCTCCTCCCTTTCGACAAAGTAATTGTCAACCGCAATCGGATGAGGCTTTAAGCCGCACGCCATAAGCTGAATAGACAGTCTGTGTGAAAATGTTGTTTTTCCTGAAGAAGACGGTCCTGCAATCATGACAAATTTTTTAGTTTTATCAGAAGCAATCCTTCTTGCTATTTCAGCAATCTTCTGTTCCTGAAGTGCCTCCTGCACAAGCATCAACTCATTCATTCTTCCGGCCGCAATGGCATCATTCAGCGCGCCTACAGTATCCACATCAAGGATGTCAGACCACTCCGAGGACTCTTTTAACACCGTAAAAAGCTTTCTTGGAGGATTAAACGCAGGCACTCTGTCAGGTGCCGTACGCACAGGCATCTGAAGTGTAAATCCGTTTTCATACAGAAAAATGTCAAACACCGAAAGCATTCCCGTCGAAGGTGCCATATAACCATAGAAATAATCCATGTAACCGTCAAGCTCATAGACATTTACGCTTGAACCGCGCCTGTATTTAAACAGTCTCGTCTTGTCAGCCATGCCAAACTTATTAAATGCTTCAATAGCTTCATATTTTGGCATTACATGCTTATCTATTTTCAAATCTGCCTTAACCGCGTCTTCCATCACCGCTTTAATTCCGGCAATAAATTTTTCGTCAATAATATGATTATTATCTTTAATTTCACAGAAAAGGCCCTTACTAAGCGAATACTGGACGCAGACATTTTTCCCCGGGATATCCGGCGCTGTTTTGTGAATCGCATAGAGCATCAAAAACAGCACACTCCTTCTGTATGTCTCGTTACCTATTGTTGAAGCGGTTGTGATAAACTCAACCTTCTGGTCTTCAATCTCCCAGTCATTTAACTCACTCAGCTTTCCGTCTACTTTCGCAAGAATTATTGTATCCTTGTAATCTTTTTGGACTTCCTTTGCCAGTTGCAATAGACTTTTTCCCATACTACTCCTCTTTCCTATTGTTTTATATTACTTCAAACGGATTTTTCACATCTGCTTCAACAACATCAATCGCCGGCATATTTTTCCTTATATACTCTGCAATAAATCTGATAAACACATGCTCTATCCCATAGTGCCCGGCATCAATAACCGTAAGTCCCTGTGCCGCTGCATCTATACCGGCATGGTGACCTATATCTCCCGTGACAAGTACATCTGCATTGTACTCAAGCGCAATCGGTATTGAGCCTGAGCCCGAACCGGGATATATCGCAATCCTGTATACATTTTTATCAAGCTCACCGAATACCTTAACTGTCGGGATATCAAAGCATTTCTTCACACGCTCTGCCCACTGCGCTGCTGTCATCACTTCATTTTCACCTGCATCAGACACCATTCCGAGGCCGTTGCCGTCAGCATCGGTGACCTCCAGCGTTTTTGCACATTTCAAGCCAAGCGTATCTGCCGCTGCCTTCCCCATGCTTCCGCAGATATCAAAATTTGTGTGCATTGAAAAGCATGCAATATCATTCCTGATAAGCGTAATCAGGCGTCTTCCCGTAAGCGTATCGGCAGTAACCCTATTGATGCTTCCAAATACGAGCGGGTGGTGTGATACAATCATATCGGCACCACAAGAGAGTGCTTTTTGAATTGCATTCTCGTCAACGTCAAGTGTTACCAGTACTCTTGATACTTCTGCATTCCTGTCGCCTGCCATCAGTCCGACATTATCCCAGTTGCAGGCAAACGCAGGCGGACTTAATTTTTCCAATATATCAATAACTTCATTTACTTTCATATAATCTTCCGTTCCAAGGCATTCCCCCTGTGTTATTCATTTACCAAGTGCATACAGGGCAGCCTTTATTTCTTTATCAATCTGTGAAATTCTTTCTTTTGCATTGGCCGAAGTGCCCGCTTCAAGTTTACCTCGCAGTTTCTTAAAAACTTCCAGCTCGGAAGCAATATATTCCTTAAGAACGCTGTCTTTTCTTTCTATAAGCATTTTACCATACTTAAGCTCTGCATATTGTGCGGTTACATCCCCGCAGCTTTCATGTGCAGGCGCGAAAGCAGTATCACTTTTTAGATGACAGACTATAATAACATAATATTTACCATCTTCTTTAAGCATTTTCTCATCGTCTATAACAAAACCATTCCGAAGAAGATATTCCCTGAAATGCATAAGCTCAGACTGAGGAGAAAGAATCAGCTTTGTTTTTGATGATATTCTGCTTCTCCCATCTGTCAGAATCCGCTCCATCAGTCTTCCGCCCATTCCGCTGATTGTAATGACATCAGCTTCATCCTTAGCAAGCTTTGAAAGTCCGTCAGACATACGGAGCTCTATTCCGTGTGACACTCCTGCCGCTCTTATATTCTTTTCTGCCTTTTCAAGCGGTCCTTTGTTTACATCCATTGCAATGACATGCTCTGCAAGATTATTCTGTATCAGATAAATAGGCAGATATGCATGGTCAGTTCCGATATCCGCAACAGTCCTGCCTCTGTCTGTACAGGACGCAATCATTTCAAGTCTTTTAGATATTTCAATCATATTTTCATCCAATTAATCAAGGAAATCCCTTAACTTACGGCTGCGGCTAGGGTGACGGAGTTTGCGGAGTGCTTTCGCCTCAATCTGGCGGATTCTCTCTCTCGTTACATTAAATTCCTTGCCGACTTCCTCAAGTGTTCTTGCCCTTCCGTCATCAAGTCCGAAACGCAGTCTTAATACCTTCTGCTCTCTTTCTGTCAGTGTACCGAGCACCTCAACAAGCTGCTCCTTAAGAATAGTGCTTGCTGCCTCTTCTGCCGGTACAGGTACATTGTCATCCTGAATAAAATCACCGAGATGGCTGTCTTCCTCCTCACCGATTGGTGTTTCAAGTGAAACCGGCTCCTGTGAAATCTTCTGGATTTCGCGTACTCTTTCTACAGGTATATCCATTTCCTTTGCAATTTCCTCAGGGAACGGCTCACGTCCAAGTTCCTGAAGAAGCTGTCTTGACACGCGGAGAAGCTTATTGATTGTCTCAACCATATGAACCGGAATACGGATTGTTCTTGCCTGATCGGCAATGGCTCTTGTAATTGCCTGACGAATCCACCATGTTGCATATGTTGAGAACTTAAATCCCTTTCTGAAATCAAACTTATCAACCGCCTTAATAAGTCCGAGATTTCCCTCCTGAATAAGGTCAAGGAAGAGCATGCCTCGTCCCACATAGCGCTTTGCAATGCTGACAACAAGACGCAGATTTGCCTCTGCCAGCCTGTTCTTTGCCTCTACATCACCATTTTCCATGCGTTTTGCAAGTTCAATTTCTTCTTCCGCACTAAGAAGCGGAACTTTACCGATTTCCTTAAGATACATTCTTACAGGATCTTCGATGCTTACGCCTTCCGGAACCGACAAATCAATCTTCTCAATATCAATGTCATCTTCAGGATCAATGATTATATCCTCTTCCTCTTCAACATCATCCGACATCTTTACATCTACGTTGTTGGCTTCAAGGAAATCAAATACCTTCTCAACCTTATCAGCATCAAACTCCGCATCAGTAAACGAATCTATAACATCCTGGTAATCCAGCATATTTTTCTTCTTTTTTGCCAGAGCAAGCAGCGTCTTGCACTTTTCTTCAAAGCGTACATTAGGATCGTCTGTGACATCCTTTGATTCTTCCTGAGCTTCCGGCTCTTCAGTAACCGCTGCCTCTTTTTCTGCCTCTTCTGTCTTCTTACGGCCTGCCTTCTTTGTTTTCTTAACAGGTTCCTCTTTTTCCGGTGCTTTTTCCTCAGCCGCCTTTGCGCCTGATACCTCTGCTACCGATTCTTTTTCTTCCGGCTCCTTTTTTGACACCTCAGCAGTCTTATCTGCTGCTTTTTTAGTTGTTCTCTTCTTTGGTGCCGGTTTTTCTGCTTTCTCTTCCTTATCTGCAGTATCAGCTTTTTCAACTGTTTCTGCTTTCACGCTCTTTGCCTTCTTTACCGTCTTTGCTGTCTTTGTCTCTTTCTCTGTCTTTGCCTCTTTTTCTGCCTTGGTCTCTTTTGCCGTCTTTGTCTCTTTTTTAGCAGGCTTTTCCTCTGCCTTCTTAGCTGTTTTTTTAGCTGTCTTTGCCTTTGTCTCTTCTGTTGTTACCTCTGTTAATGTCTTATCTGCTTTCTTAGCCATAATGTCTCTTACTCCTCTTTGCATTTACAAATGTATTTGAATATTTTGAATTTCTTTTTGTTCCTTTATTATCTTCTGAAGCTCAGACATGTCTGTAACATTCCTGCTTCTCACATCAAGACTGTTTTTCTTGATTTTCTGAACTGTCTGGTTCAGTGCTCTTGCACGTTCCATATCGCTCAATTCCTCTGCAAGCTCCCTGCTGAATATTGATGCAACCTTTCTTTGCTCCTCCTCATTATCAAATGTGCTGATAATCGAGGCCGGATTAAGTCTGCCTTCCTCAAGCTGCGCATACAGCTTCACCGCGACCTCATGAAACGGTTCCTCCACAAAATCGTCCGGCGTTACAAATTTTGCGACCTTCGGAAACAGCGATAAATCCTGTGACAGCCACGTAAGAAGAATCTTTTGTGCCTGACTTGTCCCATCTTCCTTTTCTTTCTTTGAAGATGGTGTCACCGGTTTCACATTTTCCTTTACCAGACCTATTTTATTGCCATAGTTGCCAACCATTTTTCTTAAGGCATCCATAGAAATCATATATTTTGAAGCAACTGCCTCAATATAATTATTGCGTTCAAGCTCTTCCTGAAATTCAACTATTTTCTTGGAAACTTCTGTAAAAAACTTCGTTTTGCTCTCAGGGTCCTGCAAATCAAAGTTTTTCTCAAGCGCCTCTATTTCATACATGAAGCTGTTCTGCGCATTGTTAATCCTCTCCTGAAATGCTTCGGCTCCCATCCCTTTAATAAATTCATCGGGGTCCTTATACGGCTTCATATTGATTACCTTTGTGGTAAGTCCTGACTCCTTTAATATCGGAATTGCCCTGAGTGCCGCCTTTACACCTGCTCCGTCACTGTCATATGTTATAAGCACCTGATCGGTATAACGTTTCATAAGAGATGCCTGTCCCGGCGTAAGTGCTGTTCCAAGCGACGCAACCGCCTGATTAAAGCCCGCCTGGTGAAGTGATATTACATCCATATATCCCTCACATATAATTATGTTCGGTTTTCTTGATGTCCTTGCAAAATTCAATCCGTATAAATTACGGCTTTTGTCAAACAGCTTAGTCTCAGGTGAATTAAGATATTTAGGTTTGCCGTCTCCCATTACGCGTCCGCCGAATCCTATAACCCTGTTATTCATGTCCATAATAGGAAACATAACACGATTCCAGAACTTGTCCGTCACTTTATTGCCATCGTAGGTAAACAGCCCTGTTTCTTTTAAAATATCATCTTTATACCCTTTGCTTTTCATGTATTTATACAAATCATCACTGTACATACTTGAATAGCCAAGGCCAAAGCGTTGTATCGTCTCATCACTCAGTTCACGCTTTTTCAGATAATTCATTGCGACACTGCCGTTCTGCGATTTGAGCTGATGGAAGAAATAAACCGCCGCCAGCTTGTTTATTTCAAGAAGCTGCGACTTTATATCCCTGTTTCTTCTATCCTCAGCCGACTCTTCAACCTCCGGCAGTTCAATTCCCACTCTGTCTGCCAGAAATTTTACAGCCTCCATAAATGAATAATTTTCATATTCCATTATAAAGGTTATTACATTTCCTCCTGCGCCACAGCCAAAGCAGTAATACATCTGCTTTACCGGCGATACGGAAAACGAACCTGACTTTTCATTATGAAACGGACACAGACCAAAATAGTTGCTTCCGCTTTTTTTTAACTTTACGTATCCCGAAATAACATCAACAATGTCATTCCGGGAACGCACTTCTTCAATTAGTTCTTCCGGATACCTCATAAAAATCCTCTTTTTGGAGCATTTACCAAAACCTTCTGTTATTTATATTTTCCATGACTTCGGCACATATATTTCCTCAAAACGTGCAACTGAATACTGGTCGCTCATGCCTGCTATGTAGTCACATACAACTCTCTCCTTGGACTGCCCGCATTCATTAATGAAACGCAGGTAGTTAGGCGGAAGCTCATCCACATTTTTTACATAATATGAATACAGCTCCGTTATAAGCTTATACACCTTTTCTTCTTCCGATTTTGCCTGCGGATTCCTGTAAAGACTGTCAAACATAAACTGCCTGAGTGATTTCATGGCATGTTCAACATCCTCCGACATGCAAATATCATCTTTATCATAGCTGTTAAATATAATATCATTAATAAGCGTATTAAGGCGTGTCTTTGTGCTGTTACCGAGTATGTCCGAATATTCCTTCGGGACATCATCTTCTTTAAATATTTTTGCGCGGATTGCATCATCAATATCATGATTAATATATGCAATCTTATCAGAAAGACGCACAACCTTTCCCTCAAGTGTCGAAGGCATTCCTGCTGTCCTGTGATTAAGTATTCCGTCTCTTACTTCCTTGGTCAGATTCAGCCCTCTTCCGTCTTTTTCAAGAAATTCCACTGTGCGGATACTCTGCTTATAATGGCTGAACCCTTCCGGACAAAGCGCATTCAGCGTTCTTTCACCTGCATGACCGAACGGCGTATGTCCAAGGTCATGTCCGAGTGCAATTGCTTCCGTAAGGTCTTCATTCAGGCGAAGCGCCCTTGAAATGCTTCTCGCGATCTGTGCCACTTCAAGTGTATGTGTAAGTCTTGTGCGATAATGGTCACCTTCGGGTGCAAGAAAAACCTGTGTCTTATGCTTCAGTCTGCGAAATGATTTGCAGTGGATTATTCTGTCGCGGTCACGCTGGTAAATCGTACGAATCTGACACGGTTCCTCCGGGCGGTCTCTTCCCTGCGACTCATCACTAAATGCTGCAAAACGGCTGAAATACAGGTGTTCTTTTTTTTCCTGTTCCTCTCTTATGTTTATTCCCAAATCGTTTGTATTCATACATTTCGCCCTTCTTATTATTTACGCTACATTATTTATATTCTGCGTTTTTTTAATATTTCCTTTTTTTATTTTAAAAAATTTATTTATCCCGCTATTCCTCCGACAGCCCCACCTGCCATGCATGCTGCAAGTGCCTTGACAATATCCGAAGGTGAAGCATGTATACCTTTATTTATTATCAGTGATACAAATGTAAGCACGGCAAAATAAAGCACGCCCATCACAATTCCTCTGATAAGCCTTTTTGACTGTGTGCTTTTTGCAATAAGAAATCCTCCCAGTGCCGATGATATTACATATATTGCAATTATTCCCAGATATGTCTGTGACTCACTCAGCTTAAGCTTATACATTATAAGCGCCATCAGTAACACCAGTATTAAGCTTGCAATGTATGAAGCTACAAGCGCCTTTACAGTTCTTATCACATTTTCTTTCATGATATTCCCCCATTCCACAATATTTTACATACGCTTAATATATATTATATTGACAAGATATTCAAAATAAGTTAAAATTATGAAACATTTATATTTTATTAAAAAGGAGTGATAATTTTTGGACCCCAGTAGTGTCTTACAACTCGTAATCATTGTTATTTTATTAGTTCTTTCAGCATTCTTCTCGTCTGCTGAGACAGCGTTCATGTCTGTAAACCGTATCAGAATTAAAACGCTTGTTGATGACGGCGACAAAAAGGCTGCCAAAGTAGCATCCATTCTTGACAACACGTCTAAGATGCTAAGTGCCATACTAATCGGCAACAACATCGTTAATATTTTTGCTTCATCACTGACAACCACCTTAGTAGCAAGATATTTTAACAGCTCGGCAGTAGGTATTGCCACAGGTACACTTACTCTTATAGTTCTTATATTTGGTGAAATAACACCTAAGACGATGGCAACCGTGCATGCGGAACGCATTGCATTTTTGTACGCTGACATAATTGCATTTATAATGGTTATATTTACTCCGATAATTTTTATTGTAAATGGTCTTGCTTCCGTTCTCTTAAAGCTTTTCAGGATTAACACAACCAATCCGAAAAACGCCATGACTGAGAATGAGATTCGTACAATTGTCGAAGAAAGTTATGAAGATGGCGAAATCGAAACCGAAGAAAAGCAGATGATTAACAATGTGTTTGATTTTGGAGATGCGCTTGCAAAAGATATCATGATTCCGAGAATCGACATGACAATGGCTGACATAAACAGCACATATGAGGACATCATTGAGCTTTTCAAGCAGAATAAATACACACGTTTTCCGATATATGACGGTTCCACGGATAATGTAGTCGGTATTCTTAACATCAAAGACCTTTTACTCTATGATGCCAAGGAAGGCTTTTGCATTCGCGATATTATGCGCGAACCATATTTTACATACGAATATAAAAATACCGCAAAGCTTTTGGAAGATTTGCGGAGCACTTCCAACACAATTGCCATTGTAATTGATGAATATGGCTCAACAGTCGGTATCATCACTCTTGAAGACCTTCTCGAAGAGATTGTCGGTGAAATACGTGATGAATATGATGATGATGAGAAGGATGATATTGAGAAAATTTCCGATAAACAATACCACCTCAATGGCTCTACCAAGCTTGATGATATTAATGATCTTCTTAATACTCATTTTGAGTCAGACGAATATGATTCAATAGGCGGATTTATCATTGAACAGCTTGACCGTTTTCCTGAAAAAGGCGATAAGCTTGAATTTCCTGATATGACCATCCTTGTCACTTCAACAACCAATAAGCGTGTTGATTCTGTTTTACTGACGCTTAAGGATAACGAATTATAATAATATTATTTATGGGAACACCTCTCATACAGGCGTTCCCATTTTTTATACGTATTTTTATATGCTTACAGCCCTGTTTTCGGATAAGGCGCTTTTTTTGTGCGGCACTATTGCCGCACCCGACACAATATAACCTCCGAAGCTGCTTTCGCTGCGCTTATATTTCTTCATATTTACAGCATATATTGTTAATATACCGCAGTCAGAAACCGTGTTATACCATTCCTCTGCCTCAATCATCGGAATCGATATTGTTACCGCATTGTAGTCTGAAAATGAATTGAGTATCTCCTCAACTGCATTTCTTATATCATCAGTTTTTTGAAGCCGGTCCGATGCATCACTGTAATTATGCCACTTATCCTCTCCTCCGTGTCTTACCCAGAAGCCATTATTATCTGTCACAAGCATCACCGGAAAATCTTCTTCCCCGACATCTGCAGTTCTTTTTACTTCATCAAGGAACAGTTCAAACGCTTTTTTATGTTCTATGTATGAATTGTTTTTGTCAACAACAAAGCTTAGGCTTATGCTGTCCTGCGCTGCCGTATCAAAAATATTATTTAACAGTATTTTTCTGTACTGCATGCAGGAGAGCATATCAAGCTGCAATTCGAGCTGTATCACAGCCACCATCATAAGCATAATAAACACATTTGCAAAATCAGTAAGTTTCATTGCGGATATAGCCTCCATATGTACATACGGCATCTGCGCTTCCGTATTTACCGCTCTTTAACACAAGCACCTTAAAATACTCATCCTTACGAAATCCGTAATCTCTGTTATTTTCATAGATTTCGCGTTCTATGTCACTTATGTCATATTCTGCATCTGTCTGTTCTTTACCGCTCACTCCGTGTATAACATGTGTCATCTTAATCTGCCTGCGCCCGCTAAGCCCATCTATCTGTCTCTTATAAAGCTCCAGCATATCCTTTGTTATTCTGCCGGTATTCCTCACAGAATCAACAAACTCCACCGTCTTTTCCGTGACATACATCTGCTGCACATATTCGGTTCTTTTTTCTGCATACATAAACGGAATTATGAACATAAGCACCACACAGACCATAATTGATACAATACGTCCAAATGCGTTCTCCAACAGTCCTACCTCCCGCTTTCAAAATACTGTATCCGCTCGTTCATCATAGAATTCAGAAGAGCTGCATCTGCATTTACAAGGTCATTCCTGCAAATCATCCACAACCGTACTGCCACTGTAAAAATCAGCACGGCAGCCATCATTTCCAGAGCATGCATTATATTATCCATATTGCCTCCGTATTAATATCCAACTGTCAGTTTTGTACAAATTTAATTCCCACAATTGTACTGTTGCTGTCTCTTATTATCTTACCCGTAAATCTGGCAGTCGGATTTATATAATCAGCGGCAGTTATCGTCTTCCCCACCTTATATTCATTATTTGATGTTTTGGTGAGCTTTCCCGTAACTTCATCCACAGCATAATGATATGATGTAGTCTGCTTTTTTGTAGTCACCACAATGCCAATCGTTTCATTGCGGAACTTTCTGATAACATTAATCACTTCACTTCCTGAAACTTCAGTGGCATCGTAAATCACCTTATCGTTCTCAAGAAATTCATTGTTAAGCTTGCTTATCTGATTTGCACCTGCCGTTGCCGAATCCTTAGCCTCCTTTGCTATAAAAAATCCAAGGCTGATTATAAGGCACGTAACAATTGTGCCTGCTGCAAGCATAAGTCCTTTTAAACTATTTTCCATATATTCTGCTCCTCACATCTGAAATTCTGAAGAAAACGCCATTAAAGAATTCATCCCCTCCATTACAAACGGAAGTATCAATTTCAATAAAATGGCAGCCATCATAGGGATAAATGCCACAAATTTCGCAACCGCGCTTTTATTGTCAAGCACTTTATCCTCTCTGATTTTCTGTTTTCCTATCTCAAATTCTCGTTCCCTGCCTATATTGGCAAATGCAAGCGGTACCGGCAGAACATCACAGGCAGCAAGTCCATCCACAAGTCTTAAAAAAGACTTATTGTACTCTCCCGTTTTCAACTCCTCCAATGCCTGAATTCCGTCACCGTCATATCCGTCAATTGTTTTTGCCAGTGCATTCTTAAAATATACGGCAACCATTTCCATATGTGACAGTATCCCCGGCACATCAATTCCGTCCTGATACATACACATCTGTACTGTCGCCTGCAATCGTATCACCTCGTTCATAATATTATTTTTGACCGCCTCAAAAGAAAATGCCATTGCAAACCACGGTCCCCAGTATCCTGCCACCGCTCCTGCCGCTGCCGTTCCGGCTCTTACCATCGGGTGCATTGAAACTTCGGCTCCAATCAGTAAAATCATCAGGCCTCCCACTATACAGCACAATACCTGCTTTGTTTTAAATTCCCTCACATTGACGTTGGCACACGTCTTTCCAAGCAGTGCTGCGAGCCTGCTGTATTGCGGATATCTGCGGTTAATCAGTGCATTCTGTATCGCAGCAACCGTCACGGCATACGCTCCGTTTTCGTCATTACCATATGTAAGCAGTTCTATGAGCCTGCTCTTCTTCGCATATTTCACATACGGATATTTCATTTTCTTTATCATTGCAAATATAATGATTGAAAGCAGTGATACTATAATTGTCCCCATGACTCCGGCACTGCTTTCATAATGCGCTGCCAGACCGGGAACATTTCCCACCGCCCACTGCTCCATCGGTTTCATCGCAAACAACGGAATCAGCGTTACCATGAACAAACCAGAAAATGCATTATCCGTCTTTGCAGACAAATTAATCTCATCATTGATATCCGCTATAAGCATATTGAGATTATTGATAAAAACAGAGCCGCCTTCATCCGCTTTATCCCCTTCTGTCTTCACCATATAACACATCGAAAAAAACATGAGAAAGTATGAATCAGGGCATATGGATTTATAGTATTCAATGGTCTCCTCATAATCGTCTTTTGAAAGAAGCTCATTAATCAGATTGCCATGCATACTCATCTCAGGTCTGGCGTTCATTATTGTATCCGCAAGTGCTTCCTCAAGATTGTTACAATACCTGTATTGAAACACCATGTCATTTAAGAAATCCTCAAACTGTTCCAGAAGTCTTATATTTATCTTTGAGTACACATGTGCCTCATATGCACCGTTAATGACCGGCACAAGTACTGCCGCCAGAGTTATCCAGTACAAAGACATCTCAAATGAAATGAGAAATATGAATGCCGCAATGCTTATAATTGCTTTGACAGCAAGCAGCTTTTTTGTCTCATCCATAATCTTGCGCCTGCTTCCCGGATACAGCACACTCATGCGGAATATAACTCTCTGCACAAGTTCCCTTTCAAGCAGAAATTTCTCAAGCCATTTATGCAAATTCGTTTAAAAACGCCTCTCTTTCCTCTTCATTAAGCCACGCAGAAATTTTCTCCGCCACAACCGGCGTTACAGCTTCCTTATGCACATATTTTCCATTCTCAAAAGCGATTATCTCTCTTATGTGGTAACTTCCGTGCAATATATTTCCGACACTGTCAGAGGCTTCTTCGGTTACAATTTCGTTTATCCGTTCTATCCTTCTGTTTCCTTCGCCGTCCATCCCAACATGTATGTCAAAACGTATAACTTCTGTCACCTGCCGCCTCGCAGCCTGCTCATCCTGATAAATGTTTTCCGACAGCAGCGCATTTGCCATTGCACTGACAAGTGACTGTGTTGTTCCGGCATGGTGCGTAAACATTGTAAATACTGATGCCGTAAGTCCCATCTGAATCATCCAGCCTGCGACAGGCGCCGTTGCAACCTCTCCGAGAATATTTACCGAGCCATCCGTCTTTTTCTGCAGGTCAAGCCCCTCCTGCCCGCTTATTGAATCCGTCTCCCTGAATGTCACTATATTTCGTTCAGGATATATATCTCTTAAATGCAGTTCAAAAGCCAGCTCCTGCACTCTTAAATTGAAGTCGGGATTAATATACTCTATAAGTGCCATAAGAAGAGTTGTCTTTCCGCTTCCCTGACTCCCCGTTATCGCACAGTTCTGACATCCCTTAACAAGATACGGAAGGAACCGCTCTATAAGCTCATGATTTTCCTGATTGTACAAATCTTTAAGTCTGCTTTTTGAACTTTTATTGAATTTTCTCACAAAAAACACCCAGCTCTCGCAAAACGGCGGCCGCGCAACCACTACTCTCGAATGGTCAAACATATCATTAACAATATATCCCCGGCTTCTTGACAGATGTCCCGGCCTGTTGTGCCTGTAAATATTATTGCATATTCTTTCCAGCTCCCGCTCACTTCCGAACTTAAGAAACGCCAGATTAACCGACCTCCCTCGCCAGAATATCCAGAGCGTCTTGTTTTCTCCGGATGTACCCGACACTCCTCCCGATACCCCGTCAATGTTCATCTCCCTGATGTCATCTGCAATCCCCAGACCTTTGTACAGGCAGTAAATCCTCTGTGTGACAATTTCAAGCTTCTCAATAAAGTTCAATGCAGGCCTGTACTGATGATAAAGGAAACAAATATCCTCATCTCGTATTATCCTGCGTTTTTCAAACCCGCCCTGCAAAAGAAGCTCTGTAAGTGCCTCTTTTCCGTAGCTCTTTTCAAACACATGCAGAAGTATCTGAAATTTGTCCCATACCGACATCTTTTCATCCTGTTCAAAGCAAATCAGCTCATTAATATTTCTTTCGCTGACGCGGTACTTTTCAATAAGAATATCCTGTATCATATCCTTGACATACTGCTTTGCCAGAGTATCTCCCACCGCACAGGTTTTCAGCGCATACCTGAGCTTCTTTTTTCTTGCCTCAAGCATCTCATATGATTTCCTGCTCAGATTTGCCTCATAAATATTTTCCCTCATTATCTGGTTAAATGTATCCGACATGCATACAATGAGTTCCTGCAGTGACGGCAGTCTTGTATACTTTCTGGCACCTTTACTCAGCAGTACGTGAATTCCCATATCACACATTAATCATCCCTGCCTTTGTAAGAAGTTTTCCTGTAAGCTCCCTGACCTCACACATAAAATTATAATTAAAGCTGCGTCTGGAACATCTCAGATTTTCTTTGAGGAATTCCTTTGTTCTGCCTGAAAGCACTGCATCCATGAATTCACTGTTATACGGAATAACTCCGATATCACTCTTAGAAATGTTGAATTTGCCGGCAATATTTTTCACCGTGTAATGATTAGACTCATCATAACGCCCTATAATGTACATTACTTTGCTGCCGCAATTTACCTTTTCAAACTGTTCCCTTGCATAGTGTATAAGCTCCGGGTTCTGGTTCAGATTGATTACACACAAGTCAGCATTTTCAAAGAGCAGGTCGGAAATTCTCCCCTGACTTCCCTGATGGTCTACAAAAGTAATATCAAACTCTCTGCCACATGACTCTAAAAGCTTCGGAAGACTTGTTGCCATTCTCTCCGTAAATACAGCCTCATTGCTTCTTTTTGTTGACGGAATATAGTAATTAAGGCCTTTTACAATTTCAACGAGATAATCTTCCATCTCTTCACAGACAAATGTATTAAGCGCCATACTGCTCATAACGCCGTCTATTCCCTTATCTGCATAACACGTAAATTCTTCGCGTACAAACGCCTGATTGCTCCTTTCCCCAAGAAACGTCTGGTCTAAGTAATTGTTTGAAAATCCACTCTGAAAAGATACCGTGCGGTAACTGTATAAGAGTGAAGACATAATTGCCATGCACGTCAGGTTCGACGTTGTGGCTCCATGCCCGCACAGCGGGCTCCAAAATACAATATTCATTCTGCTTCAAGCAGCGATGAATTTGAAAGATGGTTTAAAACCAAAGAATTTTTAGGTAAGATTGATTGTAACTTAAAAAGCAAAAATTGTAAAGTACAATTTTTGCTCTTTTTTCAAATATATTCTGTTTTGTTTTACTGCTTTTCAAGTGTAAGGTTTGAAGATGCATTGTTTAATGTCAGTGTCTTCTTTTCTATCAGGACATTATATTCAATGTTGTTGTCCGTTCCGAGATATGTATATGAAATCTTAAGCTTATCGTTATCAAGCGAATAATTAATAGGAATAACTATTCCCTCTCCCAGATCCATATTGCCTGTTCCATCCTCGTTAAATTCATATACAGTTACAGCGTCATTCTGCTTACAGCTCCATTTTCCTACAATGTTCTTCTTTCCGCATGCTGCCAGTGATATCATCAGTACAAATGCACAAGCCACACAAACAATCTTATTAATTTTCTTCATCTCTTCCTCCGTTTCGTGATACTAATTATATCACATCAAAATATTCCTGAGTACAATATTACTGTAATTTGCCGCACAGCATTTCCACAACCTTTGTAAACTGCATTCCGTGTGAAGCCTTAACCAGTATATTATCTCCTGCCTTTACAATATTACCAAGGTCAGCAAGCATTGAATCTCTGTCTTCATAATAATAAACTTTTGTTTCAGAACCTTCTGCGCCCTCCGCTGTCTCTTTGGACAGATTTCCTGCTGCAATCAGTATGTCTATTTTCTTTTTTGCCGCATACTCTCCTATTTCATGGTGGAGCTGCCTTTCATTTCCACCAAGCTCAAACATATCACCAAGAACGCATACTTTTCTTCCGACGGCATCACTAAGTACATCTATTGACGCCTTCATTGAAACCGGATTGGCATTATAGCAGTCATCAATTACTATCATGTCATTGACATGTATAATATTGTTACGTCCGCTGATTGCTTCAAGACTTTCAATTCCGGCTTTAATCTGTGATAAGTCAAGTCCCATCAGCCTTCCTACCGAAGCTGCTGCCATCGCATTGTAAACCATATGGCGCCCAGGAATAGGAATGTGTACATTTATTATATCAGGTATTCCCGAATTTTCTTTCGGAATACAGATGTCGCAGTCTGTTCCGTCAAGCCCTCTGTTCACAATACTATCCGCATACATCCCTACACCGTTTCTCAGTCTGTCATTCTCAATCCCGAAGAAATGCGGTGTTCTGCCGTTGACCTGTGATATGGTTACAAGCTTATCATCATCTCCGTTAAGCACAACAGAACCGTCTTTAGCTATTGACTTGAAAATCTCTGTCTTGGCCTTAAGTATTCCGTCCCTTGTCTTTAAATTCTCAAGGTGGCATATTCCAATGTTGGTAATAACACAAATATCAGGCTTTGCAATTTTTGTAAGCCTCGTCATCTCACCGAAATCACTGATTCCCATTTCAAGAACCGCAACTTCATTCTCCTCTGTCATTCTGAAAACTGTAAGCGGGAGGCCTATTTCGTTGTTAAAATTACCTGCCGTTTTTAATACATTATACTTCTGTGAAAGCACTGCTGCGATAGTTTCTTTTGTGCTGGTCTTTCCCACACTCCCGGTAATGCCCACAACTTTAATATCAAGCTGGCTTCTGTAAAACTCCGCAATGTCCTTTAATGCCTGCAAAGATGATGTAACCTCAATATACGGATGCCCTCCTGATATCTCTTCATCAAGAACTTTCTCAGAAATACAGCAGGCAGCACCATTTTCATATACTGACTTAATAAACGAATGTCCGTCAACGCGCTCACCCGCAATTGCAATGAAAAGACAGTCTTTCTCAGCCTTTCTGCTGTCAGTTGTAACCGACATAACAAGTTTTTGTCCGTCAATGTCGCTTCCGTGTAATATTCCGCCGCATGCCTTGGCTATGTTACTCAAAGTCATATTTTTCATTATTCCAGACCAATCCTAATCCTGATATTTTTCAAATGAAACTTCTATAAGACGCTCACATAAATCATCATAGCTCATTCCCTGTGCTGCCGCCTCCTGCGGAACAAGACTTGTTCCCGTCATCCCCGGAAGCGTGTTCATCTCAAGACAGTAAATTTGTCCGTCTTCTCCGAGCAGGCAGTCTACCCTTCCGTATGTCTCAAGACCTACAGCCTTAGCTGCCATCACTGCATATTCCTTCATCTTATCGGCAATTTCGTCAGGGATATCAGCAGGACAGGTGTCCTTTGTCATACCCGGAACATATTTATTCTTATAGTCGTAAAATCCCTGAAGAGGAGTTATCTCAATTACAGGAAGTGCTTTGTTATTAATTATTCCGACCGAAAATTCCCTTCCCTTAATATATTTTTCTACAATCACCTCATCTTCAAGGCTAAATGCCTCATCAAATGCTTTTACGAGAGACTGCTCATCATCTGCAATTGAAACTCCCACGCTTGAGCCTCCGCAGCAAGGCTTAACGATACAAGGAAAACCAACATTTTCTCCAACCTCTTTCATCATAAGGCTGTATGTATTTTTAAGGTCAGTGCGCATTTCCTTATTCATCATAAGCCTTATACCGGATGGCATAGGTACACCTGCACTTACCATAACCAGTTTCGTAATGTTTTTGTTCATGGATATTGCACTGCTTAAATATCCGGTTCCCGTATATTTTATTCCGAGCAGGTCAAATGCTCCCTGAATCTTTCCATCCTCGCCATTAGAGCCATGCAGACCCATAAATACGATGTCTGCAGCTTTACATGCGTCAAGCACCTGCGGTCCAAAGAAGCTTTCTCCTGCTGCCTTTCTCTTATTTACCATATCAGGTATATCAGGCGTTGCTTCTTTCAGCTTCTTCTCAAGCTCATTAAGGTCTGTGTCCGCGTTAAAAATTTCATTGATGTCGTCATACTTTTTGTCCACTCCAAGAAATACGTCCACTACCTCTGCCTTGTGCCCTTTGCGCCTTAAAGCTGCGCAGACTCTTGTGCCTGTTACGACAGACACATCTCTCTCACTGCTTGTTCCTGCTGCCAGGACGATAATCCTTAACTGTTCCATGACCTGCTCCTTAAAATTTATAAAATTCAATCCCTCTGACTAAGCGGCACATATTCTGTTCTCGGACATACATTCATATATGCCGGACGAATAATCTTTCCGCAGTTAATCAGCTCTTCTATTCTATGCGCACTCCAGCCCGATATTCTTGCAATTGCAAATATCGGAGTATACAGCTCCATAGGTAAGTCAAGCATACTATACACGAATCCGCTGTAAAAGTCTACATTTGCACTTACACCTTTATAAATTTTACGCTCATTTGCTATAAGTCCCGATGCAATCCTTTCAACATTTGAATAGAGCATATACTCATCATGCCTGTTTTTTTCTATCGAAAGCTGCTCCACAAAGCCCTTGAACACATTGGCTCTCGGGTCAGACAGCGAATATACTGCGTGTCCCATTCCGTATATAAGTCCTGTTTTATCAAATGCTTCCTTATGAAGAATCTTATCGAGATATTCCCTGATTTCATCTTCATCATTCCAGTCCTTCACATGTTCCTTTATATCCCGGAACATCTTAACAACCTTAATATTGGCGCCTCCATGCTTAGGTCCTTTAAGCGAACCGAGCGATGATACCACTGATGAGTAGGTATCTGTTCCCGATGACGTAACAACATGCGTCGTAAATGTTGAATTATTACCACCGCCGTGTTCCGCATGCAGAACAAGCGCCAGGTCAAGTATCTTTGCCTCAAATGGTGTATAGCTGCTGTCAGGTCTTAAAAGATGCAGAATATTCTCTGCCGTCGACAACTCCGCTCTTGGCTCATGAATTATAAGACTGCCTCCGACATGCGCATGTCTGTATGCCTGATAACTGTATACAGCAAGCAGCGGAAACTCCGATATAAGCTGCAGGCTCTGCCTTACAACATTCGGAACGCTGATGTCGTCAGCCTTGTCATCATATGAATACAGCATCAGCACGCTTCTTGCCATTGCATTCATAATATCTGCGCTCGGCTTCTTCATTATTATATCGCGCACAAAATTAGGCGGTATGCACCTGTAGCCCCCAAGAAGCCCGTTAAATTCAGCAAGTTCCTGTGCATTCGGAAGCTTTCCGAATATAAGAAGATATGTTACCTCCTCAAAGCCAAACCTCTTGTCATCATTAAATCCTTTTATAATTTCTTCAACATCAATGCCTCTGTAATACAGCTTTCCCTCACAAGGTACGCTCGTTCCGTCAGGCAGTTTCTCACTTGATTTGATTTCACTGATTTCCGTAAGCCCCGTAAGTACGCCCTTGCCGTTGACATCTCTAAGTCCCCTCTTAACCTGATGTTTGTCATACAGCGAAATATCAATTCTGTTTGATTCCCTGCATTTTTTGGCAAGTGCCTTTATCTGCGGTGTTATAGTTGAAAAAGATTTCTCATCCACTTAACTGACCCCCTTTTTGCGTATTAATACTAGGATAACATACCGGGCACACTCATTCCAATAAATAATTTATTAACCGTATAATAATTATTTATAAATACTTCGTCGTCTTCCCTTCGCCATTAAGACATCACAACAAATGTCGGCAGCGCCATTTCGCTGTACTGCGTTGAAATCATCTCACACGCTGAAATCCTTGAATATACTCCCGCGAACTTCCCGTTATAGACAAAAAGTCCGGTGAGATTACTGTATAAATGCCATTCATCATCCTTTGAAAAATCAACATTTGCCGTAGTATAAGGATGTACAAATTCCTGCAGGATATAACCTGAATTCATATTTTCCAAAACAAATCTTTTCCATTCCTCTTGCGTGCACTCAACGCCTGCATGCACACCCTTTGAGCCGTATGAATCCTCCGGCTTGATTATCCAGTTATCCTTATTGTCAAATACACTGTCTTTAATTTTCTTTCCATTAAAAATATGTTCAAGTGCACTGTCATCAAGCACCATTGTATAAGGCACATGTTCCTCAACAAACCGCTTTTCATCATTATCCAGCAGTTTTAATGTCATCTCGTCATGCAAAACCTTATATATCATCTTATTATGCACAATCTGCGTTTTGAAATCACCAATCATGCACACATTTCCTTCCTTTACCGCCTCTATGAAATCAGTCACCTCATCAAAGTGCGCCATTATATCGCTTGTAACGGCTCTTCTGTAAATTATATCAACCGCTTTTCCTGACGGAGACAAAAGCTTTCCGTCTTTATGCACAAGCTTCCGTATTTCACAGATTTCCGCCGTATACCCGGCTTTTTCAAATGCATCCCTGAAAATCATAAATTCATTCTCGGTTGCATTTTCCATAAAGTCAGTGATACATACATGTCCTTTATGCGGTTCCTCACCTTTTCTTCTGCAATAATCCGCATATATACTGCCAACCTCCGACACCCATGAATCAAACAGTTCAAACGTTGTCATCTCATGCTTTTTAGAAAACTCCTGCCATGCCTTTGTCTTTTGAAAAGCTATGCATAATTCCCTGTCTTCGTTCATTGCACTTGTTCCGTCCGTGTTAAATTCACAGAACTTGAAAGCATGCGTCTTCTCATCCAGAAAAATATCTACTCTTGCAATCGGAATATTTGTTTTGTATGACGGTTCCCTGAGAATAAGCTCTTCAAGCCTCCTGTCAAAGCCAAACAGTTTCCTGTAATCAGGATTACCGCCGTATTCTGCAATCACCTTGTCAAAAATTCCGTATAAAGTTTTGACAAGACTTTCAAAAAGCTCTGTTTCCTTTGGTGTAAAAAGCTTCGGAACACAAAGACTTTTTACACATCTTCCATGATATTTCGCTGTAGAATTCAAAATATAATCAACAACCGTCTTTGCGGAATCTTTTGCTCCTTCCATGTCACTTTTTACAATATCAACATACTCATCATATATTTCTGTAATTTCTTTCACGACATCCTCCATTCTGCATTTTGGAAAATATGGTATCTTACTTTAATGCCGTTTTTCTTACAAATTCAACAACATCCGATGCCTTTTTCCCATATATCCTGCCATTAATTCCATCGGCAATAATTGATTCCTTAGCCTGTGCAACATCTCTCTCCGTGACATTTCCCAGGTAATTTTCTATTACATCCATGCACTTTACATTGTAAAATATATTCTTTATCAGTTCTGCATAATCAGCCGCCCTGTCAATATCGCAGCTGTCCGCCATCCTTATCTCTATATAATTCTTAAGCCGCACATCAAAAAATACCATTGACAGAATATGCTCAACCTCTGCTTTTGTCATGATGCGATTGGCATAAATATCCTTTATCTTTTCATCGTCCGTATATCTGGCAGTTCCATTGTCCATCACCAGTATTGCCGGAATATTCATAATATACTCTGCATATTTTCTAAAACCAAATTCAGCATCAAGGCACCCTTTCATCAGTGTACACCTGTCCAAATCCACATTATTCCATATATACGTGCGCACAAGATGCATCTGCGCTTTTTCCCCCTCAAATACCGGCGTATTGTCCATCATAAGTGACAATACCGGGGACAGAACACAGGCAAGCTGATATTTACGAACTGCATCCTCCTCATTTTCGTAATCCACCGAAACCTGTACCGATGCCGTTGCTCTCATCATATTCTTTCCGCAGGTGCCTGTCTTTTCAAAGTATCTGTTCATGTACTCATAACGCTTTTTAGGTATAAGACACAGATCCGCTGCTTTCTCATGCGGATTGTATCCGTAACATTCAAGCCTCAGTTTTTCTTTAAAAAGAACACTGTCCAGTACATTTCTGAACTCATTGTAAATTTCCACAAGCTGCTCCACCGTTTTGCAGGGGTTAATGCTTATCTCAAACTGTGCCGCAGGCTCAAGCGTAACAGAGTATCTATCATTATAAAAACCTATCAGATGTCCCTCCAGATAGTAAGGATTGTCTTTCTTTGTCATAATTGACTGAATCACTCTTACTACCTGATTATATTCAGCCGAATGATTATATTCATCCAGCAGAAAATGCTCTATCTCAATTCCAATTCCGAAATCCTCTGCCTTTTTGCATCCCTTTTCAAAGTATTCAGTAATTGTCCTTATATTTTCCTCATAAATGCTCATTGACTTTTCCACTGTCCTCCGTATCGGAGTATTTTCCAATCTATCTCAAACGATTGCTCTCTTCATATCTGGCATGCGCCATAACACAACTTTTAAGAGACATAAAACGCTCATCAATCGGGCCGTCAGGAACCGTAACATCAATGCTTGTAGCAATATCATTGATAAGCCTGTCATCCATCTTTCCTCTTATTGAAGCAAGGACATTAAGCTTCTCCCTGTAGCTGCCGGCATCAAGAAATGCTTCAAGTGCAGGATTAATACAGCCTTTTTCATCTGTTTCCTTCTCACATATATCTTCTTTACATACTTCCTGCCGTGCTGCTTCTTTATCAGCAGTTTCGCCATCTTCCAAATCAACCTTTTCAAAGCGGTATTTCTGTGTCACTTCAGGATATTTCTGATGGTCCACTTCGCTCACAAACATATCGTAAGGCCTTACATACCATTTGAAATCACCATACATAGCCTGATATACAACCATTTTTTCTTTGGTCTCAGAGTGGTATGCTATTCCTTTTACCTGATATAATTTATTCTTAAAATGTCTGTAAAATTCTCCCGGTAATACATTTCTCATTTAACACTATCTCCCATTTTGCAAACTGCACTTGAATTTTACCATAAAAGAAGGCTTAAAACAAGACAGATACCCGCCTGCTTTAAGCCGTTCTTTACGCAGAAAATATCTGCGATTATCAATTAGTTGTTAATAAGCTTATCAGCTTCGTTGTTCCAGCTGTAAAGCTTGCGGATTTCCTTACCAACCTTCTCTGACTGATGCTCTGCTGCAAGTTTTCTCATAGCCTTGAAGTGAGCCTGTCCGCCTGCCGGTGACATATCAAGAAGGAAGTCCTTGGCAAATGTACCATCCTGAATATCCTTCAGAATCTTCTTCATTGTCTTCTTTGTCTCATCTGTGATGAGCTTTGGTCCTGTTATGTAATCACCATACTCTGCTGTATTTGAAATTGAATATCTCATTCCCTCAAATCCGCTCTGGTAGATAAGGTCTACAATAAGCTTCATCTCATGGATACACTCAAAGTATGCATTTCTCTCATCATATCCTGCCTCAACAAGAGTCTCAAAGCCTGCCTGCATAAGTGCACATACACCACCGCAAAGAACTGCCTGCTCACCAAAGAGGTCTGTCTCTGTCTCTGTTCTGAATGTTGTCTCAAGAACACCTGCTCTTGCTCCACCGATTGCAAGTGCATATGCAAGTGCAAGGTCAAGAGCCTTACCTGTAGCATCCTGATGAACAGCAACAAGACAAGGAACACCCTTACCTGCCTGATACTCGCTGCGTACTGTATGTCCAGGTCCCTTAGGAGCGATCATTGTTACATCAACATCCTTCGGTGGGATAATCTGGTTGAAATGAATATTGAAACCATGTGCAAACATAAGCATATTACCAGGCTCAAGGTTTGGTTCAATATCTTTCTTGTACATTCCTGCCTGAAGTTCATCATTGATAAGAATCATAATGATGTCAGCCTTCTTAGCTGCTTCTGCTGCAGTGTACACTTCAAAACCCTGTGCTTCTGCCTTTGCCCATGACTTACTGCCTTCATAAAGACCTATAATGACATGGCATCCTGACTCCTTAGCGTTCAATGCATGTGCATGTCCCTGACTGCCGTAGCCTATAACTGCAATTGTCTTTCCGTCAAGCATTGACAAGTTGCAATCCTGCTGATAATAAATCTTTGCCATTTCTAATGGTACCTCCATTGTAATTAAAAATATTTATTTTAAACTTGCAGCGCCTCTTGCAAGTCCGGTAATTCCGGTTCTTGCAAGTTCTGTAATTTTAAAATCATCTAACAGTTCAATAAATGCATTAAGCTTTGACTGACTTCCTGTAAGCTCAATAGTCATAGTATCCTCTTTAACGTCAACAATGTTTGCACGGAAAATATCCGCAACCGCTGCCACTGACTGACGCTGTCCTGCATTTGCCTCAACCTTGATAAGAATAAGTTCACGGCATACAGATGCATCGGAAGGAAGTTCTACAATCTCCTTAACGTCAACAAGCTTTGCAAGCTGTTTCTCAATCTGTTCCAGGACATCATCATCTCCCGTAACAGTAACTGTCATTCTTGAATACTGCGGATCCTGAGTTACCCCCACAGTAAGACTGTCTATATTATAACCTCTTCTGCTGAAAAGTCCTGCTACACGGCTTAAAACACCTGCTTCATTTCCAACAAGAATTGAAAATACTGCCTGTCTCATGGCACTTCACCATATCCTTTCCTATACAACGCTATATGAAATAATCTTATCAACCATTGCCATTTTTGTCAATATCAAAAGCTTTTGCATGCAGTGCTTTTACATCCTCCAAATCATGTGTCGCAACCAGCAGCGGACGCCCATCAATATTATCAAGAATAAATTGCGCCACCTTCATTTTGTTGTTTTCATCCAGCCCCCAGAATGGTTCATCCATCACAACGGCATCAGACTCACATAATATCGCCCTTACTATCTCACAGCGTCTTTTCATTCCTCCGCTGAGACAGCTTACAGGCTTATCCAGAGCTTCCTCATCAAGAACTTTCCCAAGCATTTCTCTTACATAGTCTCTCTTAGAACTGCCATTTTTCATTGCGATAAGCACATTATCAACTGCTGACAGCCACGGACAAAGACTGCTTTCCTGAAACACAGCGGTAATCCTCCCCTGAATTCCTACGCTGCCGCAGTCAGCAGACGTAAGCCCCAAAATTATCCGTATCAATGTAGTTTTACCGGCTCCGGATTCCCCCATAAGACATACGGTTTCATTCATATTAATATTCAGTGATACGTTCTCAAGGACTCTGTCGCTTCCGTAATTCTTTGACACATTTTTAATGCAGATTCCACCCGAATCATCTGCCGCCTTTTCCTTTTTGCTTATGCATTTTACCATTGTTTTATAGGTTCCGTCCTGCACGGCTTTTTTTACAAAGATTGGCGCATTATGATATTTTGAAAGTTCCTCAGACATTTTCATAACTGCCCACAGAAAGCCTTTTTCAAAGGCCATACTTACAGCAATTATAATTATACCCCATGAGAGGAGCACATCACTCTCCATATACAATTTGGAAAGATACATCTGCTCCCCTATCGAATACCGCGCAAGTCCGATAATCTCTGCAGCCACGCCTGCTTTCCAGCACATGCCTGCTGAAGACTCAAGTGCAGTTTTCATGTATGGAATACACTGTGGAAGCACAACAAATCTGAAACGCCTCATACCCGTTATGCCAAAAACTTCAGACATCTCATTCAGTTTCAAATCAAGATTTCTCATACTTTCAAGCATTCCATAATATACAATCGGAAATACAACTATAAATGAAATCACTGAAGAAACCCATGATGAGCCGGCAAGCATCAGAACAAGTATTATAAATGCAGTAACCGGCAGCGATTTCATAACTACCACCGGCGGCCTTAAAATGCTCTCTGCCAGCTTACTTCCTGCTGAAATTATACCGGCTGCCGATGCCGTCAAAAAAGCAAGAATAAATCCTGTAAATATTTTTAAAAAGCTGTTTAATATAATTATGTATGTATCCTGTTTTCCCAACAGCTCTATCAGGCAAAAAAATACTTTAACAGGACCCGAAAGTATAAAATCGAGCCCTGTCAAAGTACTTGCAGCCTGCCATATGCCAAGCCATAATATAATCACCAGTATATTGGTGACAATTTTTTTATTAATACCGTCACGAAACATCTACGACTCCAATGTGTTGCCAATAAATTTCACAATCATATATAAGGTGTCAATATCATTTTCGCTCCATTTTCTTCTGTGTACACCGAATATATCAAATGAAATAACGGCATCTGCATGCTCCTTTGTTCCCATCATGAACTGAAGTGTGGAACAAATACCATGTTCAACCCAGTAATCATACATTCTTGGGCAATGAATCTCAAATTCCTTGACATTATGAATCAGATTAATACCATTCTCATCAAACAAATTGAAATATTTGTCGTCCATTATTTCAGAAACATCACCGATTTCAGATTCATATTTTCCCGCTGACAGGCTTAATTCAAGCTTATCTTCACTGTTCCTCTCAAAGATTGAAATTCCGTGAATATTTAAATGTTCAATAATCTCATTGAGTACATGCGGAATCATCTGACGCCCGGCTTTAGACAAAAGGAGAATAAGATTTGCAGCAAGCTCTGCCTTTGCAAGCGGCTTCATCTCTACAGGCACATGCGCCGTATAAATTCCGTCCTGCTCATCAGCAAGCTCACCATGAAGCTCCTTCGTATAGATAATAAATCTGTCTCTTCCTTTTTCCTTGGCTATATACAATGCTTTATCCGCAATTTTAAACAGTCTTTCGTAATCCACAGCATCTTTCGGGTATTTTGACACTCCGATTGATGTTGTAAATCTGTAATCCTGCGCCTTATTCTGGAATGCCCATTCCAGCTCTTCCCTGATGCCGATAAGTATACTTCTTAACTCTGTCAGGTCTGTATGCTCAAGCATTATCATAAATTCGTCACCGCCGATTCGTCCCACAACGCCCTTATCGCTTACCCATGTACGTATCGTCTGCGCAAATCTGTAAATAACCTCATCTCCAAACAGATGTCCGTATGTATCATTTACATTTTTAAAATAGTCTATGTCACAGATAACAAGCCAGAAATCTTCTTTTTTACCTGTTTCATTGTAATAGCGTATCTTGCTGTTAACAAACTCCGTCATAGCTTTCTTATTAAGAAGACCTGTTGCAGAATCCTTTTCAGCCGCATCTGATCCATATGCCGCCCCGCTTGTAGCCTTGCCTATTCGTGATACCATCGAAGCAATTCCGATTACCCTGGCAAGCTCATTATTGTGATACATAACCTGTCCGTGGAAAGACAGCTCTTCGCTCATCTCACCTTTGCGGCATATGCTTGTCTCAAATTCAACCGTAAAGCTTTCCTCACAGTTGCGGATTTTTTCAAACAGAAGCTGAAGCTTGGATATATTTTCACCTGTTACATATCCATTTTTAACTGCATTGTCATAAACTTCGTCAATAGGTGCTTTCTCAACATTCTCCGAGCGGAAGCCCTTGTAGCTGAAAAGCGCAAATTCCTGTGTCTTTGGATTATATTCAAAGAAATACTCCGGAATCATCCCCAGATAACTCCTGTATTTTCTTACATCCAAATCCATTTTCTTATATCTGTTATTAATAGTTACCAGATCCCTTAATTCAATTTCCGTATAATATGTATCGTTAATCGGGATTTTCCGCTTTAAAACATATATAAGACACAGTCTGTAATCTCCATCTTTACGGCGCACTCTAACTATTATGAATTTGTCGTCAGAGGCATCCTCATCATTAATGAATCTGTAAAATTTGTCTACATCCTCATCAGCGATAAGTTTGTCAAATCTGGCATATTCCTCATAAATGAACTGATATGCCCTCTGATCGGCTTTCATAACCATGTAGTCACTGTCAAATGTAATTTTAGAACATGCCATATCATTGGCAGCATATTTGTAACTCACGTCAACAGCCATATGTTCCCTCATCTTAATTATCTAAAAATAATCAGTTAATTGTTTCAAGTGCCTGCTCAATGTCTTCAATAATATCATCTGCATTTTCAATTCCGACAGACAGCCTTATAAGATCAGGCTGAACACCTGCCTCTACAAGCTGTTCGTCTGTCATCTGTCTGTGTGTATGGCTTGCCGGATGAAGTACCGATGTTCTTGCATCAGCAACATGTGTTACTATTGCCGCAAGCTTTAAGCTGTCCATAAATTTAACAGCCGTATCTCTTCCACCCTTAAGTCCAAATGATATAACGCCGCATATTCCGTCCGGCATATATTTCTTTGCAAGCTCATAATATTTGTTACCCGGAAGTCCCGCATAGTTCACCCATGCAACCTTATCATTTGATGCCAGATACCTTGCAACCTTATCAGCATTCTCACAATGTCTTTTTACTCTGAGCGCAAGTGTTTCAAGGCCAATATTAAGTAAAAATGCATTCTGAGGCGACTGCATGGAGCCAAGATCTCTCATAAGCTGGGTAGTAGCCTTTGTTATGTATGCTGCCTTTCCAAACTTCTTTGTGTATACAACACCATGATATGACTCATCAGGAGTTGTAAGTCCCGGATACTTCTCTGCATTAGCTTCCCAGTCAAAATTACCGCTGTCCACAATGCATCCGCCAAGTGAAACAGCATGTCCATCCATATACTTTGTTGTTGAATGTGTAACAATATCTGCGCCCCACTCAAACGGTCTGCAGTTGACAGGTGTCGCAAACGTATTATCTATAATTAACGGCAATCCGTTCCTATGGGCAACTCTTGCAAACTTCTCAATATCAAGAATCGTAAGCGCAGGATTTGCAATGGTCTCACCAAAAATAAGCTTTGTATTTGGTCTTACCGCTGCCTGAATCTCCTCCTCACTTGCGTCAGGGTCAATAAATGTGCATTCTATTCCAAGCTTCTTCATCGTCACGCCAAACAGGTTGAATGTTCCGCCGTAAATTGCCGAGGAACTAATCATATGGTCACCTGCTTCGCAAATATTAAATGTTGCATAGAAATTGGCAGCCTGTCCTGACGAAAGCAGCATGGCAGCGCATCCGCCCTCTAAATCACAAATCTTCTGTGCTACAATATCATTAGTCGGGTTCTGCAGTCTTGAATAGAAATATCCGCTCTTCTCAAGGTCAAACAGCGCTCCCATCTCATCACTTGATTCATACTTAAATGTTGTACTCTGAATTATCGGAAGTACTCTTGGCTCACCATTCTTTGGCTGCCATCCGCTCTGTATACATTTGGTCTCAATTCTGTAATCGCTCATGTCATTCCTCATTCCTTATGTTCAATTATTAGTCTTTTCGTTTTTTATTTCGTCTTTCTGGTCTGCCGGCTGGTAAATAACACGTACTTTCTTAACACGCTTATTCTCAACCTCCATTACCCTGAAACGATAGTCACTGTACCATGTATCAAACTCTTCGTTATCCTCCGGAAGATGCTCCATTCTTGAAATAATGAATCCGCTCAATGTGTCTGAATCTTCATCCTCAAAACTTATATCAAGCAAATCCTCAATATCATCAAGAAGTGTGTACCCATCCATTATGTAAGAGCCGTCATTGTTACGTATAATATACTGTTCCTCTTCATCATACTCATCCATGATGTTGCCGACTATCTCTTCAAGTATATCTTCCATTGTCACTATTCCGGCTGTCTGTCCATACTCATCAACAACCACCGCCATATGCACCTTTTCTGACTGCATTGACTTAAAAAGTGCATTAATATTACGCGTCTCCGGTATGAAATGCGGTTCAAACAGCATCTCATCTTTCAGTTCAGATATAGTATGATTTCTCTTGTATGAATCAGAATAAATCTTAAGCAAATCCCTAAGATGCATTATTCCGATAATATGGTCAATATCATTTTCATAGACCGGAAATCTAGAATAATTCTCATCCAGAACAAAATCAAAACAATCTTTTATCGTTGTCTGTGCATCAATTGCAACAACATTTTTACGATGTGTCATGATGTCATGTGCTTCCTTGTCTCCAAACTCAATGATATTAGTTATCATCTCCGCTTCGCTGTCAAGAAGCTCACCCTGCTGATGTCCCTCATGTACAATATTCATTATCTCGTCAGTTACATTATCGTCTTTCTTACCAAAAATCTTTCCGAAAATGGACGAGACTGATTCCTTGGAACCCAAATTATTTCCTCCATTCGCAAATGCGTTTTGAAAATTACGCAACTCATGCGTATTATATTATTAATACTAATTGTATCATCATTCACTTTCAGCGTCAATGCAGATACAAATTTTTTTATTGTTCTTCCGGCATTTCAAGACTTACCTGCAATGCCTTATTTACCTGCATTATAATCTCATTATCAAGATGACACACCTTATCCTTTAAACGCTTTTTGTCAATTGTCCTGAGCTGTTCAAGCAAAATCACAGAATCCTTCACAATATCATATTTCATGGAATCAATTTCAACATGCGTAGGAAGCTTTGCTTTGTTCTGCCGGCTCGTTATTGCGGCACATATAACAGTAGGGCTGTGCTTATTGCCGGTATCATTCTGAATGATAAGTACCGGGCGTATTCCTCCCTGCTCAGAACCTACCACAGGTCTTAAATCAGCGTAAAATATATCCCCTCTTTTAACAACCACATTCAATCACACTCCATATATAAGCTTACTCCAAAACATTTTGGTATGTATCTATTATTTCCAGCTTACCGGTGTGTATTCAGCAATTTTAAAAATCCTTATTCTTTGTCGGAAATATACGGGGACAATTTTAATAATCCTCTGTATTAAGTTCCCATTTCTCGTTAAAATAATCCCTGCTTCCGATATATTTACCGTTATTATAGTAATTACGCGGAATTCTTTTCCCCAGTCCGCACACAAATTCATAATTAAATGTTCCAGCAATTTGGGCAGCTTCTTCAACAGAAATGTTCTGACCGCCGTCATGTCCAATCAGCGTTACCATATCACCACGGCACACTCCCGGAATGTCAGTTACATCGACCATGAACTGGTCCATGCATACACGTCCTGTTATCGGAGCCTTTTTACCACGAATGAGCACATATCCTTTATTGGAAAGATTTCTCGGATATCCGTCACCATACCCTGTCTCTACGGTTGCAATCACTGTAGGCTTTACCGCCTCATATGTGCCATTGTAGCTTACCCTGTCACCTCTGTTGATTGTTTTCACCATAGTCACAAAGCTTTTAAGTTCAATTGCAGGCTGTAGTTTTACATTGTCCGTGCATACCTCATTTGAAGGATACATTCCGTACATTGCAATTCCGAGGCGCACCATATCCATATTAGCTTCGGGCATATCTATTATACCTGCACTGTTTGAGCAGTGTCTGTATTTAAAATCAATCCCTTCGCTTTCAAGTTCTCCGACAAATGCTTTAAATTTTTCAAGCTGTCCGTATGCTCTTGTCTTATCAGTCTCATCGGCAGTTGCAAAATGTGTGAAAATGCCTTCAAGTTCTATTCCCGGAAGTTCATAAATTCTCTTTACAATATCTCTCCCTGTTTCATCTGGTTCAAGCCCTATTCTCCTCATTCCGGTGTCAACCTTAATATGGCATTTTGCTTTCTTCCCGAGTTTAACTGCAACCGCTGACAAGCCTTCCGCAGTCTCGGTATCAAACAGCGGAACCGAAATATCTTTGTTTATTACATTTTCAAAATGCATCTCATCAACATAGCCAAGCACAAGAATCATTTTACCGATTCCGTTTTCACGAAGATTTACTCCTTCTTCTACAGTAGCTACCGCATATGCATCAACAAGCGGACTTACTGCTTTTGCAACAGCCACATCTCCATGTCCGTAGGCATCTGCCTTTACAACCGCCATCGCCTTTGTACCCGGCTTGGTTGCCCCCATCAGCGCCCTGACATTCGCTTTTATATTATCAAGATTTATATCTGCATATACTCTTGTATACTTTTTCATTTTTGCTCCATTCCTGAGACCGACATTACATTGGTGATACCGTCAATGATATCGCCTGCTTTCATCCCATGTTCTCCTCTTTTTTCTGCCGCATGATCACCGCCGAGTCCGTGCAGCAGTACGCCTACGCATGCAGCGTCAAATGTGTCAAGTCCGCTGACCTTCATGCCTGCAATCACTCCCGTAAGCACATCACCCGAGCCTCCTGTCGCCATTCCGCTGTTACCCGATGTATTTACATATATATCGCCGGACGGTGCAGCAACTATCGTTCTTGCATCCTTCAAAACGCATACGACATTGTATTTTTTTGCAAATTTTCCTGCCGTCTCAATCAGTTTTCCCTGAATCACCGGAACCGATGTACCAGTAAGCCTTGCCATCTCTCCCAGATGCGGTGTAACAATAAATGTTACGCCGTCTTTCAGAAGTTCCTTAAATTCTTTCTTTTGCGCAATCAGATTCAGCGCATCAGCATCAAGCACCGTTGTTACAGTGCTGTTTCTGAGTATATATTCCGTCATCCATGATGCCGTATCAGAGGTTGAAATTCCCGGTCCGATTATCACACAGGTTGCCCATGAAAGCGCATTTTTCATAATCTTATTAATTTCTGTCTGTGTTATCCCGTCACCATAAGTTTCAACTATTGCTTCCGGAACATTTTTCTGCACCGCAGTTCTCTGATTTTCGTGTGTAAGAACCTTAACAAGCCCCGCTCCGCTTCTGTATGCCGCAAGTGCCGCAAGACTTGCCGCTCCGCCCATTGAAGCAGAGCCTGCTATTACGAGCACTTTTCCGTAAGTTCCCTTATTTGAGTGAGCCTTTCTTTTTGGAATCAGGCACAAATCCTCTGCCGAGTAAGTAAATGCTTTGTTTCGTATACTTTTGACTGCCTTTTTTGCAAAACCTGCATCTGCAGTTTTAACCTTTCCGGCATATTCTGCTCCCGGATAGAGCACATTTCCAATTTTTGTGTATCCGAATGTAACCGTTTTATCTGCCTTTACTGCCGTACTCATAATTCTTCCGTCAGATGCATTTATCCCCGATGGTATGTCTACAGATAAAACCCATGCATCAGATTCATTAATGCCGTTAATAATCTGTGCATAAAGTCCCTCTACATTACGGCTGAGTCCTATTCCGAACAATCCGTCTATGATAATATTATATTCACCAAACTTGGCCCTGTTTATAATTCTTACCTTTGAAGCGCGGGCAATTGAAAGCTGCTTTTCAAATTCTTCAGTGCCTTCTCTTTTTACCGCAAATACCTCGGCATTATATCCTCTCTCATAAAGGATTCTTGCCGCTGCCACAGCATCTGCTCCATTATTGCCGCTGCCGCACACAGAAAGTATCCGAAACTTTCTTTTTGCTTTCTGCGTTCCCATGCCTGATTTTTTTATATGCTTTTCAACTGCATCAGCCACTGCAAGCGCCGCACGCTCCATCAGCACCATTGATGGAATTCCTACGTTATTGATTGATATACTGTCAATTTTTTTAGCCTGTACTGCGTTAAGAACATACTGCAAGAAAATCCCTCCTGTCAAATAACATATCAGGTATTTGCGAAATACTTCTTTGAGACGTTTGCTATCAAAAAAGTGTTTCGCAATTACCTGAAAAACATATTTTTCAGTTACATTTTTCAAGGACAGCAACTGCGCTGACCATATCCTTCAAATTAGAAATACTCACATGAATATCAGTTACTCCAAGAGCATCGGCTGTCACCTTCGCATAATTATAAAGCGTCACATAAGGTTTTCCCATTTTGTCGCGAAGCACTTCTATGTCAGATGGTTCAAAACCCACAAAGCCTGTTCCGAGTGCTTTGGCAACCGACTCCTTGACACAGAAATTACCGGCAAAGAAGCTTTCCCTGCCGCCTGCCATTTCACGTTCTTTATCTGTAAAATAGCGAATCAAAAAAGATTCCCTTTTGCAGGCTTTTCTGACTCGCTCCATCTCCAATATATCATTACCTATTCCTATAATCATTCCTGCATTTCATTCCTGTCATCCAAAATTCCCATAAGGTTCTGACCGAGGATATCATGCAGACATCCGTACATCTGGTCATTCTTTGTCTCTTTATCCTGCTTTATTAAAAGCTTTTTCTTTAATTTGACCCTTGTATCATTAATCCATTTGTCAAGGATATGTATATCTTCTTTGTTAGAATTCATCCTGCTGTAGCAATAGCGTATTGTAGCAATGAGAAGTTCCTGATTGGCTGCCGAAAGCTTTCTTGGAACCTCCAGCGCCTCATCTTCCAGATCAGCAATTTTCTCCTTCGCCTCCTGAATAAGTTTCTGACTCTCATTCATTTTCTTGATGTGCTTAGGATCGGTGTCATCCTGTTCCATGTCATCAACTACTCCCTGAATAAGGCGGCTTTTTATCTTCTTTACTTCCTTTATGTCATTATTTATCTGCCCCTGCTTTTTCAAAAGATCATTTACTTTTTCTTCCAGCACTTTAATAGTTTCAGGTTTGTCTGCCTCATCAGAAAATATTTTGTAATAATTCTTATCAAGCGTCAGAATCGGAATTTGTTTAAAGGCTGCGTTACTCCTTATAAAATCACCAGTTATCTCAGCCATCAAACATTCCCCCTTTCTTACTCCTTGCCCTGATTTATCATATTATACGAAAGTCTCATAAGACTTTCCGATAAATGCACATTTTCAACCACAATGTCATCGGGAAGGTTTAAATCAGTATGTGCAAAATTCCATATGGCCTTTACGCCTGCTTCCACAGCCGCATTTGCCACTTCTTTTGCAGCTTCCTTCGGAACCGTTATCGTCAATATCTCGATTTGCTGTTCTTTAATAAACTGCTGCATCTTATCAGACATCATAATCTCAAATTTACCGATTTTTCTGCCTTCAAGTTCCTTGTTATTGTCAAACACGCCCCTGATAATAAAACCTCTTCTGGTAAAATCCTCTGAATTGACAAGTGCCTGTCCGAGATTTCCGGCACCCGCAATAATCATATTATGCGTTCTGTCAATCCCCAGTATTTTTCCGATTTCCTCATAGAGATATTCTACATTATATCCGTATCCCTGCTGCCCGAAGCCTCCAAAGTTATTCAAATCCTGACGAATCTGTGAAGCAGTTACTTTCATCCGGTTGCTCAGTTCATTTGAGGAAATCCTTTGTATTCCGCTTTCTTTGATTTCCCCAAGATATCTGTAATACCTCGGCAGTCTGCGGATTACAGCAGATGATATCTTCTTTTCGTTATTCATAAAGCACCCCTCTTTTTCAGGTTAATCTGCTCTTATCACCTTAAGGATTGCGCATGCACTCCTTAAAGAAAATGTATATATTTATTATAACTCTGTGTTAAAATTATGTCAAAAATATATTATACGTCTGTATTCTGCCATTCCTGCTTTATCCCAGAACACGTTTTGCAATATCTACAGACTCTTTTGCATCCTTTGCATAGAAATCCGCATGAATCTGTTTTGCATACTCGGGAGTAAGCACTGCTCCGCCCACCATAATTTTGCAGTCAAGATTATTTTCATGAATCAGCTTTATGGTATTTTCCATAGATACAAGTGTAGTGGTCATAAGTGCCGACAGGCCGACAAGCTTTGCGTTGTGTTCCTTAACTGCATCCACGACAGCCTGATACTCAACATCTTTTCCGAGGTCAATAACATCATATCCGTAATTTTCAAGCAGAACCTTCACAATATTCTTCCCGATATCGTGGACATCACCCTTTACCGTAGCAATAACAATTTTATCCTTGCTTACAGGTGCCGAATTATTGTTTACCATATGCTTTTTTATTACCTGAAATGCTGCCTGTGCCACACCGGCTGACAAAATCAGCTGTGGAAGGAATATCTTGCCGCTCTCAAAATCAGCACCGATTCTGTCAAGCGCAGGAATCAGTATCTCATTTACAATATCCATTGAATCCATGCTTTTCAGAAGTTCCTCCGTGCACTGTGCGCCTTCTGTTTTAAGTCCGTTAAGAACCGCATGCATCAATGCCTCTGCGCTTCCGGCAGGCACGCCACCGGATGCGCCGTCCGATACGCCTGCTGCGCCCGGCTGTTGTGATACATTATCATCGACCACTATCTTTTTAACCTTTGGCATATTTGCATATGCCTTTATAAAATCAACCGAATTCCTGTCATAATTGGCAAGCAGCTTATATGCCCTTACAGTTCCGGTCATCGCCTCATTGTTAGGGTTGATTATAGGAAGGTCAAGCCCGTTATTTAACGCCATTGCCAGAAAAATGTGGTTTACAAGTTCACGGTTAGGAAGGCCAAATGATATATTTGATACTCCGAGCACAGTCTTTAATCCAAGCTCATTTTTAACTCTGTTAAGAGCATGCAGTGTCTCCATTACGGCCTCCTGCTCTGCTGAAGCAGTAAGTGTGAGGCAGTCAATAAATACATCTTCTTTCGGAATTCCTATCGCCACTGCCCTGTCCATAATTTTCTTTGCGATTGCAAAGCGTTCCTCTGCCTTTTTAGGTATTCCGTTTTCATCAAGAGTAAGTCCAACTACCGCTGCTCCATACTTTTTTACAAGCGGCAGCACCGTATTAAGTGAATTCTCCTCTCCGTTGACAGAATTTACTATCGGTTTTCCGTTATAAATGCGAAGTGCAGCCTCAAGGACTTCAGGTATTGTAGAGTCAATCTGCAACGGAACATCCACCACGCCCTGCAGTGCCTTAATTACATTTACCATCATTTCCTTCTCATCTATTCCGGGAAGTCCTACATTAACATCAAGAATATCAGCCCCTGCCTTAACCTGCTCAAGAGCCTGATTTAAAATGTAATCAATGTCATTATTAATGAGAGCCTCTTTAAAAAGTTTTTTTCCGGTAGGATTAATCCGCTCTCCGATAATTCTTGGCTCAGATATAGCAACAGCCTGTGTAGGTGAGCATACAGCCGCTCCAACCGTTCCATGAACCACCTCAGGATTACCGTTTTCCTTAAGCATGGATGACAGTTCGCGTATAAAATCAGGATTTGTTCCACAGCAGCCGCCAAATGCCTTTATGCCGTACACAAGAAGCTCTTTAACCGACTCCGCAAAATCCTTCGGTGACAGATTATACATGTTTGTCTTCGGGTCAGGAAGCCCTGCATTAGGTTTTAAAACTATCGGAAGCTTAGTCCATTCCGAGAGTGTCTTCACAACAGGCTCAAGCTCCTTCGGCCCAAGTGAACAGTTCACACCCAGCGCGTCAACTCCGAGTCCTGAAAGTGTAATTGCCATTGAAGGAACTGACACGCCTGTAAATGTCCTGTTGTTCATTTCAAATGTCATTGTCACCATTACAGGAAGGTCTGAATTTTCCTTTGCGGCAAGCACTCCGGCCTTTACCTCAAGCAGATCCGTCATTGTCTCAAACACGATTAAATCTGCTGATTTTCCGGCTTTTACAATCTGTGCATACATTTCATATGCCTCTTCAAAGCTTAATGTTCCCGTCGGTTCCATAAGCTGTCCAATCGGCCCTATATCAAGCGCAACAAGTGCCCTGCTTCCGTCCGGCAGGGGATTTTCGTCACTGGCACGCCTTGCATTGGCTATGGATGCCTCCACTATATCCTCAAGTGAATAACCGCACCCTTCAAGCTTGTATGCATTTGCCCCGAATGTATTGGCATAAACCACCTGCGAGCCGGCCTTTATATATTGTGAATGAATGTCCGTGAGAAGCTGAGGATTTGTTATACTCAGAACCTCCGGTGTTTCTCCCATTTTCATTCCTGCTGCCTGCAGCATGGTGCCCATCGCTCCATCCAGAATCACATATTCATTTTTTAATAATTCCCTGAATTTATTATTCATAGCCGGTCTCCGTTCTGAAATATATATTTTTAATCCTGCCGCGAGCTGCAGCCTGAGTCTGTTCCTCTGTATATGCATCTGTCTTTCATATTACAAGTCTGACATCCGCGTCTCTTTTTAGAAACCGGTGTCTTTGACAGGCCTATTATACAGGTTACGGATTTTCTCGGTGTCAGAAGACTGCTTGCCGTTGCAAATACCCCGACTCGCTTTTCTGCATCAAGCGCTTTCAGAAAATCACTCTGAAGAGTAAGCGGCAGGTCACCGTATCCGATTCCAAACCGCCATGTCTGATAGTAGTCACTAAACTCTGCCGCAATCATTTCTTCTGCTTTATCACATACCTGTTCAACCGCCACGCTGGAAAGGCTGTCCATTACAACCATTGACGCCATATCCTCTATCTCAAGTTTTCTTAACAGCTTATCAACAGCCGCTGAAACTGTCGCACACAAAAGCACTGCCTTATCGCACCCTTCAAGGTGTTCACGTATTGAATTACCTTTAAGGCAGAGATTTGTCCCCTCTACTTCAATGCCTTTTTCGCCTTCAGTAATATCAAAGCATCTGTATACCATCTGCGGGCGCGCTGTTTCAAGAAGCTCCTCCTCACATTTATCAAGCAGTTTAAGAATTTTTTCATCAGGCTCATTATTCCCGTATCCGAGATACTTGAGGGCTTCTTTTTTATTCAATTTGCCAAGGCGTATGCTTTCTTTCATTTCCCCACCACTTGCTGCATATTTTTCATACTAATTTCAAAAGGCCAGTCTGCCTGGAGCTGCTTGCAGACTGACCTTAATAAATCATCCGTTATATTTAGTTGATTCCGAGAATTCTCTTTACATTATCGCACATCTCATTCACTTCACAAACTGTATCATGAAGTACAGGTGCTGTTCTGATATCCTCAATTGCTTTCGGGATGTCAACACCTGAGAGTCTGTTAAGCTCATCAACAAGTTCAAAATCACCCATTGAATCATACTTTGAATCAATTGCCGTAAGTACGCTTCTTGTAAACTTATACGGACTTGCTGTTGATGCTATTACCGTCTTTGTATTGTCATTTGTTTCTTTTCTGTACTTTTCGTACACAGTTGCAGCTACACCTGTATGTGTATCTATAATATATCCTGTATCCTCGTAAATCTTTTTGATTGTAGCAGCATTTTCCGCTTCAGATGCATAGTTGCCATAGAAATCGGCAAGCTCTTTCTTCATATCTTCAGTAATTGCGTATTTGCCGTCTTTCTTAAGTGATGCCATAAGTTCGGCGTTCTTCTCTGCACTGTTGCCGGCAATGCGGTAAATGAGTCTCTCAAGGTTGCTTGAAATGAGAATATCCATTGATGGTGAAGATGTGAGCATGAACTCACGATTTCTGTCATATTCTCCTGTTGAGAAGAAATCATACAATACCTTATTGTCATTGGATGCACAGATGAGCTTTGCAATCGGAAGTCCCATATTTTTTGCATAAAATGCCGCAAGTATATTACCAAAATTACCTGTAGGGACAACAACATTAATCTTCTCACCTGCTGTAATCTCTTCATTGGCAAGCAGTCTTGTATATGCATATACATAGTAAACAATCTGTGGAACAAGACGTCCTATATTAATTGAGTTGGCTGATGAGAACTGATATCCTGCTGCGTTCATAGCCTTCTCAAGTTCCTTGTCACCAAAAATATTCTTAACGCCTGTCTGCGCGTCATCAAAATTGCCTTTGATTCCGATTACATAAGTATTGTCACCCTTTTGTGTAACCATCTGCTTTTCCTGCACAGGGCTTACGCCATCCTTAGGGTAAAATACAATAATCTTCGTTCCCTTTACATCAGCAAATCCTGCAAGTGCTGCCTTACCTGTATCTCCTGATGTTGCCGTCAGAATAACAATATCATTGGTAACATTGTTCTTTCTTGCAGATGTTATAAGCAGGTGCGGAAGAATTGAAAGCGCCATATCCTTAAATGCAATAGTTGCACCGTGAAACAGTTCAAGATAATATGCCCCGTCTGCCTTTACAAGCGGTGCAATCTCATCAGTATCAAATTTTGAATCATATGCCTTGTTAATACAGTCCTTTAACTCACTTTCCGTAAAATCCGTAAGCATAAGCTTCATTACTTCATAGGCAACACCCTTGTAATCCATCTTTGAAAGTTCTTCAACACTTACATCAAGTGCAGGTATTGAATCCGGTACAAACAGACCTCCGTCCGGTGCAAGACCTTTAAGAATTGCCTGTGATGCTGTTACGCTGACATTGCCGTCTCTTGTGCTTCTATACATTAATCCCATTTTTCCCTCCATTTTAATGCATTATTCACTGCATACTAATATTTAAACAAACATAGACATTTTATCACACAGCCGTATCATCTGCAATAAAAATAAATATCAGCCGTGTTTTTATCAATTCAATCCGGTATTCTCCTTATGTTCCGAGGTAAAATCTTGACAATCTCTCATATTCCGAATTAATTGCCGAAATCAGTGCGCTGTCGCCATGCATGTTGTCCGGATGATAAATTTTCTGCAGGGATTTATACCTTTTCTTCAGGGATGCCATATCTTCCACGCCCTTAAAAAACAGATTTATATTCGAGGTGATTGACATACTTTTTCTTGCTTCACGCATGACATTATCTTTGAAATATATTTTATCCCTTTCAAACTGCTCTTTATCCGACACAAGCCTCCTCGTCTCGCTTTCAAGAAGCTGCCACTGCTTGTCAAAAAGTATTTTCTGATTCTCAAGCTGCTTTCTCAGCAGCATATTCTTGCTCTGCTGCCGCTGCAGCAGACCTTTTTGCACATCGATAAGCTTCCGCTCATCCTCAAGCTGCTTTTTTGCCTCCTCGAGTCTCATACTTTCCTTAAAAAGCCATCGTTTCTTCTCTTCTATATCGCTATCACCCATAATGTTTTGCTTTTCATCTTCCTGCATATTTATAATTCCCCCATATACCGGATACATTTAGCATGTAACATTTTTATTATACACTGCCGCCTGATTATCTTGCAAGCATTTGAATTGTAGTTTGGAAAATTCCATGATATACTTTAAATTAATTCATCTTTGCTGTTAAAGGGGGAACATTCAATGAAAACCGGTATTGTCTTTGAAGGCGGAGCATTCAGGACTGTATTTTCATGCGGCGTAATGGACGCATTTCTTGAAAATGATATCATGCCCGATTACATGATTGGTGTATCTGCCGGTGCTGCCTATGGTGTATCATATGCATCAAGACAGCCAGGAAGAAATTACAAGCTTATAACAACCTACTGCCACGACAGGCGCTATATGGGAGCAGGCAATCTTATCAACCCGCGCAACCGGAGTTATTACGGTCTTAAATTTGCATATGATACAATTCCAAATGAACTGCTGCCTTTTGACTATGATGCCTTTAATAATTATCCGGGAGAATTTATTGCCGTCGTAACCAATGTACTTACAGGAAAAGCCGAATATCTTCCGGTTGACGCAAATGACCGCAAAAATACCATTTTGCAGGCCACCTGCGCTCTCCCGCTTCTTTTTCCGTTTATTTACATTGACGGCACACCATATCTTGACGGAGGATTAAGCGATTCAATTCCGTTTGAAAAGGCTTTCAAAGACGGATGTGACCGCGTTGTCGTTGTACTTACAAGAGAGCCGGGTTACCAAAAACATACCGGACATTCAACACGTGCTGTCGCCAGGGCATTTCTTAAATATCCCGAGGTGGCAAAAGACCTGATGAAACGTGCAAAGCGCTACAACAAATGCCTTGAGCGCCTTGAAAAATATGAAAAAGAAGGGAAAGTAATCGTGATAAGGCCCGATTCAACAAAAGGTTTCGGACGCATGGAACGCAATCTTGAAAAAATAAATGCACTGTATCAGGACGGATATCAAAAAGGCCTCGACATCGCCAATGATGTCAAAGCCTTTTACTCGGGCAGCCCAGTGTCCGCCGGATAACTGTTTATTTAAAAATTCCCATACACAATTTCTTTTGTAATTCCAACGGCTTCGCGCACCATGTAGTTAAGAAGCAGTCCTTCGCTGCATGGTGCTGCGATTCCGTATACATTTTCAAGCCCATTGGCTTTTGCAAGCTTAACAGCGCGAAATATGTGAAAATTGTTGCTTGCTATTACAACTTTTTTTGATTTATCACTTATATACAGTTTTGTACTGAATTTTATATTTTCATCCGTATCTGTTGACTTGTCTTCCATAAGAATCCGGTCTTCGTCAATCCCCTTTTCCACAAGGTACTGCTTCATCGCAAATGCTTCCGTTACATTTTCTCCTTTGCCCTGACCTCCGGCAACAATAATTTTACAATCTGCATTTGCCGAATCCGCAGCATATTCATATGCCGCATCAAGCCTTTGCGCAAGTGCCTTTGACACAACATCACCCTTAACGTGCGCACCAAGCACAATCATATAGTCGCAGCCCTTCTGCGGCTTTGACGTCATACAGCTTATTACACATATTTCCAGCACAAGAAAATACGCAATGCATATCACAAATACCGTGATAAATGCTATTTTAGCCCATGCCGGAACGTGCAGGACACCTCTTTTTGCAGCCTCCGTTATCACAAAAAGCACCGCAAAAAATATCGCCGCAAAAAGCCACACATAATTAAATGCCGACCTAAAGCCGACACTTATCACACACACCATAAAATATAAAAGGCAGAATACTGCCAAAAATAACCAGCAAAAATTCATTCTGTTCCTCATTAATCCTTATCCCGCTCATCATAATCAAATTGCCGCATCAAAATTAGCTCCCGCCGTAGCCTGATAATCCGCAGACTTTTTGTTCTGTCCGTATCTGTCCTTCGGATACTTAATCATTGTATGAGTGGTTCCGCCCGCGACATAACTTTTCCCACACTCCGGACAAATTGCAGTCTTAAGAGTAACATTGGCAGACATAAGTTTGGCATTCTTCTCTGCCGCTTTCTCAACTGCATTTGACACATGTTCCTGTTCATGAGCCATTACTCTTCCGGCTGAAGCCGATGGATCTATATGTCCCGGTGCCTTAAATGAAACATCCCCCTCGTTAGAACCATCCTGATATTTGCGGCTTGCACAGGTCTCACACTTTACCGCACCGCTTCTTTTCAGTGACTTAAGCTGTGCATTGCTGACTTCTTCCGTCTTCCCGGCTTTTGCCGCCTGCGCTGCCTCCTGATTGGAAAGTGTCCCCACCTGTGAAGATGCAACAGCGCCAATACTGCCATACAAATCATTATCCATTTTGTCAAAGCCCGATATACGCATACTGCATCTCCTCCTTCCGAAGCAAACATCTTTTATAACTTGATAATACCATGTTTTCTGATAAATGCAAACAATTTATATAGATTTTAATGAGCATTTAGTGTATAAATATATACAGACAGATGTCTGTGTTTTTGTGCTGATTTGGCGCAGACATAAGAATATAATAAACAGCTCAGAAAAGAGGACAAAATGTTTGTATTTAATAACAATGTGACACCAACAGACTGTGAACCCGGCGTAACACGCAAAATCCTTACCCACTCAGATGAGTTAATGATGTGTGAAATCACATTTAAAAAAGGGGCACGCGGAAACACTCATTCACATCCGCATCTTCAGATAACATATATTGCAAAGGGAAGCTTTGAATTTACGATTGACGGAGAAACAAAAGTTGTAAATCAGGGCGACAGCGTGTATATGCCTTCTAACGCCGTACATGGCGTACTGGCACTCGAAGACGGCATTCTCGTTGACGTATTTAACCCTGCAAGAGAAGACTTTCTCAAGTAAATTCTTATGACACTGCAGGAACATTTACGTTATGGATTTTCTCACGCATCATGCCTTACTGCATAAAATAATAGAGAAATCCAATAACGGAGGCATTTGCCAATGCATCACAGAATGTTCCGCAGATTTGCCTGCATCATGATGTCTGTAATCACATTTGCTTCAATGGCAGGATGCGGCAAATCACAAACTTCAGAAGGACTCAAGAAAATAACGCTTAACGAAGTTGCTCACTCTATTTTTTATGCACCTCAGTATGTTGCTATCGAGAACGGATACTTTGAAGAGGAAGGGTTGGAGCTTACACTCGTCACGGGTTTTGGTGCAGATAAAGTAATGACTGCACTTGTTTCCGGTGATGCCGATATAGGATTTATGGGCTCCGAGGCTTCAATTTATGTCTACAATGAAGGTTCAGCCGACTATGCGGTAAACTTTGCGCAGCTTACGCAACGCGCCGGTAATTTCCTTGTATCGCGCACCAGCGAGCCCGATTTTAAATGGGAAAATCTGAAAGGAAAAACAATTCTCGGCGGCAGAGCCGGCGGCATGCCTGAAATGATTCTCGAGTACATCCTGAAGCAGAAAGGCATAGACCCTAAGAAAGACGTAAATATCGTCCAGAATATTGACTTTGGTTCAACTGCCGGAGCCTTCTCAGGCGGAAACGGTGACTACACAGTTGAGTTCGAGCCTCATGCCACACTTCTTGAAAATGAAGGTGACGGTTATGTGGTAAGTTCTCTCGGCGTTGAAAGCGGATATGTTCCATATACTGCGTACAGTGCAAAGAAAAGCTATATTGAGAAAAATCCGGAAGTAATTCAGGCATTTACAAACGCCATCCAGAAGGGAATGGATTATGTAAACTCGCACAGTGCCGAAGAAATTGCTACAGTCATTGCGCCACAGTTTCCGGAGTCAGATATTAAAGACATAACCAAAATTGTTGACCGCTATAAACAGCAGGATTCATGGAAAGATAATACTGTATTTACACAGGAAAGCTTTGATTTACTTCAGGATATACTCGACTCTTCCGGCGAGCTTTCAAAGTGTGTTCCGTACAAAGATCTGGTAAACACTGAATTTTCAGAAAAAGCCGGAAGCGGCACTAAAAAGTAAAACAAAAGGCATGCAGCACTCTCTGATACAACAGGTGAGTTCTGCATGCCTCTCTTATTTATTTGCTAAAGTTCCTTAATTGTTACAGTTCCTCCAGAATTTTTTGAGCACGTTCCAGAGAATCCATGTGTACATATATGGAATATTTCCGGTTTGAAGATTTTGAAAAGAATCCGTGCTCACCTTTTGTCCTTTCAAAATAACTAATGTTATTCTTCAAAAGCTGCTTCTCAAGCTTATCTTTCTTCGCTTTATCAATTGAATCGACTAACATTACTTCTTTATTATCCATCACTCAAACCTTCTTTCCTGTCGTTAATATCCGTATATCACCCTGTATACAAATTAATACATTCCTATTGATGATGAGCTGCCAAACATTGACTTATACATCTTATTATACATTTCATCTGAAAGGACATTCTTTAAAACAGATATATTCTTAATCGTCTCTGCCGCAACCTCACTCTGCTGTGCGTTCGTCATTCTTTCTGCATTAATGGCATTTGGAAAATCAGATTTACTCATTTCAACTGAATTAATCTGCTTGTATCCCATAGAACCTGACATTGCCATATCAATACTCTGGTTATCTATGTTGCCTTTGATTGTGAACTGATTAATTGTAAGATTGCCGTTCAGGTTGTCAGTTCCGTTTTCCGTAGCATCAATTACCATATCAAGATACTGTCCCTGATATTTAGACGATAACGGTTTCATGCCCATTTCAACCCTTGCATTATTTCCATTCTGTGATATCATTACATTTCCTGTAAAGTCATCAGCCGAAATATTAATTCCCACGCAATCGTAAATGTCTTCCTTACCTACAAATTTGACATCAAACTGAACGTTGTCACCTTTGTAATTTGATATTGAACTTGTGTTAAATGAAAATGCGACAAGCTCTTTTTTATTATTAACACAGACATTTACAGTAAGCTGTCCGAAACCAAGCGTAGAAGCACTAATCTGCTTTTTAATCATATCCTTGTTAATCTGTCCTGAAACAAGTCCAAGCAATGCTTTAAGTGAATCATCATTGTAAATGTTATCAATAACATTATTTGCAAAATTCTTGACATTCTGCTCTGTAACTGTAACTGCAAACTGTGTTGCCTTAACATTTCCCTGATTGCCGCTCAATGTAACTTTTCCAAGCTTTGTATATGTTGCTTCTTCTATAAGTGTATCAACAGCAGCAAAAACATCCTTTACAACTGCCTGTATTGTACCTGAATACATAGACATGCTGTTGTTTGATGTTCCGCTTCCCATATATGCAAAAAGCTGGTCATAATCAATACCTGCATCATCAAATACGCTGTCTGTACTCATATAAAATGACTTGCTGCAAAGTGACGGAACACTCATATATACATTATATCTGTCCATATAAATCTTTGCTTCAATTATAGAGGATGTACTTCCATTTGCTGCAAGTCCCATTGTGCCTGCAATAACCTTGTCGTCAGGTGACATCTGCAAATGCGCATTCAGCGTGTCTACTTTCAAATATGAAAGGAAATCGCTTCCGGCAACAGTCGCTTTATCAAGACGCAACGAATATGTAAAGTCCATCTTTCCGATAGATACAGCCGATGTTGCAAGGCTCTGCTGTGATAACACTTCATCAAAAGTATCTGCAAGCTTTCCTGTTGACTGTTTCAGTGCTGTCTTCACCTGCTTTTCAGGATTAATCATCATCTCAAGTGTAGGTTTCATCAGCAGACCTACAACACCAAGCGCAATTACGAGCACTGCTGCGATTGCAATAATTAAAGGTGCCTTCTTTTTCTTAGGTCTCATAGGAGTCCCCACCGGCGCCTGTGAATACTGCGGCTGTGAGTACTGTGGCTGCGAATACTGTGGCTGCGAGTATTGTGGCTGTGAGTACTGCTCACCCTGTGTCTGTGCCATCTGATTGTAATAAAACGGCGACTGTGGTGCCTCATTTTCAGGCTGTGGTGCCTGTGTCTGTGTCATCTGGCTGTAATAAAACGGCGATTGTGGTGCAGCACTTTCCTGCTGCTCAGGCTGCACACCCGAAACACTCTTTGTAAGGTCAACAGTTTCATTACTGTCCTGTGAAACATTCTGTGTCATTTCCATGCTGTCATCTTTTTCCGGCAACACAATCATATTGCCGCATTTTGAGCAGAATACTATTCCCTCTTCCAGCTCGTTACCGCATTTTGTACAAAACATTTTTCCACCTCTCATATTAATTATTATTTAGATAATTATTTTCTGACATACTTTAAAAACTCATATTCCAAATCAAAATAAGTTCGTTCGTCACTACTCTCCTCAACTTCCCACTCACTCATTTCATCAAGATTCGGAAAATATGTATCTGCCTCATACTCATAATTAATCTTTGTAACATGTGCCACATCACAATATGGCAGAAACTGCCTGTATATTGATTCGCCGCCAATCACATAAATGTCATCGTCATCGTAGGTTTTAAGCACCTCCAAAGCCTCCTCAACGCTGTGGCAGACAGTGGCATCTTTAACATTATACTCCATATCGCCTGTTATTACAATATTAACCCTTTTTTTCAGCGGCATTCCGTTTGGGAAGCTCTCTAATGTCTTCCTTCCCATTACAACCACCTTGTTCATCGTTTCATTTCTGAAAAACTGCATATCCTCCGGAATACTCACAAGGAGTTTTCCCTTATTGCCGATAGCCCAGTTTTTGTCAACAGCAACAATCATATTCATAAAATCAGTCCTCCGTTATACCGCAATAGGTATATTTTTTACCTGTGGCCCATACTGATAATTTTCAAGAGAAAAATCATCAACTGTAAAATCATAAAAATTTTTTATATCCGGATTCATATGAAAAATCGGAGCATCATATGTCGGCCTGGATATAAGTTCCTTAATTATCGGAATATGCCTGTCATAAATGTGTGCATCCGCAATCACATGCACAAGCTCTCCTGCCTCAAGTCCGCTTACCTGTGCAAACATATGGACAAGCACCGCATACTGCATAACATTCCAGTTATTGGCGGCAAGCACATCATTGGAACGCTGGTTCAAAATAGCATTGAGCTTATTGCCGGTAACATTAAACGTCATGCTGTACGCACACGGATAGAGATTCATCTCATGCAGATCCTGATGCACATACAGATTTGTCATTATTCTTCTGCTGTATGGATTATTTTTGAGGTCATACAGAACACGGTCTACCTGATCCATCATTCCTTCTTTGTACTGATGTTTTACCCCCATCTGGTATCCGTATGCTTTACCGATTGAACCGTCCTCATCAGCCCACTCATCCCATATATGGCTGTTAAGCTCATTAATATTATTGGACTTCTTCTGCCATATCCAGAGTATTTCATCAATGCAGCTTTTAAACGCCGTCCTTCTGAGCGTAAGTGCGGGAAATTCCTTACTTAAGTCATATCTGTTTACAACGCCGAACTTTTTAATTGTGTAAGCATATGTCCCGTCCTCCCACTTCGGACGAACCTTTTCTCCTTCCGTACTGCATCCGTTGGTCAGTATGTCATTACACATATCAATGAACAATTTATCTGCATAACTCATTACCAGTTATCCTCCTCTTTACTCCTGTTATCAAGCCCTGCTCTTCCAAGATATTCTTCCGGCACATAACCTTTCACAACAATTCCTTCAGGCGTGTAATCTTCGCTTATGAGCTGTCCAAACTGTCTGATTATCTGAATTTTGGCCGCCTCACTAAAGTCATAGCAGTGTTCGACATATACCTTTTTATCCCTGAGCATTTCGTCTATCACATTTTTGAACTCTTCCAGTCCTTCACCCGTTTTTGCAGATATATATATTGTTTTATCCGCTTTAAAGTCACGCGGTTTTGCTTCAGGCTGCTCCAAATCAAGCTTGTCACATTTATTAAAAAGTGTTATTACAGGCTTATCCTGAACTCCAAGCTCCTGAAGCGTCTCATATACAATTTCCATCTGCCGCTCCATATCACTATTGGAAGCGTCCACCACATGAATAATAATATCTGAGTACTTTGCTTCCTCAAGCGTACTTTTAAAGGCGTCAATAAGGTGATGCGGCAGCTTTCTGATAAATCCTACGGTATCAGTAAGAAGCACCCTGTCCCTGCTCGGAAGCACCAGTTCCCTTGTTGTCGGGTCAAGCGTCGCAAAAAGTTTATTTTCTGAAAGAACACCTGCCTCTGTAAGTTTATTCAGCAGTGTTGACTTTCCCGCATTAGTATATCCTACGATTGCAGCGACCGGAATATTTGTCTTTTTTCTCTGCTGTCTTGTGACTTCACGGTGTCTTACCACCTCGTCCAGTTCTCTTCTCAGCTGTGCAATTCTATCCCTGATGAGGCGCCTGTCCATCTCAATCTTTTTTTCACCGGGACCTCTTGTTCCTACCCCGCCGCCGAGCCGTGACATTGAAAGTCCGAGTCCAAGACCTGCAAGGCGTGACATTCTGTACTTGAGTTGCGCCATCTCAACCTGAATTTTACCTTCGCTCGTAGATGCCCTTGCTGCAAATATATCAAGAATGACGAGTGTTCTGTCAAGCACTTTGCAATTCAGCTCTTCCTCAAGATTCTTAAGCTGTGCCGGTGAAAGCTCATCATCGCACACTACACCGTCCGCATCATATTCGGCAATCATTTCAGCCAGTTCTTCAATCTTGCCTTTTCCTATATAAGTTCCCGGATGAATATTTTCCCTGTTCTGAACAACAGTTGCCACTACATCCGCACCTGCCGTCTTAATAAGCTCAGTCAGTTCCAATAAAGACTCTTTTGTATCATCGCGTTCATCAAGCTGGACTGCAACCTGTATGAAGCGCTCTGTTCTTTGTTCCATTTCATTCGTTTTAGACATAAAAATACCTTCCATAAATCAAGTTACTCAGACAATTGTGAAACGCTTCTTTAATCACCGCAGTTTGTACAATATAAAAATCCATCGCAGGACACGCTTGTGCTGCTTGTACCTCGTAGCGGTGCATAATATGCCAAAAGACGGCATATAAGCACCGACGGGTACAAAGCATCCTGCTCACGGATTTTTTATATTGTACAAACTTCCCTGTTGAAAAATAAGTTTCACAATTGACTGACAATGTTACTGCTTTATATTATATCCGGAAGAGAAGTATTTTAAAGAAAAAAGCGCCATTACGACGCTTTCTCAATCTTCTCCTGATTTTTCCCAATCGAAAGTCGCGTTTTGAAATGATACAGGAAATCTGCCAGATACAATATCGGAAGTGCCGTGCCCACAAACATAACAAATCTGTGATCCAGACTAACGACAAACATCTCGATTCTTTCGTTGAGAAATCCGAATACCACTAACGCAACAACGCCCCATGCCAGAGTACTCTGAAGGCATAAAATTCCTTTATAATTAAACCTCAGGTGGTCATAATTCCACCATACTTCTCCAAAAAGCTTCATCATTGACATTGCAACAACATACTCAAACGCAGTCGCACCTATGCAGCCGCATAAATACAAAGCAATATAGTTGTTCTTAATAGGTTCAAACAAAATGCATGCAAATAAAACTCCAAATCCATAAATAACACAAAACGGCAGTTTGGCAAATCCTCTGTTTTCCCAGTATCCCTTTTGTTTCTTAATTACAATGCACTCCATTACCCAGCCCAGAAAACTGTATATAAAAAACCATAAAAAGAACTGGAAAATATCCATTGCATGAAATATTGCCCCTGTCATCATAATCTCTCCCCCGGTACCATAATAATTCATCGACTGTATCATTCAATACTTTTAATATGCCTTAAATTCAGTAATACCTTTTTTCTTTGTATCTATAATCATAATTGCATACATTCTTATATACATGCCGAAAGAAACTGCAAGTGATACAAGGCACAGCACAAACAGTACCGACTGTACTTCTGCCGGCATATTCGGCAGAAGTATCATCAATACCATAATTATATATAATGCAAATGTGCATACTTTGCCATACCACTTTGCACCATTAAGCCTCTTGTTACATGTTTTGATTACGACTGCACCGATTATTGCCGTAACGATTTCCTTAATCACAAGAACTCCGACAAGAATTGCCATATAATGCACTCTTACCGTTACGCATATAAGCATGGCAAACTGCATCAGTTTATCAGCCAGCGGATCAATAACCTTTCCAAGGTCAGTAATCATATTACATCTTCTCGCAATCTGTCCGTCAAGGAAGTCCGTCAGCCCTGATATAACAACAACCGCCGCTGCAATCGCAAAATCTTTTTGTGTAACAGCATTAAGATAAAGGAAACAAAAAAGCGGCACAAGTGCTATTCTCAAATAACATAATAAATTAGGAATCTTTATAAGGTCCCCAATTTCAAAATGCATTTGAAATATAGTTTTTCTCTCTTCTGACATCGCCTTCACTCTCCTTATTCATAATTTCATACACATTATTTTATAATAGCATAATTACATCATTTCTTCAAGTGTAGCGCGAATTGCCTTAATAAAATCAAGACTGTTAAGAACTGTCGGATTAGGAATTGTTGTTATTAAAGCCAAATCCTTTGTCATCTTACCATCTTCAATCGTCTTAATGCTTGCAGCTTCAAGCTTATCCGCAAAATCAACAAGCGCCTGATTGTTATCAAGCTCTCCTCTTTTTCTCAGGGCACCTGACCATGCAAATATTGTTGCCACTGAGTTTGTAGATGTCTCTTCTCCCTTAAGATGCTTATAGTAATGTCTCTGCACCGTTCCGTGTGCAGCTTCATATTCGTAATATCCGTTAGGTGAAACAAGCACGGAAGTCATCATTGCAAGAGAGCCGAAAGCTGTCGCAACCATATCACTCATAACATCGCCGTCATAGTTCTTGCATGCCCAGATATATCCGCCTTCTGAGCGCATTACTCTTGCAACCGCATCATCAATCAGTGTATAGAAATATTCTATTCCTGCCGCCTTAAATTTATCAGCAAATTCTGCATCATATATTTCCTGGAAAATATCCTTGAATGTATGGTCATATTTTTTGGAAATTGTATCCTTTGTTGCAAACCACAAATCCTGCTTTGTATCAAGTGCATAGTTAAAGCAGCTTCGAGCAAAGCTTTCAATTGATGCATTAATATTGTGCATACCCTGAATGATACCAGGACCCTTAAACTCATGAATTACTTCCTTTGTCTGTGTTCCGTCTTCAGCCGTATATACGAGTTCTGTCTTTCCCGCAGCAGGAATTTTCATCTCTACGCCCTTATAGACATCGCCATATGCATGTCTTGCAATTGTAATAGGCTTCTTCCAGTTCTTTACCAATGGTTCAATACCCTTTACAATGATTGGAGCACGGAAAACAGTTCCGTCAAGAATTGCCCTGATTGTACCGTTAGGGCTCTTGTACATTGTCTTAAGGTCATACTCTGTCATTCTTGCTGCATTAGGAGTAATAGTTGCACATTTAACGGCAACGCCATATTTCTTTGTAGCCTCCGCAGAATCAATCGTAACCTGATCGTCAGTTTCATTGCGGTGCTTAAGCCCGAGATCATAATATTCTGTATTCAACTCAACAAACGGACTTAAAAGTTCATCCTTAATCCACTGCCACAAAATTCTTGTCATCTCATCCCCATCCATCTCAACGAGCGGAGTAGTCATCTTAATCTTATCCATTGCCAACACCTGTCCTTTCAGCCTTATTTTTATCAATATTACTGTTAAATTTACTACACAATTGAATTTTTGTAAATATATCCGGCTCAAATTATTGTATTTCTCTATCCGATTTGCTATAATCCAAAAAAGATTACCTATAATAATATATGTAAAGAATACTTATGTTAAAGTATTTTAAAGCATTTTGGAGGCGTTTATGTGTGGTTTTGCCGGATTTACGGGAGATTTAGGAAATAATGAGGAAGTTCTCACTAATATGATGAATAGAATTATTCACCGGGGACCTGACAGTGCAGGTCAGCATATTGACGGAAAGGCAAATCTTGGTTTCAGGCGTCTTAGCATCATTGACCTTGATTGCGGCAGCCAGCCTATGTATAACGAAACTAACGACATTGTCATAACATTTAACGGTGAAATATATAACTACCAGGATTTACGCAGTGAATTAATTGAAAAAGGACACAAGTTCCGCAATAATTCGGATACGGAGGTTCTTATCCATGCATATGAGGAATATGGTGAAGATATGCTTAACAGACTGCGTGGAATGTTTGCATTTGTAATCTGGGACAGTAAAAAGGAAACTTTATTCGGAGCAAGGGATTTCTTCGGAATCAAGCCTTTTTACTATGCGCTTGTAGACGGAAACCTTGTATTTGCATCAGAGATAAAGAGTATTCTTGAGTATCCTCTTTATAAAAAGGCAGTTAATGAAACGGCTCTCGAGAACTATCTTACTTTCCAGTACTCGGTTCTTGATGAAACATTTTTCAAGGGAATTTTTAAGCTTATGCCGTCACACTGCCTCACCTTCCACAATGGTGAGCTTTCGATTAAGCGCTACTGGGAGCCTGTATTTGAGCCTGACGAAAACAAATCTCTCGAAGAGTGTGTTGACGAGATTGACAGAGTAATGCATGACTCCGTTGAGCACCACAAAATCAGCGATGTTGAGGTCGGCTCCTTCCTTTCAAGCGGTGTTGATTCAAGCTATGTAGCTGCGACATTTAACGGTGACAAAACATTTACAGTCGGATTTGATTATGAGAAATATAATGAGATTAATTATGCAAAATCACTTTCCGAAAAAATAAAGATTGATAATTACAGCAAGCTCATTACTACTGATGAATACTGGGATGCAATCAGCAAAATACAGTATCAGATGGACGAGCCTTTAGCTGACCCGTCTGCCATCGCGTTGTATTTTGTCAGCCAGACTGCCGCAAAGCACGTTAAGGTTGCAATGTCAGGTGAAGGTGCTGATGAGTTTTTCGGAGGCTACAACATTTATCATGAGCCGTTCTCTCTTGCTCCTATGCAGAAACTGCCAAAGGCACTGCGCAAGGGACTTGCCGCAATTGCAAAGAAACTGCCTCCTCACATCAAGGGGCGCAATTATCTTATCCGCGCAAGCAAGGATTTGCCGGAGCGTTTTATCGGAAATGCATTTATGTTCAGTGAAGAGGAACGTGCACGGATTTTGAAAAATCCGACAGGTAAGTTTAATCATATGGAGCTTACAAAGCCATTTTATGATAAAGTTGAAGGACTTGACGATGTGACAAGAATGCAGTACATCGATATTCATTTCTGGCTTATCGGTGACATTCTTTTGAAGGCTGATAAAATGAGCATGGCTCATTCTCTCGAGGTACGTGTTCCTTTCCTTGACAAAGAAGTATTTGATGTAGCGCGTCATATTCCTACCAGATACAAGGTCAACAAAAAGAATACCAAATATGCCATGCGTCAGGCTGCACACCGCTATCTGCCTGACATGGTTGCAGAGAAGAAAAAGCTTGGCTTCCCTGTTCCTATCAGAATATGGCTTCGTGATGACAAATACTATAATCTTGTCAAGAAAGCATTTACAAGCGATGCTGCAAAGCAGTATTTTAACACTGATGAAATTGTCGCTTTCCTTGATGAGCACAAGGCCGGAAATGCCGACAATTCAAGAAAAATCTGGACAATCTATATGTTCCTTGTCTGGTATGAAGAGTATTTCGGCGAGAACGCTTCAAAGCATGTACATGAAGCTGCCTGAAAGGAGACCGTATGTTTTCACAACACGCAAAACTGATTGCTGCCATGATTGAATATGATAAGGGTGATGCCAGAAGAATCCAGCATTTTATGAAAGTGCACGATTTTTCGGCTGCGATTGCAGCTTTGGAAGAAGTGGATGCAGATACTGCATTTATCCTTGAAACAGCAGCTATCCTGCACGATATCGGCATTCACGTAAGCGAGCAGAAATATGGTTCATGCAGCGGCAGATATCAGGAAGTCGAAGGCCCCGGTGAAGCTGACAAAATTTTAAGACAGGTTGGCGGATACTCAGAAGCTCAGATTGAACGCGTGAAATATTTAATCGGTCATCATCATACCTATTCAGATATTGACGGTATTGATTATCAGATTCTTGTTGAAGCGGATTTCCTTGTAAATCTCTATGAGGATTCCGCTTCAAAAGAAGCCGTAATAAATGCCGGCGAACGCATTTTCAAAACGAACACCGGCATAAAATTACTTCATGATATGTTTGATATCTGATGAACTGTTCATTCCATATTTTTCCATTCCGCTCATATGTCCAAAGAAACGCCTTTCTAATCCCATAATTTTCTCTGTGCCTGCTTATTCATTACGCCTTATTTTCTGATAAGATTAGCGTATGCCTGTCCCATATTTATATGTTTGTATCCATTGCTGTCAGACTCGGCAAGCATTTCAAACTGCACACAGTCCTGAAAAATCATAACGATATCGCTTCCGCCAAAAAGGAAATACCCCATCGGATCTCCTTTTCTAACCTCGGTCCCTACCTTAATGTTATCTTCCCAATTGCAGGAGCATATCTGTGACATTCCAATCGGAAGGACAGCGACAAGACCATAATCTTTGGTATCAATTATCACACAATCACGCGTTTCAATTGACTGCCATCCCGGGATAGAGTCGATAAGGACATACTTGCCGTTCTCTGCATCCCATTCCGTAATCCCACCTGCTGCATTTGTAGCAGGAATTTTTCTTATTTCTTTGATTGTACCGCTTACCGGGAAATGATATCTGTGATAATCATTAACATCAAGAAAAGTATGGGTAAGCGTACCCCCTGTAAAGGCATTTGCATATTCGCTGTCCCCGCCGATAAGCTGTGATACTGAATTAAAGTTTTTTGATTTAATAACGACGCCCTCATGCTGGATAAAATTTCCGTTGTCATCGATTTTCCATACTCCCTGTGGCTTGGAGTCGGCAGGCGCTGTAACCACACTGTCGGCAATAGGGCGCAGCGACGGATCTGCAAGTCTGCGTGAAAACCATTCATTAAAGGTTTTCCACTGGTTTGTATCCGCATAAAGACCTGTTTTCATAGAAAACCTTTCGTCCTTGCAAACAAGCTCATAATATTCATCATTCCAGCTATCCGTTGTATCCAGAAACGCGCCCCACTCGTCAGCATATTTCTTGCACCATGATGCGATAGGTTCGTGATACTGCAATGTAGGATAATAGTAACCCTTATCCTGAAGTTCTTCCAACGGCTGGTCCACCAGAAACCAGAAATAATCCACGCTCTGGTCAATATGCTCATATAAAGTAGGGTATTTCGCATTTTCAAGAACATTCCAAGGCTGGCATCTTGATGCCCAGTCCAGAAAATCATAGAATTCATCCAGGCTCTGTGCAGGATTGGTGTTCTTATCAGGATTAATCTCTGCTGCTTTGGCAATTGATTTCTCCATAAGTGCCTTAAGAGAAGCATCATTCTCCAGAAGCTGTATCATATCCAATGTTATCTGAGCGTGCTCTGATTGGGAAACCTGCGTTTCCTCCTGAGCAGCCCCCTGATAATTGTCAGATAAAGTATTTGAATTGCAGGCACAAATTGATGCAATAAATAAGATAACTAATGTTGCTGATAGAAATCGTTTTTTTATCATGTTACTCCTTATACTGTTTACGTTTATGTAATTACCACCCACCGCAAATGTACTTATTATGTAAGGATGTTTATAAAAAATGTTATAACCCCTGTATTAATAAAATCAATAAACAGACTGCCTACCAATGGTACAATGAAAAATGCTTTTGGAGCCGGTCCGTAGCGGCTTGTTATTGTCTGCATATTGGCAATCGCATTTGGCACTGCTCCCATACCAAATCCACATGTGGCTGAAGCAACAACCGAAGCCTCATAATTTTTCCCGAAAACATAAAATACTACAAAGCCTGCCATCAGCGCCATAAATATAGTCTGCATAATCAACATTACGACCATAGGCAATGCAAGCTGTGACAATTCCCATAAACGCAGATTCATAAGAGACATTGACAGAAACAATGACAGGCACACATTTCCAAGAATGCTGATTATATCTTCCATTATTAAAAACTTTTTGGTTACGTCAGAAAAATTACGCAACAGTGCAGCTGCCAGCATTGCACCGATGTAAGAAGGAAATGTCAGTCCTGTTTTGTTAAGCAGCGAAGAAATAACGCTTCCTATGCCTGCTGCAAGAAAAAGCATGCTGAAAGCCATCAGTAACTGCTCCACAGATGGTTTATCATTTGCCTTTTCTTCTGAAAATGTATCAGTTTCATCAGCAGTCCCGGTATTGCATGGCTGCAAATTCTTACTTTTAATTCTCCATTGTGCAATAGGTCCTCCTATAAGGCTTCCCATGACAAGTCCAAAAGTTGCGGCTGAAACCGACACGGCGGTGGCTCCTGCAACTCCCATAGTATTCTCAAGCAATGGTCCGAAGGCTCCTGCCGTACCATGTCCTCCCACCATTGAAACAGATCCCACACATAATCCAATCATAGGATTGAGACTAAAACTTTTTGCCAGCATGATTCCTAACGCATCCTGCACAAAAATAATAACTGTTGACACAAGCACAAGCAGAATCACCTGACTTCCTCCCTTCTTGAGCAGTTTCAGGCTTGCAGTGTAACCAACACTCGCAAAAAACAGTGTCATAAACACCTGCTGCATTGTGTTGTCTGTCTCTATACTCAATGTGCCCGTCTGATTAAGCACCAACGTCATCAGTGCAAAGAGAATTCCTCCGATAACAGGTGCAGGTATACAGAATTTCTGAAAAAATTTAATTTCCTTTTTTAAAAAATACCCTAAAAAAAATACAATTACTGCCACTCCCACTGTCATATACAAATCCAATTTAATAACCACCGACACGCCCCCTTTCTTTCATGCACATATTATACTACTATTTCTTATAAGTTCATATAAATATTTAATTATAAAGTAATTTCTTTATAGAAGGATGCATTGTGTTATTTCATCACTCAGTTGACATCACCTTATCCACCATTGAATAAAGCTCATCAAGTGAATTGATTGCATTGCTGTCGTCATCAACACTGCCAAATCCGTATCCGGCAAATATAAACGGCACGCCCGCCTTGCGGCACGCATCGAGGTCTCCCTGTGTATCCCCCACATAAACTGCTTTATCAATCCGGTTTCTTTGCATGACAAGGCATATATTTTCTGCCTTTAACATTTTGCTTCTGCCGGGGCACTCAAAATCATCAAAAAACTCCTGAAGCTTATGATGTTCAATAAATGTCTGTATATACCCGTCCTGACAGTTGCTTACAACTGACAGGTGATATCCTGCATTTTTAAGCTTCTTAAGTGCAGCTTCAAGACCGGTAAAAAGTATTCCGCCATTCTTAAGCAGCCTGTTTTCCTCCGCGCGGCAGCATTCTTCAAGCAGTTGAAGACGCTTATTTTCCTGCATCCACGGCACAAGATGCTCCATTATCACTTCCATCGGCTTTCCCATAAGAGATTTGAGTTCAGCCTCAGTAATTCTTTTATCAACATTCCATGATGCAAATGTATCGTTCCATGCTTCAACAATCTGTGCTGCCGAATCCCAGAGCGTTCCGTCAAGATCAAATATAACTGCCTTATTCATGGTTACCTCCCTTTTTGCTGCGTGCCTTTGCGTTGCTCAAACCTCCGGGACCGTTACTCCCAAGAAGTCTTGCGCGCACCACTGCCCTATCACCAAATTTATCACGTATCTCATCCATTGCGGCATCAAGTTTTTTTAATTTATCCGCATGTTCATCCTCAAACAGGCTCATCTGTTCATATTCTTCACGCACAGCCTTTCCTGCTGATACACCGATAAGGCGCACAGGCTTATCATCCCACATATCATATAAAAGTTGTACTGCATTCTCATAGATAATGTCAGTAGTATTAGTTGTAAAGCCAAGACTGCACTGATGGGAACGCCTGTTAAAATCCGAATCCACCAAAGTTACCGCAACAACTCCCGCCTTCTTTCCATCAAGTCGCATACGCCCGGCAACACTTTCCGTAAGCGACAAAAGAATTGCAACTGCTTCCTGCGGTGTCGTAATATCATTGCCTGTTGTAACACTGTTTCCATAACTGTTTTCCTTAGTTTCTTTTCGTATTATAGGCGTGGATTCTATTCCATTGGCATAATCCCAAACGGTGTCACCTATCACACCAAGCCGCGACCGAAGCAGCTGTTTATCAGCCTTTGCCACATTTCCGATAGTGTAAAACCCCATATTATTCAGCGCTTTTACCGTACTCCTGCCGACACCAAACAGCTCACCTACCGGCAGATGCCACATTTTATCCTTTATCTCTTCGGGAAAAAGCGTGTGTATTTTATCCGGCTTTTCAAAATCGGATGCCATCTTTGCAAGCAGCCTGTTATTTGAAATACCTATATTAACTGTAAATCCGAGTTCATTCTTTATTCTGGACTTAAGCTTTTCGGCCGCCTCAAGAGGCGCTCCCATCAGCTTTTCCATTCCCGTCATATCAAGAAATGCCTCATCAATACTGTACTGCTCGACATCCGGCGTAAAATCCTGCATTATTGAAATCATCGCATGGCTGTTCTTTACATACCAGTCAAATTCCGGCGGTACAACAACAAGTTCCGGACATTTTTTCCTTGCAGAAAATAAAGACTCACCGGTGCGTACCCCTGCCTTTTTTGCAAGGGTACTCTTGGCGAGTACTACTCCATGTCTTGACTTTTCATCCCCGCCTACTGCCGAAGCAATAAGGCGCAAATCCTCACGGCCCGCCTGAACCTGACGGATGGCGGACCATGAAAGAAATGCACTGTTTACATCAACGTGAAAGAAAATCTTATCCATATTCAATCTAATCTATCCATATTTACTTAAGCTGTCCCAGTCTTTCCTTAACCTGCTCCAACATCTGAGTATATTTTACAAGTTTTTCTTTCTCCTCATCAATCTTTGCCTGAGGTGCCTTGCTTGTAAACTTCTCATTGTTAAGCATTCCGTTACAGCGTGCTATTTCACCGTTGAGGCGTTTCTCCTCTTTCTCAAGGCGCTCTATCTCTGCCTTTATATCAACAAGCTCTGCAAACGGAATATAGATAACTGCTTCAGGAATAACTGTTGACACTGCATCATCATCAATTCCTGTCTTGTCACTTTGTATGATTACCTCACTTGCATAACCAAGTGTTGCAAAGAATACTTTTCCGTTCTCAAAAATGTCTCTGACTGCCGCATTTTCAGAAACGACATATACCTTTGCCTTTCTTGACGGAGCAACATTCATGTCGGTACGCAGTGTACGGATATTACGCACTGCATTTTTGATTGTCTCAATTGCATTTTCATCAGCAGCAAAGTCAAGCTCCTTTTTGTATACCGGCCAGTCGGAAATCATGATTGATTCCTCAGCATCCTGCAAGTTGCAGAAGATTTCCTCAGTAACAAACGGCATATACGGATGAAGAAGCTTAAGGGCATCTACAAGAACAGTCTTAAGTGTCCATACGGCTGCATCCTTTGTTGTATCATTATCGCTGTAAAGTCTCGGCTTAACCATTTCGATGTACCAGTCGCAGAACTCGTCCCAGATGAAATCCTGAAGCTTTGAAACGGCAATTCCAAGCTCGTACTTTTCCATATTTTCGGTTACTTCAGCAACGACTTTATTCATCCTTGAAAGAATCCACTTATCTGCCGGGGTAAGATTTGCAGGAAGCCCATAAACACTGCTGCTTCCGCCCTTGCCATTTATCTTTATATTGCCCGGCTTAATTCTTCCTTCAGGGTCATTCATCATAATAAATCTTGATGCATTCCATACCTTATTTGCAAAATTACGGCTTGCTTCAACCCTCTCCCAGTAAAAACGCATATCATTGCCCGGTGCATTTCCTGTAATAAGAGTTAATCTTAATGCATCTGCGCCGTACTTGTCGATTACCTCAAGCGGGTCAATTCCGTTGCCAAGCGACTTACTCATTTTTCTTCCCTGCGAATCTCTCACAAGACCATGGAAAAGCACCTTTTCAAACGGACGCTCACCCATATGCTCATAGCCTGAGAAAATCATTCTGATTACCCAGAAGAAAATGATGTCGTATCCAGTTACAAGTACATTGGTCGGATAGAAATATGAAAGTTCCTCGGTATTATCAGGCCATCCAAGTGTTGAGAAAGGCCATAAAGCTGAGCTGAACCATGTGTCAAGTGTATCCGGATCCTGTGTCATATGTCCGCCACACTTTGGACATACTGTAACTTCATCTGCAGACACAACCATTTCACCGCATTCATCGCAGTAATATGCAGGGATTCTGTGTCCCCACCACAACTGTCTTGAGATACACCAGTCACGTATATTGTCTGTCCAGTTGAAATATGTCTTATTCATTCTTTCAGGCATAAGCTGGATATCACCATTGCGAACAGCCTCTGCTGCCGGTTTGATGAGCTCATCCATCTTAACAAACCACTGCTGCTTAATCATCGGCTCAACCGTAGTTTTGCAGCGGTCATGTGTACCGACATTATGAACATGCTCTTCAACCTTAACAAGAAGTCCTGCTGCCTCAAGGTCTGCAACCATCGCCTTACGTGCCTCATAGCGGTCCATTCCTGCATACTTTCCGCCATTTTCATTGATTGTGGCATCGTCATTAAGCATATTGATTTCAGGAAGATTATGTCTCTTTCCTACCTGAAAATCGTTAGGGTCATGTGCAGGTGTAATTTTAACAACGCCTGTACCAAATTCCATGTCAACATACTCATCGGCTATAATAGGAATCTGACGGTTCATGAGCGGAAGCTCAACCATCTTTCCTACAAGGTCCTTATATCTGTCATCCGCAGGATTTACAGCAAGTGCAGAGTCACCTATCAATGTCTCAGGACGTGTTGTTGCTATGATTATGGCATCATCGCTTCCTACAATCGGATACTTAATGTGCCAGAAATGTCCTGCCTGCTCCTCATATTCTACCTCTGCATCCGATATTGAAGTCTTACATACAGGGCACCAGTTGATAATTCTTGAGCCCTTGTAAATCAGCCCCTTGTTGTACAGATTGATAAATACTGTCTGAACAGCCTTTGAGCAGCCCTCATCCATTGTGAAACGCTCTCTGTCCCAGTCGCAGGATGAACCAAGCTTCTTAAGCTGGCTTGTAATAGTTCCGCCATACTGTTTTTTCCACTCCCATGTACGCTTGAGGAAACCCTCACGTCCAAGTTCATTTTTATCAATTCCTTCTTCCTTAAGGGCATTGATAACCTTAACCTCAGTTGAGATACTTGCATGGTCAGTTCCCGGCACCCAGAGAGCCTCATATCCCTGCATTCTCTTAAAACGAATCAGAATATCCTGCATTGTATTGTCAAGTGCATGTCCCATGTGAAGCTTTCCTGTAATGTTCGGAGGCGGCATTACAATGGTAAATGGTTTCTTGCTTCTGTCAACCTCTGCATGAAAATACTTTTTTTCAAGCCATTTCTGATACAGACGCTCTTCAATCGCTGAAGGGTCATAATTTTTCTCTAAATTCTTACTCATTTTTCTCTCCATTTCCAAAGCATTCTTCGCTTTTTCTTCTATGCTGCCGTGATACTTATCATTGCATGATAAATAAAAAGCCCCTGCACACTGATGTATCCACATCAATGATGCAAGGGCGAATATACGCTGTACCACCTTACTTCATCAAGCCTTACGGCAAGACCTTTAGATTGAATAACGACAATCATCCCGTCACATCTTACTTAAGCACTCCAACGCCTTTCACATGAATAAATGTACAGCCATCTTCGGAATACTGTTCGGATGTGCTGCTAAGAAGCTACCTTCACTGTCTTTTCCCGAAACTGCCTTACAGCCCATGAGCAGTTCTCTCTTGCGGTAATTAACAGTTACTCCTCTTCCTCACTGCATTTACATATCAGTGTTTATAATAATATTTTTTCAGAAAAAAATCAAGATGATTTTATAAATCACCAAAATGTCTTCTATGTTCTCCGTCAGTCAAGCAGGAGCTGGTCTACCGTCACAAATACATAACCCTTTGCCTGAAGCCGGTCTATTATCTCAAGTGCCGCCGTTACTGACGAATCATAGATGTCATGCATAAGTATTATATCCCCGTTTTTTGCATTATTTACGACATGATTTACAACCGAACAGCAGTCAGTGGTGTTCCAGTCAACAGGGTCTACCGACCACAATACGCACTCCATATCAACTTCTTCTTTCACATGTTCGCTGATTTTTCCGAACGGAGGCCTTATATATTGCGGTTTTGTGCCTGTAATTGATGATACAGCCTCATTGGTTTTTTCTATCTCTTCAAGCGCTTTTGAATCTGAAAGTTTTGTAAGCTCAACATGATTAAATGTATGATTCCCTATCAGATGCCCGTCTTCTTTCATTCTTTCTACAATATCTTCGTTTCCTTCAATACTTTTCCCCATAAGAAAGAATGTTGCCCGTACATTTCTCTCCTTAAGCCCGTCAAGCAGTCTTGTCGTTGTTGAGCGCCTCGGACCGTCATCAAATGTTATGGCAACAACATTTTCATAAGTAAATATTTTGGGTTGAACTTCTTCTGACTTAACCATATTTAACTGAGCCGTATTTGCAAATACACTGTGAGATGTAATGTTCTGCACAACACATGCAAAAACCGCCATTACCACAAATGTAACGGCGGTTATCTTGTACCTTACTACTTTCATTACCAAGCCGCCTTGAATCATTTATACAATGTATTCAGACATTTCAGTAATCATTACTTTTCTTACTGCTGTTCTTCAACAGTCACTTCCCTTGACAAAAGCTCCATAAACTGCTCGCCTGTAATTGATTCCTCCTCATACAGCTTCTTGGAGATTTCATGAAGCTTTGAAATATTGTCCTGAAGAATTTTTGTTGCTTTGGCATGAGCTGTTTTAACTATCTCAACTACCTTTGCATCGATTTTGGCAGCAGTTTCAGCCGAACATGCAAGTGATGTATCCCCTCCGAGATACTGGTTGCTTACTGTCTCAAACGCCACCATATCAAAGTCATCTGTCATTCCGAAGCGTGTAACCATAGCTCTTGCAAGCTTTGTTGCCTGCTCGATATCATTGGATGCACCTGTTGTAACCGAATGGAAAATCAGTTCTTCTGCCGCACGTCCGCCTGTAAATGTCGCAATCTTATTCTCAAGCTCCTCCTTGCTCATAAGATTATGCTCGTCCTCATCAACCTGCATTGTATATCCTAACGCGCCTGATGTTCTCGGTATAATTGTAATCTTAGTTACAGGTGCGGAATTAGTCTGCATTGCCGCAACCAGCGCATGCCCCACCTCATGGTAAGAAACAATAAGCTTTTCCTTATTGGTAACCGATGAGTTTTTCTTCTTCTGACCTGCAATTACAGCCTCAACGCTTTCCTCCAGATCCTCCTGTCCGACTGTTCTTCTTCCCTGACGCACAGCTCTGAGTGCTGCTTCATTAATTATGTTGGCAAGTTCGGCGCCTGATGCTCCCGCCGTTGCCCTTGCTATTGCTGCATAATCAACCGACTCGTTAATTTTGACCTTATCGGCATGAACCTTAAGTATTGCCTCTCTTCCCTTAAGGTCAGGAAGCTCTACCGGAATCCTTCTGTCAAATCTTCCCGGACGAAGAAGCGCCTTATCCAATGAATCCGGTCTGTTCGTAGCAGCAAGAATTACTACACCCTTCTTTCCGTCAAATCCATCCATCTCTGTAAGGAGCTGATTTAACGTCTGCTCTCGCTCATCATTGCCGCCGTATGCTCCACCGTCACGTCTCTTTCCTATTGTATCAATCTCATCAATAAATACGATACAAGGAGCCTTTTCGTTAGCCTGTTTAAACAGGTCACGAACCTTTGATGCACCCATACCTACAAACATCTCAACAAACTCCGAACCTGCAATAGAAAAGAACGGTACATTTGCCTCACCGGCGACTGCCTTTGCAAGGAGCGTTTTACCTGTTCCCGGAGGGCCTACAAGAAGTGCACCCTTTGGAAGCTTTGCTCCTATCTGTGCATATCTGTCAGGATTATGCAGAAAATCAACTATCTCAGTCAGCGCCTCTTTGGCTTCTTCCTGTCCTGCCACATCCTTGAATGTGACTCCTCCTGTGGACTGTACATATACACGGGCATTGCTCTTGCCAAAACTCATCATGTTATTGCCGCCCATGCCGCTCATCATTTTCTTATTCAGGAACTGTCCGAGAACCACAAATATTACTATCGGGAGAACCCATGTAAGCAGGAATTCCACTATCGGAGATGCCTGTTCCTGTATTTCTTTTGTGAATTTAATGTCATTATTTGCCTCATACAGACGGTCAACCAGCTTATAATCATCCATTTTGCCTGTCTTATATACAACATACTGCTCATCCGTCTTTGTAAACTTAATGTCATTGTTAGTTATCTCAACCTGTGCAATTTTTCCGTCATCCACCCAGTTTAAAAATGTTCCGTAGTCAACTTCCTTAATACTCTTCTGATAGAACCACGGCATTACAACAAAGTTAAGAACAAAAATCACTGCCAGCGCAACGAGATAATAAAATATCAGTGACCTTTTAGGTGATTTAATTTCTTTCATACTGGTCTCCATTCACGTTTTTTTGGAAAATTCAATCCTGCAGCCGGGACATTTTATGCATATAATTCCACACCCTCTTGGCGCCCTTATTTTATATCCGCAATTCGGACATTTAAAGACCACATGGCTTATATACCCTGCAACAGTCATATGTATTTTTTCTTTCCAGCCAATCATAGCAAATATACTCCAATGTCATACTACATGGAATAACTTTACCATGTTTATTAACAAAATCACATTAAAAATGTATAAACTAATAGAAACAAATTATAAATATATTATCCTCTTTACCTCACCTTTAAAGTCCTTCATTGTAAATGTATCATTTTCGTATAAAACATATCCATGCCAGCTGTTTTCCTTCGGGATTGACACGGAACCCGGGTTAATATACATATAAGTTCCATTTGACTCATCATTGGCATCAACAGGCTGTCGTTCCGCCTTTGGCACATGTGTATGTCCGCATATAAGCACATCCCCGTCACGAAGCACAGGCTTTGTAACACCGGTAAGCTTATGTCCGTGTGCAAGCACAAATGTATGACCATCGGCAAATATAATTCCCTCCTCCGAAAGGATCGGGAAATCAAGCACCATCTGGTCAACTTCCGTGTCACAGTTACCCCTGACGCACATAATATCCTGCTTTCTTTCGTTAAGCATGGCAATAACTTTCTTTGGTGCATATTCTTCAGGAAGGTCATTGCGCGGTCCGTGATATAATATGTCTCCCAGCAGTATAAGTTTATCTGCGTTCTCACTGTCAAAACATTCCAGAAGCTGTCTGCAATACGCAGCAGAGCCATGAATATCCGATGCAATTAATAATTTCATACTTTTTCCTCCCTATGTCCTGATTAACCTATACATCTGCTTTTTTATTTCTGGCTGCGGAAGTTACCGCAAGCTTACCCGGCATAAGCCTCTTTACTATTTCTCCGACCGGTCTCATGATTGTCCAGAATACAATCGCATCCACCGGAGTCATCACAAGATTTTTGACTGCTCTTGCCTGAAGTACTGTCAGAAACTTCATGCCGTCATAATTATACAATATTGCAAGCCATAAAGTATTAAGTCCTATATTTACTATTACATTTACAAGGAATGATGCAATAAAAACACGAATAAAGCTTGGATTTCTCTTATAATAGAACACTCCATAGATAAAGCCTGCAACTATTGCGCTCACTGTAAATCCCGGAAAAAAGGTTCCGTCAGGATTTATTATAAACTTAAGTATATCCAGAGCTCCGCCAAACATTGCTCCTACGGCAGGTCCGAAAAGGCATGCCACAATCTGGTTCGGTATTCCCGAAAATCCTATTTTAATAAAGCTTCCTATACGGATTGTATAAAAGCCCAGCACAACCGCCATTGCGGCAAGCATCGCACACAGAACCAGATTTCTTATAACCTTGAGTTCTCTTACGGATTCCAGTAACATTTTTAATAATTTTTGCATAAAAAATACCTCCTTTGCAGTAGTCCTATCACTACATAAGAGGTATGTAACCATTCCGTATTATGTAGCAGCGGGATGCGAATTCTGTACCGCAAGAAATCTTTTCGTCCGGATGACAACTCCCTGTTCATCCGGCACTTAACGCACAAAATTCTACTCTGCTTTTATATTTATTGTTAAATGACTAATGCCCATTATATCACAGGCATAAAATAAATCAATAAAAATATTTACAGCTTTGGTATTCTGTACTTTGATGCCTTATTAAGGTAGACTGACATTGTATTTGGCACCTTATATTCATCAAGTACACTTTTTAAAAATGCAATAGTACTTTTTCTGTATTTCATTACTTCAAGCACCTGCCTTGCGCTTTCATCATCATAAGCCTTTGACATCTGTACGAGAAACCGCGCAAACTGTTTTTTATCAAGCTTTGGTATATCCTTATAATGCTCAAGCACCTCAAGCATTTCAATAATCTTTGCATGGTCATATGTAAGCTCTACCGGGCATCTGTATATCGTAACATTGCGTATTATTTTTCTGTCCTGATATGTCAGATTGGAGTACAGTATCCTCGTCTCATCTGTTACAGACGTAAGATTGTATTTATTGTACAGTTTTAAACCTATATACATTCCGGCATCATTATTTTCACCGAAGTAAAAATTGAGGACACCATTCTCCACCTGTTCTTCTGTTGCCTCAGGCTTTGCATAAATTCCTTTGCTCACCCTCATAAGCAGACCTTCTTTTGTCATTCTCTCAACCATTTTAAAAAATGCCCCGTCCGGCACATCCGAAAAATGTTCCTCGTAAAGACTGCTTACAAAAATAATATCATCCGTTTCCATATTTTTAATGTAGTCCTGAAGTCTCTGCTTATATTCCATAATAATCCCCATTCCGCAGACGCTTATGCGTCGGAGGAATCGCGAGCCAAATATCGGATTTGGCTCTGCGATAATAGCTTGTTTGTGGCGCCTGCGGCACAAACAGCCGTGTGAAAAATTAGCGCATCAGGCGTAATTTTTCACACTAATTCCTCTGTTTTTTCGTCCGGCACCGGCAAATCATCTGCAATAAGCATTCTCAGTACCTTCTCATCTACTGCTTCATTGTGCTCCTGCATTTTTACTATGCGCCCCGCCTGATGACTTACCGCCTTTTCAAAATAGTTGCGCACAGCTCTTGCATTGGCATAATTATCCGCCTTTGAACTTTCCTCAAAATACTTAAGTGCCTTGCCCTTTGCCTCATCTTCCATTTCATAATCCTGCTTAATGCACATTGACTTCATAATCTCAAGCTGCTCATCCGGCGTGTAATCCTCAAAAATAATAAATTTATTAAATCTGGAACGAAGTCCCGGATTTGAATCAAGAAACTGTTCCATCAAATCAGGATAGCCTGCAACTATCACAATCAGTTCATCACGATAGTCTTCCATGCCCTTAAGCAGTGTATCAACAGCCTCCTGACCGAAGTCCCCTTCCTTTTTCCCCGATACAAGTGTATATGCCTCATCAATAAAAAGGACACCGCCTCTGGCCTGCTCTATTACCTCAGCCGTCTTGATTGCGGTCTGTCCCACAAATCCGCTTACAAGTCCTGAGCGGTCCACCTCCACCAGATGACCTTTCTTTAGTATCCCGAGAGCCGCATATACTTGTGCAAGCAGGCGCGCAACCGTTGTTTTTCCTGTGCCGGGATTACCGGAAAACACCATGTGTTTTGAGATATCGGCAATCTTCATGCCTCTGTCTTTTCGCAGTTTCTGAACCTTCAAAAGATTTATAAGCTCGTTAATGTCCGATTTCACATTTTTGAGACCGACAAGTGAATTAAGTTCAGCCAGAATATCATCTAAATCCGCAGGCTGCTTCTCATCATCATTTTTTGAATACATATTTCCCTGTACAGTATTACTGCCAAGGATTCCAAATCCCTTCAGATAATTGTCGAGCATCATACCATACTGCGTAAGCATGCGGATTTCCAAATCTGTTGCAAAATCATCACAGCTTATAAAATTCTGTCCCAATTCCCTGTACACTGCAGAAAGCCTTGCAGCACGTTTTTCTTTGAGGATTTTACCCTTTGCACGCTCTCTTGCATCTACAAGGACAAAATATTTAAACACAATCGGAATATCATTTGCAAATGATACTTTTACCCTGCGGCTCTCCTCCATTTTTCTGACATCATCCTGATTTAACGAAATTCCCAGCGTATCGCGCAAAAAACCTGCCTTTTGATTATTCCAGGCAGGTTCCGCTTCATTAAGCCATATTATATATGTCAGGAACTCCTGCCGCAAATTTTCGCGCAATGAGGGTTTGCATTCATCTTTTACCACACCGGCTTTCTCGATTTCATCACAAATCCGATACATTTCCTCTATAGACTGCTTTACCATCGGTCAGGCTCCTTATAAAAACTTTTGCAGCAACATCTGTAAATGCTGTGCTTAGTCATCAACTTCCTGGAGTGAAATAACCTCCTCTGAATCATTTGCTTCTTCTGCCTTTGCTGTAGTCTTTTTTTCAGGCTCTTTCTTTTCCTCTGCTTCAGGCTTTACTTCAGCTTCTTTCTTTGTCTCCTTCTCAGGCTCTGCCTTCTTTGTCTCCGGCTCCGCCTTGATTTCAGGCTCTTCTTCTACGAAATCGCTGTCTGCATCATCTTCAAAGTCATCATCCTCGCAATAAAAATCTGCCGGAATGATATCAACACAGCTTACGTTGGAAGTACCAATCACATAAACAGTAGGAATTCCTTCCTCTTCTGAATTTTCAACCTCATTCTTTACTGCACTTGCAACCTTCTCAATGTCACATGTAACATTAATTCCTTCCGGAAGCACAATAATCACGCAGCTTGCCTGACTCTTAAAATTGATATAAACATCTTTTTCGATTGCAGCAAGACTCAAATCAAGTACAACCTTTGAGGCAACTGCCTTAATCTCACAGCCTTCAAATTCTTCATCCTGAAGCTCTATAACTTTAGACTCTGCAATTGCATTGTACTTTTTAACAATATCATCCTTACTTTCATCTTCTTCCTTCACATATTTTTCCTTAGTATTCTTATACTTATCGTATACCACCTTGCCAGCCACAGCAAGTGAGCCAATACCAAGAGCTGCCTTTAAAAATGAACCTTTCTTTGCCATAATAAATCCTCCATTTAATTATTTTTAGAATAAATGCATCCGCAGTAATTCTGTCTGTACAATCCGTATTCCTGCGATAATTGAACCGACCTTTTATATCCTTCCTTTTTCTTAAAGTCCGATAAAAGATACGGAATACCATATTCTTCTGCAAGTTTACAACCGATTTCATTGAGCTTTGCGCTGTTTTTCAGTGGGCTTATGCTCAAAGTTGTAGTAAAATAATCATACCCGCCAAGCTTTTTTGCCACAGCCGCTGTTCTTTCAAGGCGAAGCCTGTAACATTCAAAACACCTTGCGCCGCCTTCCCTGCAATCTTCAAGTCCACTGACCGCTTTAAAATAAGCTTCCGGCTCATAATCTCCCTCTATAAAATCAACCTTGTGAACCGAAGGGAACTCACTTATAAATCTTTTCTGCTCCTCAACCCTCTTTCTGTATTCTGCTTCCTCAGAAATATTGGGATTATAGTAGAAAACCGTTATCTTAAAGTACTTCGACAAATATTCTATCACATAACTGCTGCACGGAGCACAGCAGCTATGTAAAAACAGCCTTGGTGTTATACCGTCTGTACAAAGCTCTTCCAGTTTTTTGTCAAGCTCTTTTGACAGGTTTCTTTTTCTAAGGCCTTCATATGAGTTATCAACCATCTCAAGTCTCACTCTTTAAAAGATTCTTTCTTGCAAATTCAGCAACCGGAACAGGCTTTCCGAAGTAGTATCCCTGTATGTAATCAACGCCTATCTCGGCAAGCAGGTCATACTGTTCCTTTGTCTCAACACCTTCCACACAAATCTTTGTACCGATTGTCTTGGAAAGTTCAACGATAAGCTTGACAAATGCCTGGGCATAATCATCTTCAACAATATCATCGATAAAAGTCTTGTCCACTTTTATTATGTCAAGCGGAAGCTGCTTTATGTAATTGAGTGATGAATACCCTGTTCCAAAGTCATCAAGAGCTATCTTTGGCCCGAGCGTCTTAAGTCCCTTGACAATATTCATCACACGCTCCATATCATTAATTGCAAATGTTTCGGTAATTTCAAGTACAATGTTGTTAGGATTAACTCCGGTTCTGTCAAGAATCTTCTTAACATTGCTTACTACATCCTTCTGCATAAGCTGTACTACCGACAGATTGATATTAATCCTGAAATTCGGAAATCCATGTTCATTCCAGTACTTACACTGTCTGCATGCCTCTTCAAGCACGTAATCGCCAATGGATGTAATAAGTCCAAGATATTCTGCCAGCGGTATAAATTCTCCCGGAGCCATAAATCCGAGCACTTTGCTGTTCCAGCGTATCAGTGCCTCACATGACACACATTCACCGTCAGACGCATTAACAACCGGCTGATAAAAGACAACAAATTCGTCACACTCAGAAGCTACTGCCTGACGCATATTATTTTCAATATCAAGCTGCTTTATCGAACCATTGTCATTTTCCGCACTGTAATATGAAAATCTGTTCTTGCCGGCTTTTTTGGCTTCATACATTGCAATATCAGCCTTCTTGACAAGCTCGTTAACATCACTGCCCTGCTCAGGAAATTTGGCAATTCCCATACTCATGGTACAATAATACTCAGTTCCCATAAGATACCAGGAACGATTAAACATATCAGATATTGTGCGTACAATTCTGTCAAGCTGGTCGTAAATCTGAGGCTCAACTATAATTACAAATTCATCGCCGCCCATTCGGTAACAATGCCCGCGCAATCCCGGAATTCCCTGCAGACCGGCTGCCACCTGCTGTAACAGCACATCGCCGTACTGGTGTCCGAGTCCGTCATTAATATGTTTAAAATTATCAAGGTCAATAAACATTACTGCACCCGTTGTACCATCATTTATCGCCCTCTTGATAAGCTTTCTTAAGTCATTCTCACATTTCATCCTGTTGTACAGTCCTGTGAGAAAATCGTTATGCGCCTGATATTCAATCTTCTGCTGATTTTTCTTCTTCTGTGTTATATCCACCGAAGTACAGATGATAACCGGGCTTCCATCGAGCCATTTCAACGGAGCAAAGCTCACTTCAAACCACAATCCTGACTGTGAATCGTAGCTTTCAACAGGTCTGTCATTTTCCATCGGGCATCCGAGATCAAAGAAATCCTGAATGCATTCCTTCATTGTTCTTCTGACCTCATCAACATTCTGCACAATGTCATTTTCAAACAATACATTGCCTGTATCACGGTTACATACAATAATTCCGCTGCCGATATTGCTTAAGATTTCTCTTAACAGTTCATATGATGAAAGCAGTGAACTGTTAATAATTTTCTTCTGGGCTATACTCTGTATAATCTTTGCCGTATCCTGAATAAAATGCAATTCACTTTCATCAAAGGAACGCTGTTCGTCCGATTCAAATATGACAAAATACATCGCCACCATATCGTTAATCACAATCGGCATTGTAACGACCGAATGTATATTTAACGGCTGTAAACGTTCAAGCTGTGCTTTTGAAGCATTTCGGCTCTCATATACTATAATTTCTTCTCCAAACAGTATTCCCTGCAGTCCTTCAAGATTAACCTCCTGCGGACTGTCCTTTGCTGAATCCTCCTCACCATATGAAATAATGGTGCTTATCTTGGTCTGTGCTGAATTAATTTGCATTAAAGACGCGCTTGTTGTATGTAAATATGCTTCTGCTTCTTTTAGAATTTCATATACAATCTCTGTAAATGTCCCCTCTTTTTCAAGCATATTGACAATATTTGTCATCGCTCTTTCGCGCATACCATCTACTTTCAAAACACTCTCCCCATCCTGCCTGTGCATTTAAATATTTTATACACATGACATTAATAAAATATTATTGCTATATTATACCTCATATTTCTTTTTTTGAAAATAGATGTTATAGGATTTTATTTTTATTTTATTGAGTAAATCATTTTACTATGATATATTTAAGAAAAACTAATTGGAGCAGATTTTATAATGGATATTATACGTTTTAACACAACACTGAAGGCGAGCGGCAAAGAATATGCCCGTATTGTATACTGGAACCGTTTCTGGAGAAACAAAACCGAACTAATACTTACCTGCCTTCCTGCAGCCGCAAGTATTGTTCTTTTTTGTCTTGGTCTGCGCTCATCATTTATGCTCATCATTTATGTTATTTTATGTGCATATCCGTTTTTTATTTTTTCACAGTGCAAAAGCAGCATAAAATACCATCTGAAGAACCGTGATGCATCCGAAAGTGCGCCATGTGAGATTACGCTGATGCCAAGCGGTATTCTTGCCGAAATCAAAGATTACAATCTTCAATACACATATAACTGGAATGACTTCACAACTATTTATGACACGCTGGGATATTATATGATGTTTAATAAAGGGACTATGATTGTCATGATACGTAAGGCAGATATTCCCGACACACAACAAACAGCATTTGTTGATTATGTATTTGAGCACGTAGACCAGAATAAATGCCTGATTAAAATTAAATAATAATCAGGCATTACTTTTTGTATACTTATTTCTGACTCTTGATTTCAACAATCGTCATCTGAAGCTGACTTCTCCCGTTATATGTATTTATCACCGGATAATACACTATTGAAATCAGATCACCTTCATTAAGCTGTTCCTGCTCATCATTATCAACATGAAACTTTATTGCTTCAAACTTTCTTTTGCTCTGTGTCTCAAGCTGTAATTTGAGTACATTTTTATTCTTTCCCAATACATTTTTCTTTAAAATGCACAAATTTTTATCTGCAAACAGCGGTTTTGGATTGTCTTTTCCATACGGAGCCAGTAGTTCAAGCTGGGATACTATTTCCTCAGTCACATAATCAAGCGGCATCGGAACATCTATCCATGTTACCGGAACAAGCATTTCCTCACTTATATCGGCATTTTCAATCATTCGCTGTCTGAACTCTTCAAACAGTGATTTGTCAATGCTCATGCCTGCCGCCATAGGATGTCCGCCAAACTTTGATAAAAGGTCTGAACATTCACTGATTTTTTCAAACATATCATACCCTTCAATCGAACGTCCTGAGCCTTTATAAATGCTTTCATCACCGATTGAGTCAGTAAATACAATTGCCGGTCTGTAATATTTTTCTCTTATTCTTCCCGCTATTATTCCCGCAACACTTTCATGGCAGTTCTGTATGTACACAATAATTATACCCGGCAGATTTGCACCATACCCGGTCTCAACAGACGCACATGCAGCAACAAACCCATTTTCTGTCATATCCTTTCTCTCATCATTAAGTTCTTTAAGCTCTTTTGATAGCCTTAAAGCTTCCGCCTCATCTTTTGTCTCAAGAAGCCTGATTGCCTTGGCAGCACTGTCAAGCCGTCCGCTTGCATTAAGACACGGCCCCACCACAAAGCCTATGTGATATGTGTCAAATTCGCTCTCACTGACTTTGCACTCATTCATAAGCACGCGCAGTCCCAGATTATTGGAACCGGCATGGATATGGCGTAAACCATATTTTACTATTATTCTGTTTTCCCCCTGCATGCGTACTATATCGCCTACAGTTGCTATTGCGGCAAATTCAAGAAGCTGCATAAGCATTTTATCATCTGCCGGTTCTGTATTTTTTAGTGCTGTTATAAGCTTCCATGCAACCGCAGCACCACACAAATCTTTAAACGGATAACCGCAATCCTGCTGTTTTGGATTAATTATAACATCGGCAGGCGGAAGAATATATTCCTTTATGCCATCCTCTCTAATTTGAAACGGCACATCATGATGGTCTGTTACAATCACCGTCATGCCGAGCGATTTTGCATACGCAACTGCATCTTTTGCGGCAATTCCGTTATCACATGTAATAATCATGCTTACGCCATCTTCATGTGCTTTCTTTATAATATTTTCATTGATTCCGTATCCATCCGTTATTCTGTCCGGGACAACATAATCAACGACCGCTCCCATACTCTCAAGTCCCATATGAAGAATGTATATTGAACAAATACCGTCAATATCATAATCTCCGATTATCCTGATATGCTCTGCGGACAATATCGCTTTATTGATTAAAGAAACTGCCCGGCTCATTCCTTTCATAAGCATCGGTTCCGGGATATCTCTGATTGTGCCATACAGATATGTTTCAAACTCACTGTCCTGTATAAGGTCACGATTTCTTATAACTCTGGCAACAACCTGATTAATACCGAATTTGTCACCTATTCTTTTGAAATCGGCTTTCTTTGCGTATACTTTCCAAACACTCATTTTAATAATAAGAAATGCCTACCACCACAAAAATGTAAGTGGCAGTAAGCATCCTATTCCTTTCAATTATGAACAAAGCTAATTCTCAGTAAAGCCCGTCTTCTGTGAAGTTAATATTTCATAAAATCAGCCTTCATTGTTCTTCTTATCTTTTTTCTTTTTCTTTGAATTGCTTAAATTCTTTGCATCCTCAGCCTCAGCAGCCTTTATGCGCTCAGCTTCCTTAACTGCAGCTTTCTGTTCATGCTTTTCCTTTACATTTTTAAGCATAAGCCAAAGCACGCCTGTAAGGAACACTGATGAATATGCACCTGCAATAATACCTGCCATAAGAGGAAGCGCAAACTCCCTGATTGACGATACACCGAAGATAAAGAGTGAAAGCAGCATGATAAACGTAGTCAGTGATGTGTTAATTGATCTTGTGAGAGTATATGTAATACTTTCATTGACAAGCTGCTTGTAATCAATTTTATTTTTATCAGGTGCTGCATTTATTGCACCACGTATTCTGTCAAATATAACGATTGTAGAGTTAACAGAATAACCTACAACAGTAAGCATACATGCGATAAACGTGCTTCCGACTGATGTTCTTGAAAATACGTAGAACACAAGCACAACTGCAACGTCATGAATAAGAGCTATAATTGCACTTGTTGCAAAGCATATATCCTTAAATCTGAACCAGATGTAAACAAGTATACAGATAATTGCAAGAATCGTTGCAACTACAGCATCTCTCTTCATCTCGCTGCTGACAGTGGAGCTTATGCTCTGACTGTCGATGCTCTCTTCATTTACACCAAATTTGCTTTCCAGTGCTGTATTAAGCGCTTCTCTCTGGCTAAGTGAAAGCTCATCTGTCTTAAATACTACCTGTGTGCTGTTAGTTACCTTCTGCTGCTGCACACTGTTAACTCCGGTTGCCTCTTTGATTACAGGAATAACATTGGCATCAATATCTGCAAGAGACATTTCCTCGTTAAATGTAACAGTTGTTGAAGTACCTCCTACGAAATCAAGGCTGTAATTAAACGCTCCCTTACCCATTGAGCTGAATACAATCATTCCAACAATGCCGGCAACAATGATTCCTGCCGGAATTGCAAATGTAATTTTCTTCTTTCCCTCAAAATCAATGACCTTATCGTTTTTAACAGCGCCATAAAACTTTTCTGCCTTGCATCCAAAGTTAAAGAAAAGCTTCATTATTGTCTTTGTAATTACAATTGCTGTAAACATTGACAGGATAACACCGATTGCAAGAGTAACCGCAAAGCCCTTAACTGTACCTGAGCCTCTCAGATACAATACAAGTGCCGCAATAAGTGTTGTGATATTTCCATCAACCACGGCAGACATAGCCTTCTTAAATCCCTGCTCTATAGCTGATTCAGTACCTTTTCCGGCACCAATTTCCTCTTTAATACGCGAGAAAATAACTACATTGGCATCAACCGCCATACCGATTGAGAGTATAATACCCGCAATACCTGACAATGTAAGTGTTACTTCATAGATGCTAAGTATAAATATATCAAGTGCAACATAGATGACAAGCGACAATGATGCTACAAATCCCGGAACTCTGTACATAACTATCATAAATATACAAAGAATTACGAAACCGATTGCTGCTGCCAGAAGACTTGTCTGAATTGCAGTTTCACCAAGCTTTGCACCTACCACCTGTGAACGCATCTCCTGAAGTTCAAGTGGCATTGCACCTATTCTTACGTATGAAGCAAGCGTATTTGCCTCCTCATATGACTCCATGCCATCGATCTGCGCACTTCCGCCTGTTATAACTTCATTAACTCTCGGAGCACTTACAACCTTTCCGTCATAGATTATATAAATAATCTTTCCGACATTTGCAGTTGTTGCATCCGCGAACTTCTGCTTTCCATCTTCATTAAACTCAAGTGAAACTACATATTTTGATGTTGTTGAGCTTGAATCTGTTCCTGCAAGTGCATTCTTGACGTCAGAACCTGTAAGAAGCGGTGTATACTCTTCACCATCAGCAAACTTCGTGTATCCTGCTTCATCAAGGAAAACAAGTGTACCCGGCTGTCCAAGTTCTTCAAGAATTGCATTGGCATCCGTAACATCCGGGATTTCAACTGTTATTCTTTTTTCACCCTCTTTGTACACCTCTGCCTCTGTGCTGTAATTCTGGACACGTTGCTGGAGCTTATAAATTGTGTCATCAACATCCTGAGCACTCGGATTATCTTCCTTTATCTCGTAGGTGATGCTGACGCCGCCTGCGAGGTCAAGTCCCTTTTTAATCTCTCTTATGCTGCCGTATCCGTCCTTCATACCAAATGCTGCCACATAGCTCATTCCAAACAGCAATGCCAGCATGATTACCGAATAGATAATCTTCTTTTTTAAGTCGTACTTCATATGGCCCTCCATATTTAAAAATATTTATAATACATTATTTATCAATAATTCCCTGTGCGCAATCACTCATCTGCCATTGCAGCTTTAATCATTATAGCACACTCCACACGTTTTCTCTGCATTTCGCATCCCACATCATATGTATCATTTATTGTGCCGTTGAAATTATATGAATTTGCAGCACATCCGCCTGAACAGAAAAATTTTGCAAAGCAATTCCTGCACTTATCTTTGGAATATACGTTACACGCCTTAAACTCATCTCTGATGTCAGTTCTTACAATTCCGTCATCCACATTTCCCATAATAAACTTTTCTTCACCGACGAACTGGTGGCACGGATATAAATCCCCCCAAGGCGTTACAGCCAGATATTCGCATCCTGAGCCGCATCCCGAAAGACGTTTTGCAACACATGGACCTCCATCAAGATCAATCATGAAATGGAAAAAGTTAAATCCCCTGCCTTCTTTCTTTCTCTTAACAAGCTCGGCTGCAAGCGTATCATATTCCTCAAAAATCTGAGGCAAATCTTCTTCCCTGATTGCATAATCATCTGTCGGTTTTGCCACAACCGGTTCCACCGAAATCTGTTCAAAGCCTTCATCTGCCAGATGCAGCACATCCTTTGAGAAATCAAGATTATTATGTGTAAATGTTCCTCTCACATAATAATTATACTGATTACGGCTTTCTGCAAATTTCTTAAACTTCGGCATTATGATATCATAGCTGCTTCCGTGGTTATTACGTGTCGGCCGCATGAGATCATTTATTTCTTTACGCCCATCTATACTTAAAACAACATTAGACATTTCTTTATTAGCAAATTCCATTATTTCATCGTCAAGCAGAATTCCGTTGGTTGTAAGCGTAAATCTGAAATTTTTATTATGTTCTTTCTCAATGCTTCTTCCATATTCAACAAGCTGCTTTACAACTTCAAAATTCATTGTTGGCTCTCCGCCAAAGAAATCCACTTCAAGATTCTTACGGCTTCCTGAATTAGCCACAAGAAAATCCAATGCTTTCTTTCCAACCTCAAATGACATCATAGCCCTTCTGCCATGATACTCACCTTCTTCTGCAAAACAGTAGCGGCATGCAAGGTTGCAGTCATGCGCAATATGAAGGCATAATGCCTTAACTACAGTAGGTCTGTCAGCAAAACTGTCTATATAAGGCTCATAAATATCTTTTGTAAAAAGTTTACCCTGACCGGCAAGCTCTGTTATCTCCTCGCAGGCCTCTTCAATATCGGCTTTTTCATATTTTCCTGAAAATGCCTGTATCAGTTTCTGCTTTTTGTCATCTGTAATTCTGCCGTCTGCATCCACTGTTGTCTTTTTATATTCTTCAATAATATCATACACTACATCATCCACTACGTGGACTGCACCGCTGTTGACATCAAGAATTATATTATATCCGTTATTTTTATACTGATGAACCATCGGGTATTGCCTTTCTAAAATTCATTTACCTGTCTGTGAAAACACATATGCCTGTGAAAACACACAACGAGAGAGTGCTTACATGCCAAACACTCTCTCGTCAGTAACACATGGCACATGCCAATAATATTAGTTGTTCTTATTCTCACAGCTCTGATTACCAACTGTACAAGATGTCTTACAAGCTGACTGGCAAGATGTCTGGCATTCACCGCAGCCGCCCTTCTTCATAGTATCCTTAAGAACTCTGTCGTTGATTGTCTTAATATGCTTCATTACAAAACCTCCTAGTGCTTTTAACATTAAACATCTTTTGCTATTGTATCATAGTATATATAAAAATTCAAAACATTTTTTCACAAAAAATCAAAACTATATTAAAAAAAGTGTTGACATTCAAAAAATCAAATGTTATTATAGACAAGCGTTGTGGTTAAGGATACCAACTGTCAACCACGCGGAAGTGTCGGAATTGGCAGACGAGCAAGATTCAGGTTCTTGTGGGCGTTAAGCTCGTGTGGGTTCAAGTCCCATCTTCCGCATATTATTGCGGAGGTATCCATTTTATTCAGCCATCATTTAATAATTTGCGGAAGTGTCGGAATTGGCAGACGAGCAAGACTAAGGATCTTGTGGCTATTGCAGTCGTGTGGGTTCAAGTCCCATCTTCCGCATCAATTACTTAAATGATTAATCTAATACGCATGCGGAAGTGTCGGAACTGGCAGACGAGCAAGACTAAGGATCTTGTGGCTATTGCAGTCGTGTGGGTTCAAGTCCCATCTTCCGCATTAAATTAATTGGTAGCCTATATTTATGTGAGTAGTTGTAAAAGCCACATAGATATAGGTTTTTTATTGCAATATTTTCGGCATTATTCATTCCACCTTTCAAATATCGAATCGCCCACGTTCTTACTTTCTTTCATCTTATTTCATTCTTTTCTGATATTAATTATCTTTTAGTTTTGCTAAAATTCATTGACATTTAAGTTTTTTTCTGTTAAACCAATGTGCGTGCCTTTTGGTAATCCTGCTTGCGGATGAGCAATAAGCCACTTATTTTTTGCAGTTATCATCACATCTTCAGTTACCCTATAAACTTTTTCATAGCTTACTCCTCTCTACTGATTATTACATATTTATATATTCATTTTATATTTATTAAGGTCTACCTTGCCATTTACAACCTCTATCCCATCCTGTCTAAGAAGTTGTGCCTGTTTTTCCTCTCCGCCGAATGCAAATCCTTTTGCAAGCTCTCCCTTTGAATTAACAACTCTGTAGCAGCAAATATTGTCCGGGTCAGGATTCTTATGAAGTGCATTGCCAACCGCACGGGACATATTAACGTTTCCTGCAAGCTTTGCTATCTGACCATAAGTCGCAACGCACCCCTTAGGTATCTTCTTTACAGCTTCATATATCCTTTGGGTAGGACTGTCTGTTACAAGATCATAGCTTTTTGTAATCATCCTTTTTATATCCTTATCAGGAATAGATCCATCCAAAATGATTGTATTCCAATGTTCCTTATTCTGGTGCCATCCCGCAATAACAGAGGGATATACCCTTCTCCAAAAATCTCTCCATTCAGGAGATACTTTGACATTAACATTAATATATCCGTCACGCTCATATGTCCATAGAAATGCTTTTTTGCTTCTTTTTATCCTCACAAGCTGCCAATTCTCATCATGAAATGGTGCTTCCTGATATGTATCCGGAAATGACAATCCGAACTTAAGTACTTCCTGTCTTGTCTTCATAAAAATACCCCTTTTGAATCTTAAAACAAATCCAACATATTATGCAGATAAATTTTTTCTCTTACATGCAACTGATACTCCTGTCTCGTCATATAGTAAAGCAAAAATTCCAGCACCAATGCACTCCCAAGACCTCGTCCTTCTATCTTAAAGTTATTAAAGCCCATTGGTAAATAGACATCCGTAATATCTTCTATACTGATAAAAGACGGATTTGTCATGGCTTTAGAAAACATATATCCATCACCTACATCCGGTGCCGTACATAAATGTTCACATTTATCTTCCCCAAGATTCTTGCGACTTACCGCTTCATAACAGGCTTTCCTGTCCTTACATCCTATATAACAACATTCGTTGCATAAAAATTCCACCTTGTTCTTCTCAAAAGAGTCAAGCTGTCTTAGATTATCAAAATCCTTATTTAATCGAAAATCCGGTACGACATATCGAAAGTCCTTAACTTTTATCTCATCATGAAATTGATTAAAGTCCGTAAGTACCTTAGTTGTGGATGAAACATAATATAGTTTTTTATAATTTAATTTTAAATACTCTAAAAGAAGATCTGAGTGAACAATAACACCATTACTTATTCCTGTACTCTGTTCAAATAAAGAACATAATTCATTACATTTTTTATCCATAAGGTGTTCTTTTCCAAGTAATGAATTGCTAAAAGTAAGTCTTGCAGAAACGCCATACTTCTGCGTTAATTTTAACACTTCTATAGGATTATGATTTCCTAATGAGGTACGACCACCTCCCCATATACAATCATAAGGGGCTCCATATATTGAGCCTATTTCGCACCAATCATAAAAATATTCTCTATGCTCACGAAAAAGAGGTAAAAACTCTCTATACAATTCGTAAAACTCAAACAACCCCGGAAGGTGGAAATATGCTGTATTCTTCTTATTATTGCTTTCAACTGTCTTATTGGATTCGTTGTTTATTTCTTTTTTCAAGAATCAATCCCCCCGGAAAATATTCCTATATTACTGGATTTCTTTCAATTGACAATTATCTATACTGACATTCTACCATAGTTTCCATAAAAAAACACTCCGATACTTTTGTCTAAATCATTACACCTTCGCCAATTACACAATTAACATACTACCACATTATCCACCAATTGAATTGTCGCCGTTCTATGCGCAATCATAATAACGGTTTTTTGGTTTCTTAGCTGACTAATTGCATCTGCTATCATCTGCTCGGATTCATTATCGAGAGCAGATGTAGCCTCATCCATAAGAATTACCGGGGCATTCTTCAAGATTGCTCTGGCAATGGCTATTCTCCGTCGCTGGCCTCCTGATAGGTTACTGCCGCTATTTTGCATTACTGTATCATATCCATTTTCTAAGCGTTCAATAAACTCATGTGCATTGGCCAACTTAGCAGCCTGATAAATCTCTTGGTCTGTTGCTGATTCATTGGCAAGTCTTATATTATCCTTGATACTCATATTATACAAATATGGTTGATGCGGTACATAAACAATCAAGTCTCGTATCTTTGCTATATTCGTATTTCTAAGGGATTGTCCGAATACATATGTCACCGTCTTGCAACTGGTAAAAGCCTAACAACAGCTTTGCCAGCGTACTTTTTCCACATCCTGACTGTCCCACTATGGCTGTTATCTTATTACTCTCAAATGAATAGGATTTCCCATTAAATATATTTTCCTTGTCACTATATCCAAATACAATATCCTTAAATTCTATGGCATTAACTTCCTTCAAATAAGCCTTTTTCCCAGCCACAGATATTTCACACATCTTTTCTTCCGGCAGGTTCAAAAATTCAAAAACCCGCTCGGCATATGAGATGCAGTTTACCAACTCCGGCATGTTCTTACCCCAGCTGTAAAAAGCGAAAACTTAAAATTGTGCACAAAGAATAAATAGCCGCAACTTCTCCCATCGTGGCCAGATTCTGCTACAGCATAATAAACTTATCCAATTGCTTAACGTCACATCCTTTTTTCTCATAGTATTCAAGCATCTCATCAATCTTCTT
>CAMECH010000007.1 GCA_945913015.1 uncultured Bacteroides sp.
TTTTTCACACTATGAACCTGTCGACTTTATCGCTGTCCTTCATGTATTCAAACATCGTATTATACAGCGATTCTAAGGCAGACCTTGCAGTTTTGGTGTCAATCTCCCGGTCAACAGGTAAATACCATATGTTATAGTTCACACCGCAATATCCTGATTTTACCCCGGTTGCCGCCACTCCATTGCGCCTGTAGAATGAATCACGCCTGCGTCTTATATCAGCCTCGTCCTCATTCACGGCAAACTCTATATCTTCCGTTTCAAGAAGGATTCCGCCAACACCTTTTAGCACATTTTTCATTTCTGAAAGAAATATACTTCCTGTACCCTGACTCCGGTATTCTTCAAGCACTGCATAATAATCGAGCAGTATGATATCTGTATCTTTGGATACCGTAAATAATGCGTATGCCATCAGCCCTGCATTATCATCAAACATTCCGAGTCCGATATATTCTCCGTTCTCCATAAGCTTTTTTACGGCGTACAGAGGCTTTAATTCAGCTTCAGGAAAATGGTGTTTGGCCAGTCCTGTGTATATATCAAGCATTTCACCTTCTGTAAGTCTTTTTACTGAATAACTCATTGCACTTCCCTTATCTAATAAAACAATATTTATCAGTAATAATAGCATAAGCTTTTTCTTTTCTCAACAGGTTATCACTTTTTCTGAAACAGCCGCTGAAAAATATTCTTTTTCTTACTTTTGTTCTCCTCATACTCCCTTCGCATTCTTTCATTACGTTCCTCTTCTGTTTCTTCCTGTGGCTCTATTCCTGACATCTTATACATTTTCTTGTCAACTCCGAGCCCCATTGCATCCATACTTCCGTCCGAGCTGTCATACTGACCATACATAATAAATACCTCCTGTACTACAAACTCATTTTTAGCTAACTATTTTAACAAATCATCCCATTTCAATAAGCCAAATATCCTTTTCATAATAGCCTTCTCCATCATATGAACTTGCACTGCATCTTACATATATTCTTTCAATTTGCTGATATGTTGTATAGCAGCCACCATATATCTGACAAGCGCTAGTTTGGTCTCGACTTCCGCTGAAATCATGTGACTCCCCCCAAGCATCATATACAGTTCCCTCGACCTCAAAATCGCAATCTCCAGTTGCAGTCAGTGTAACCCCACCTTGATTGGCGTCTATCCATATTATAATAGTAACCACTTCACTTCCCACCATGAAACTATCTGTATAGCTTGCACTGTAGCTTGGCACCACTCTTTCATCAATCAATGAATTATTTATATCTACTTCTGTATTTGTTTCCTTTTCTTCATTAGTATTTTCACTAATTACTTGTGCTTTTTCATCCACAATCTTTTCAGATGCATATATATTTTTACATACACCAACTTGAGTCACCAATGCAAAAACAAATATACATATTTTTGCAAGAGTATTCTTTGTTATACTTTTTATCCTCATACAACATTCTCCTTAATAGTTTTATAGTGTTTATTTTCGTATAATCTAAAATTTAGCTTGTTATTTTTCTCATTCCTCCCTTTGCATTGTATATTCAAAGCAATAAAGACATTTTTACCGGCATATATTGTCAATATCACTAAGTTGCTTTAGCATCCGAACATATCAACTAATTGTTCTTTTTCATTTGTATATTGCTCTTTACATATGGCATTTTATTCTTCTCGCTTGTAAACAGATTTCATTGTATTTTTATAAATCTTCTTTGGTGCTTCTGGTCTATAGTAACCTAATGACGTAAAACAAATTGACTTTTCTGTACATTTAGCTACTAACTCAACTACTTTTGCTACCTTTTCGATTGTTTTTCTTTTTAGCTCTCTCATAACTTCTCCTTTCTTATATTCGAAGCAATAAAAACAATGGTGCTGGCTTCCATCGTCAAGATTGCTAAGTTGCTTTGGTATCTCATCAAAATGTATTCCACTATTATGTAACCTAATATGAATGCTGCCTTATTCCACCTAAATTTAATATTCCATCCCAATCCTATTAGCACAAAAGCACTGGCTGCAATATACCATAACCGTATAGTTACTGCAGATGCAATTAACAATACAATTATCATCATTACTGCCATTATAGTCTTGCACGATTTAAACGTTTTAGCATGATAACCATCTGTTACACTTCGCAGCACAATAAAATTTACATAATACCACAATGCTTCAAAAATCTGCCTAAATATAAAACCTATAGTAATAACAATTATTACATCAACAACGTCACATAATATTACTTCAACGCCGTATCTGTATATATCCTGTTCCTCTTCATCTGCAACTCCATTTTTCACAAAATAAAAAGCTATATTCTCTGACAGTTTTCTAATCATCACGATTTACCTCTCTGTCATGAACATAGCTTTTTCTTTTTTAAATTACAATAGATTATGCACAAGTGGTCATTTTTCTTCCCAAGTGGACATATGAATGCTGAAATATTTCAGCTCAGGTTATTGCAAACTATTGCAAACCGGCATTTTGCCATTACATATGTAACAGGATATCAGTCGTAAATTTTCCATCTTCTAACTCGTAATTATAAAATCCCTGATATCTTTCAACGATATCTTTAACATTAGAAATTCCGTATCCATGCTGTGCTTTATCTTTCTTTGTTGTAAGCAGTCTTCCATCTTCTTTATGGGGTACACCCTTACATGAATTACTTACCATAATATGCAGATATGTTTCCTTACGTGCAATTTTTATATTCACAAAAGGCCCATCACATAGGACTGCCGCCTCAATTGCATTATCCAAAAGATTCGACAAAAGTATGGCAAGATCCATTTCATCCGCTTCATCAAGTGCGCACTCAACCATGACCTGCATTGATATATTGCGTTCCTGCGCCTGCTCAACATGACTGTTAATTACAGAATCTGCCAGACGGTTTCCTGTCGATACAAGATTTATTTTAGCCAGTTTAACATTAAGTTCATTCTCAAGATATTGCTTGGCTTCTTCTACCATGCCTTCCTGTAGTTTCAATATGATAAGAAGAAGCAGATTTTTCATATCATGACGAATTTTCATGGTCTGTGTGTGAATTTCCTGAATACTTTCTATTTCCTTTTTCTCACTTTCGTAAGCTGCATTTTTCATCTGCTCTTTAAGGAGCCTTATGCTGTTGTTAGTAAGGTCAAGAAACAGCATATAGATAATTATATCAATCGCTGCCAACGACAGCAAAACAAAATATATTTCCCATTGTAGTGTTTCATTGACCGCATTAACATATATGATATCTGTAAGAAACAGATGAGCAAGCAGTGTTGCAAACATAACAATATTTAATTTAACGTATGTTCTGTTTGTAACATACTGCTTTTCTTTAATCTGATTGCGAATTAAGATTTCTGTAAAAACCAGATAAATAATTTTTGCTAAAACAACAAGCACAATGCGACTTACGCCAAATTGTGCATAACCGGACTCATCAAATTCAATCCATTGTCTGAACAGTCCAGTAAGCAGCATACTTGAGACCGCCGACACAACAGATGTCATTTGTATCATTAGTAATTTTTCAGATATTTTGCCATTCAAAAATATAGTCACAAGCATAAGCAGCAAAACATCTACTATAATCTCCTGATAGACGTTAATATACTCTATATAATTCAGGACTGTCATGACAGAAGAATAGAAAACAATCATCAGTATTACAACTGTCACTTGTTTTTGTGTTTTTTTAATTCCAAAGTACCTTATAAAAAACTGTGTAACCAACATTGCTTCTATAATATTGGCTGACACCTCGAATACATAATTCATCCCAATCTCCATTCAGCAGGCACTTTAGTATACGGAAAAATCACATTTTATCATCAATTTCCCAATGTCCATTTATACCTGTGCCAAAATAGTGTATATTGGGCATATTATTCAGTACTCTCTGTAAGGTCCGAATACTGATATTTAATTCTTCAGCCATTGCTTTCCTTGTAACTTTATGATTCTCAGTTATCAGTTTTAATATTAATTTCTGAGTGCCATCCTGAGTGCCATCCTGAGTGCCATCCTGAGTGCCATTACCTCCAACCTGAAGTTCAGCTACATTTTCTATCGGTATAATAATCTCAAAAGTGTTTTCCTCAACAAACCGCGGAGTTCCACCTGAATACAGCTTTGTGTATTTGTTAGTATTTCTCATTCCGGAACCTAATTCATCTGCATATCCTATCTCTCTGAACACTTTAGAAATTGGTGGATTCTTCGGAAATGGATCAAATTTGTTAAGCTGCAATTCACCATATCCATGTGGCAGATTGCTATTTTTTGTATATAACTTGTCTCGTTCAATTACAAATTGAGCAGTATATCCATTAGAATAATCTCTATGTGCAAGAATATTTGATACAACTTCCCTAAGTATTTTGTCTCTGGCACTTATACTTTGGTCACCTTCTGTTACAAAAACATCATTCAAATGCTTCTTACCAAAATCCATCAACCTTCTGAAACTATCTACAAGATTAGTGATTACTACTTCCCTGTCATCATATCGATCCATATTTTTTACACGATATATAGCATCAGTCTTATACTGCGGAAGCACCGACATAATAGTGCTATCCTTACCAAATAGCAGAATTGCCGCCAATGTAATTCCCTCTTTACCTGTATCAGGATCAGTCAATATTAAGCCTGTACTTCTAAGAATTTCTTCCTCATCCATATTACTCCACGGATGATTCTCCACTCTAGACATCGCCATTTTTTTTGCTCTGTGAATCACATCAAAATCCAAGTATTTCAGTCCCAAATTTGGATATACTTTATTCACAAAATAAGTACTTTGTTTTCTCGCATATAATTTAAACACTAATTCCGCATTATCAGTAATGTCAATATCACCTTCATATGTTCTATCCCATATTCTTCCATTTAATCTACGCACCTGCATTCCCTCTGGAACATAAATGTGGATTATCTGTTTTCCATCAATTTCACACACTTCTGGTGTTAAATACATAGGGGGATTTATCTTCTGTGGATTGTTGATGGAAGTTGTAAAATCCTTTAGCATTTTATCAATACATTCTGGCTTCACACCAACAATTTCCTTTGTCTTATCTACTACACCCAGGAATAAATCTCCACCGTTTCTATTATTAAACGAACATACTGTTTCATATACATCTTTATTCAATGCCTCCTCTGCGCGCTTAAATTCAACATCAATTTTCTCACCTGTGGCTATTTTCTTTTTTAATTCTCCTACCATCATTACCTCCCATTTCCGAGAATACACATTTATCCGAAATATGTTACTCCTGCTTAATATATTTCAGAAATCTTGTCCTCACCTCTGCAATCTGATGTTTACTAATAGGAATCGTTTTCTCGTCACCTGCTTTAAGATGCAGTTCTTTTTGCCCCACAAGCTCGATATACCGGCAATTTACCAGATATCCCTTATATGGCTGTATAAAATATTCGTCCTCAAGTTTCTGTGCAAGCTCGTTAAGTGTTCCGCGTATCTGATAGGTTCCGTCTGTGCAGCAAATTTGCAGCTTGTGTCCATACACCTCAGCATATATGATTTCAGCAGCCGTTTTTGTGAAGATGCCATTATTTGAGATAAATTCATATTTCTTCGTCCGGTTTTTCCATTTTTTCAAAAACCGTCCCATCATTTCCTCAAAATCTTTTTCAAGTACTGACTTTCTCACAAATCCAAGCGCATTATACCGGAATACATCGTAAACAGCATTTTCTTTGGCTGTAACAAAAGCGATATCCGGCGTATTGCCACATCTGCTGCGAATTTCATCTGCAAGCTCCAGTCCGTTCATCCCCGGCATTTCTATATCCAGACAAAATAAATCATAATTCATTGAACCTGCAAGGATTTCTTCCGGGCTGCTGTAATCGTCTATTCTGCACTCCGGTCCATGACTTTGCATGTACCGGCTTATCATATTTTTGTATTGTTTGATGAAATTTATGTCATCCTCTGTAATTGCAATATTTATCATATTCTTTTATTACATACCTCTTCTTACCGCTGCCTGCACAAGATGTTTTGCAAGTACTGCCGTTGTGACCGCGCCGACACCGCCCGGTACGGGAGTTGCCTTTGACGCAATTTCTTCAAGTGATTCGTAGTCCACGTCACCACACAGCTTTCCGTTCTCGTCAACATTTATTCCGACATCAATAACAACCGCATCCTTACCGACATAAGAGCCGTCAAGCATCTTTGCCTTTCCCGCAGCTGCGACAAGTATTTGCGCACGTTTACACTCCGCCTTTAAATCTGCTGTTTTTGTATGACATATTGTGACCGTTGCATTTTCCTTTACAAAGAGCATTGAAAGCGGTTTTCCCACTACCATGCTTCTTCCCACTACTGTTACATTGCTGCCTTTCATAGGGATTTCGTACCCTTTGAGCACTTCAATTACAGCCTCTGCCGTACAAGGTGCAAATCCTGTATTATCTCCTGCAAATACCTTTGCGATATTTTCCGGTGATATACCATCCAAATCCTTTGCAGGATTAATCATTTTCTCGATATCCTTTTCGCAAATCTGCTTAGGCAGCGGACGAAGCATGAGAATACCGTCTATCTGTGAGTCTTCGTTAATCTTTGCAAACTCCTTTTTGAAGTCTTCATCGCTAATATTTTCATCAAATGCATATGAACGAACCTTAAGTCCAAATGCGTCCATCTTCTTTATTGCGCCACGCTCATATGACACGTCATCAGGCTTTTCGCCGACACGTACAATTGCAAGTGTAGGAACATATCCGCTCAGCCCTTCAAGCATATTCTGCACCTGCTCTTTAATTTTTCCTGATATAAATGCACCTTTTAATGCTTCCACAATATCCTCCGTTCCACGCAAATATTTTGCGCACTTTATTATTACTTTCCTTTGTTGGTATTACTTTAATTTTTCAAGCACCTTAGCATAAATGCTGTCAGCCAGCTTTGAGCCTTCATCAATCATTCTGTCTGATTGGTCATTCAGCTCCTGTGCCTTATTTCTGTCGCTCATAGACTTAGTATTAATATAAACGTTCATGGCGGCTCCGAGAAGCGCTGTTCTTGTACACTGAACAGCTACCCCGACATCACTTATTGCCATTTTGCTTCCGATATCTGCAAGTCTGTCAAGGATTGAAAGCATTTCCATTGATTTTTCCATAATCTTAATCGGAACTGCACTTGCTGCGAGAAGATTCTTCTCCATAACCTCCGCCTTATATGCTTTCTCCTCGTCAGTTTCAGACGGCAGCGAATATGACTGTGCCAGAGGCGCAAATACTCTTGCATCGTCATCTGCCAGTTCTGTAAACTCGCACTGTAACGCTTTCATTTTCTCAAGGAAATCCTTAACCTCATCCTCAACATCGGCATATTTTTTCTTACCTATAGTCAGATTAGCTACCATCTGCCCGAGTGCATTACCTACTGCACCACAGAGTGCGGATGCACCGCCTCCCCCCGGCACCGGCTCCTTTGAAGATAATACATCCAGAAAATCCTGTAATTTTTGTTCCTTAATCATAATTCCTCCATTCCAAAGCCTTTACTTTTATTTGTTTAATATGTTTTACTCAAAATCTTCCTCAAGCACTTCATACAGTTCTCTACGTGCTTCATCTATCTCCTCGCGTGTGCCCTTTCTTAAAATCTGTTCAAAATCACGCAGGCACATTTCTATTTTCTTTCGTGTATCACCGATGCTTTCCTCATACATTCGCTCAGCGCGCAGCAACGCAAGGCGGTTTTCCTCCTCATCTCTCGGACGTATTTTCAGATATGAAAGCTCCTTCATACGCTCCTCAATCTCATCATCAGTCATTGTGTTGGCATCACCTTTAATTATCATTTTCTTTGTCATGCCCGTTGACACTACTTTGACCTCGACCTCAAGAAGCGAGTTGATATCGTATGTATACGTCACATCAATGCTTTCCTGCCCCTTTGGAGCCTGCGGAACGGTAACCTCAAGTTCTCCGAGATAAAGATTGTTTTTTGAAAATCTGCTTTCTCCCTGAAGCACCTTTACACGAAGCTTTTCCTGATTGTCGTTGACCGTATACAGCCTCTCGGTATGGCTCGCAGGAATTACCGTATTTCTCTCGATAATCGGACAGTAATGGCCGTCCTCGATAGTCCCGTCAGCGTATTCCATCACGACCTCTGTACCCAGTGTAAATGAGCAGACATCGGTAAGTATCACTTCCTTAACTGCCTTGTTGCGTTCCTTCATTGCTGCCTGTATCGCTGCACCGAGTGCCACCGCTTCGTCAGGGTTTATATTGGTATCCGGGAACTTTCTGAACAGCTTTGTTATGTACCGCTTCACAATATCAAGCTTTGTTGCTCCGCCGATAAGCACTATCTCATCTATTTTATCAAGAGAAAGTCCTGCATCCGAGAGACTCCTTTTGACAGGCTCCCTTATCTTTTGAAGCAGTTCTTCACAGGCTTCCTCATATTCATCAGCCTTAATCACCGCCTGTTTTTTCTCATCCCCGATAAGGCACTCGATTGTAACCTCTGAATTGCCGCTTATCTCACGCTTGGCATCCTCACACTGCTTGTACACCCTGACCTGCTCTTTTTCATCAAGATTCTGAAGCAGAAGTCCTGTCTTATTAAGATAAAGCTTTTGCAGTACATTTGTAAAGTCCTCTCCGCCGAGGTAATTATCGCCTGCTACTGCCCTTACCTCGAGAATATTCTGGAACAGTTCAAGAATTGAAACATCAAATGTTCCGCCGCCGAGGTCAAATACAAGGAAGCGCGTATCTCTGCTTTTTTCGTAAAGTCCGTATGCGATTGCGGCTGCGGTAGGCTCTGATATCATTCGCTCTACCTTTAACCCTGCAAGCTCCCCTGCCCTCTTTGTAGCTTTCCTGCGCTTATCGTCAAAATACGCAGGTACGCTTATAACTGCCTCTGTGACAGGTTCACCTAAGAATTTCTCCGCATCCTCCTTTAATGCCCGGAGCACAAAACTTGACAGCTCCTCCGGCTTGAATTTCTTACCGCTAAGCTCATATTCACGGTCAGTTCCCATACTTCTTTTAAAAGTCATCGCAACCGAATCCGGATAAAGGCTCATTCTCTCCTTTGCTGTCTCTCCGACATAAACATTGCCGTCCTCATCAACACTTACTGCCGATGGTGTCAGATTCTTTCCCAGACGGTTCGGAATAATTTTTGCCCCATCCGGTGTAAAATATGCCACCAGACTGTTCGTTGTCCCCAAATCTATCCCTACTATCATATCTAGTCCTCATTTCTATTAATTAGTCAATCGCGAAAATCTTCTTTTAACAGTTAGAGTTGTGTAAGATAAAACACCTTTGCCTTTGAATACCAGTCATAAGGCTGCTCCTTTTGAAGCTCCTTATATATCTCAAGCGCTTCTTCTTTTCTTCTTTTCTTCTCCAGAAGCATTGCGCGTGCGATTTTAAGTTTTGCACACGACGGATTTTTACACAGTGTGCACCTCATGCTGTCCTCAAGTGCTTCAAGGTACTCCTCATTATCTGCAAAGCCTTCCGTAAAATACGATATGAGAAACAGCTTCCACTGCAGTTCTCTTTCTTTATAAAAGAAATCATCCCCGTTTTTGGTCATTACATTAAGCCTGTCTAGCAGATTTGCCGCAATTCTGCCCGACTCCTCAAATACTATGTCCGGTCTTAACGGCATTCCATATGCGCGGGAAGCTTCGTACCTGAGTGCATCCTCCTGTATCGAAAGCATAAAAAGGACTTCTGCTGCCACATCCTCGATGTACTCATGATTAACGACCCTGTCGTTTTCGTCCAGGACTTCTTTTATATTTTTAATTGCCTCAAGATACCTTCCTGATATAAGGCAGTTCCACGCATACGTCCTTTTATATTTGTATTTCATTTTTGAACGTATGGAGCTCTCTCTTTCTGTCGCTGCCGCATTATAGTATGTATTTAATGCATCCCATGCTTTATCAGGCATATCAGCATTTACATACATATCATACACTTTCATGTGCGCAGTGCCTTTTTTCCACGACGGCTCAAGATCGGTAAATTTATCAAGATACTCTGATGCCTTCTCTATCTGTCTGCGCCTTGCATAATCAATCATCAGATCATCCCGTATTTCTGAGCGTCTGTCCGGGAAACGCTTAATAACAGCCTCTCTCGTTTCTGCCGCAAAATCATACGCTCCCATTCTTTCATATGTATGTGCAAGGTTTATATAAGGTACTGCGTTAGGCTCCTCATCCATATAACGTATAGCCCTTTTAAAATACACTATTGCCTTTTCGTGTTCTTCCATGTATTTGTAAATGCAGCCTATATTATTAAGCGCAAACTGATTTGACGGTTCAATCTCAAGTGCTTTCTCGAAATCCTTCAGCGCTTTTTCATAGTCCTTTGCATTCAGACTGAAAAGTCCGCGCTGTATAAGCATATAAACGCCCGGATGGTCATACAGCATCTGTGTTATTACCGGATAGCCTTCATAATACGCCGACATTTTATGTAAAACAGAAACCTTTTCCATATACTCAGAATCAAATTTCCTGACCTGCTGGCTTAATATGAACGTGTTTTCAAAATTCTGCTTCATTCTGTCTTCATATGCATCAAGCAGAACACTTTCAATACCGTTATCCTTTGCGAGCTTAAGTATTTCCTTTAAGTCATCACTTCTTTTGAGGTCATGATATACTCTTGCGATTTCCTCATATGCACTTGAATGTTTCGGAAAATAATTAATGCACTGCCTTCCTGCCGCAATCACTCCTCCTGCATCCCACATTTTTGAATACGCATCCATCATCAGAAGGTACGAACCATATATCTGCCTGTCATTGACAAGTTCTGCCGAAAGCTCAACCGCTTTTTCCGGTTCTCCCATATCAATGTAAACCTGAACCTTCTCAAAAAGTATAGGTATCTCTCTGTTCGGCTCCATTGCAAATTCTTCCGGCAGCGCAAATAATTCATCTATTTCTTTTAGCGCATCATTTAAAAAGTTTTTATCGGCATACCCCATCAAGTGAAATGATTTTGCCCTTATTGCATATGTCTGACAAATGCGACTTCTGTCTTTTTTCTGTTCATCCTCATCTTTGCTGCCAAATTCGTCAAAAAGACGCTTTCTCCATTCTAACGCCTTTTGTACGGCCTCTTCATACATCGCCTCTTCAAGATAAAGTTTTGTGAGAAGTCCAAGATGTGAAGTATACTTGTCCGGTTGAATTAAATCGTTTATACTTTCCGCAAGCTTTATTCCTGCAAATGCCGAACCATCCTGAAGATAGCACCACGCAAGCTCTGTCGCCGCCTCGATATCTCCTTCTTCAGTGTATTTACGGTTATATTCCTTTTCAAGCTCTGTATTGATTTTACCGACAAGCTCTGCAAAATCATCGCTGGAGCCTATAGCCATTACTTCTTCAGCACAGCTCTTTGCATTTTCGTAATCTTTTCTTTCAAAATACCACTCAGCAAGACAAAGATTCGCCATATAATGTTTGTCTGACTTTTCTTTTATCCTGATATAAACTTCTGCTGCCTTGTCTTTTAGGTTGTTATTCCAGCATATATTTGCATAATTGTATGCAACAGTCAGGTCGTCAGGATACTTTTTGTAAACCTCTCCAAGTTCCTGTACTGCCTGCGTTACATTTCCCTGCTTCACATAAGCCTCTGCACGCACCACTTCCATGACCGGATGAAAAATTCCAAGCTTTTCGCTTTCATCTATAAGCTGCATTGCAAGTTCCGTATTATTCTCATCCAAAGCCTGCCAGCTCCTCATATAACACTGTATATATCTGTCATACGGTGCATCATCAGCGCCTTCAAAAAGCTCAAAATCGATATCACTTTCACCACTGCATTTGCGAATTACGAAATTAATGAAATCCGCCGGAAATATTTCTTTTAATCTGACATTATCCTCCTGAATACGGAGCTTTTCATCAAAAAATCTCCAGATTTCAGCCGGAAAATAAAAATGTGACATCAGGTATGCAAGCAGCTTACGCCTGCACTCCTCTTCTCCCTCCAGTGACTGAACAATATCATCCTCAAAAAGCTGCTGCCATTCCTTTAAATCTCTTCTTCTGCTTATACTGTTATAAATACCGTCTGCTTTTGAAATCCATTGTCCGCTCGGGGTATTGTCCTCCTCCTCCGGCTTTGTCTCCTCTTCTGTCTGCGCGGCATATTTGCACGCAGTCTCATATGCCTGCCGCAGCCTTTTAAACCCTTCAGGATTATCTTCCGGATTAGTCACCATAAGTTTCATTCTGTATGCCTGCTTAATAAGTGATTCATCTTTTGTCACTGCAATTGCAAGCACATCAAATGCTTCTTCAAATGTCATATTCTCCCCTTTTTGCACACTCTTCCTCATGCAATTTTGTACGCTAATATTCTACTTTTTTAAGAAACAGTCCCTTTGCCGGAGCAAGCTGCCCGGTATCACTCCTGACTCCGCAAGAAAGCATCTTATCAATATCCTGCGGTTTAAATTTTCCAAGCCCTGTATCAACTATTGTTCCTGCCATAATTCTGACCATGTTATACAAAAAGCCGCTTCCGCAGAACTCTATCTCTATGATTCCCTCTGCTTTTCTGTCCCAAAGACACGAATAGTCCTCATGAATTGTTATTGAATATACATTTTTGACTGTATAAGGCATTTCCTTCGCATCTGTGCAGAAGGCTTTAAAATCATGCTCTCCTGTAAGCTTTTCCGCTGCTTTTTTCATTGCATCCGCATCAAGACTTCCGTCAATCCGCCATGAATACTTTCTTTCAAATGCATTTCTTACAGGTCCGGTATCAAGCCTGTACACATATACTTTGCTTTTTGCACTGTGCCTTGAATGAAAATCAAGCGGGACACGACTGGCGCAACGCACCCTGATATCATCAGGCAGCTTTTTGTTAAGCGCCTCCACAAGCTCATCTTCTGAAAGCCTCTGCCTGCATCTGAAATTGGCAGTCTGTGCGAGTGCATGCACTCCCGCGTCTGTTCTGCCCGAGCCGATGAGCTTTATACTTTCACCCGTATAGGCTGCTATCGCATCCGTTAATATCTGCTGTATTGTATTGTCTGTATCATTCTGCTTCTGCCAGCCGTTATAGCGGCTTCCGTCATACATGATAACAAGTTTATAATTATTCATCTTCCACCTCATTACGCGGACACTTTTTTGCAGACGCTTTTTTCCGCGGACACTTTTTTGCGCGGACACTTTAGCGCAGTTTTACGACTTCACACACTGTAAGCACATCCCCGCTTACTTTAAAGCGTATGTCAAATCCTGCATATTCCATACCGTATCTTCTTGTCTCATCATTCTGATATGACGGTCTTGGGTCCTGTTCAAGAAGCTCCCTCACAATCTCATGGTGCTCACCCGGAAGCTTTTCAAGCCACTCATCAGGAAATATAACCTTAAGACTGTATTTTCTCACATCATCAGCGAATCCGCATACAGCGTCAGTATGGCAGTCTGTATATGAAAGGTATGGCTTTATATCATATATAGGCGTGCCGTTAAGCAAATCCGCACCCTCGACATGAAGAACCGGGCCAAGCTTCGGATTTATTTCAATATCTGTCAGCCTCACTGATGACAGACCTATCGGGTTAGGCCTTACCGGCGAACGTGTTGCAAACACACCCATTCTTTTGTTGCCGCCGAGTCTGGGCGGATGCACCATCGGCCGCCACTCATCCTGCTTTGCTTCCGAGAGCTCCCACAAAATCCATATGTGCGAATATCCTTCCAGCCCTCTGAACGCATTTATATCACGGTACTCCGGCTCAAACACTATACGCGAATCCATTCCGCTTATAAGCCCGCTCTGCCTCGGTATCCCGAACTTCGCAGTGAAATCATTATATATATGTGCAATTATTTTAAATTGAGTCTCAGACACCACGTTCACGCTTTCTTTCTATCACATAAATCAGTAATGCCAAGTTTCTTTTCTAAAGCCATAAATCTTCCCTTTTTGCTTAGTGTTAAAACATACTTGTGTGAAACTATTAATTCAATTCCCCATAAAATATTTAGACTGCTGATAATATTCTTCCGCTTCCTGCTTCATTAATAACACCAGCTTGTCTGTTTTTTGTTTGTCCCGATATTCTTTCAAACCTTCAATATACGCTTCTCTATTATCGTCTAATATGACAAATGGACATATATCAGCGTTTTTAAGACATTCTCTAAAAAGAAGCATCCTGCCTGTCCGACCGTTCCCATCCTGAAATGGGTGAATCATCTCATATCGTGCATGAAATTCTGCCAAAGTATTCAGATTCTTTTCCTGCTTTCCATACCATTCCAATAATTTTTCCATTTCCTCTGCAACCGCTTTCGGAAGTGCAGTTTTATACATTCCTACCATGTTAGGTCGCTCTTTATAGGCACCTATCGCATACCCATTAGCCCGATCCTCAAACACCCCGGACTTTAATTCATAATGGAAGCGCTTGATAAGTTCCTCCGTCAAATCTTCATTCAATGTATCAAGCATATAATTAAACATTAAAAAATGTCCATTCATTTCCTCTACATCTTTCGCCCTATAAAAATTATTATTCTGAGGTAACGTTCCATTATCAAATAATGAGGCAGTCTGCTCCGGTGTCAATGTGCTTCCTTCAATCTTATTGGAATTATAAGCCATTGTTCTTTGTGTATATGCATATACACCTGTTCTGTCAAATCGTTTTCTTTCTATCATAAAACGTTCAATCAGCCAATTCTTATAATTATCCATTTCATTACTCCTTCTTTCTATTACACAAAATTATGCTTACAACGGAACTTTTTATAGCCATCATCAGCTTATGTATTACTTGCTTTGCTCTTGGTTATGCCGTTGGTACTAAGAGCAATACTAAGACACAAAAATAACCGCCCTGTTCTGGTAAACTTTGGCGGTTATTTTTATAACTAACATATATCAGGCTAACCGTCTATCGGTAGCACTCTTTGAGATTATACTAGCATCTAACCGCTTTAATGTCAAATAAATTTATTTAATTGCAGATTGGTAAAATATAGTAATTCAGCATTTTCTATATCTGCTTCCTTTCCAAAGTACATAAAATCCCTTCTTATATCATAAGCGTTCAGAAGCAGAATATCAATATTTTTCTTTGTACATTTGCCCCCATTAGAGCGCGTCCATGCCGTGCACAACTTAAAAACAGACCGGCTCCTCACGGATTCCGGTCTGTATTATACTGATATCATCACACGATATAATTACATTTCCCTGCAAAATATGCAGACGCAATATAGTGATGTCAAAATTCTGCCTGCTTTATTCTGATTTTGATATCATGACTTCAACTACAATTTTTACAACAAATGAATATACTAAAGATAAAAGCGTAATATGTATATTAGGTCCAAAAGTGTTCGGATTTTCAATATTTGTCAGCATTACAATTGCGGATACTAAAGCAATCACTACACCAACAGGAATTATTATTTTACTTAACATTGCCAACACACGTCTTTTGCCCCTTACACCTGTTACTAACAATATCCCTGCCGACAAAAGAACTAACAGAATAAAAACAGGCATATTAATAAATCTAAGCGGGTATATTACTAACCCCTCATACCCATATGGTGTACTTAAGAAAATCAAAATGACAGATATAAGTAATAGAATTATTCCGATTATCCCTGCGATTTTGTTACCTCTTTTATTATTTTCATTTTCTTTTATGAGCGTCATAATTGTTTCCTCTGCTTTCACTGAATAGTCTTCCGGTGTTATTCTTTCACACGACAATAATTCATTTACTGAAATATCAAAAACCCTGCATAATGGCAATAGCATTGATGTATCAGGCAAACTATTTCCATTTTCCCATTTTGATATAGTCTTATCACTCATTCCGATTATTTCTGCAAGTTCTTTCTGCGTAAGCCCTTTTTCCTTTCGTAATACTTGGATAAATTCTCCGATGTTACTTTCCTTCATAAAATCCCTCCTCTGTTATTTTTCTTTATTGTTTTAATTCTGCCATTTGTAGCTATCACAAACAAAATAGCGGCAAAACAAAAAAACAAATCCTGTTACGTTTTATTTAGTTTAATATTATCGCTCCTCAGTACAAATCTTATTACATGATGCAAAGAATAACAATCTATAAAATGAAGAATCACTCTACAAATAATAGAAATCAGCTAATTAAATAAAAAAGCCGCTTATACACACAATTTTTTTGTGTATAAGCAGCTCTTTACTTAATTACATTTCTATGCTTAACTGCATTACTACAGCTAATCCGGCAACTACATATTCCTGAACTTTTCAAACCGCTGCGCGGCAAGCTCATCCCCGCTCAAACGATTATACTTCAGCATAAAATCGGCAATTTTACGTTTCATGTAGTATGTCACTCTTCGTATATTCTTTTCTGTAATAACAGGAAATTCAGGTATTACCCTGTCAATTACGCCGAGCTTCTTTAAGTCTGACGCAGTAATTTTCATGACCTCTGCTGCTTCAGGTGCCTTCTTGGCATCTTTCCAGAGAATTGAAGCAAAACCTTCAGGTGAAAGTATTGAGTAAATGGAATTTTCCATCATCCATACTTCATTAGCCACTGCAAGTGCAAGCGCACCGCCGCTTCCGCCTTCGCCTATTACAATTGAAAGAACCGGCACCTTTAAATCAGACATTTCATACAGATTTCTTGCAATAGCTTCGCCCTGTCCTCTCTCTTCCGCACCTATTCCGCAGTAGGCTCCCGGAGTGTCCACAAAGCATATTATCGGACGCTTGAACTTCTCTGCCTGTTTCATAAGACGAAGCGCCTTTCTGTATCCTTCAGGATATGGCATACCAAAGTTGTGCAACATATTTTCACGCGTTGTCTTGCCCTTCTGCTGTCCTATTACTGTTACAGGAAGCTTGCCAAACATTGCAATTCCGCCTATTATTGCCATATCATCCTTGTATGCCCTGTCACCGTGCAGCTCATAAAAATCCTTTGTGATATTATAAATGTAATCAAGCGCAACAGGTCTTTCCTTATCACGTGCAGCAAGAACGCAGTCCCATGCATCTTTTGGATTTACTTCTGTTTCTTCCTGCTTATTGCCGGTGCTTCTTGCATATACCTCATCAAGATATGCTTTGTACTCCTGCATTCTGTCATCTTCCGGCCTCTTGTGCATTGAAAGCAGTTTGGAAAGCGTTTCCTTCATCTTGCCACGTGTTACAATATTATCTATAAGCCCATGTTCAAGCAGGAATTCCGAGCGCTGGAAGCCCTTTGGCAAATCCTGTCCTATCGTCTGCTTTATAACTCTCGGTCCCGCAAAGCCTACCAAAGCTCCCGGCTCTGCAAGGATAATATCACCAAGCATCGCAAAACTTGCAGTAACTCCGCCCGTTGTGGGGTCTGTAAGAACCGTAATATATAAAAGTCCTGCCTCATCATGCTTTTTAAGTGCTGCTGAAGTCTTTGCCATCTGCATAAGTGAAACTATTCCTTCTTGCATTCTGGCACCACCGGAGCATGTAAATAAAATAACCGGAAGTTTTTCCTTTGTAGCATTTTCAACAGCTCTTGTTATCTTCTCACCGACAACTTCTCCCATGCTGCCCATAAGAAATCTCGTATCACACACACCGATAACGCAGTCATTGCCGCCAATTCTTCCTCTGCCGGTAATAACAGCTTCGTCAAGCTCTGTATTTTCCTTTAATTTTTCTATTTTGTCAATATATCCGGGATAGTCCAGCGGATTCTTTGAGGTAAGTCCGTTATCCCACTCGGTGAATGTTCCTTCGTCCACAAGCGAAGCAATTCTTGTTCTTGCATCCATTCTGAAATGATGACCGCATTTCGGGCAAACCCTGAGATTACTGTCAAGCTCATCAGTAAAAACAGAGCTTCCGCAGGAATCACACATGGTAAACAATCCGTCCGGAACACTTGGAGCATTGGAAGCTTCCTGAGCTCCGTCAAGTGATATATAGTTTGTCTTTTTGAAAACTCCCTTTAATAACATTTCCAATACCTCTTTTAAATGTCGTAATGCACTTCAATAAATCCTGTATCTACATTACCGTTCTGATAATCAGGTTCATGCATAAGTTCATACAAAAAATCCAGATTGGTTGTCACACCGTCAATTACTACCTCTCCGAGTGTGCTAATCATTTTCCTTATTGCAGCTTCCCTGTTATTATCATGTACAATTACCTTTAATATCATCGAATCGTAGAAAGGCGGTATTTCGCAGCCTGCATAAATCGCAGTATCAATTCTGACGCCATTGCCTCCCGGTATATGGACATCATTTATTCTGCCCGGACACGGCATAAAATTCTTTGTCACGTCCTCAGCATTTATTCTGCACTCGATTGCATGGCCCTGTATCTTTATATCCTCCTGTGAATATGAAAGAGGGAGGCCTGCCGAAATTCTTATCTGCTCTTTAATGAGGTCTGTTCCCGTTACCATTTCCGTAACGCCGTGCTCCACCTGTATTCTCGTATTCATTTCCATAAAATAGTACTTATTGTCTTTATCCAAAAGGAACTCTATTGTCCCTGCATTCTCATATCCTACTGTCTTTGCCGCAAGCACTGCCGCATTTCCCATCTCTTCGCGAAGTTCATCACTTATTGCTATTGAAGGTGACTCCTCTATCATTTTCTGATGCCTTCTCTGAATTGAACAGTCACGCTCTCCAAGATGAATAACATTGCCAAATGAATCCGCCAGAATCTGGAATTCAACGTGTCTTGGGTTGACAACAAATTTCTCGATATACATTGTATCATCGCCAAATGCGCTCACAGATTCTCTCTGGGCTGTCATGAATTCCTTCTCGAAATCCTCAGGCGCATTAACGACACGCATACCCTTACCGCCGCCACCGGATGACGCCTTTACGATTACAGGATAACCTATGCCGTCAGCAAGCTCTCTTCCCCTGACTGCATCCTTTACAGGCTCCTTGGTTCCCGGCACGACGGGCACACCTGCCGCCATCATGGTATTTCTCGCCTCGGATTTATTACCGAGCTTATCAATCAGTTCCGCATCAGGCCCTATAAATGCGATATTACATTTTTCACACAGTGACGCAAATTTGCTGTTCTCAGACAAAAATCCAAAACCCGGATGTATTGCCTCTGCCTTTGTCACAATAGTTGCACTTATTATGCTCTCCATATTAAGGTAACTGTTTGTTGCACTTGCAGGGCCGATGCATACCGCTTCATCCGCAAGCTGCGTATGAAGTGCATCTTTATCGGCCTCTGAATAAACAGCTACCGTCTTAATGCCCATCTCACGACAGGCACGAATAATTCTTACTGCAATTTCCCCTCTGTTGGCAATTAAGATTTTACTAAACATATTTCCTCTATTCCGATTGAATTATCCAATCATAAATGTAAGCTCGGCAGTTAATGCGATTTCTCCGTCAACCCATGCTGTTGCCTTGCCTATTCCTAACGGTCCTTTTCTCTTTATGATTTCACATTCCATTTTAAGTGTATCACCCGGAACTACTTTTCTTTTGAAACGTGCCGAATTAATTCCGCCAAAATATGCTGTCTTTCCCTTGTTTTCCTCAAGTGAAAGAATTGCAACCGCACCTACCTGTGCGCATGCTTCAATCTGCAGTACTCCCGGCATAACCGGTTCCTGTGGAAAATGTCCTGCAAAATACGGCTCATCATATGTAACTGCCTTATATCCCACAGCGCTGATTCCCGGCTCTAAACTCTCTATTCTGTCTACCAGAAGAAACGGATGTCTGTGAGGAATTATATCCATAATCTGTCTTGTATTTAACATTACTCTCTCCTATCACGAAATGTTCGTTTTTTTATTCTATTACAAACAGCGGCTGGCCATATTCAACCATATCGCCATTCTTAACAAGTATCTGCTTAACACAGCCGTTAAACTCACTCTCGATTTCATTCATGAGCTTCATCGCTTCAATGATTCCGAGTGTCTGCCCGCTGCTTACGGTATCTCCGACTGTAACAAAATCATCTGCATCCGGTGCAGGTGCCGCATAAAATACACCGACCAGAGGAGACTTAACAACATTACCACTCATGATTTTGTCGCTGTCTGTGTCATTTACCTCTGTGTTATTCTGATTTGCCGGCTGTACATTCTGCATTACAACAACATTTTCCTGTGCAGGAACGGCAAGGTTTGCAGGGACTGCACAGCTGACTTCTGTCCTGCCGACTTCCATTTTTATTGATGTTCCGTCCTCTTCCAGAGAAAAACTGCTAAGTTCAGACTTTGATACATGATCTATCAGCTTCAAAATATTTTCTAATTCCATGAATCTATTTCCTCCATGTCACATTTGCAACAGCTATGCTGTTTATGCGTATTTCCTGATAATTATGCTTGAGTTGTGTCCGCCAAATCCAAGCGAGTTACTCATTGCATGGTTGACTTCCATATTTATTCCTTCACCCTTAACGTAATCAAGGTCAAGCTCTTCCTCTGATTCCTGAAGTCCTACGTTTGGATGAACATATCCGTCCTGAATTGACTTGACACATGTAATACACTCTACTGCACCTGCCGCGCCAAGAAGATGTCCGACCATTGACTTTGTTGAGCTAATCTTTACATTCTTTGCACTTTCTCCGAATGCAAGCTTGATTGCCCTTGTTTCAAACAGGTCATTATGATGTGTGCTTGTTCCGTGTGCATTGATGTATTCCACCATAGAAGGCTCAATTCCTGCTTCCTTCATTGCATTTGTCATTGCTCTTGCAGCACCGCTTCCATCCTCTGCCGGTGAAGTAATATGGTAAGCATCACTTGAACAGCCGTAGCCTACTACCTCAGCATAAATCTTTGCGCCTCTCTTCTTAGCGTGTTCCAGCTCTTCAAGCACAAGCACGCCTGCGCCCTCTCCCATTACAAAACCATTTCTGTCCTTATCAAAAGGAATTGATGCTCTCTTAGGGTCCTGTGATGTTGAAAGTGCTGTCAGCGCTGTAAAGCCGCCGATTCCGATAGGTGTTACTGAACTTTCCGTACCTCCCGATACCATAACATCTGCCTCTCCGCACTGAATGCTTCTGTACCCTTCGCCGATGGCATTGGTTCCTGATGCACAGGCTGTAACCACATTGATGCTCTTTCCCTTAAGCCCAAATGTAATTGCAACATTTCCTGCTGCCATATTGGTAATCATAAGCGGTACAAGAAGCGGATTAATTCTTGAAGGCCCTTTGGTAAGAAGCTTCTCATGTTCTCTTTCCATTGCATCAAGACTTCCTATTCCTGAAGAAATTGATGTGCCGACCATATATGGGTCTTCCTTTGTTATATCAAGTCCGGAATCCTCAATAGCTTCCTTCGCTGCGGCAACTGCATACTGGCAGAAGGTTTCCATTCTTCTTGCCGACTTTGGATCCATGTACTCTTTTGCGTCAAATCCCTTTACCTGTGCTGCAAGCTTTGCTTTATAATCTGTCGTATCGAATTTTGTTATAAAATCAATTCCTACCGTCTGCTTTTTTACATTATTCCAAAACTCATCAACCCCAAGTCCGATTGGTGTTATAGCTCCCATTCCGGTTATTACAACTCGTCTGCTCATCTCAATTCCTTCCTCTCTTTAAATGTGCATTCCGCCGTCAACTGAAAGCACTTGCCCTGTTACATAGGCTGCCATGTCTGACGCAAGAAATACGACTACATTTGCAATATCCTTAGTGTTTCCCATGCGTTTCATAGGAATCTGTGCCAGCACATTTTCCCTGACTGCATCTGAAAGCACCTGTGTCATCTCAGTGTCAACATAGCCCGGTGCCACTGCATTTACTGTAATACCGCGTGATGCAAGCTCTTTGGCTGCTGACTTTGTAAGTCCGATTATTCCCGCTTTACTCGAAGCATAATTTGCCTGACCTGCATTGCCGGACAGACCTACCACTGATGAGATATTGATAATTCTTCCGCTTCTCTGCTTGAGCATCTGCCTTGACACATGCCTTACACAATTAAATGTCCCCTTCAGGTTAGTGCTGATAACATCATCATAATCAGACTCGCTCATCTTCATGAGAAGACCGTCCCTTGTTATTCCTGCATTATTTACAAGAATATCTATTTTTCCATATTTTTCCGTAACTGAAGAAATCATATTCTCCACACCGGTGAAATCTGCAACCGAGCAGCCTATGCTCTCTGCTTTTCCTCCGGCTTTGATTATTTCATCAACAACAGCTTCTGCTTTTTCTTTGCTGCCATTGTAATTTACTATTACCGTTGCGCCTTCATTTGCAAGGCTTATGGCTATTTCTCTGCCGATACCGCGGCTTGCACCTGTAACAAGTGCAACTTTGCCTTCTAATAACATATTTACTACCTCCATGCTGCCTTATGTAATCCGGTCTCTTAAGCGTCTACCAGGTCAAGCTTTGACAAATCCTCATACTTTTCAATGTTAATAACATTGACGTCTCTGCTTATCTTCTTTACAAATGAGCAAAGCGTTCTTCCCGGACCAATCTCAATAAATGTATCAACACCGTCTTCAATAAGCTTTCTTACAGACTGCTCAAATCTTACGGAAGAATATACCTGCTTTATAAGCAGCTCCTTCACATTTTCCTTTGATGTCACGTAATCTGCGGTAACATTTGCAACATAAGGAATTGTAATTTCATTAATTTCAACATCATCAAGTACTGATTTCAGTTTGTCTCCTGCAGGCTTTAACATTGATGAATGGAACGGCCCGCTTACATTAAGCATTACCACTCTCTTAGCGCCTGCTTCCTTAAGCTTTTGTGCTGCATTTTCAACTGCCTGTTTCTCGCCTGATATTACTATCTGGCCCGGGCAGTTGTAATTTGCAATCTCGACAACTGCGTTATCAGCAGAAATTTCTGAAAGTACATCTTCAATCACGTTTGCATCCAATCCAAGAACCGCAGCCATTGCGCCTGTTCCGGCAGGTACTGCCTGCTCCATGAATATTCCACGGTTTCTTACTACTTTGAATGCATCTTCCATTGACATAACATTTGAGGCTGCAAGCGCTCCGTACTCACCAAGACTGAGTCCCAGTGTTACGTCCGCTTTAATTCCTTTTTCAAGAACTGCTTCAAGCATTGCACACTCTGTTGTAAGCAAAGCTATCTGTGTGAATTCTGTCTTATTGATATCTTCATTTTCCTCAAAACAGATATCACTGATTTTAAGTCCTGTAAGCTCTTCTGCCTTTTCAAATACCTTCCTGCAGTTGTCACTGTTATCGAAAAAATCCTTTCCCATTCCGACGTACTGTGCGCCCTGCCCCGGGAACATAAATGCTGTCTTTGACATTTCTCCTCATTTCTGCTGATTATCAGCCTAGTCGTTATATATCTTCATATTATTTTTAATTGTTTCTTCTGCTTCTTTTGCAAGCTCTTCAATAATTTCCCTGCAGGTCTGCTCTTTTTTAATCATACCTGCAATCTGGCCGGCCATTACCGTACCCATCTTTACATCTCCCTCTACAACAGCCTTTCTTAATGCTCCAAGAGTAAGCATTTCAAGCTCTTCAAAGGATGCTCCGTTTTTCTCAAGTTCAAGGTACTGCCTTGTCATCTGATTGCGCAGTGAACGCACCGGATGTCCGTTAGCACGGCCTGTAACCTCTGAGTCAATATCCTTGGCGGCAATTACTCTGTCCTTGTATGCCTGATGCACTGTACACTCCTTGGCAACAATAAATCTTGTTCCCATCTGTACGCCTTCTGCTCCAAGCATAAGTGCTGCTGCAACTCCGCGTCCGTCACCGATTCCGCCTGCCGCAATTACAGGTATTGAAACAGCATCTACTACCTGCGGAACAAGTGACATTGTTGTCTGCTCACCAATATGTCCGCCTGACTCCATTCCCTCTGCGATAACGGCATCAGCTCCGCTTCTTTCCATCATTTTTGCAAGGGCGACAGAAGCGACAACAGGCATTACTTTAATTCCTGCTTCCTTCCACATTTTCATGTACTTTGCAGGGTTACCTGCTCCTGTTGTTACTGCGGCAACGCCTTCCTCTGCAACAACCTTCGCAACCTCATCGGCATGAGGGCTCAAAAGCATAATATTTACACCAAATGGCTTATCTGTAATCTTCTTAGCTTCACGAATCTGCTCACGTACCCATTCAGCAGGTGCGTTGGCAGCTCCGATAAAACCGATTCCGCCTGCCTTTGAAACATTTGCGGCAAGCTGTGCATTAGCAACCCATGCCATACCGCCCTGAATAATCGGATATTCAATATTAAGCAGCTCAGTGATTCTCGTCTTCATTATGCCTCTACTCCCTTACCTTTCAAATAATCCATTACATCCTGAACTGTGAGAAGGTCCTGTAAATCTTCTGACGGAATCTCAACACTATACTCATCCTCAAGTGCCATTACAAGTTCAAAAAGGTCGAGTGAATCTGCTGAAAGATCTTCCTTAAATCTTGATTCTGCATTAACCTCTTCAGCGTCAATGTTTAACTGTGCTGCAATAATTTCCTTCATTTTCTCTAACATCTTAAAACCCTCCGTTTAACTTTCTTATTTTTGTTTTTTATTTTCTGTCCGGATATAACGGACATTTTACCATGTCAGTGCTGTAGCGCCCCATGACAAGCCTGCTCCAAATCCCGAAATGACCATTCTGTCGCCTTTTTGAATTTTTCCTTCTCTGTTAAGTTCATCTAACAGAATAGGAATACTTGCAGCAGATGTGTTGCCGTACTCGCTGAGATTTGTCGGAAACTTTTCATTATCTATCTGAAGCCTTTTGGCTACTGACTGAATTATTCTTACATTTGCCTGATGAAGAATAAAATGCTTTATCTCATCAATTCTCCATCCGCATTGTTCAAGCACCTCTTCTATTGACTCAGGTACCTTCTTGACAGCAAATTTAAATACTTCCTGTCCGTTCATTGTTATATGCTGCTTTTCCGTACATGCAAGGACTTCTCCCCTGCTTCCGTCACCATGCATAACAATGCCCTCAATTCCATCACTGTCATCAGCCGTGATTATGGCTGCTCCTGCTCCGTCGCCAAACAGCACGCAGGTATTGCGGTCTGCCCAGTCAAGCCTTCTCGACATTACCTCTGCGCCGATGACAAGAATATTTTTAAATCTTCCCGTATTTATAAATGCATCAGCAGTATTAAGCGCAAACAAAAAGCCTGAACATGCCGCATTCAAATCATATCCTGATGCATTAACCGCACCTATGGCTTTCTGCACCATTGATGCTGTATTAGGATAAATGGCATCTGAACTTGAAGTTGCAACAATTATCATATCAATTTCTGCCGCATTCAGCCCTGCCATATCAAGTGCTTTTTCTGCAGCCTCACATGCCATGTCAACACCGGCATTCTGATTTTCTTTATCAGACACATGTCTTCTTTCTATTCCTGTCCTTGTCTTTATCCATTCATCGCTTGTCTCAACGATTCTGGACAAATCATCATTTGTCATAACGTAAGCCGGACAGGAACTTCCCGTACCAATAATTCTGGATTTCATCTCTGCTCCAATTAATTTATTTTGGTTGTCTTATATTTTGATATTCAAAATATTACTTTATGAGTATACATGGGATTATTTTAAATGTCAAGAATATTTTGATATTCAAAATAAAGTCATAAATAAAACCCCTGAAAGCATATTACTACTTCCAAGGGTTTTAATAAAATATGTACAGTTTAAATATCGTTTATTAGTACAGCGGATACTTGTCCGTAAGTGTCTTAACAAGTGCCATTGCCTCGTCACGGTTCTTCTCAACATCATCAACAAGAAGTGAAATAGCCTCTGCAACAACATCCATGTCTGCTGTATTGAAGCCTCTTGTTGTTACTGCTGCTGTTCCGAGACGGATACCGCTTGTAATAGATGGCTTAGCCGGATCGTTAGGAATTGCATTCTTGTTACATGTAATATTGGCTGCATCAAGAAGCTTCTCAACCTCTTTACCTGTAACATTCTTGCTTCTTAAGTCAACAAGCATAAGGTGATTGTCTGTACCGCCTGAAACAAGGTCAAAGCCTCTGCTCATAAGTCCGTTAGCCAGTGCCTGTGCATTGTCAACAATACCCTTTGCATACGTCTTGAAACTGTCATCAAGTGCTTCCTTAAGACATACAGCCTTACCTGCAATAACATGCATAAGCGGACCACCCTGAATTCCAGGAAATACAGCCTTGTTAAAGTTGATTTCCTTAGCAAATTCAGCGCTCTTGCAAAGAATCATACCACCGCGAGGTCCTCTGAGTGTCTTATGTGTAGTTGTTGTAACAACATCTGCGTACGGAATCGGGCTCGGATGCTGTCCGCCGGCAACAAGACCTGCAATGTGAGCCATGTCTACCATAAGATATGCACCAACTTCATCTGCAATCTCTCTGAATTTTTTGAAATCAATTGTTCTTGCATATGCACTTGCACCGCAAACGATAAGCTTTGGCTTGCATTCCTTTGCGATTCTCATTGCCTCTTCATAATCGATAAAGCCATCTTCATTCACGCCGTAAGGAACAATGTTAAAGTATTTACCTGAAATATTAACCGGTGAACCATGTGACAGGTGTCCGCCTGCATCAAGGCTCATTCCCATTACTGTATCACCAGGATTTACAAGTGCGAAGAATGCAGCAAGATTAGCCTGTGCACCTGAGTGTGGCTGAACATTTGCATATTCACAATCAAACAATTTCTTTGCTCTCTCAATTGCAAGTGTTTCAACAACATCAACATATTCACAGCCACCATAATAACGTCTTCCCGGATACCCTTCCGCATATTTGTTAGTAAGAGGGCTTCCCATTGCTGCCATTACTGCCTTGCTAACAAGATTTTCTGAAGCGATAAGCTCGATGTGAGTTCTCTGACGTGTCAATTCGTCATCCATTGCTTTTGCAAGCTCAGGGTCAAATCCTGCTACTTCATCAAATGAATACATCCTATAACCTCCATAGATTAAATATTTATAATTTACAAAAACTACCTTTGCAGTAATTGTAATTAACAGTTAGTCAATCTTGAACAGTCCTATTACCTGCTCTAATTCCTCTGCATTCTTATCCAGCTTTTCAGCTGCCGCATTCAGTGCCTCAACGGCCTTCATCTGCTTGTCCGCAGCAATTGTTACTTCTTCTGCTGTCGCAGCAGTTTCTTCTGATACTGCTGAAATATTGCTTATTGAAGATATTGATTCTGCCTTTGAGTCCGCAATATCATCAATTCCTGCCGTTATATTACTCAGATTATTGATAAGCTCAGCAACCTGATTCTGAATATCATTAAACACAACCACCGCATTCTTAAGAGATTCCTCCTGCACAGAAACAACATCCTCTGCTTTCTTTGCTGTACCTACTGTTTCTCTTGTCTTTGAAGTTATGTCTTCAACGATTTCCCTAATCTGATTAACCGATTCAACAGACTGGTCTGCAAGCTTTCTGATTTCATCCGCAACTACTGCAAAACCTCTTCCTGCCTCTCCCGCTCTGGCAGCTTCGATTGAAGCATTAAGTGAGAGAAGATTTGTCTGGTCTGCAATCTCATTAATTGTATTAATGATTTTCTCAATTGCTTTTGTTGAATTTTCAAGTGTCTGTATACCTTCAATTACCTCACTTGTTATATCAACTGTATCATGAACATTATTATTGAGAACATCGATAGTGTCAAGTCCGGACTTTACAATCTCTCTTGTAGATTCTGCAATCTCCGCAATCTTCTCAGAGTTATCCGACACCAGATTAATCTTGTCAGAGAGTAAATCCATCTGCCTCATACAGCTTTCAGAATCATCAGCCTGCTGTACTATTCCTGTTTCTATTCCGTTAATGGCTTCGGTAATCTCTTTTGTTGCATCAAGCAACGTATGTACACTTCCGGTAACAATCTCTGCGGACTCATCAACCTTCCCTGATACAACTTTTGTATCATTAATCAGGCGTTTCATCTTTACAATCATATCATTGATTCCGTCAGCCAGATTTTTAAACTCGTCTTTGCGCTTTACATTAATTGATACCGTAAAGTCACCTTCTGCCGCCCTGCTTATATTTGCAATGATTTTCCTTATCACGTCGCTTATACTGGTTGCCATCAGGCATCCGATTAAAATAGCACCTACAAGTGATATTATAATCATTGTTATTGTAATTATTTTGATTGTATTTGCCTGTGCAACAATTACACTCTTTGGAACAAGTGCACAAACCATAAATCCGTCAGACTCAGTTTTGGAATAAATGAAAAGCTGCTCCCTGCCATCATATTTAACATATGAATATCCGGAAGTTTCTTCTGATTCAAGTGCTTTATTATAGAAGTCCTTATCTGAAAAATATATTCTGCCTTCCTCAACTTCGCCTGCCTTTGAAACAACATTTTCTCCCAAATCAGGCGCTACCAGTGCCACAATACTCTTATTGCCAAGGTCAATGCTGGTAAGCGCATTCAATATGTATTCCTCATCAATATCAAAGAACATATAACCGACACCGCGCTTCGATGTTCCCAAAAGCTGTCTTGCATATGAAACGCCATAACCGCCTGAGCTGTGTTCGTCTATATACTTATGACTTGAAAACCATGCCGAGCGTTGTGTATCTATCACTTTAGCTTCATCGGTAGCTTTTATTGCGGTGTACTCAGAGCCTGACAGTGAGCAGGTTGTAGAATACAAATCTTTTCCGTTTTTTCCGAAAAGATATACACTCTTAATCTGCTTATTGGTTGTTGTAAGAGAAGTCACCTGCGTTCTGATACTTGAGAATGCATTAGCTTCCTCTGTATTGCTGTTCTCATAACTTCCGGAATAGTACTCCTGCACAACAAGCGTGTTGGCAAGGTCATTAGCCACTGCTTTTATGTTGGAAAACATAAGTTCATAATACTCAGCAGTTTTTTGGATTGTTGACTGTGCCGATGTCTCAAAGCTTCCGGTAACAGCCTTTGAAGCCGTGGTGTATGACAATACACCAAGTATAATAATAAGCACAACCGGAAGTATAAATCCGGCAATCAGTTTATACCTTATTGAATACAACTCTGACGGAATTTTGAAATTAAAAGATGGAATGTTGATTTTTTTCTTCTTTCCGCCATGATTTTCTTCCACACGCTCTATGTCACAAAGTTCATCAGATATCCTGCCATCCGTCTCATCACATACCTGATTGTCTGCTTCGTCACATATTTCACCGGTCTTGTCAACCGTTTCCTGTGGTTGTAAATCACCTTCTGCCTGCTCAACAGAAGCTTCCGATGTTTCTGATGTTTCTGATGTTTCAGTTGTTTCTGATAACTCAGATAATTCTTCCGATTCAGATATTCCTGCCTGTGCAATTTCAGGCTGTTCTTCTGCTTGTATGTCTTCCCACTGTTCAGTTTCCGACTGCTCTTCTGTCTGCATGTCTTCCGGCTGCCCGGTTTCAGGTTGCTCTTCTGCCTGTACCACTTCCGGCTGCTCAGTTTCTGACTGGACTTCTTCTGCCTGTACTCGGTCTGATATATTTATATCATCAGATTCTTTGCTTTCAAGAAGTTCTTCGTCTTTTGCCATGTAAACACCTCCTTTGTGAATTGTGTTTTTCATACCAGCTTCATCTGATTTAATTTTACAATATTTTACATTTCAGTGCAATTAATTCATTGTCATATAATAGTTAAAATACTGATTTATTCCTGAACAGTCTTAAGTGACAATTCCTCAAGCTGCTTGTCATCAACAGTTCCCGGAGCCTCTGTCATAAGACATGACGCATCCTTTACCTTAGGGAACGCAATAACATCTCTGATGCTGTCACATTTTGCCATAAGCATTACAAGGCGGTCAAGGCCATATGCAAGGCCTGCATGAGGCGGAACACCATATTTAAATGCATCAAGCAGGAATCCAAACTTCTCATGAGCCTCTTCCTTTGTAAAGCCAAGAGCCTCAAACATTTTCTCCTGAACATCACTTTGATGTATTCTTACACTTCCTCCTCCGATTTCAGTGCCGTTAAGTACGATATCATACGCCTTGGCACGTACTGCTCCGAGGTCAGTATCAAGCTTGTCTAAATCCTCTTCCATAGGCATTGTGAACGGATGATGCATCGCAACATAGCGGTTTTCCTCGTCAGACCATTCAAACTGCGGAAATTCCGTTACCCACAGGAATTTATATTCATTCTTATCAAGAAGCCCCATCTGCTCGGCCAGCTCTATTCTTAATGCGCCAAGCACATTCCATACAATCTTGTTGCGGTCAGCCGCAAACAGAAGCAAATCGCCTGCCTCGCCTTCCATAGCCTCTATAAGTGCCTTCATCTCATCTTCTGTCATAAACTTTGAAAATGAAGATTTGTAAGTGCCGTCTTCGTTAATCGCAATATAAGCAAGACCTTTTGCACCATATCCCTTGGCAAAATCAACAAGTGCATCTATTTTCTTGCGAGGCATTGCCCCCTGTCCCTTGGCATTGATACCACGGACTGAGCCTCCGTTTTCAAGTGCACCTGTAAATACGCCAAATCCACATCCGACCACAATGTCCGATACGTTATGAAGTTCCATTCCAAAACGCAAATCCGGCTTATCTGAACCAAACCTGTCCATCGCTTCCTGCCATGTCATTCTCTGAATCGGAAGCTGCACATCAACATTAAGAATCTCTTTGAATAAATATGCCAGAAGTCTCTCATTTACATCAATTACATCATCAATATCCACAAACGAAAGCTCCATATCAATCTGTGTAAATTCAGGCTGTCTGTCAGCACGAAGGTCCTCATCGCGGAAGCATCTTGCTATCTGCATATAGCGGTCATATCCTGAGCACATCAGAAGCTGCTTGTAAAGCTGAGGTGACTGCGGAAGTGCATAAAAATGTCCCGGATGCACACGGCTCGGCACAAGATAATCACGTGCCCCTTCCGGAGTACTCTTGCAGAGCATAGGAGTCTCTATTTCAAGGAATCCTTCATTGGCAAGAAATGCTCTTGTAAGCGTTGCCACACGGCTTCTCATCATGATATTTGCCTGAATGTCAGGTCTTCTCAGATCAAGATATCTGTATTTAAGCCTTAAATCCTCTTTTGTGTTCGAATCTGCCTCAATAGGAAATGGCGGTGTCTCTGCCTCCGATAAAATTCTAAGCTGTGTTGCAACAACCTCTATATCACCTGTCTTCAGATTTTCATTAACAGCACCCGAACGCTTCTCAACTTTTCCGGTTACTGCAATTACAAATTCATTACGGATTGTTGATGCCTTTTCAAAGCCTTCTTTTCCGATACTGTTTTCATCAAACAAAATCTGAAGAATACCGCTTCTGTCTCTCAAATCCACAAAAATAAGACTGCCCAGATTACGTCTTTTCTGAACCCATCCCATAACTGTTACTTCTCTGCCTGCATCTGCACTGCCAAGCTCTGTACAGCGGTTTGACCTTTTAAGTCCCTGCATTGATTCTGCCATTTTTATAATCCACCTTTCTGCCATTCCTTATGGCACAATTAATCATCATTTATTTTATTAAATCCATAAGCTGCTCAAAAACCGGTCCGTTCTTCCGTCCAAGCATTTCATCGATTCTTTCTGTATAGTCCTTTACGCTCTTTACATTTTCAATTCTCTCAATTCTTACTGAGCCGTCATCCTTTGGAATAACAATTTTGGTTGAAGCTCCTGCGCCGAGTGCAACGATTGATTGCTTCTCTTCCATGATAAGTATATTGTAAATGCATTCCATACCCGGAATTGCGTAACCTACATTTTCAAAGTTACCTGCCATATTTTTCTGACGGTACATATAATACGGCTCCATTCCCAAATCTTTGGCACATGCCGCTGCGCTGTCAATTATCTCATCTGTGTTATTCAGCGCATATGCACGGTATTTATCGCGCCATACATTAAGCGCTGCCGCACGTTTTATAGCAAGTGAATGGACTGTAAGACTCTCAGGTCTCAGCTTTTTAACTTCATCAAGCGTATGCCTGATTTTTTCTTCATCCTCTCCCGGAAGTCCCATTATCAAATCCACATTTATATTGTCAAATCCACACTGACGGGCCATTGCAAATGCTTCAATAACCTGTTCTACGGTATGCCTGCGTCCGATTATATCAAGCGTTTCCTGATTCATCGTCTGCGGATTAATGGATATTCTCTGCACTCCATGCTTTTTAAGCACTTTAAGCTTCCCTGACGTAATACTGTCAGGTCTTCCTGCCTCAACCGTAAACTCGCATGAAGCCGACACATTAAAGCTTTTCTTTACCTTGTCAAGCAGCCTGTCCAACTGGTCTTCACTAAGCGTTGTAGGCGTTCCGCCGCCAAAATATACTGTATCAGGTCTCTTTCCTTCAAGTTTTCCGCTGACATAATCAATTTCTTTAAAAAGAGCCTGCAAATAATCCTCAACTCTGTCTTTCCACACTTCAAGAGGATATGATGTGAATGAACAGTAAAGACAGGTCGTAGGACAAAACGGAATTCCTATATACAGGCTGTATCCCTTTCGGTAATCAATTCTTTCAAGTATGTCAAGCTCCTTGTGTGCCACCTGAAGTGCAAGCTTAGCTTTGTTCTCCGAGACAAAATGAACATCTCTGAATGTTTCAATCACCTTACTGTCATCATATCCTTCTTCAAGCATACCGACTGCAATTTTACTTGGTCTTACTCCTGTAAGTTTTCCCCACGGGAGCGTACGCCCGGTAAGCTTTGAAAGCTGCCTGTAAAGCTCTGTTTTAAATTCTTCATGCAAAAAACGCTTTTCCCTGCCGTCATTTTGCGGCGTCCATGCTTTAATAATAATCGACTCATCTTTGCCGGAAATCTCATCACTTTCAGCGATTTCCTGCTCTGTTGTCACTTCCGTTCTCGGAAAAAATGACTTTATAAGAGCCACTGCATCATCATAAAATTCAAGGTCGTCTATTTTAAGATGTATCATATTATCTGTTACTTTTTTCCCATCCAATCTGTGTTTCTTCTCCATGTCCCGGATAGACGTTTGTTTCATCAGGAAGCGTCATCAGCCTGTTTGCGATTGACTCCATAAGCTTTCTGCTGCTTCCTGTAGGTAAATCAGTTCTTCCCATACCCTCACAAAAAAGCGTATCCCCGCTTAACAGTATGCCTTCATCACTAAGATAATAGCACACACTTCCTTCAGTATGTCCCGGTGTTGCAATAACATGAAATGTAAATCCCGCAAGTTCAATGTCATCGCGGTCATGCACCGGATGCTCTGCTTTAACTGTACACGTACAGCCAAAATCAGCCGACAGATTAAGTGCTGCATCTGCTGCCAGATTCTGTTCGTCCGCTCCCATATATACCGGTATTCCGTATTTTGTCCGTATCTTATCAACAGCAAGGATATGGTCAAAATGTCCGTGTGTGAGAAGGACAGCAACGGGTTTTACATTATTGTCACTTATTACCTGCGAAATTGCCGGTTCATCTGCTCCCGGGTCTACAATAACTGCCTCTTTCGTATCATTATTCACAAGAATATAGCAGTTTGTAGAAATAGCACCAACCACTTTAGTTATTAATTTAAGTCTGCTGCTCATACTAATCTCCATTCCGCAGACGCTTATGCGTCGGAGGAATCGCGAGCCAAATATCAGATTTGGCTCTGCGATAATGGCTTGTTTGTGGCGCCTGCGACACAAACAGCCGTGTGAAACATATGCCATCGGGCATATGTTTCACACTAATCTCCATTCCAAGAATGCTTACGCCGAAAGATTTTTCACACTAGCCCGTTGTTCTTTCAATATCATCTACACCCGGTATATTGCGAAGTTTATCAACGATTCTTTGAAGCTCTTCCCTGCCGTGGATGTCGAATCCAATACTCAATGTTGCCTTATCATGCTTATTAACACGGCAGTTCATATTCTTGACATCAATATTAGCTTCTGTAAGCACCCTTGATACATCCACAAGAAGACCTGTACGGTTCATTGCATAAATATTGATTTCGGCACTGTAAGTATCCTTTGTTGCCGCCTCATTCTGCCACTCTGCATCTATAAGACGCGCTCTTTCATTAGCCGGAAGATTCAACACGTTAATACAGTCTGTTCTGTGTATTGAAATACCTCTTCCTCTCGTTACAAAACCTACAATCTCATCTCCCGGAACAGGACTGCAGCATCTTGAAAAACGCACTGCCACATCATGTACGCCTTTGACGATAATTGCATTTTTAGAGCCGCCTCTGCCGGAAGATTTCTCCTTTGCAGACTCCGGTATTGCCTGCAGAATATCAGTATCCGTAAGCTCTGACTTACGCTTTTTCTCATATTCTTCTACAAGCTTATTTACGACCTGACCTTCCTTAAGGGCACCATGTCCTACGGATGCCATCATGGAATCCCAGTCCTTAAATCCGTACTTTGTAAGACATTTTTCCACAAACTCAGGCTTTGTATAATCTGAAAGCACAAGCCCTTTTGATTTTACATATTTGTCAATGAGCTCTTTTCCGCGTAAAATATTATCCTCTTTGAGTTCCTGCTTGAACCACTGGTTAATCTTATTACGCGCCTGTGTACTCTTTACTATCTTAAGCCAGTCACGGCTTGGTCCCTTTGAATTCTGGGAGGTGATAATTTCAATTCTGTCACCGTTCTTAATCTGATAATCAATCGTCACAAGCTTTCCGTTAACTCTTGCACCAACCATTTTGTTGCCGACAGCTGTATGGATGCTGTACGCAAAATCTATCGGTGTCGAGCCTGTCGGCAGGTTCTTTACATCACCTGTAGGCGTAAAGCAGTAAACACTGTCTGAAAACAAATTCAAATCATTCTTAATTGATGACAGGAATTCCTTGTTATCAGACATATCGCGCTGCCACTCAAGTATCTGTCGAAGCCAGCTAAGCTTAGCCTCTTCATTCTGATTACCCGTTTCACCTGCTTTGCCCTCTTTGTACTTCCAATGCGCAGCAATACCATATTCTGCCGTACGATGCATTTCGTAAGTACGAATCTGTATTTCAAACGGCTGGCCGTTAGAAGCGATAAGCGTTGTGTGCAGAGACTGATACATATTCTGCTTCGGCATTGCAATATAATCCTTAAAACGCCCTGGAATAGGCTTATACATCTCATGTATGACGCCAAGCGCCGCATAGCAGTCTTTGACAGTCTCAACTTTAATTCTGACCGCAAACAGGTCGTATATCTGGTCAAGTGTCTTATTCTGATTTACCATTTTGCGGTAAATGCTGAAGAAATGCTTGACTCTTCCGTCAATCTCCGCCTCAATTCCGGCATTTTCAATGTGCATCTTCACTTCTTTGATTATGCTCTTAATAAATGCCTCGCGGTTTTCTTTATTCATATTTATCTGATTGACAAGGTCCTTATACACGTCCGGCATAAGATACTGCATTGATAAATCATCAAGCTCAACCTTGATTTTGGAAATACCGAGGCGGTGTGCAATCGGTGCATAGATTTCCATTGTCTCACGTGACTTTTCTATCTGCTTTGCCGGTGTCTGGTACTGCATTGTCCTCATATTATGAAGGCGGTCTGCCAGCTTAATCATTATTACTCTGATATCCTTTGCCATCGCAAGGAACATTTTTCTTAAATTTTCAGCCTGTATCTCAATCTTGTCATGCTCGTAATTTAACTGGGTCAGTTTTGTTACGCCATCAACAAGAAGCGCTACCTCCGCACCGAATTCTTCCGTTATCTGCTCCGTTGTCATAACGGTATCTTCCACAACATCATGCAGAAGTCCGGCAATAATCGTTTCCTTGTCAAGTTCAAGTTCCGCAAGAATTATGGCAACACAAACAGGGTGAATTATATATGGTTCACCCGATTTACGAAACTGCCCTTCATGTGCTTTATATGCAATTTTGTAGGCTTTCTCAATCTGAGACATGTCGGCTGACGGATGATATTTTTTTATTGTCTCCACCAGCTGGCTGTATAACACCTCCGGACTTGTAAAGTCTGCCGGCGCATCAAGCGATATCTCTTCCGCATGATGTTTTCTGCTGCCTGCGACATCCATTACTGCATCATCAGCCCCATCAACCTTAATAACATTGTTTTCTGTCATGTAAATCACCATCTTGCTTTCTTATGATTTTTGCACGCCATTAAAGCTCACACGTACAAGATGCTTAATGTATCTATTATACTTATAAAAAAAGCAAATTGCAATACCAATCAAATAGTGTTGTCAAGCAGTTCGAGCGATTTCATTCTCTTGTCAATTATCCTTGAACGTATACGCCCGACAATATACGACAATTCCTTCAGGACACTGTCACTCACAGTAAATGTGTACATCTTTTCAAGTCTTGCCGAAACTATGTACTGAAGTGTATATGCGCATGACTCCGAAATTGCCACGCAGTCATTGACCAGGTGTGCACAGTCAGCACAGACCATTCCGAACATCTGCATTGAAAAATAGTTAATCTTATTACTGTTTCCGCATTTAACACATTCAAAAAGCCCCGGGCACTCTCCGTTAATACTCATCAGTTTAAGCTCATATATGTATCTTATAAGCTCATTGGGAATTGCCTCCTTTCCAAGTGCTTTAAGCGTCACATACAAAAGGTTAAGCATCTGTGAAGCTTCGAGATTCTCTCTTCCGTAATAATCCGCCAGTTCAGCAAAGTAGCATGCATAACATACCGAATCATAATCTCCTGTAACTTCCGTAAAATAATGGGATATATCTGCTTTGCGGACATCATATGAAGTTCTGCCCTCATACATTTCAAATTTACCGAACGCAAACGGCTGGGTGACTCCCATAAGCGGCGAATTCATTCTTCTTGAGCCCTTGGCAAATGCTGAAATCTTACCCCGCTCCTTTGTAAGCAGTACTATTCTTCTGTCAAATTCACCCACGGGCAGCGAGGATAAAACCATCCCCGTCACCATTATGACATTTCCCATTACAAACCTTTCCTGCTGCCGTAATACGCAGCTTAATCCTTTTTGGAGTCATACCCGAAATTTTTGAGCATAAAGTCGCTGTCGCGCCACTCTCTCTTCACTTTGACAAACAGCTTCAGATTTACTTTGTGCCCAAGCATTTTTTCTATTTCAAACCGTGCATTGGTTCCTATTTTCTTGAGCATCGCCCCGCCTTTTCCTATGATAATGCCCTTGTGCGAATCACGCTCACATATAATCGTCGCATCTATGTCCGTAATTTTCTTACCCTTGCGCTTCTTCATAGTGTCAATCACAACGGCTATCCCGTGAGGCACCTCCTCATCAAGCGCATGCAGCGCTTTTTCACGTATAATTTCCGCAACTATCTGGCGCATCGGCTGGTCAGTAACTGTATCTTCATCATAAAACATCGGGCCATACGGCATATATTTAAAAATCACATCAACAAGCTCACCGGTACCCTCTCCGTTATACGCAGAAACAGGTACTATCTCCGCAAAATCAAGCTTTTCACTGTAACCTGCAATCACAGGCAGAATCTCTTCTTTCTTTACCGTATCAATTTTATTGATAACAAGAACTATCGGAGCCTTAACCTTTGAAAGCTTTTCAATAATATGTTCCTCTCCCTGCCCGATAAATGTTGTCGGTTCAACAAGCCACAGTACAAGGTCAACCTCGTCAATCGTTTTTTCCGCAGCGCCCACCATATACTCACCAAGCTTATTTTTAGCCTTATGGATTCCCGGTGTGTCAAGGAATACTATCTGACCTCTTTCATCCGTATACACTGTCTGAATCCTGTTTCTTGTCGTCTGAGGTTTATTAGACGTAATGGCTATCTTCTGCCCGATAATCCTGTTCATCAAAGTTGATTTGCCCACATTAGGCCTTCCGATAATCGTAACAAAGCCGGACTTTACATCACTACCGCTGTCATCGCTTATTCCGCTTGCCTTAAGCATTTCATCCAAATTCATCGTAATCACGCATGGCACATCTGCTCACAAATGCACCAACACTCTCCTTTCAGCTTCATCATTCCAAAACCTTTTATTTCTCATCGCATACCTGGAAAATGTAGAACTTGAGATATAACGACTCATCTGCCGCCCATAAAACCGGATGGTCACAGCACTGTGTCCTGTATTCCACCTGACGCAGTCTCTTGTGAACATCCCTTGCAGCCTCGCCTATCGTCTTTGTAAAAAGTTCCGGCTCCATAAAATGAGAACATGAACATGTAGCAAGAAAACCTCCGTCCTTCACAAGCTTCATGCCCCTCAGATTAATCTCCCTGTAACCTCTCACTGCCTTCTTCACAGATTCTCTTGACTTTGTAAACGCAGGAGGGTCAAGTATCACCACATCAAACTTCTCACCGTTCTTTTCAAGCTGCGGCAGAAGTTCAAAAACATCATGGCACTCAAACCTTACAATATCATCAATTCCGTTAAGTACCGCATTCTCCGTTGCCTGTCTCACAGCAAGCTCGGACGCATCCACACCCAGTACTTCTTTAGCCCCTGCCATTCCTGCATTAAGTGCAAATGAGCCTGTGTGCGTAAAACAATCGAGCACTCTTGCACCTTTGCACATTGGGCGTATTGCGGCACGGTTGTACTTCTGGTCTAAGAAAAAGCCTGTTTTCTGTCCGTCTTCGACATCAACTATGTATCTGACACCATTTTCAACAATCTGTACTTTTGTGTCAAACTCAGGTCCGATAAAGCCTTTAATCCGCTTCATTCCCTCAAGTTCACGTACCTTCGCATCGCTTCTTTCATATACACCGCTGATTGCAAATCCGTATTCGCCAAGCACTTTTCTTGTAAATTCAACTATTTTAAGTTTAAATCTGTCAATTCCCAGTGCAAGCGACTGCACAACCAGAACTTCACCAAATTTGTCAACCACAATCCCCGGAAGCCAGTCTGCCTCTCCGAAAATTACCCTGAAAGCCTGTCTGTCTTCTTCCTTTATCGTAGAAATTCTGTACTCAACCGCATTTTGCACACGCATCTCAATAAATGCATCATCAATTACCGTACCTTTAACTCTGGACATAACCCTTACAGTAATTTTAGACTTGCGGTTAATAAATCCGGTTCCCAGAAAATATCCGTCAAAGTCATGTATCTCAACCAAATCTCCGTCTTCAAAACACCCTTCCGTTGAAGCTATCTCATTGTCATATACCCATGCTCCGCCTGCTTTGAGTGTTCTTCCGCATCCCTTTTTCAATGTTACGATTCCGCTTACCATCATCTGCTCCGTTTCTTTTTTGTAACCCGCCAGTAAAAGCGGCATTTCTATCCGATTTATCTTTATATAGTACCAAAAATCCGCCTTATTGTAAAGAAAACAAGGCGGATTTTATCTATTGCTTTTGTGCACACATATTAAAAATTACAAGTCCCACAATCGAAACTATCAGGCCTAAAAATTTCATCCATGAAAAGTCCGACTTCTCACTTCCAAATAACCCAAAAAGTTCAATCAGATATGCTGCCGCAACCTGTGTTATGACAATCGTAAGTGACGCTTTCGCAGTGCCAAGTGAAGACATACTGCGAACAACGGTATAAGTGATAAATGCACCGATTACACCTCCAAGCAGCGCATATTTCCGTTCCACATGAAAAATGCCTGCAATTTCCGGTCTTCCGCTTATAAACCACATCACAATGCATGTAAGCAGCGCAGTAAGCTGCACGAATCCTCCGGCAACCCATATACTGCTGCTTTTCGTCACATCAGTATTAAATACACCCTGAACGCTCATGAGTGCCCCTGATATCATTGCAATCAAAAAACCTGTCATATGTGCCTCCCAACATATAAGCTTGCCTCTGCAATACTGCCGGAGGCTATATCGATAGGATTTCCCAAATGACAGGTTTTATTCTCTTTTATTTGGATGTCTTTGTTGCCGCTGACATTGTTGTCACAACATAATCTTTAAACTTGCCGTATGCGTCATCAACCGATGCACTTTCATCCCACACCTGATGAAGCATAATTTCCATGTTCATATAGTAATCACTGATTTCCATATAGCGGGCTTTAATTGCCGTATCTGAATATACCGAATGAAGATTACCATATTCCTGCGGCTGGTTATCAAGTCCCGTTCTCGCTGCCGGTACCGATGCCTTCTCATTAAGATTTCCGGCATAGTCATACGTAAATGCTTTTGCAACACTTTCAGCAACCTTTGGATGTGAAGAATATGGTGTTACTGCAAGCATATAAGTTTCTGACATCGCCTTAGTCTTAAGATTTGCACTGTAATCCGGGATTGCCATAATTTCGTATTCAACTCCGGATGCATTGATTGCCGCCAGGTCATCAGTCCTTACTATTGTGTAAAGAAGCGAGCCTTCCATAAACTTTGTAAGATATGTGCTGTACTGCGGATTATCACGCACGATGCCGTATGAATTTTTAAATCCGGCAAATGCATTTATCGCTTCCTTAAGCTTATCATCCTGCAGATATGTCTTTGCAACATCATCTGCCGCATCACCGCCAACATTCATATATGCGCCAAGAAATGCATAATTCAGGGCAATATCCGACACATCCCATCCTACAACCTGCGTTACGGTTTCATTTTCCTCAGTATGCTGGAAATTATCGCTGAATGCCGTTATCTCCTCAAATGTTTTCATTGCACCTGCAAATTTTTTATTATATACCATAACAGATGTTTCAAATGTAAGAGGATATCCCAGCAGTTTTCCTCCATACGAAGCTGATGTGACTGCAGTTTTTCCGTAAACCTGTTCATTATAAACATCAGGATACGACGTATTTGCTTTCATAAGTCCCATCAGATAGGCTTTCTGTACATCATCAGAGGACATCATGAATATATCGGTCACATTGTCCGTCCTGACACACGCATTGTAAATATCATTAAAATAATTGTCGTCATCAATGCGTTTCAGTTCAATCGTAACATGCTCATTTGCTTCGTGATATACGGCTGCACACTCCTCAAAGTATGATGTAAATTTAGGGTCTGCATACCAGAGATTAATTGTAACATCCTCTTCAAGCTCCTCTTCAGGTTTAACCCCTGAATCCGTGCCTTCGCATGCTGTAAATGCCATAAGCATTGAAGCCGCGAGACAGAATGCCGTCAGCTTTTTAATAATTTTTTTTCTAATAAACATACAACTTCCTTTATTTTTGCAATTTAAAATGATTTCTCAAGCTTCTCTATCATCTCGTCAACATCTGCCTCCGAAATCACAAGCGGCGGCACAAGGCGGATTACATTAGTTCCCGCCGTAAACAGAATAAGTCCGTTATCAAGTGCATTTGATATAATTTCCTTCGGAGACTTTGAAAGCTCGATACCCTGCATAAGTCCGAGTCCTCTTCTCTCTACAATGAAATCATATTTTGCAACAAGCTCGTCAAGTCTCTTCTCAAGATATACCGAAACCTTCTTTACATTATCAAGAACATTCTGCTTCTTAAACAGTTCAAGCACCTTAACTGCCGCTGCACATGCAAGCGGGTTACCGCCGTATGTTGTTCCGTGGTCACCCGGCACAAGCGCCTTTGCCACCTCATTAGTGGCAAGGAATGCACCAACAGGCACTCCGCATCCAAGCGCCTTTGCCACCGTAAGAATGTCAGGCTTTACACCGTACTGTTCAAACGCAAACATTGTACCTGTACGTCCCATTCCGCACTGTATTTCATCAAGGATAAGAAGTATTCCCTTCTCATCACAAAGCTTTCTTACTCCGTTAATAAACTCAGGCTTTGCAGGATAAATGCCTCCTTCTCCCTGAACTGTCTCAAATATAATTGCACAGGTCTTTTCATTTACAAGCTCTCTGACACTTTCCAAATCGTTATAACGCGCAAAACGCACTCCCGGAAGCATCGGGCCAAAAGCCTCCTGATAGTGCTTATTGCCTGTAACAGCAAGCGCTCCCATGCTTCTTCCGTGAAATGAACTGTTCATTGCAATTATCTCATGGTCTGTCGAACCTGTCTTCAGATATGCATATTTCTTTGCAAGCTTAATTGCGCCTTCAATAGCCTCTGTACCGCTGTTTGTAAAGAATACACGGTCCATACCGGAGCATTCCGTAATTGCCTTTGCCGCAAGAGCTGCGGGCTCATTATAAAAATAGTTTGAAGTGTGAATAAGCTTATCTATCTGAGCCTTTAACGCATCATTATATTCCTTGTTATTGTATCCGAGTGCAAATACAGCTATACCTGCCCCGAAATCAAGATATTCCTTACCCTCGGCATCATAAAGATGCACTCCTTCTCCTCTGTCAAGTGCAATCTGATATCTGTTATAGGTATGAATAAGATGCTGTTCTGCAGTTGCAATTATTTCCTGTGAATTCATTACATTCCTCCAATCCGCCATCACTATATGACTAAATGTTATCAGATATTTGTGTTGTAAAAGTGTTCTGCATTTTCTCCGAGAATTGCCGTACCAACACCCTTATTGGTAAATATTTCAAGAAGCAGACAGTGCGCTATTCTTCCGTCCATGATATGTACCCTTGAAACTCCGTTCTCAACGGCTTCTATGCAGTTATTGAGCTTAGGGAGCATTCCGCCTCCGATAGTTCCGCCTGCAAGGAGCTGTCTTGCCTCTGATGTTGTAAGCTCTGAAATAAGTGAATCCTTATCTTCAAAATCCCTGAATACGCCTTCGGTATCAGTAAGAAATGCAAGCTTTTCGGCATTGACTGCTCTTGCTATTGCACATGCCGCATCATCCGCATTGATGTTGTATGCATGGTGGTCGCTTCCAAATCCGATAGGACATATAACAGGAAGGAAATCGTCTTTTAAAAGTGCATGTATTATTGTAGGGTCAACTTCATCAACGTCACCGACATATCCGATATCTTCTCCCTGTGAAAGCTTCTTCTGTACATGCAGCATTCCGCCATCCTTGCCGCTGATTCCGCATGCCTTTACCCCAAGGTCCTGAATCATTGAAACCAGGCTCTTATTCACCTTGTTAAGCACCATTTCGGCAATTTCCATAGTAGGCTCGTCTGTCACACGCAGTCCGTTTACAAAACGAGGCTCCATACCTGACTTCTTAACCCATCCGCTGATTTCCTTACCGCCTCCATGAACGATAATCGGTTTAAAACCAACCAGTTTAAGAAGAACTACGTCCTCAATCACCTTTCTTTTAAGTTCTTCATCAACCATTGCGCTTCCGCCGTATTTTACGACTATAATTTTACGGTTAAACTTCTGAATATACGGAAGTGCCTCGATAAGCACCTCTGCCTTTTTTAACTCATCATCAATATTAATTGCCATTTTCTTGTCCCTCAAACTCTTTATTTTTAATCAGCTTCTGTAATCCGCATTAATCTTTACATAATCAAATGTGAGGTCACAGCCCCATGCTGTCGCTGTCACATCTCCCATCTTCACATCCGCAATTGCAGTGACAGGATTTTGCGAAAGTATCTTTGTTGCCTCTTCCTCACTGTAATCTGTTGCTGTACCGTTCTCAACTATCTTGATTTTTCCGGCACTGCTCTCAAAATAAATATCAACCTTTTCAGGGTCAAAATCTGCTGATGAATATCCCATTGCGCAAAGTATTCTTCCCCAGTTTGCATCATGTCCGAAGATTGCTGCCTTTGTAAGACTTGATGTAACGATTGACTTGGCAAGAATCTTAGCCTGTTCTTTATCTGATGCATTTATCACAGTAACTTCAAAAAGGCATGTTGCACCTTCTCCGTCTCCTGCTATTTTCTTTGCAAGCTCTTTGCATACATATGTAAGTGCCTCAAAAAACTCTGCATATCCTTCACTGTTTTCTGAAGAAATAACCGGATTTCCTGCTTTTTTATTGGCGAGTACAAGCACTGTATCGTTAGTTGAAGTATCACCGTCAACCGAAATCATATTAAATGTATCATTGATAACCGATGAAAGTGCCTTCTGCAAAACTGACTTTTCAATATTCAGGTCTGTTGTAATAAATCCAAGCATTGTTGCCATGTTAGGGTGAATCATTCCCGAACCTTTGCACATACCGCCCATTGTAACCTTTGTTCCTGCTACATCAAATGTTACTGCCACCTGTTTTTTTACTGTATCAGTAGTCATAATGGCTTCTGCAGCCATCTCACCGTCTGAGAGCTCACTGCCAAGCTGTGATTTAAGTCTGCTTATTCCTCCAAGCATAATGTCCATTGGAAGCTGCTTTCCAATAACGCCTGTTGATCCAATAAGCACTGAATCTGCCGGAATTGCAAGGTGCTTTGCAGTTTCATCTGCAAGCTTCTGACAGTTATCAAACCCTTCCTGACCTGTGCATGCATTTGCCACACCGCTGTTTATCACGACCGCCTGTGCAAAATCCGATTCAAATACGACCTTCTTATCCCATTTTACAGGTGCCGCACAAACCTTGTTAAGTGTAAATGTTCCGGCTGCCACACAAGGTGATTCACTCACCACCATTGCCATATCCTTCTTAACATTATTCTTAATACCTACATTAAGTCCTGTTGCAGCGAAGCCTTTAGCCGCTGTAACACCGCCATTTATAATCTCCATATTCAGTCCTCTTTTCTGCGCACATTTTTACGTTCAATGGGTTTATGTCAGGTGCGCACACACAAATCCTGCTTATAATAAATCAAAAATTTTAAGAAACATTATATTATGTATTATGGGAACATAGGAACCTGCTTAAGTCCCTCATTCTCCGGGAAGCCAAACATCAGATTCATATTCTGCACCGCCTGTCCTGCCGCACCTTTTATAAGGTTATCAAGTGCTCCCATCATAATAATTCTGTTGGTTCTCGGCTCGATTTTGAAGTTGACGTCTACATAATTACTTCCCTCAACCCATCTCGTCTCAGGGCAGACATCCTTATCAAGAACTCTTATAAAATATTCATCTGCATAATATTTGTCATAAGCAGCTCTTACTTCTTCATATGTTACATTCTTCTTCAGATTTGCATATGCAGTAACAAGAATGCCCCTGTTCATCGGCACAAGATGCGGTGTAAATATAATCTTTATGTCCTCACCTGCTGCATATCCCAGCTGCTCCTCTATCTCAGGCGTGTGTCTGTGTGTTCCGACACCGTATGCCTTCATGCTCTCATTAACCTCACAGAAGAGATTGGCAACCTTTGCCCCCCTGCCTGCACCTGAAGTACCTGATTTTGCATCAACAATAATGGAATTAGGATCTATCAGTCCCTCCTTAACCAGTGGATATATTGTAAGGATTGAACATGTTGTATAGCATCCCGGATTTGCAATAATCCTTGTATCCTTTGTCACCTTATCACGATTAATCTCGCATAATCCATATACCGCCTCATCAATGTACTGTGGGCTCTTATGCTCAATCTTATACCACTCTTCATATACAGATACGTCCTTAAGGCGGAAATCAGCGCTAAGATCAACTATCCTGGTCTTGGAAAGTATGTCTTCATTAACCAGCGATGCGCACAATCCCTGTGGAGTTGCAGTAAATATTACATCCACCTGACCGGCAAGCTCTTCCATATTATCATCCATGCATTTCGCATCTACAAGTCTGAATAAATTTCTATATATATCTGCATAATTCTGGTCTATGTAACTTCTCGAACCAAACCACTTAATCTCAACATCCTTATGAGAAAGCAGCAGTCTCACAAGTTCATTGCCTGCATATCCGGTTGCACCGATAATTCCTACTTTAATCATAGTAACCTCCATTCCGCAGACGCTCCGGCGTCGGAGGAATCGCGAGCCAAATATCAGATTTGGATCTGCTATAATGGCTTGTTTGTGGCGCTCTCGGCACAAACAGCCGTGTGAAAAATATGCTAGATGGCATATTTTTCACACTAACCTCCATGTAGTAAATTATTGCGTCTCACGTTTATTCATTTATAACCACTAGCTTACAATACTACTCTTTTTCCTTATTGTAAAGAGGTTTTTGTATTATTTTTTATATTTATGCATATTTTTTGCATAATATTCATTTTTAACTATTGCATTTATAAAAATAATGTTGTATATTAATTTTTAGTTTTAAGAAAAAAAGAAAACGCTGTACTACAGTATATTTATGGAGGATTTTGTAATGAAAGAAAAAGTTATTCTTGCTTACTCAGGTGGTCTTGACACCACTGCAATCATTCCTTGGCTTAAGGAAAATTTCGATTATGAAGTTATCTGTGTCTGTGCTGACTGCGGTCAGGACGAAGAACTTGATGGTCTTGAAGAAAGAGCTTTAAGCTGCGGTGCTTCTAAGTTATACATTGAAGACCTGACTGATATATTTGCAGATGAATATATTGTTCCATGTGTTCAGGCTCACGCCGTATACGAAGACAAATATCTTCTTGGTACTTCAATGGCAAGACCTGCAATTGCCAAGAGACTTGTTGAAATTGCACGTAAGGAAGGCGCTACTGCTATCTGCCACGGTGCAACAGGTAAGGGTAATGACCAGATTCGTTTTGAGCTTGGAATCAAGGCTTTAGCTCCTGATCTTAAGATTATTGCAGCATGGAGAAATGACAAGTGGACACTTCAGTCACGTGAAGATGAAATCGAGTACTGCAGACAGCATGGAATTAATCTTCCGTTCTCAGCTGATAACAGCTACAGCCGTGACCGTAACTTATGGCACATAAGCCATGAAGGTCTTGAACTGGAAGACCCTGCCAACGAGCCAAACTTTGACCATCTCCTTGTACTTGGCAACAGCCCTGAGAAGGCACCTGATGAAGGCGAATATGTAACAATGACATTTGAAAAGGGTATTCCTACTTCTGTTAATGGCAAGAAGATGAAGGTAGCTGATATCATCCGTGAGCTTAATAAGCTTGGCGGAAAGCATGGTATCGGTATTATTGATATCGTTGAGAACCGTGTTGTAGGTATGAAGTCACGCGGTGTTTATGAGACTCCGGGCGGAACAATTCTTATGGAAGCTCATCAGCAGCTTGAAGAATTAATTCTTGACCGCGATACATATACAATGAAGAAGGATATCGGCAACAAGTTTGCTGATGTTGTTTACGAAGGCAAGTGGTTCACTCCTCTTCGTGAAGCTCTTCAGGCTTTCATCGAATCAACACAGCAGTATGTTACAGGTGAGGTTAAGTTCAAGCTCTACAAAGGCAACATCATCAAAGCCGGTACAACATCACCATATTCACTTTATAATGAATCAATTGCTTCATTTACAACAGGTGACCTGTATGACCACCACGACGCTGAAGGTTTTATCAACCTCTACGGTCTGTCATGCAAGGTAAGAGCCATGAAGCATCAGGAAATCGAGAAGAATAAGAACAATGGCTAATGGAATCGCAACAGAAAACATCATGAATTTAAATGAAATCAGGCAGCAGACAATATCTGTTGCCTGTGAGCTTTTTGAGGCGGCGCATCCGGAAAAAGATGATATTCTTGTGGTAGGCTGCTCTTCCAGCGAAGTTGCAAAACACCGCATCGGTACTTTCTCCAGCGAAGAGATTGGAAGTACAATTTTCAAAGCTCTTCTTGAAGTATGCCAAAAGAACGGAATCTTTCTCGCAGCACAATGCTGTGAGCATCTGAATCGCGCCCTGATAATTGAAAAGTCCTGTGCAAAGCTGTACAGGCTTCCAATAGTTAATGTCCGGCCTCAGTTAAAGGCAGGCGGTTCATTTGCAACCGCAGCATTTAATAATTTCGCCGCCCCCGTTGCCGTAGAAAGCATACAAGCAAATGCCGGCATAGATATCGGCGATACTCTTATAGGAATGCACCTTGCTCCTGTAGCCGTACCAGTGCGTACAGCTACTGCTTCCATAGGCAGTGCCCACGTTGTATGCGCCCGTACACGTGCCAAATATATCGGTGGAGAACGTGCCTGCTATAACGAAGCTCTTATGTAATAAATATCATACACAAAATAAAATCCGGTCACGGCCCTGAAATTCTTTATTGAACTTCAAAGCTGTAACCGGATTCTTTTAATCCTGTTTTACATGCACATCAAGCTGGTTAAATGGTATCTCAATACCGTTTTCATCAAATATTTCCTTGTATTTTTCAAGCAGACTGAATCTTAAATTCCAATAATTGGATGTATCCACCCAATTTCTTGTCTCAAGTGTAATACAGCTTGAATCAAGACTTTTGACAATCACAGTTATCTCTCTGTCTTTCAGTACCATATCCTGCGCATTTATAACATCAGTAAGAAGCTGTTTAGCCTTTTTAATGTCTGAATTATAGCTTATGCCAATCTGGATATCAAGACGCCTTACAGGCTGTGAGCCTACATTTACAATACTCGAATTGGAAAGTGTTCCGTTCGGAATTGTAACTGATTTGTTATCAATTGTGATTAGCTTTGTATAAAGCAAATCAATTGCGGTAACCGTTCCTTCAAGTCCGCCGGAAACAATATAATCACCAATCACAAACGGCTTAAACAGAAGTATAAGTATTCCTCCTGCAAAATTGGAAAGGCTTCCCTGAAGTGACATACCGATGGCAATACCTGCTGAACCAAGCACTGCAATAAGTGATGTTGTCTCAAATCCGAGTATGTCCACAATCATTATCGCCAAAATCACATTGCCGGTAAATCTGGCAAGTGAAATTGAAAACTTTATAACACCTGCATCCAGACTACTCCTGCCTAACGCACGTTCAAGCAGTTTAATTATATACTTGATAAGCTTTTTGCCTACAACCCATACTATAAGTGCAGTAATAATCGCAGCCACAGTTCCTGCACACCATGTTAAAAACTGCTGCAGCAATAATTCCAATTGTTTCATCAACTGCTATTCACTCCTTCCCAAAACTACTTTGTCGTCTTTGGAGGTATCTTCAGCTTTGGCTTAGACGTTGTTTTAGAACCTGACTTTGCTCCCCCTGTCTTTCTTACAGTGCGCTTCTTTTCTTCAAGTGCCTCAGCTTCTTTCTCAAGGCGCTTTGCCTCTTCTAAAAGCTTCTTTGCCTCAGCTCGTTTCTGTCTTGCGGCTTTTTCCTTCTTTGCATTTTCAATTGTTAAAAGCTCGCTGTCAGTGTATGGTATACATCTGAATACGGCAATTCCAAGCGGAGGAACCGTAATATTAACAGAATTGTCACGTCCGTCACATTCGCTTTCTTCTGAATTTCTGACTCTCGGATTGATGTTGCCGTCACCGCCGAATTCTTTGGCATCACTGTTAAATATTTCCTTACATTTTCCCGCAAACGGCATTCCGACTTTATAATTCTTCCTGACAACAGGTGTAAAGTTTGCAACAACCATAAGCGTGGCACCATCGGAAGCTTTTCTTAAAAATACCAGAACAGTCTCATTTGCCGAGAAATTATTAATCCACTCAAATCCTTCCGGCACATAATCAAGTTCATGCAGTTCAGGATTATTTTTGTAGAGTTCATTCAGTGCTTTTACGTACTCCTGCATCTGCTTATGCTTTGGAATCTCTGTCAGATTCCACTGAATCTCCCTGTCCTCGCTCCACTCGTCATACTGTGCAAAATCCTGTGCCATAAACAGAAGCTTCTTTCCCGGATGTGTAAACATATATCCGTACGCTGCACGAAGATTGGCAAATTTCTGCTTTTCATTGCCCGGCATTTTGCCTATCATTGAGGCTTTTCCATGTACCACCTCATCATGTGAGAGCACCAGAATGAAATTTTCGCTGTAATTATATATCATACTGAACGTAAGCTCATTATAGTGAGCCTTGCGGTAAATAGGGTCAAATCGCATAAATGACAGGAAATCATTCATCCATCCCATATTCCATTTATAATCAAAGCCAAGGCCATCTTTTACATTGCCCGTAACACATGGCCATGCCGTAGACTCCTCTGCTATCACCATTGTTGAAAGACCGCGCTTCTTAAAAATGGAATTGAGATGCTTTAAGAACTCAACCGCCTCCAGATTTTCTTTTCCGCCATAAATATTAGGAACCCACTGTCCCGCTGCTCTTCCGTAATCAAGATAAAGCATTGAAGCTACTGCATCAATTCTCAGTCCGTCCGCATGAAATTCCTCAGCCCACATAAGCGCATTTGCTATAAGGAAATTGGAAACCTCCGGTCTTCCATAGTCAAACACAAGCGTTCCCCAGTCAGGGTGCTCCGCCTTTCTCGGGTCCGCATATTCGTAAAGATGGTCTCCGTCAAATCTGGCAAGTCCACATTCATCCTTAGGGAAATGTGCCGGAACCCAGTCAAGAATTACCCCTATGCCATTTGCATGCAGTTCATTGATAAACCATTTAAAATCCTCAGGCATACCATATCTGCTTGATGGTGCATAGTATCCGGTAACCTGATATCCCCATGATGCGTCATACGGATGCTCCATTATGGGCATAATCTCTACATGCGTATATCCCATTTCCCTGACATACTCACATACCATTCCGGCAAGTTCACGGTAATTATAGAATTCGCGGTTGTCCGAAGGCTTTTTAAATGAGCCAAGATGCAGTTCATATATAGAAGTTGCCTTTTTCTGAATATCCTCGTCATCTCTTGCATCAATCCATTTTTTATCTGTCCAGTCAAATGTTGTGTCTGCATGTACAATTGATGCCGTGTCAGGACGCATCTGTGCATAAGCAGCATAAGGGTCTGCTTTCATAACACATTTGCCGTCTTTTTTACGAATCTCATATTTATAAATGTCTCCGACTCCCACTCCCGGAATAAACAGTTCAAACACACCGCTGTCTTTATGCTTCATCATCTGATGAATTCTTCCGTCCCAGTTGCAGAAATCTCCGACAACGCTCACTCTTACCGCATTTGGTGCCCACACCGCAAAACGTGTTCCCACCGTACCATTTACAATTTCAGTATGACTTCCGAGAACCTTCCAGATTTCATAATGAATTCCCGCACTAAATTTCTTAAGTTCACTGTTGCTTATCTGCATAGGAAATGCGTAATCATCCTGATACTCTTCTATTTTCCCTCTGATATCCTCGCTTATCAGTGTATATGTATGCTTTTTCCTGCCCGGAATAAGTGCTGCAAAATATCCGGCCTCGTCCACCTTCTCCATAATATATGTTTTATCTTTTCCGTCAAGCCTTACACGCATTTCACATGCGTCCGGACGGAATGCCTGAACAAGGAAGCCTTCCTTGAGTAAATGTCCGCCAAGAAGCTCCTGCGGTGAATCTGTGTCCGAATACACAATACCTTCAATCTCAGGCCAATTCATCAAATTATATAATTTACTGTTCACCAGCTACCTCCCCTTCTTGATTATTTTAATCAGACATTTGCAAAACTCTGCATTGAGCAGTTACGGTTGTACAAACGTCTTAATATATAATTAATTCAAATATAGGGCCTATTATATCGCTCTGTAACAATCACAGAGAAGAGATATACAAGCCCTAAAATTCTGTTAGTTATTCGTAAATAGGTCCGACTGTATTTTCAAGCCATGTTTTAAACATATCCGGCCATACACTGCACTCAGGCTGGTACTTCGTACCATCCTTAACATCAGTCTCCTTTGAGCCGAGACCAAGTCCATGATTTCCCTTAGGGAAAATGTGCAGTTCAAACGGAATATTATTCTCTCTCAATGCATTTGCAAAAAGGAGTGAATTTTCCATTGGTACGGATTCATCCGAAAATGTATGCCACATAAATGTCTTTGGAGTGCCTTCGTTGACTCTTTTCTCAAGTGAAACCTTTTCAAGCAATTCATCATGTCTGTCACCGAGCAGTCTCACAAATGACATCTTATGAGCCTTCTCTCCCGATGTAAGCACGGAATATCCAAGAAGCATTCCATCCGGACGAATATATGACGGTTCACATTTCAGATAATTCTTTGTAAAATCAGCAAACTCCTCCTGATTCCAAAGAGTACCGACGCTTGCAGCCACATGGCCTCCTGCCGAAAATCCTGCTATAATAATTTTGTCAGGGTCAATTCCCCATTCCTGTGAGTGGTCACGAATATACTTCACGGCATATGCAGCTTCATACATAGGGCAAGGATATCCGTTAGGCAGAAGGCTGTATCGCAGCACACACGCATTAAGTCCATAGCTGTTCATACGAATTGCAATAGGTTCAGCCTCTCTTTCAGCAAGATGTCCATATCCGCCACCGGGACATATCAAAATACATGGTCGTCTTCTTTCACCCTGAATATCCTTCAACTGGTTAAGGATGTATGTAGTAAGCACAGGCACCGAATCATCATGCTGTATTCCAAGTGCATCATAATCAATATTAATTAAGATATTTTCGTGTAACATGCGTACATTCCTCCATTCGTATTAATTTTCAGCCGCCGGATAAAGCCACAACTCCCTATTAGCCTGTCTGATTAAACAACGGTTAAATTTTGTGAATAAATATTCCGCTTCTTAATTTTGGTTCAAACCATGTTGACTTAGGCGGCATAAGCTTTCCCGCGTCTGCGACATCAAACAGCTCTGTTATTGATGTCGGATACATTGAAAATGCTATTTTCATATCCTCATGTGTACGTCTCTCAAGTTCTTCAAGTCCACGTATTCCTCCGACAAAATCTATTCTTGAATCTGTCTTTGGATTCTTAATTCCAAGCACCGGCTCTAACAGCTCGTTCTGAAGTATCGCCACATCAAGTCCGTCAACAGGATCATTTGAACGTATATCCTCATGTGCTGTCAGCTTATACCACTGATTGTCAAGATACATTCCAAACGTATACTTGTTTTCGGGTGCAACCGGTTCGTCTGACTTAACCACATCAAATTTAGAAGATATTTTGTCAAGAAACTCTTCACCTGTATTTCCGTTCAAATCCTTCACAACTCTGTTATATGGCATTATCATAAGCTGCTCATCAGGGAAAAGCACTGACAGGAAGTAATTAAACTCTTCCTCACCTGTATATCCCGGATTCTCTTTACGCCTCTTAAGTCCTACCTTATATGCCGATGCAGCTCTGTGATGTCCGTCTGCAATGTATATTGACCCAATGCCTGCAAATGCATTTTCAATTTTTGTCACGGCTTCACCGTCTGTAATCTTCCACACTGTATGTCTGATTCCGTCAGGTGATGTAAAATCATAAAGAGGTGTATTTTCCTTTGTCCTGTTTACTTCAGCATTAATAACCTCGTTAGCCCTGTACGCAAGGAAAATAGGCCCTGTCTGGGCACTGCAGGTATCTACATGGGTAATTCTGTCGATTTCTTTTTCGGCACGTGTATTTTCATGCTTTTTGATTACATTATTACTGTAATCATCTATTGATGCACATGCAACAATTCCCGTCTGTCTACGTCCGTCCATTGTCAGTTCATAAATGTAATATGTTCTGTCATCATCCGTTAAATATGTACCATCCGCCATTGCCTCATCAAGCATTTCTTTAGCTTTCTGATATACCTCCGGTGCATATGTGTCAACAGAATCCGGGAACTGTGTCTCTGCCCTGTCGATTCTTAAAAATGATAAAGGCTCACGTGCAACCTCGGCACATGCCTCGCTTCTGTTATATACATCATATGGGAGTGCAGCTACTCTTGCAGCTACACTCTCATTTGGTCTTACACATTGAAATGGTTTAACTGTTGCCATTACTTCACCACTCTAACCTTAATAACGCCATCAACTGCAGCAAGCTTCTCAACAACCGCATCATCAGCCTTATTATCAATATCAAAAAGAGAATATGCATAATCGTTGCGTGACTTATTGGTCATATCAGAAATATTAACGCCTGCGGTTCCGAATACAGCAGTAATATTGCTGATTACTGACGGAATATTCTTATGGCATACCGCAATACGGCCTGCCTTTGTACATACTCCCATATCACATGCAGGATAGTTAACCGAATTCTTAATATTACCATTCTCGATAAAATCACGAATCTCATTAACCGCCATCACAGCACAGTTATCTTCTGCTTCCTGTGTAGATGCTCCGAGATGAGGAAGAACAATTGCATTTTCAAGCTTTACAGACAAAGTATTCGGGAAGTCTGTAACATACTTTTTAACCTTTCCTGCCTTAAGTGCATCAGACATGGCACTCTCATCAACAAGGATATCACGTGCGCAGTTGATAACAACAACGCCATCCTTCATCATATTAAATGCATCCTTGTTAATCATACCCTTTGTGCTGTCAAGCGCAGGAACATGAATTGTAATGAAATCACACTCCCTGTAAATATCCTCAACATTGAAAATATGCTTAACTGCTCTTGAAATGCTCCATGCAGCATTAACTGAAAGGTATGGGTCGTATCCGTAAACTTCCATTCCGAGTGCAACTGCAGCATTTGCAACCATTGCACCAATTGCTCCAAGTCCGATAACGCCAAGCTTCTTACCTTTAATCTCTGTACCGGCAAATGCTTTCTTAGCCTTCTCTGTTGACTTTGCAATATCAGGGTCATCAGCATTTTCCTTAACCCAGTTAACTGCACCTATGTAATCACGTGAAGCCATAAGCATGGCAAGTAAAACCTGCTCTTTAACCGCATTTGCATTGGCACCCGGTGTATTGAAAACTACAATACCCTTCTCAGCGCATTTATCAAGCGGAATATTATTAACACCTGCACCTGCTCTTGCAATAGCAAGAAGTCTTTCAGGCATCTCCATATCATGCATCTTTGCACTTCTTACAAGGACGGCATCAGCCTCTTCAAATGAAGCATCCCTGTTATAATCAACTGTAAACAAATCCAAGCCTACGCCGGCAATATTATTAAGACAATTAATATTATACATTGTAATGTAATCCTTTCTTTACTTAAGGTTCTCAGCCTCGAACTTCTTCATGAACTCAACAAGCTTCTCAACGCCTTCAATAGGCATTGCATTGTAAATGCTTGCACGCATACCGCCTACTGTTCTGTGACCCTTAAGGTTCTCAAATCCTGCAGCCTTTGCCTCTGCAACAAATTTTGCATCAAGGTCTGCATCACCTGTAACAAACGGAACATTCATAAGTGAACGGTCTTCCTTGCGCACAGTACCCTTGAACAACTTACTCTCATCAAGAAAATCATAAAGGATTTTTGCCTTCTTCTCATTAAGCTTCTTCATTTCCTCAAGTCCGCCCATTTTCTTAAGCCACTTGAATACTTTACCGCAGATATAGATGCCGTAAGCAGGAGGTGTATTATACAGTGACTGTGCGTCGGCATGAATCTTATACTTAAGCATTGTAGGAGTACCCGGAAGTACATCCTCTGTAATAAGGTCCTCACGGATAATAACAATTACAACACCTGCAGGTCCTATATTCTTCTGAACACCGCCGTAGATTACACCATACTTTGTGACATCAACAGGCTCTGAAAGGAAACATGATGACACATCAGCAACAAGTGTATGTCCCTTTGTATTAGGAAGTGTCTTATACTTCGTACCGTAGATTGTATTATTCTCACAGATATATACATAATCTGCGTCCTCAGGAATATCCAGATCTGAGCAGTCCGGAATATATGAAAATGTCTTATCTTCTGAAGAAGCAACCTTAACAGCCTCACCATAAATCTGAGCTTCCTGATATGCCTTCTTAGCCCACTGTCCCGTAACAATATAAGCTGCCTTTTTGTTCTTCATAAGATTCATCGGAATCATTGCGAACTGCTGTGAAGCACCCCCCTGAAGGAACAATACCTTATAATTGTCCGGAATATTCATCAGCTCTCTCAAATCAGCTTCCGCTTCTTTGATGATGTTGTCATAAGCCTTTGAGCGATGGCTCATCTCCATTACTGACATTCCGGTTCCCTTGTAATCCAGCATTTCGTCTGCTGCTTCCTTTAACACCTCTTCCGGCAGAACAGCCGGGCCTGCACTAAAGTTATAAACTCTTCCCACTTTCTTATCCTCCTAAGATATTGAAAATATAATGCCATTTTATGGCAATGATTTACAAATGTCAAATACTCTTTACATGCTATTTACTTTAGCACGTTTTAATGAATTATTTCTTTTCTTCTTCCTGTCTTTTATTTAAATCTTCCCTGTCAAATGCCTCTGAAATAGGCGCTCCCGGTGAGACCATAGGAAATACCTTATCATCGCGGTTAAGCTGGCATTCGATAAGTACAGGAATGTTAAGGCTTATCGCTTCCTCAAATACAGGTACAATCTGCTCCGGCTCTGTTATTGTATACGCCTTGATTCCCATTGCTTCTGCAATCTTGACATAGTCAACAGCATCATCGAGAACCGTTGCGGAATATCTCTTGCCGTAGAACAAATCCTGCCACTGCCTTACCATTCCAAGCACATGATTATCAAAGATAACTTCAATAATCGGAATATTGTATCTTGCAGCTGTTGCAAGCTCATTCATGTTCATTCTGAAGCAGCCGTCTCCTGCAATATTAATAACAGTTTTATCTCTGCAGCCCACCTTTGCACCTATTGCAGCTCCAAGGCCGTAGCCCATAGTGCCGAGACCGCCTGATGTAAGCAGTGTGCGTGGCTTTTTGAACTTGTAGTGCTGTGCCGCCCACATCTGATGCTGTCCGACATCTGTCGAAATGATTGCATCACCTTTTGTAACTTCAAAGATTTTCTCCATAATAAGCGGACCATTCAAACGGTCTCTGTTATATCTCATAGGATACTTTTCCTTGAGTTCTTCAACATGAGCAATCCATTCATGATGGTCGCATGCATCGAGAAGTGCATTAATTCTTTTAAGGATTTCAAGAGCATCTCCGATTACACTTGCATCTGTTCTGATATTCTTATTGATTTCAGCAGGATCAACATCAAACTGTAAAATCTTTGCCTTATTTGCAAACTTTTTAGTATTTCCCGTAACACGGTCTGAGAAACGTGCTCCGACAACAATAAACAAATCACATTCAGTAACGCTGAAATTAGCTGCCTTTGTACCATGCATACCAAGCATTCCGGCATACAGCGGATTAGTTCCGTCAAATGCACCCTTTCCCATAAGTGAATCAACAACCGGAGCGTCAACCTTTTTAACAAATCTTTCAAGTTCTTCCGAGGCATCTGATGCAATTGCTCCACCGCCTACAAATATCACCGGCTTTTTGGATGCTTTAATCATCTTTACCGCTTTTACAACATCCTCTTCACGAATTGTATCTGTTAAACGCTCTATCGTTCTCGGAGTAGTTTTTACATAGTCACATTCCTTAGCAGTAACATCCTTTGTGACATCCACAAGTACCGGCCCCGGTCTTCCCTCTTTAGCTATTGTAAATGCCCTTCTTATTGTATCCGCAAGTTTTGTTACATCCTTTACGATAAAGCTGTGCTTTGTTACAGGCATTGTTATTCCTGCGATATCAACCTCCTGAAAGCTGTCCTTTCCAAGAAGAGGAACTGTTACATTACATGTGATTGCAACAACAGGAATTGAATCCATATATGCCGTAGCAATACCGGTTACAAGATTTGTTGCTCCCGGACCTGATGTAGCAAAGCATACGCCAACTTTACCCGTTGCCCTTGCATATCCGTCAGCTGCGTGTGATGCGCCCTGCTCATGCGATGTAAGAATATGTGTAATCTCGTCAGAATGTTTATAAAGAGCATCATATACATTAAGTATTGCTCCGCCCGGATATCCGAATACGGTATCAACGCCCTGTTCCTTAAGACATTCAATAATTATCTCTGAACCATTTAACTTCATTTTTCATACCTCTTATCTAAAACATTTCAGGCTTTTGGAATTTCAAGAATTGCACCTCTGTTGCCTGATGTTACCATTGACGCATAACGTGCAAGATAACCTGTTGTTACCTTTGGCTCTCTAGGCTGCCACTTTGCCTTACGTGCTGCCATCTCTTCATCTGACACTTTAATATCAAGCTTCATCTCCGGTATATTAATTGAAATTATGTCTCCTTCTTCAACCAGTGCAATAGGTCCTCCGACTGCTGCCTCCGGTGAAACATGCCCGATTGAAGCTCCTCTTGAAGCACCGCTGAAGCGTCCGTCTGTAATGAGTGCCACTGTTGAGCCAAGTCCCATACCTGCGATTGCAGATGTAGGATTAAGCATTTCTCTCATACCAGGGCCGCCCTTAGGGCCTTCATAGCGGATTACCACAACATCACCGGCAACAATCTTTCCGCCCTTGATTGCGGCAATTGCATCCTCTTCGCAGTCAAATACCCTCGCAGGTCCTTCATGTACCATCATTTCTTCAGCTACTGCAGAACGCTTTACAACACCGCCATCTGGTGCAAGATTTCCCTTGAGTACGGCAAGACCGCCCGTTTTGCTGTATGGATTGTCAAGTGTACGGATAACTTCAGGATTCTTATTAACACATCCCTTTACATTTTCCGCAATAGTCTTTCCTGTTACAGTAATGCAGTCAGGATTGAGGAGTCCCGCTTCAAGCAGCTCATTCATAACGGCATATACACCGCCTGCTTCATTAAGGTCTTCCATATATGTAGGTCCCGCCGGTGCCAGGTGGCAGAGGTTAGGAGTTCTCTCGCTGATTTCATTGGCAAATGCTATATCAAAATCAAAACCAACTTCATGTGCAATTGCCGGAAGATGAAGCATACTGTTTGTAGAGCATCCAAGCGCCATATCGACTGTAAGTGCATTAATGATTGCTTCCTTTGTCATAATGTCCCTTGGTCTTATATTCTTCCTGTAAAGCTCCATTACCTGCATTCCGGCATGCTTTGCAAGCTTGATTCTCTCAGAAAATACGGCAGGAATTGTTCCGTTGCCCTTAAGTCCCATGCCCAGAGCCTCTGTAAGGCAATTCATGCTGTTAGCAGTATACATACCTGAACATGAACCGCATGTAGGACATGTCTTCTCTTCATACTCTGAAAGTTCCTCTTCCGAGATTTTTCCGGCAGCATATGCGCCTACAGCCTCAAACATACTTGAAAGACTTGTTTTGCAGCCTTTCACATGTCCTGCAAGCATCGGACCGCCGCTCACAAATACAGTCGGAACATTTACTCTTGCAGCCGCCATCAGAAGTCCCGGAACGTTCTTGTCACAGTTTGGAACCATCACAAGTGCATCAAACTGATGAGCTGTTGCCATACACTCTGTTGAATCTGCAATTAAGTCTCTTGTCACAAGTGAATACTTCATTCCCATGTGCCCCATTGCAATACCGTCACACACTGCAATTGCCGGAAATACAACAGGTGTACCGCCTGCCATTGCGACTCCGAGCTTTACAGCCTCAACAATCTTATCAATATTCATATGACCCGGCACAATCTCATTATATGAACTTACAATACCAACAAGTGGTTTTTTCATCTCTTCTTCCGTCATTCCCAATGCATTAAAAAGGGAACGGTGTGGAGCCTGCTGTGCACCTACTCTTACTGAATCACTCTTCATAATCTTCTACCATCCTGTTCTTTTATATTTATACTCTTTCAGCTATCAGATCACCCATCTGTGATGTTGATACCTGATTCATGCCTTCAGCCATAATATCTATCGTACGATAGCCTTCCTTAAGCACCTGCTTTACTGCCGCTTCAACTGCATCTGCCTCTTTATCGAGGTCAAAAGAATACCGAAGCATCATTGCTGCCGAAAGAATTGTCGCAATAGGATTTGCAATATTCTTTCCTGCAATGTCAGGTGCAGAGCCATGACTCGGCTCGTAAAGTCCAAGCTTTGTCTTACCGAGGCTTGCTGAGGATAACATTCCGATTGAGCCCGTAATCATACTTGCCTCATCAGAAAGAATGTCTCCAAACATATTCTCCGTAAGGATTACATCAAACTGTCCCGGATTCATTACAAGCTGCATTGCACAGTTGTCAACCAGCATATTTGAAAGCTCAACCTCCGGATAATCCTTTGAGACCTCTTCAACCACCTTACGCCACAGACGTGATGAATCAAGCACATTTGCCTTATCAACACTTATGACTTTTTTATTGCGCTTCATTGCAATATCAAATGCCTTGACTGCAATTCTTCTAATCTCTTCTTCATTATATGTAAGTGTATCGGTTGCCGTCATAAGACCATCAATTTCTTCCGTATGTCTCTCACCAAAATACAGACCGCCGGTAAGCTCTCTCATAATTACCATATCAAAGCCGTTACCGACTATGTCTTCCTTCAGCGGACATGCACCTTTAAGTTCATTAAAAAGATAAGCCGGACGGATATTGGCAAAAAGCCCCAGCTCCTTGCGGATTTTAAGAAGTCCTGCTTCAGGTCTCAAATTTGGTGCAACGTCATACCATCTTGAATTGCCCACATTGCCGCCAACGGCACCAAGAAGCACCGAATCACTGGCTTTTGCAACTGCCAGTGCCTCGTCTGACAATGGCACGCCATATGCATCAATGGAACATCCTCCCATCAGAATCTCAGTGTAATTAAATTCATGTCCGTATTTACTTCCCACGCGGTCAAGAACCTTTCTTGCTTCCCTGACAATTTCCGGTCCGATTCCGTCACCCGGAATTAATGCAATATTAAATCCCATAATGCATACTCTCCTTCAGTTTACATTTTTAACAAAATTACGAAATATGACAAAATTATGCCTATTATTAAATAATATCGCAACGCTCACATATTTTCAATAAGGAATTTGATTATTTCGCTTAACAGGTATACAATATTATCATTAAATTACTAAATGCCATTGAAATGGAGATTAGTGTACTTTGACGCCAATGCGTCTTGTGAATGGAGATTACTATGGAAAAGAGATTAAAAGCATATATCCAATACCTTGAAAGCGTTATTTCCGGCAATAATCCGGATGAAATGAAAACCGCATATTCTGATATTCTGACGCAGATTGCATTTTTTCAGCACGAACGGCTTATACACCTGATTGTTACTGTTACATTTGCAATTCTTGCGCTTATGTCGCTGCAGTTCTTTATATTAACAGGCATGTTTGCAGTAATGATGCTTTTTCTGCTATTAATGTTGCTTCTTGTTCCTTACATACGTCATTATTATATTCTTGAGAACGGCACTCAGCGCCTTTATGAACTGTATGACATAATCCATAAAGAACTAGAACTCCGTAAATAATTTAACAAAAATATATAATCCGGTCAGGTCTTGCCCGGCCGGATTACACTTCTACAACCATACAGCCCATGTCTTATTTTTTACTGACACAGGCTGTTAATCATGTGTTTATACATTAATTGTTGCAGTCATTCCAAGATCATTATAATTTGCATCAAGCACAGGTTTTACAACCTCTGTGAGGTATTCTTCCACCTGTTCTTTCGCACGTCCCGTATATTTTGCAGGGTCAAGCTTTGTCTGAAGTTCCTCAAGCGTAACGCCAAACATCGGCTCAGCCGCAATAAGCTCAAGAAGATTGTTATCAAGTCCTTCCTTCTTAACTCTTGCGCCTGCCTGCATTGACAGTTCACGAATCTTTTCGTGCAGCTCCTGACGGTCTCCGCCTGCCTTAACTGCATCCATCATAATATTTTCGGTAGCCATGAACGGAAGCTCTGCCATAAGATGCTTAGTGATAACCTTGTCGTATACAACAAGACCATCAACCACATTCAGGTAAAGGTCAAGAATTCCGTCAACTGAAAGAAATGCTTCAGGAACAGAAATTCTTTTGTTTGCAGAATCATCAAGTGTTCTCTCAAACCACTGTGTTGCTGAAGTAATTGCAGGATTCATAACGTCTGCCATTACATAATTGGCAAGTGAAGCTATTCTCTCACTGCGCATAGGATTTCTCTTATAAGCCATTGCAGAAGATCCAATCTGTGACTTTTCAAACGGCTCCTCGATTTCCTTGAGATGCTGAAGAAGTCTTATATCGTTTGAAAACTTGTGTGCGCTTGCTGCAATGCCTGCAAGTACATTAAGTACTCTTGTATCAACTTTTCTTGAATATGTCTGTCCTGAAACAGGGAAGCACTCTTTAAATCCCATCTTATCAGCTATAAGCTTATCAAGTTTGCGGATTTTTTCATGATCCCCTTCAAAAAGCTCAAGGAAGCTTGCCTGTGTACCGGTTGTTCCTTTAGAGCCAAGAAGCTTCATTGTGTCAAGAACATGATCGAGGTCTTCCAAATCAAGCATAAGCTCGTTAATCCAAAGTGTAGCTCTCTTGCCGACTGTTGTAGGCTGTGCAGGCTGGAAATGAGTAAATGCAAGTGTAGGAAGTGCCTTATACTCCTCAGCAAACTTTGCAAGCTCTGCAATTACATTGATAAGCTTTTTGCGAACGAGCTTAAGTCCCTCTGTCATGATAATTATATCTGTATTATCTCCTACATAACATGATGTTGCGCCGAGATGGATTATACCTTTTGCTTTCGGGCACTGAAGACCATACGCATAAACATGTGACATTACATCATGACGCACTTCCTTTTCGCGCTTTTTGGCATCTTCATAGTTGATATCGTCCTGATGTGCCTTCAGCTCTTCAATCTGCTCATCCGTTATATTAAGTCCGAGCTCCTTTTCTGATTCTGCAAGTGCAATCCAAAGCCTTCTCCATGTTCTGAATTTCTTGTCAGGTGAAAAAATATACTGCATCTCTTTGCTTGCATAGCGCTCTGCAAGCGGAGTCTGGTATCTGTCGTTCATGTCATTGAATCCTTTCTTATTCTAAAATGTGTACTACCCTATAACGCCGCGGATATCATGCTTCGGAGGTTCAATAGGATAATTGCCTGTAAAGCATGCATCACAGTAATCTTTATTGCCGCAAATCATTTCACTCAAATCATCCACTCCGAGGTAGCCGAGAGAGTCAGCTCCAATCATTGTGCAGATTTCATCAACTGTATGATTATGTGCGATAAGCTGGTCTCCTGAAGGAATATCTGTTCCATAGTAGCAAGGATGCATAAACGGAGGTGAACTGATACGTACATGCACTTCTGTCGCGCCTGCATTTTTAAGCATGCGCACAATACGCTCACTTGTAGTACCGCGCACAATCGAGTCATCAATCATAATGACTCTCTTTCCCTTTACCACCTCTGATAAAACATTAAGTTTAATTTTGACGCTTGATTCACGCATTGCCTGCTTAGGCTTTATGAATGTACGTCCTACATAGCTGTTCTTTACAAATGCAACGCCGTAAGGAATTCCCGATTCAAGTGAGTATCCCAATGCTGCTGCATTACCTGATTCAGGAACGCCGACAACTATATCTGCATCTACAGGATGCGTCTTTGCAAGGATACGTCCCGCATTTATTCTTGACTCATACACACTCACGCCGTCAATTGAGCTGTCAGGTCTTGCAAAATATATGTACTCAAAAATACATCCTGCTTTCTTCTCCTGAACAAGGCTTGTGTCGGATTCAATTCCGTCCTTTGTGATTGTGACGATTTCTCCCGGCATAACATCACGTATAAACTCAGCTCCGACTGTATCAAGCGCACAGGTCTCCGAAGCCAGAAAATACGCATTATCTCTCTTACCGATGCAAAGCGGCTTGAAGCCAAACGGGTCTCTTGCACCGATAAGCTTTCTCGGGCTCATTACAATCAACGAATATGCGCCTGAAATCTTCTTCATCGCATTCTTAACTGCCTCTTCAACTGTCGATGTATTGAGTCTCTCACGTGCAATATGATAAGCGATTACCTCTGAGTCAATTGTTGTCTGGAAAATGGCGCCGGTTCTTGAAAGCTCGTCCCTGAGTTCAAGTGCATTCAACAGATTTCCGTTATGCGCAAGTCCAAGAGTTCCCTTGACATAATTAAGTACCAGCGGCTGCGCATTTTCTCTTGTACTGCTTCCCGCTGTTGAATAGCGCACATGTCCCACGCCGATATTTCCCTGCATTTTTTCAAGTATTTCGGGTGTGAATACTTCGTTGACAAGTCCCATATCCTTATGTGACATAACCTGACCTTTAGGCCCGTCCGTATCACTTACGGCAATACCGCAGCTTTCCTGTCCTCTGTGTTGCAACGCAAACAGCCCGTAATATATAGTAGAAGCTACATTATTTCCATCAAAATCATACACACCAAAAACACCGCATTCATCATGCAGTTCATCAGCGGTATCCTCATTCATAACAGTATCAAATGTATTTTCAATCATACCGTCCTCATTCCTAAAAATATATTTTCCATAACCACATTTAGCGGATGCTGTTGCCCACACAAGGGCTATATACGCAACACCCGCTAAATGCAAATGACTAATTAATTATTCAATACCAAGTCTCTTAAATACTTCCTGATAAGCATCCTCAACATTACCGAGGTCACGTCTGAATCTGTCCTTATCAAGCTTCTCGTTTGTGTTGATATCCCAGAGACGGCATGTATCAGGTGAAATCTCATCTGCAAGGATAATCTGTCCCTTATAGCGTCCAAACTCAATCTTAAAGTCGATAAGACGGATACCAATATTCTTGAAGTAATCAATAAGAACATCATTAACCTTAAATGCATACTTTGTAATTGCATCAATCTCTTCCTGTGTTGCAAGACCGAGACCAAGTGCATAATATGAATTGATGAACGGATCACCCAGCTCATCATTCTTATAGCTGAACTCAAGTGTAGGCTGCTTTAACTGTGTGCCTTCCTCGATAGCAAGCTTCTTTGAAAAGCTTCCTGCTGCCACATTACGGATAATAACCTCAAGCGGAACAATCTCAACTGCCTTTACTGCTGTCTCGCGGTCGCTGAGCTCTTCGATAAAGTGAGTCGGAACACCTTCCTTCTCAAGTCTCTTGAAAAGGTAATTTGTCATTCTGTTGTTAATGGCACCCTTTCCAACAATTGTTCCCTTCTTTTCACCGTTAAATGCTGTTGCATCATCCTTGTAGTCAACAATTAACACATCGGGATCATCTGTCTTGAAAACCTTCTTTGCCTTGCCTTCATAAAGCTGCTCTAACTTCTTCATCTCAAAATCCATCCTTCCTTGTATTCCAAAAATAAATTTTATTTTACGAAACAAAATGAATTATAAAACATTTACCCCATAAAATCAATATGAAAAAATGTCAACTATTGCAAATGTGCTCGATGCAGGTATAATTAATAATAAAACCGGCATTTTTGCAAATGCCTGTAAATGATAAACTTCCGAAAGGAGCCGCTATTTTGAATACTGACAAAAAGACCTCAACCACCGCCTGCCCGCACTATAAGAAATGCGGAGGCTGTTCATATCAGACACTCACCTACGAAGCTCAGCTTAGCGCCAAGCAGAAACAGGAAGAAAAGCTCTTATCCTCATTTGGAAAGGTATTGCCGATAATCGGTATGGATAACCCTTACCATTACCGCAATAAGGTACATGCTGCATTTACCCGTGATTCACACAAAAAGATTATCTGCGGGAGTTACGAAGAAGGCAGCCACCGCGTTGTTGATACTACCGGATGCCTTATAGAGGATATCCGTGCCCAAAAGATAATTGCAGTAATACGTGAACTTGCCGAAAGTTTTGGAGTACAAATATATGACGAGCGCCGAAAAAACGGGCTTCTTCGTCATGTACTGATAAGGACAGGCCACAACAGCGGACAGATTCTCGTAATTTTAGTGCTTGCGTCAACATTTTTTCCATCAAAAAACAACTTCATCAAAGAATTGTTAAAGCGCTGTCCTGACATAACCTCGGTTGTCATCAACATAAATGACCGGCATACAAGCATGATTCTTGGAGAACGCCAGTATGTTGAGACAGGTAAAGGTTTCATTGACGATACTCTTTGCGGCCTTACATACCGCATTTCACCAAAATCCTTTTATCAGGTAAATTCTGTGCAGACTGAGGTTCTTTATGGGAAAGCAGTTGAATTTGCGGCTCTTACAGGCAAAGAAACGGTAATTGATGCATACAGCGGAATAGGCACAATCGGAATGACTGCCGCAGGTCACGCCGGACGCATTATAAGTATCGAATCAAATCGTGATGCAGTACGCGATGCCCGTTTAAACGCCAAAAACAATAAAATCAGCAATATTGAGATTCATGAAAATGATGCCGGACGCTTTATGTGTAACATGGCAGCAAAAGGGCTTGACGTGGATGTTGTTTTTATGGACCCGCCCCGCTCGGGAAGCGACAAAGCATTTTTAAATTCCCTGCTCACTTTAAAGCCCGAACGCATTGTTTATATCTCATGCTGTCCCGAAACGCTTGCAAGAGACCTTGCGGTACTGACCAAAAGGCTTTACAGGGTCACAAAAATACAGCCTGTTGATATGTTTCCGTGGACAGCCGGAATAGAGACTGTAGTTCTTTTGTCAAAACAGGTATGACCGGCGTGACCGGAAGATTTCATTATATTTGAACACACTTAGCGGGGTATAGATGATACAAAACTCGCTTCTATACCCCGCTTTTCATATTTTTATTGTGTTGGCCGGAATCTTGAAGATTGAAATAATTATATTACTAATTTTTGCCTTCTGCTTCCTCTTCATACTCTTCAAAAATATAATCAAACACCGGTGCCATTCCTACGAACTCGGCTCCGTACGCGTATGAACCATCATCCTTCTTTATGCTGCGGATAATCTTAATCACGCAGTAAAGCAAATCCGCTTCCTTGCCAAGCTGAAGTTCCGCATTAAAATAGTATCCTACCGGAAGAATACTCTTTGACACAAATCCAATTCCGCCCTTTGATATATCTCTTACCTCAATCGGTGAATCCACATCGGAAATCTTAACATTATCCTGCTTAAAAAGTGTTGAAACCTTCAGCTGAAGATTTACATCAACTCTCTTTGCACGTCTCTTCTCTGTCATCTGAATTTTCCCCCTCATTAATGAATAATACCGTCAGGCGATTGCAAAACTCTTCTTTTAACAGCGCAGTCGCCTTGAATAATACCGTAATTATGATACACTTATTGCCAAAAATATGCAAGACTATTCCAAAAAAGTCCGCAGATATTTTTATCATTTATAGACAATAACGACATCATTTTCCTGTATAACTGTATGTCCGCTTGGAATTATATTCTCTTCTCCGCGTTTTATAACGGCAATAAGAATATTTTCAGGAAGCTCCAGCTCACTAATGCTCTTTTTATTCCATTCATGATTCTTATCTATTGTAATCTCTTCAAGCTGTATGTCACTTTTTCCGTGGTACGCGGGAACACTTAAAATAACGCTGTCTTCTGCCATTATTCGTGTATTCCCTTTTGGAATTACCGTTTCACCTGCACGTTTTATCATGAGTGCAAGCGACCCCGTCGGCATGGTTACATCGCTTATAAGCTTATTTTCCCAGTTGTGCCCCTTTGGTATGTACATTCTCATAAGCGTCATCGTCTCTTCTTCCTGATAGTCATTAAATGTTTTGAGTACATCAGAGTTCTCATCAATCATATTCATTTTTTTCGCTACAACAGGAAGAAGCGTCCCCTGAATCGCAACGGACATGAGGGCGACCATAAAGACAATATGAAATATGTCATGACCGAGCACCATCTTCTGTGACATTATTTCAATAGCAAACACAATCGAAGACGCTCCTCGAAGCCCCGCCCATGAAACAAGTCCGCACTGCCCTAAAGAAGCCTTAAATGGTGCCAGCAGTGTAAATATTGTAACCGGTCTTGCAACAAGCAGCAAAAACACGGATATAAGCACTGATGTAAGTACGATTCCGGGCATCATATGAGGTGTTGCAAGAAGCCCCAGCAAAAAGAATATCGTTATCTGTGCAAGGTTGGTAACTCCGTCAAAAAAGTGCACAAGGTTATTCTTGTTGGATATCTTTGAGTTACCAAGTATAATTCCCGTAAGGTACACACTGAGATATCCGTTTCCGTTGAAAATAATCGGAAGTGCATATGATATGAGGACAACCGCCACTACAAAGATTGTATCTATTCCCTCCGTCAGTATATCTGTCTTTCTCATTATATATTGTGCCGCATAAGCAACAATCACTCCGACTACAACGCCTACTACAATCTGCGACAGAATAAGCATAAACGGCGACTTTGAGCTGTTTTGTGCCATGCTGATACCAATAACTGTGAGCATATATGCTATCGGGTCATTACTTCCGCTTTCTATTTCAAGCATTGACGCTGTTCCATCCTTTAACGAAAGCTTTTTGGAACGAAGTATTGAAAAGACAGAAGCTGCATCCGTAGAACTTAAAACCGCTCCCACAAGGAAGCCCTCCACCGGTCCAAACTTAAGCACCCATATGCAGAATGCCGCCGTAAGCAGCGCCGTCATTACTACTCCAAGTGTGGATAAAAGCACTGACTTTACGGCTACCGGTCTTGCCGCTGACCATTTAGTGCCAAAGCCGCCATAAAACATAATAAATGCCAATGCGACCGAACACACTCTGCCGGTGAGATTATAGTTATCAAACTCAACACCGAATATCCCGTCAACTCCGAAAGCAATGCCAAGAAGCATAAAAAGCAGCAGCACCGGCATTCCGAATTTATTGGAAAAACGATTTGCCAGCACACACAAAAGTATTATTACCGATAAGATTAACAGAACCGACTCCAATTATTACTCCTCTCATTTATTATAATCCCCGGGCGTATGCAAACGCTTTTACCTGCCTTCCAAAAAAGCTGTCCAGCAAGTCGTCTAACCAGTCAACTTCTGTAACAGCTTCTTTGCCATAACTATAATATTGATGTAATCCAGCCGGTTATTACATTAAGTCCTATACTGTAACATATAATTGCCGGCCATTTACCTAACAAAATTATTGTAATGAATTTTTTGTATGACATTTCAGTAAGCCCCGCAAGGTAACAGAGCAAATCATCAGGTGCAAACGGAAGAAATATGCATATGGCAAAAAATATTTCAAATTTCTTTCCCTTAGACAACCATGATTCATATTTGTCATATTTTTTCTTTTCAACAAATTTTAATACCAGATTCTTTCCGTACCTTTTGGCAAGAATAAATGCTATCATCGAACCCACACAGATTCCGATGTAATTAAGCAGCAGTCCTTCCACTGCCCCGAACATCACGACTCCGGCAGTTGTAGTTACCCCTCCCGGGATAATAGGAATTACCACAATCTGCATTATCTGGTATATAACGAACACAACAGGTGACCAGACTCCAAACCCGCTTATAAAGGCTTCCATCTTGTCCAGTGACGAGAATACTCCCTTACGCCAAGCGTCTAATACTATCAGGATAAGCAGTATAACAGCCGCCCATCCTATTACTTTTAATATTCTGCTGACCCATATTCGCTCGTGTTCTCTGTTCTTCATCAGACCTTAATTATTTCTCCTGCTTTTCAACCTGAGTAATAGCCGTCTTCTGCATTGGAATTCTGCAATTCTTGTTATTACCAAACTCAACAATCACAGTGTCATCTGTAATATCAATAATCGAACCGTAAAATCCGCTTGTTGTTAATACATAATCACCTATCTCAAGAGATGCAATCAGCTCATCCATTTTCTTCTGCTGCTTCTTCTGCGGACGAATCGCCATGAAATACATAAGTAAGCCAAGGAACACTACATATACCAGAATCATTCCTATTGTACTTCCTGCACCACCGGCTCCTTCATTAAGTAACATCATAATAAATACCTCTTTCTGTCAATTCGACTTTAATTTAACATTATAAAATGTAGCCAAAACTAAATTTTCAGATACAATAAATAATTTATATCAAAAATATATAAAATACGCAAGCATTTAAATATATTTTATGCTTTTTTCATATCATACGTTTTAAGCATGTCAATGCGCTGCTTTTTAAATTCAGAATAATTACCTGCGTCTATTGCCGCACGTATATCTTCCATAAGATGATTGTAAAAGTACAGATTATGGAGAACGCAAAGCCTCATTCCAAGCATTTCTTTCGCTTTCAGAAGATGTCTTATATACGAACGGCTGTAGTTTTTGCAGGCAGGGCAGCCGCAGCCTTCTTCAATCGGTTCCGAATCACATTCATACACTGCATTAAACAGATTAATCTTTCCGAATTTTGTATATACGTGCCCGTGGCGCCCATTTCTTGACGGATATACGCAGTCGAAGAAATCAACTCCGCGTTCAACTGCCTCAAGAATATTGGCAGGAGTTCCCACTCCCATCAGGTATGTCGGCTTGTTCTTCGGAAGATACGGAACTACATTTTCAATAACCTCATACATCTGCTCATGCGTTTCTCCGACAGCAAGTCCCCCGATTGCGTAGCCTGCCATATCAAGGTCTGCTATTCTTTTTGCATGCTCTATTCTGATATCCTTATAAGTCGCGCCCTGATTTATTCCAAAAAGAATCTGCTCCTTATTGATTGTATCCGGAAGCGAATTAAGACGGTTCATCTCTTTAATACAGCGCTCAAGCCATCTTGTTGTCCTGTCAACCGATGCCTGCATATACTCATGCGAAGATGTACTCGGTGCGCACTCATCAAATGCCATTGCGATTGTAGATGCAAGATTAGATTGTATCTGCATGCTTTCTTCAGGTCCCATGAAGATTTTCCTGCCATCCACATGTGAATTAAAGGTTACACCTTCTTCTTTAATTTTTCTTAATCCTGCAAGCGAAAACACCTGAAATCCGCCCGAATCGGTAAGAATCGGCTTATCCCAGTTCATAAATTTATGAAGCCCGCCCATCTTCTTAACAATCTTATCTCCCGGACGTACATGCAAATGATATGTATTAGATAATTCAACCTGCGTTCCAATCTCCTGAAGGTCTGTAGTCGAAACAGCTCCTTTGATTGCTGCAGCAGTACCTACATTCATAAACACCGGTGTCTGAATCACACCATGTACAGTATGAAACTCCCCTCTCTTCGCTGCCCCATCAGTTTTCAACAGTTTGTATTCACTCATATTCCCAATCCTTCTATCTTTTTTGCTCTAGCTATAATAACATATCCGGTACACTTTTTCCAGTTAATTAAAATCAATATTGTCAACTTGATTTAATTTTAAGTTGACATTATTCAATTTAGGCATTATAATTCAACATTGTTAACTCGATAATATTTTATAATTAACAATAAATAGGTAATTGCGAAACTCTTCATTTAACAATGGCGAGTTGTACAATATAAAGCAATCCGTGAGCAGGACGCTTTGTACCCGTCGGTGCTTATATGCTGTCTTTTAGCATATTATGCACCGCTACGAGGTACAAGCAGCAAAAGCGGGTCCTGCGATGGATTGTTTATATTGTACAACCGGCGGTGCATAATGAAGAGTTTCGCAAACGCCTGTTAACAATAAAAATCGGAGGATAATCCTAATCATGTCAAACGAACAAACAACAGCCAAATCAGAAACAAAATTTGATATACGCCAGATGGCGTTAATCGGCCTTATGACCGCAGTAATCTGCGTTCTTGCGCCATTCTCAATTTCAATACCGGTAAGCCCGGTACCTATTTCACTTGCAACCTTTGCAGTATGCATCACAACTTATATTATAGGTCTGAAAAGAGGAGTTTTATGCACATTTTTATATCTTCTTCTCGGTCTTGTCGGTCTTCCTGTCTTTTCAGGATTTTCAAGCGGTCCCGGCAAACTCTTCGGCCCTACGGGCGGATATCTTGTCGGTTACCTTTTTCTGGCACTGATATGCGGCTATATTGTCGATAAATTCCGCAGTAAGCTGTGGCTTCATTTTATCGGAATGATTGCCGGTGTTGCCGCCTGTTATCTTTTTGGCACAGTATGGCTCGCTTACCTTAAGCACCTTTCCTTTGCCGCTGCTTTAGCTGCCGGTGTAATTCCGTTCATTCCGGGAGATATAGCAAAAATTATTATTGTAATGATTATCGGCCCGCAGCTTTACAAAGCTCTTAACAAGGCTCATCTTTTGTAAGTTTAATGTAAAATTTCACGTTAAAAAGGACTCATGCGCACTTACAATGCCGTGAGTCCTTTTTATCATTATCTGTTCCAAAACTCTGCAATTTTATCCATCCTGGATGTCATTCCCGTAAAAATCAAATCCACAATTGTAAGCGCTGTCATGGCTTCAACAACAACTACTGCGCGCGGAACAATCATCGGGTCATGTCTTCCTTTGATTGAGACCTCTATATCCTCTCCTGCCTTGTTTACAGTATTCTGAGGCGATGCAATTGACGGTGTCGGTTTAAATGCAGCCCTCAATATTATATCTGAGCCGTCACTCATGCCACCGAGTGTACCGCCGGAATGATTGGATGTCTTGACAATTTTTCCGTCAACCATCTTAAATCCGTCATTATTTATCCTTCCGGTGACTTTTGCAGCCTCAAAGCCGTCGCCGATTTCAAATCCCTTGACCGCACCTATTGACATGATGGCTTTGGCAAGATTGGCATTAAGCTTGTCAAATACAGGCTCTCCGATACCCGGCATCATATTTTTCACAACACATTCAACAACACCGCCGACAGAATCTTTCTCCTGTATCTTTTCACTTGCAAATTCAGCCGCTCTGTCCGCTGCGTCTGCATCAGGCATTGAAAACGGATTGTTAAGTGCCTCTTCAATGTCAAACCTGTCATAGTCTATTGAAATGTTTCCGATTGATTTTGTATAAGCTTTTACACCGATGCCAAGCTGCTCAAGGATTTTGACCGCTATGGCTCCCGCTGCCACACGTCCTATAGTCTCACGTCCTGAAGAACGTCCGCCGCCTCTGTAATCGCGGAATCCGTATTTCATGTCAAATGTATAATCTGCGTGTCCCGGACGGTAGTATCCCGCAATTTCCGAATAATCAGATGAGCGCTGTGTCTTATTATAGACAACCATTGAAATCGGGGTTCCGGTTGTCTTTCCCTCAAAAACTCCCGAAAGAATTTCAACCGCATCATCTTCACTTCTCTGGGTTGTAAATTTTGACTGCCCCGGCTTTCTTCTGTCTAAGAATTTCTGAATATCCTCTTCACACAGTTCAAGACCTGCCGGACATCCGTCAACAACAACTCCTAGACCTTTCCCGTGTGATTCTCCCCACGTAGTTATTCTGAATATATTTCCATAAGTTGAACCAGCCATTTGTTCTCCTTCCAATGTCTTTTTCCAGTCAGACTAACTTTTTGACCATCTTTATGTGCGGACAGCCTTCATCCTCATAAGTACTTCCCTGCGCCGCAAATCCGCATTTCTCATAAAATGCTTTAGCCCTGCACTGCGCAGATACCTCCAGAACGGTTGCGCCATTTGCCACAGCTATGCCTTCAAGTTCCTCAACAAGTCTGCTTCCCAGATGAAGTTTTCTGTACTCCATAAGAACAGCAACCCTTCCAATAATATAACGGCCTTCTTTTTGATTTTTACATATGAGACGTGCGGTTGCCGCAGGTCTTGTGTTATCATAAAGCACAAGATGCCATGCGGCTTTTGCGGTTTTATCAATCTCATCAAATTCATTAACAAATCCCTGTTCTTCGCAAAATACTTTCTGACGAATGAATTTACCATCATCTCCAAGAATGTCATATACTTTAGATATTATCTTCAATTTGTTTACCTCATTCCCAATCAGATTTTCCAGATATCTCTGTTGTACTCTTCAATAGTCCTGTCAGAAGAAAAGAATCCTGATTTGCTTATATTGACAAGCATCTTCTTTGCCCATGCCCTGCGATTTTCATAATCGGCAAACATTTCTTCTTTCTTATAAATGTATTCTTTAAGGTCAAGAAGAGTCATAAACCAGTCTTTCTGAATCAGTTCGGCATGCAGACGAAGAAGGCTGTATTTATCGCCTGTTTTCAGCATCTGCGGGCTTATGATGAAGTCGACAAGGCAGCGTACGACCTCATCATCAATATAAATATCACAGGAATTGTAATCACTCTTTTCATAATGTTCAATTACCTGCTCACTGCTCTCGCCAAATACATAAATATTATCATTACCCACAAGCTGTGCTATCTCAACATTGGCACCATCCATTGTTCCAAGCGTAACCGCACCATTTAACATAAACTTCATGTTGCCTGTGCCGGATGCCTCCTTTGACGCAAGTGAAATCTGCTCAGATACATCACACGCCGGAATAATGTAAGCCGCCTTTGATACATTGTAATTTTCAATCATCACAACCTTCAGGTATGGACTTACATCCGGGTCGTTGTTAATAAGCTGCTGCAGACACAAAATCAGATGGATTATATCCTTTGCAATAGTATATGCAGGTGCAGCCTTTGCCCCGAATATAACAGTTATCGGAGTTGACGGTCTGTTTCCGCGCTTTATGTCAAGGTACTTAAATATCACATAAAGGGCATTCATCTGCTGCCTCTTATATTCGTGCAGTCTCTTGACCTGAATATCAAATATTGAATTTTCATTGATATCAATGCCCTGGGTATCCTTAATATAATTCTTAAGGCGTATCTTATTCTGCATCTTTACCGCAAGAAGACGGTCAAGCACTTCGTCATTATCAATAAATGCACCAAGCTTTTCAAGCTCGTTGGCATTTTTCTTAAAGCCGTCACCTATAAGCTCTGTAATCATCTGTGTCAGACTCTCATTGCAATGCATAAGCCACCGTCTGAATGTAATTCCGTTAGTCTTATTGTTAAATTTTTCAGGATATATTCTGTAGAAACAGTTAAGCTCTTTATTCTTAAGGATTTCTGTGTGAAGGTAGGCAACACCATTTACACTGAAACCGTAATGAATGTCCATATGTGCCATATGTACACGTTCCTGGTCATCAATAATATACACTCTTTTATCCTGAAAACGTTCGCGCACTTTACCGTCAAGAGCACGTATAATAGGCACAAGCTGCGGAACCACCTTTTCAAGATATGCCATAGGCCATTTTTCAAGCGCCTCTGCAAGAATTGTGTGATTTGTGTATGCGCACGTTCTTGACACTATGTAGATTGCTTCGTCAAAGCCGATACCCTGCTCTGTAAGAAGTCTTACAAGCTCCGGAATTACCATTGACGGATGTGTATCATTAATCTGGATTACCGCGTAGTCGAACAAATCATGGAGATTTGAGCCTTTTCTTTTGCACTCATCAAGAATCAGCCTTGCTGCATTGCTTACCATAAAATACTGCTGGTAAATTCTTAACTGCCTTCCTGCTTCATCGCTGTCATCAGGGTACAAAAACAGTGTAAGATTCCTTGATATATCATTCTTGTCAAAGTTTATCCCGTCTCCCTGCACTATCGATTCATTCACGGTTTCAACATCAAACAGATGGAGCTTGTTAGTGCGGTTATCGTATCCTGTCACGTCAATATCATAGAGCTTTGAGCGGACCGTAATACCGTTTCCGAACGATACATCATAGGATACGCCTGTGTCAGTAAGCCAGCTTTCAGTCTGAATCCACGGATTTGGTGTCTCTTTCTGCTTATTATTATCAAAAACCTGCTTAAAAAGTCCAAGGTGGTAATTAAGACCTATACCATCTCCATTAAGCCCGAGCGTTGCCATTGAATCAAGGAAACATGCTGCAAGACGTCCAAGTCCTCCGTTGCCAAGTGATGGCTCCGGCTCAATCTCTTCAATCTCATAAATGCTCTTTCCGTTCTCCTCAAGAGTTCTTCTTACATCATCATAAATTCCGAGATTAATCATATTGTTTGACAAAAGCTTGCCAATCAGAAATTCAGCAGAAATATAGTATACTTTCTTTTTTCCGCCGTAATTATTGTGATTTTCCTTTTCCTCTGCCATTCTTTTTACAAGCTCAAGAAGTGCAAAATAAATCTCCTCATTAGAGCAGTCTCTTATTGCCCTGCCGTAACGCATCTGACATATTTCATGTAATCTGTTCATAACTATCCTCCATTTCTGACAATTCCATTACCTGTCATCTTCATTATTTTCATACTGTTCAATGATTGAAAGAACTTCACTCTTATATTCCGGATTGCTTACCGCAACATTGGTTATATTCGTCTTTGCCTCATCTATTCTGTTTTCATTATATTTTATCTTACTGCGAAGCTTCTGCCTTCTGGTAGACAATCCATGCCTTACCTCAACCATTTCCTTAGGGTCAACGAGTGCCTTAACCTGTGCAAGCCATATATGAGGATCATAAAGCTTAAGCTGCTTTAACAGAGACTCCAGTCTTATCTCAGACTCACTGAGCTGCTGCGTCATTCTCGCCACGCTCTCCTGCTCCTTTCGTATCTGAAGATACAGCTCATATTGCGCTCCAAGCTCATATGAATTCTTAACACCGTATTTTGCGCGTTCGTAGTCAACGGTTGCTGCTATGTTAATATATTTTATCTTAACCTTATTCAGAAGACCTGTCGCTTTATTCAACTTTCTTTGTGTAAGCCCCACCTGACGCTGGGTAGTCTGAAGCATCCACAACAGCCCTATTGCAATCAATGCCGCAAGTCCTATAACCGCACTGAAAAGCCAGCTTGTAATCTCCCCGATTGCCAGACTTGCGATAAGAAATATACCAAACACAACGCAAAGTCCTATCACTGACATCTTCGCCATCGAACGTATACTGTTCTGCTTTTTGTATAAGTCTCTGGCCTCGGAGCGAAGGGACATCTGCTCCCCTTCAAGCATACGCATATCCTTTTTTACCGTCTCATAATACGCCTCATTGTTCTGAAATTCAATAAGCGCATCCGGCATATTCGGTTCAAGCTTTTCCATCCTGTAAAATGCATTCTGCGACAGTCTGTTTTCTCCCGACTTAAAAATGCGCCGGTCCACAGTGAGCTCCGAAATCTGCTCGGCCATTTTTGCTATCTCATCCTTAATTTCGGGAGGAGCCGTTTCAATAAGCTGTATGTCCGAAAAATAAGAGGTTACTGAGGTATACTCCTCATTTGCCAGCCTTATTTCATGAGTTGCATCCTCCATAATATCACACTGGCTCTTTATATAACTCTTTATATCATGCTTATCAATGCTTGTGATGTCAACATTTTCAAAGGCAGCTTTTTCTTCCATCTCCTCATAATTAAGAAATTTCTGTCCACTGTCATACCGGTCATTGTATTCATCATCATATTCTTCTTCAATAAATTCATCTTCCGGATCATATTCGTCTTCATCATCACTGCCAATAATACGCCTGAAAAAATCAAAAATTCCCATTATAAATATCCTCAACCGGTATACTTCCCGTATTGCCCTTTCCACTTTTCAAGTATATCATTGATATCCTTGTAGTATAAAGATACATTTCCGTTTTCCTTGCTTTTCTGAAGCTCATCCAGATATCTGTACTCATCACTGTACATCGCATTATCCATAAGAGTTTCTATCTCGCGGCTGAGCACATACTCCTCCTCCGTCTGTTCATCAAGAAACTCTACATGATTTATATTCTGGCTGTTAATCGCAAGTCTTTCCGCCGCCATTGCACATTTGCGGCAGTCCTCGTGATGACTGAGTGCATAAGCCTCCTCAAAGCATGCCTGAGCCTGCTTAAACAAAAACAGTCTGGCATACGCAACTCCCATATTGTGACAGACATCCGAATAAAACACAACCGACAATGTAGGGTCTTTCTTGCCGTTAATAATCTGTGCGTAATTGCGTATTGCCGCATAATAGCATTCATTTACCATAAAACGGTCTGCTCTGGCTTTCAGGCGCTCATAAACATTCTGTGTGTTAAGTGTGGCAAGGATTCCCCTTATCTGCTCAATCTCTTCAGTCGTGTAAAAATCCACATACTTAAGAATCGTAATCACAAGCTCCGCAAGCCCTGCTTTTTTCTCTACCAGATATTCAAGGCGTGCCGCAAGCTTCTCCTCCTGCACCTCATTACGGACAAAATCAATAAGTTTTGAATCCACAAGGTCCATTCCGATTAAATATATATTATTGTAAATGTAATAACACAGTTCTTCAAGCGAATAAATCTTTACATCCATATTGCTTATGTAATATGGATTAGCCGCTTCCTTAGTCCTGCACAAAATCAAACCACTCACACTAATCCTCCATACCGTGAACGCACTTATAATTCAATCGTCCTGTATATGACTTTTCCCGAACTTTTTACAAATTCTCCAAAGCCTTTGTCTTTAACCGTTATATTGCACCTGTCATCACCTGTAAAATCAAATGTCACGTTGATGCGTGATGTTTTCCCTGTTCTATAAGGAAAATCTGAGAAATCAACAATCTCATCATATGGTTTCTGACCGCCTGCCGGCTGTATATGCAGTGTAAAGCCGCTGCATTCATCCACAATAAAATCAACACTTCTGCTTGAGGAATACCAGTTGGTGCCGGCCTGCGCCACCCTGAAAATCTTATTCTTACCGCGTTCTACTATATCCATGTCAATTGTTGCCGGGAGCCGGTTATGGCACGCCACAAGCACATCATTTCTTCTGATGAGTGTTTCCCACGCACAATTGCATGCACCCTTTACATACAGGTTCTGCCCCGCAAATACTCTGTGCTTATTGCATATATACTTAAGAAAGTCCTCAGGAAGTTTGGTGGTATCAAATCCAATCCCCGTAAGATATACTGAAGATGTTGCCTTTCCGTCCATCACCTCTTTGGCACAATTAAGCAGCAAATCCTGCACCGACTCAAGGTCAACTGCGTCTGTCCGCTCGCGTAGTGCGTTCATAAGCTGCTCTTCTGTGTGTGTGACATATCCTGACTGCGCAATAACATTCTGTCCTTTAACATTCACAAGCTCCATTCTGCATGCGCTAAGCCCGTCCGACGAATAATCCATCAGGACAACACCATTAATCCAAAGGTCGCGGTGCATATTGAATGCATAATATGCAAAGCACTCCTCATGGCTGATAAACTCTATCTTTTCCATGTCACCGCCAAGCTTTATGCATGCAGCTTTAAATTTATCAAGCACAGTAATATCAAATTGTGATGTTGTAATGCATATTCTGTCAATTTCACGACAGTTACAGTGCTTGCGGGCAGCACTTATTATATATCCAAGAATGCCTGCAATCTCTTCAATATCCTCGCCTACCGGAGCCGACTGGCTGAATATATCCTCAAGCTTTTTGGGATTTTCCAGAATATTAACATTGCCGATAAACGGCACTGATTCCGGAAGGCTTTTTGATTTGTCATAGTAACTTACGTGTGAGAACTCATTGCACACATCAATCCCCAACACCAGACCATTCATTACGCTTCTCCTCTTACTTTATGCTAAACAGCTGCTTTGTAACATAATCCTCAACACAGTATTCATGCATCAGTTTATTAAGTGCCACCATATCATGCGAATCCCTGCTTGCAAGCATATCATTAATATACTCATACCTGCCTCTTGTAGAACTCATATTAATTCTGTCACAGGTAATGCTCATGGAATCGGAAACAATCTCCTTTCCGTTTGCATTTTCAGTTATGTAATATTGTATCGTATCCCCGTAAAACAGTGTAAATGCTTTGGTAAATATTCCCATAAATGTGTCAGGAAGAACCTCGCTTATGTAATCCTCGCTCTTCCCATCACCCATAACATAATGTATTGTAACTTTGTTATCAGGATTCGTCCTGTATTCAACTATTGTCTTATCGACAACTTTGTATGGCAGCGGCAGTTTATCTGCAAAATTCTGAAAGAATGCAAACATCATATCCTTCCCGCAGAAATATCCGAGAAGATTTCTTGCTCTTTGCACCTGTCCCTCATCCATTTTTTCAATGCCGGAATAATAGAAAAGCAACGCCAGCTTACAAAGGTCAGTCACATCATCTTCATATTCTATGCGGCTTTCAAGTATTCTGAATATCTTTTCGTCCGTGCTTTTTCCGAGTATAAAATACTCATGTGCCATATACTCAAGATACGCCTCGACAACTCTTTCTCTTGCTCCCTGCTCATAGTAGCATGCAAAAACCGCCGCAAGCCTTTCAGTGTTGTTATGTGTAAATATCATCTGCGCAACGATGCGTTCCTCAAGCTCATAAGACTCTGTCTCAAAGCCACGGCAGGAATCCCACAGCTCCAGCATCTGTTCCGTTGTTCCGTTAAATGTCTGCTGCAGGTATTCAAGCATCTGTGCATCGTACTTCTTTCCTTTGAACACATGATAGCACATCTGCGTAAGAAATGTATTGCCCGTTTCCAGATCAAATTCCAGCATATGCCTGCACAGCTTATAAAGACGCTTTACGCTGACTTTGCGTATTCCATATGCAAGCGCCATGTCATATGCCTGTTCATACACAGCATTTGAGACGCACGTTTCTATCAGGCTTGCTGCCTGCTTTTCGCTTAATTCCCTATCTTCCAGTAAAGCCAGCTTATTCTTGAAATCATCACCTGTATATTTATCATGATAATAATCAATAAGTGACTCCTGAATTTCCATTGCACACGCAGGTGTGATTTCGTTACTGTTAATCAGCTTTTCCCTGAGTCCCAGTGCATCAACGCTGCTCTTGTGGTATTTACGGTTCTGCTCATAATAATAAATTTCAAGAAAAATGTCATCGGGCAAAAGTCCGTAAACCCGGCTCACAGATTCCGGCATATCCATAAGGCGCTCCAGCTCATAATGCACGCTGTCATGCTTTCTTGTTCCGTCCGTATATTCAAATGCAATGCTGCACCCTTCTGTATAAATGCTTATGCATGCCGTATTGTCAATAACAGGAACAACAACCTCCCTGTTAAGCTCCTTGTGCAGGACAATAACATTTTTAACATTATCATCAAAGCATACGAGCTTATAAGCAAACAAAAGCCTTGCCACAGCCAATACCGTACTTTCATTGACCAGCGCATCATTCCATATGTCCTTATATATCGTAACAAGATTGTTACTTATCTGTCCGAGCCTTAACTGTTCAATCGCAAACTGCTCCATCTGCGGAGCATATGTAAGCCTTACAGGGTCTTTCTTCGGCATATTTTTAATAATGTTTGCATAAAGAAATGCTTTCTGCGATGCATTAAGATGGTTATTATAGCTAAAATACATGAGCACCATCTTAGGCAGAAGCTTATCATATGATGCGTCCACCGAATCCATGTAAAATTCATACAGTCTGGTAATTCTGAGTCCTCTCAGTATACATGTTTCATAAATATTAAAGTATGCCGGTCCTCTCATCTGATTGCGGATAAGATGCTCGCACAGCACTGTCAGTATATCGTCACTCTTATATTTGTCATACAGAATCATCAGTATACGCAGATATGTCTTTGATACACTTTTCTCATTCTGACCTATCTCACAGATATGCCTTGCGGTTTTTTCGGTTATAATGCCATATTTACAGCCAAAATTTATGACCTGTCTTTCAAACTCATCAAATATCCGAAGGAATACCGGCTGGCTGTTAATTATCACACATGCCTCAAGATACATTATCGGGCTGTGGCATCCCGCATGAAACATTTCCTTAATTCTTGCAAGCTTAATACTCTGATTTTTGTCATAGTCACTGTCAAGATAAAACAGCATCCACAAAAGTTCCCATGTACCATTGCCATAATCCTGCTTTTTCTTTAAAATTGCACGTACTTCCTGTGTATATTCTTCATCTCTTCGGTAAAGCGAATTGACATACAAAAAATAGCAGTATAGGATTGAGGAGGTGTCCTGCATGACATCATCTTTTACCAGATTAAGAAGGAATCCTGCCTCATCATCCCTTTCCTCTATGCAGTATATCTGTGCCTGCATAATTTTATAAAGTGCCTCATCAGGAAGCTCTGCGATTGCTCTTTCAAGTATTTTTGTAGACGCCTCTGCCCATTCCTTAACATTAATTCTGTGTGTTCTGAAATTAATATAAAGCTTTGTAATCTCAATCCTTGTACGAAGACTTATGTCGTGTGAAGCCGAACGTCCTTTTTTCTCTTCATTGCCGCCGACTTTTATTTCTATCTCCCTTGTAACAGCAAAGCTGCCGCTTCCCACACGAATTCTTGCGTAGTTTCTGCCTGCATGCAGCCTGTCCTTTTTTATAATATAACCAAGCTCAAATCTGTTGCCCGCAAAATCATCCGACGTTATGCAGTCATGCTCCAGTTCAATAAAATCAGCATCACATACTATAGGCAGTTTTATGTATCCCCATGTACTTTTATGAATTATAAGCGTGTCATGGTAATCCTGTAAAAGCTGCTCATATTTTACAGACTGTTCTTCACATTCCTGTCCGTTTTCATCAACAAGCTTCAGCGTAACCGGCTGCTTCTTTTTAACTGCGATAAGAAATTCCTCTACACTTGCGGCTGTATCGGTTCCCGGAAGAAGAGAACGGTATGTGGAACAGAGTGACATATCATTTTTCAGAAATACATCTTCAAAATCTTTTCTTAAAAATACCCTGCATGCCTCATCAGGTGCCACCTGTGCAAGATTTGCAAAATGGAACAGATTGTGTATAGGGCCTATTGATGACTCTATTGTTACGTTGACAACCTTAAAACAGTATGGAATTGAGATTTCCCCGGCATTGCTTACAATGTTAAAGTGACCGTCAAGAACTTCTCCGGCTTCAAGCCCCTTCGTATTGACGGTATAGTGCATAATTGTTTCCACGCCAAAGAAGCTGTCCCGCTCAGGAACAACTCTTGAATTGTCAGAATATACCAATCCCTTGACATAGTCATGACTTCCTGCAATCTTTAATTCCCTTTCCTGTATGCTTCCCACAGGGACCGACTGTTCGAGATTGTCCTTCGCGATATCAACGACAGGAATCTCATGCATGAACTCTCCCCTTGCAAGCCTGTTAATTGTGTCTTTCACTGTTACTGCCTTTTCTTTTTATTTTTTGTATTTTTTCTGTTTTTTGTTTCTTTTAATTTTGACCTGTTATCAGCAAGCCGCCCGGTCAGTATGGTTATTGAACGCGGTGGTGCCGTAAACTCCCTGTCCCCCGGATTTAACACCTGTGTTGAAGTAGAAAGTGCGACAGTCCAGCTCTCTTTGTCAGGTATATCGGGAAGTGCAAGCTTATGCTCTTCCCAATGAAGATTATACGCTATATATATTACCTCATTGCGTCTGTCGTTCTTTACATATTCCCCACAGTACATTATGCCGATGCAGCGTTCAAAGCTTTCCATCCTTGAAAACCATGCATTGTCACTATGATACGAGACATCCGGATATCCGCACGCAAGACCGTCAGAAGCCGTAAGCTCATCAGCTGCATGAAGTATCGGATGCGATTTTCTGAATGCTGTAAGTTCTTTAACAAACTCGGTTATTTTGGATGACACGGCTGTATTTTTCCATTCAAGCCATGTTATTTCATTATCAAGACAGTACGGATTATTATTGCCCGACTGCGAATTTCCGAATTCATCCCCCGCCAGTATAAGCGGTGTCCCCTGTGCTGTGAGAAGCATCATAAACGCATTCTTTATCTGTCCGAGACGAAGTTCATTGATTTTCTTCTTCTTTGACGGCCCCTCAACTCCACAGTTCCAGCTATAATTAAAATTCTCACCATCCCTGTTACTCTCGCCATTATCATCGTTATGCTTTCTGTCATAGCTTACCAGATCCATCATTGTGAAGCCGTTATGGTTAGTCACATAATTAATATTGGCACTCTGTGAAGGATTTGCCCTCGTCACCTGAACAAACCGCTGAAGCTGGTTTTCATCACCTTTAAGAAGTCGCTTTGCAACTTCATCAAAGCCTGTATTGTAATTTGCTATATGCTTCGCGCCGTTTGCTGACGGTGCCCCGTTCCAGTACACAGTAATAATTTTGGTATTACCGAGCAAAGGGTCTTCTGTCGCCGCACAAAGCGCACTCTCATCACAATAAATGTGAACTCCGTCTATATGATACTCTGTAACCCAGTATCTCAGGCAGTCTCTTATCATATAGCTCTCTTCATGCGTGAAGTACATTTCCATTATTACTTCCATACCGTTTGCATGCAATTCCCTGACAAGCTTCTTAAACTCCACCGAATAATCAGGAATACCGTCTCCGTCCAGAGACTGCCGTGAATATGATGCCTTAGGCGCAAAATGTGCTCCTTTGGAATATCCCCAGTAATTAATGCCTGTTTTTTTAGCATTATCCGGATACTGCATCGGCATAACAGAAATCTTTCCATCTTCAAATCTGTGTGCCTCATCAAATTCATATGCAGGCATGAGCTCAATCGTTGTTACTCCGAGAGATTTAAGATATGGTATCTTTTCTATGATTCCTGCAAATGTACCGCGTTTGCCGGCGCTTACACCGCTTGTCCTGCTCTTTGTAAAGCCTCTGACATGCAGCTTGTACATTATACATTCATTAAACGGGATGCGCGGGCATCTATCATCCTGCCAGTCAAACTCTTCCAGCTCAACTCTCGAAAGATACATTGACGAACCGTCAATCTCCCCAAAATTCCCGCATCCGCTCAAAGTCTTTGCGTAGTCGTCCAGCACCTGTCCCTTGTCACACATATAGCGGTAAAAGCAATCTTTTAAATCTGCTCCTGTAATCTTTACACTGAATATGTCTCCGTATTTAAAGGACTCATCAAGATTAACCGTAAACAAAGGCTTTAAACTGCTGCCATCAATATTTTTTTCATATATTTCCAAAGTCAGTTCTCCGGCAAATGAACGAACTGCAAAATTATATCCGTTATCTGTTTTTGTTACTCCTAATTGCAATGGATTTCCGTGTAAAGTGTTCAAATTCCCACTCCCTCCGTTCATAAAGACAAAAATCGCCTAATTATGGCTATTTTACCACATTTGACGATTTTTGCATAGTATATATTTTGTCGATGCATGCATTTTTACAATCACACACCCTCACAGTCAAAATCAGGAATAAAGCTCTCCTCTGCCGTATCTTTATCCTGAACAAAGCCGTTTACCACACCTAAATTCACGGCAAAGTCTACAAGTTCAGCATATTCTTTTTCCGTAACTTTTCTGTTTAATTCAGGAAATTCTTTTACCGTATCAAGCGGCGTATACTGGTTCATAAGGCTTATATATACAGCATCTCCATATGTTTCATAAATATACCTGACAACCTTCTTTGAATCCTCAATCTGTCCCGGAAGCATCAGGTGGCGCACAATAACACCCTTTTTCATTATTCCCGCCTCAATTCCAAGCTTTTCAGCCTCACCACTGTCAAAAAATTCAGGATTTTCAACCTGACGGTACATCTCCTCCACTGCCGCTTTTGCTATATCAAAATAATCTTTAGCACCTGAATACCTTGTTGACAGTCCGCTGTCGGCATATTTCATATCCGGAAGATATACATCCACAAGTCCTTCCATCCTTTTCAGCGTATCAACATTTTCATAGGAGCCTGTATTATATACCACGGGAAGCTTAAGTCCCTGACGCTTTGCAGACTCAAGTGCCTTTGCTATCCACGGTACATAGTGTGTTGGTGTCACCAGATTAATGTTATTTGCATGTTTTGCCTGCAATTCCAGAAAAATTTCCGCAAGCCGCCCCACACTTATCTCTTTGCCCCGCCTTCCTGCCGCTAGCTCATGGTTCTGGCAGAACACGCATCTTAACGTACATCCGGAGAAAAACACTGTTCCTGAGCCGTTATTTCCCGATATACAAGGCTCCTCCCACATATGAAGGGCAGCTCTTGCCACCATTATTTTTTCAGGCATTTTGCAAAATCCCGTTGTTATATTCCGATTTACGTTACAGTTTCTCGGACACAGATTACAGTTCATTGATATTTTTCCTCTTAAAATCAATCATTCTGCAGGCAATTGCGAAACTCTTCTTTAAGCACCTAGAGTTGTACATATAAACAATCCATCGCAGGACACGCTTTTGCTGCTTGTACCTCGTAGCGGTGCATAGTGTGAAAAATCATACTGATGTTATGATTTTTCACACGCGAATTTGTGACGAGAACGCCACAAATTCGTATATCGCAACCGGAAATCTGAAATTTCCGGTGCGTTCCTCGAACGTAAAGCGTTCTCGGAACAGCGATTAATATGCTAAAAGACAGCATATAAGCACCGACGGGTACAAAGCATCCTGCTGATGGATTTGTTTATATTGTACAACTCGCACTGTTATAGAAGAGTTTCGCAATTGCCTGATTAATCATTCACATATGCATCTTAAAAAATCAGCTGTGATATATAAGCATTTGCAATATATATCACAGCTTTTTAATTAAATTCATGCGGCAGACGCCGTTAAATTAGTGATGGAACAGTCTCATTCCCGAGAAGCTCATTACCATGTTGTGTTTGTTGCAGGCAGCAATTACGTTGTCATCACGAACTGAACCACCCGGCTGTGCAACATATTTAACACCGCTCTTGAATGCTCTTTCTATATTATCACCGAATGGGAAGAACGCATCTGAGCCAAGCGCAACATCTGTATTCTTATCAAGCCATGCACGCTTCTCCTCTCTTGTAAATACAGGAGGCTTTTCCTCAAAAATATTTTCCCACACGCCATCAGCAAGCACATCCATATAATCATCACTGATATAAATATCGATTGTGTTATCTCTGTCCGGACGTCCGATTCCCTGCTTGAATTTAAGGTTGAGAACCTGAGGTGCCTGACGTAAAAACCAGTTGTCAGCCTTACTTCCTGCAAGACGTGTACAGTGTATTCTTGACTGCTGTCCGGCGCCGATTCCGATTGCCTGTCCGCCCTTTGCATAGCATACAGAATTTGACTGTGTATACTTAAGAGTAATCAGGGCAATGATAAGGTCAATCTTTGCTGACTCAGGAAGTTCCTTGTTATCAGTAACAATTTCGCCAAGGAATTTCTCATCGATAACTACTTCATTGCGTCCCTGTTCAAATGTAATGCCATAAACCTGTTTACGCTCAACCGGTGCCGGTTTATATGACGGATCAATCTGAATTACATTGTAATTGCCCTTCTTCTTTGCTTTGAGGATTTCCAGTGCCTCCGGCTCATATCCCGGTGCAATTACACCATCAGAAACCTCTCTCTTAATAAGCATTGCTGTGCTTACGTCACATACATCCGAAAGAGAAATAAAATCTCCGAATGATGACATTCTGTCTGCGCCTCTCGCCCTTGCATATGCACATGCAAGCGGTGAAAGCTCTTCCTTCACATCATCAACCCAGTAAATTTTACGTTCAACCTCTGTGAGCGGAAGTCCTACTGCTGCGCCCGCAGGTGATACATGCTTAAATGAAGTTGCTGCAGGAAGATTGGTAGCTGCCTTTAACTCCTTAACAAGCTGCCAACCGTTAAATGCGTCAAGGAAATTAATATATCCCGGCTTTCCGTTAAGCACGGTTATCGGAAGTTCTCCTTCTTCCATATAGATTCTTGATGGCTTCTGATTAGGATTGCAGCCATATTTTAACTCTAATTCCTTCATTACCGTTCCTCCATGATGCCAGTAAATCTGAAGCATCATATTTCCTTTCTTTGTTAATTATTTATTTTTATTAATAATTCTTGTCTCGTACTTGCCTGTTGCTATATCAATAAAGCGCACAAACAGCGAAACCTTATTATCCTCGTTAAGATTGTCCCAGACAGTATTGGTAAATGTATCAATGTCACCGCTGATATCAACCCATGTCGGTTCTCCCTCAAAGCTTGGAAGCGGATTGCCATCCTGCATATATGTATGGATAAAATGTCCTTCACCTGCAACCGGATTCTCATAATTAAATGTATAACGGTTGCATGCATCAGGATTGCCGTTGTTGCTCTTAAGAATTGACATCTGATATCCGAATGTGCCGTCCTTGATATCCATGATACCTGAAATTCTAGGTGTAAAGTTAGGTGCATCCGGTTCAAATTCACGTGTAAGCAGTGACTGTTCAAATGTCTTACCCTCGCTCATAAGGTCATAAACCGTATCTGTCTGGTCACCATTGGTAACGATTGTATAATTACCGAGCACACGTACCGGTGCATATATAATAAGACTTGGGTCGCTCAGTTTTGACGGGTCAAATGCCTGTGTTCGGATACCTTCTCCATCTTCCACAAACACTCTGTTGCGGCTGTTTTCGCTTCTTCCCATAATAAAATAAGCTGTCACAGCCTTACTTCCGTCCTCTGACTTTCCGATTACAATACCTCTTCCCGGGTATGTAGTCTTAGATAATTCACTCTTTAACGAAATCATTTCCATGGCAAATATTTCCTCTCAAATTTTTATGTATTTCTGAATAATGATATCATAAATATTAATCAGGTACAATCACATTTTCAATCTTATTGGCTGACAGTCTCAGTGTCTCTTTTACTTCGTCCTCTGCCACATGCATAAACTCTGCGAGTTCTGCAGTCGTAAGTTTCCTGCCGTATTCCTTATATGCTGTTTCTGCCGCATCATTAACAGCATTTACTTTTGACAGAATTTTATTGCCGGCCATCTTCTCTCCCGTCTGCTCTTCAATCAGTCTGTTTACACTCCGCTCTACACGTTCAATAATATAGCTGTCAAGTCTTACGCTCAAATCAGTCCAGTCATCTATGTTGCCTGAGTCCATAACATCAAATGCATCCAGTTCCTTCATCCAGTCACGTTTTCCAAGTTCATCCATGACAACGACATTGCCTTCCTGAATCAAATCCATAAGTGCAACGCCTTTTCCCGCATACGGACGCACCCAGTCAACAATCTGCAAAAAATAATTATTGATTATCACATTCCTGGACTCCACATCCTTGTCACACACATCCTGTAAAATTACGGCCTGTGTTGTACGGCTTAACGGTACAATCGACTTTAAATCTTCAAGATACATCGAAAGAAGCTGTTCTTCCTGAGCATCTGTCACATTTTCAGCCGGCGTATCCTCCTGTACCTGCATCTTTTCAGACTCCTCCAGCATTTTCCCAAACTTATCATCCGTAAGCTTGACATCTGTAAGTTCAATCTGATTTGACTTGAGATATCCTGCAATCATCTGCCATTTTTCATCATCTAACTCGACGTCATGTCCGATGCAGTCAAGTACATCATTTTTTGAGACCTTATTATCATTGGACTTAGCAAAAATTCTTAAATTTTCAAGTGCCTCTATAAATAACTGCTGTTCCATAATACTGCATAAACCTCCATATCGGAAATTCTGCCGTTAATACAAAAATGCGCCACACCTGTCTATGACTGTATGACGCATTTAATCTGCATTGCAGGCTAAAGATAAATATACCATTGCCTATGCATTTTTGCAAATGTTGTATAATAATTATACATATATGTTTAAGATACTATTCTGTAATATACCCTGGCTGTCACGCTGTAAATCACAATATATGCCGCCGCAAACACAACAAATGATGCCGCCGCACATGCAATATAAAGATTTGTATTTGACATATTAAGCATCGCCATAAGCTTTGAAACCATCGGGAATGCGACTGACATGTGTATTCCTGCTACAATAAGCGGCAGAAAAAATACTGTAAGCACCTGTGAGCGTATCGCCTGTTTAACTTCACTGTGACTTAACCCAACCTTCTGCATAATTTCAAAGCGCTGTCTGTCATCATACCCTTCCGAAATCTGCTTATAATAAATTATCAGTACTGTAGCTATGATAAACAGCACGCCAAGAAAAATACCAAGGAAAAACAGTCCGCCATACACACTCATCATGCCTTTTCTGTTTCCGGACCTGAATTCTGTATCAACATCATATCCGGTCTGAGAAATTACATCATCCATCTCATTATAAAATGAAGACAGTTCTTCTAAATCTGCTTTCGCATCGAAACCGTAATAATATCTGATTACACCCTTCACGATTCCGAGTCCTTCATTTGATGACGACATAAAATCACTTATATGATGCATTTCTTCCAAATCCCGTACTACTATATAATGCGCATCTGCAATATTGGAAGCAACGACTCCGTTACAGCACGGCATATCTTGTAACACCTGTTTGACTCTGTAATTACAGTCAAAAACCGAAAGCGTATCACCTGCATATTTATCTCCGTCTGAATAGATAAGTATTTCATCATTTCCAAGCACATAGCTTTTACCGCTTATCGAATTATAATCTTCGAGACTCAGAAACACAAGAATATTAATATCGTCCAGTGCATTTACAATATTTCCTATTTCACTCTGGTTAGTAATAAAACCATCACCACCGCGCACCGCTGAAATTGCAATATAATAATATCCCAATTCACTCTTTACGCGTATATTATTCTCCTGCTGCAGTTCCTTTATCTTAGAAACAATTTCTTCATTATGTCCGGTCTCCTTCTCATAAGAATATACTGAAAACTCATTTGGATAACGTGTATGCATAATGTCCTCAAAGCCAATCATGATAGACGTTGTTGATGAGGCCATAATAAGAACCATTGTTGAAAGCACACATATATTAGCAAGTCCCACTGCATTTTGTTTCATTCTGTAAATCATACCTGAAACAGTTATAAAATGCTTCGTTCTGTAATAGTATTTTTTATTTTTCCTAAGCATTTTAAGAAATACAATACTCCCCGCTGTGAACAGCAAATATGTTGCTATTATAACAAGAATCGCAGCTATAAAAAATGCATATATTGATGTAATTGGATTTTTCGTTGTCAGTGCAATATAGTATCCTGCGCCAAGTGTCAATACTCCCAGCAGTGCTATAAACCATTTGCTTTTCGGCTCCTTTTCGCCGACATTCCCACCCTTAAGCAAATCCACCGGATTAGACACACGCAGCATATTAATTGATTTAAGTAACATCAGTGCAAATATAACACAAAAAAACACAGCCGTGTAACGTATAACACTACCGGATATATAAAATCCAAGAGGTATATTTCCGCCAATCATTTTGGCAATAAGCAGAAACATAATTTTATCAAGTGCTATTCCACAGGCAATACCGAATGTAATTGCTATAACTGAAACAATCAGCGACTCTATCGCAATCACCTTAGCAAGATGCTTTTTCTCCATTCCAAGAATATTGAATAAGCCAAACTCTTTCTTCCTGTTCTTCATTAAGAAACTGTTTGTGTAAAAAAGAAATATAAAAGAAAATACAGCTACTATTCCGCTCCCCATTGAAAGCAGAGCGCTAAGTGTCTTATCCCCAACCATTTCACTTACGCCCGGATTCATTGAAAGTGATTTCATAATATAAAAAAACATAACAGTCAATATGCATGTAAGAATATATGGTATATATACCCTGCTGTTTTTCTTAATATTACTCAATGCAATCTTTGTATAAAAGCCTCTACTCAACTCTATCACCACCTGTCGCTAATAAAGTAAGAGTATCGGATATCTTCTGATACATCTGTTCATTACTGCTGCCGCCGCGGTAAATTTGGTGAAACACTTCCCCATCTTTAATAAACAGCACCCTTCCTGCGTGGCTTGCCGCTTTTGTTGAATGTGTTACCATAAGAATTGTCTGCCCCTCCTTATTAATTCCCGAAAACACATCAAGCAGGCTGTCCGTTGATTTTGAATCAAGTGCTCCAGTCGGCTCATCCGCAAGAATTATCTGTGGCTGCGTAATCAGCGCCCTTGCTACTGCTGCACGCTGTTTCTGCCCTCCTGATACTTCATACGGGTACTTTTCAAGCAAATCGCTTATGCCCAGCCTCCACGCTATCGGATTAAGCTTCTGTTCCATCTCATTTACGCTCTTCTTGGCAAGAACAAGCGGAAGCAGAATATTGTCCTTAATTGAAAATGTGTCCAGCAGGTTAAAATCCTGAAATACAAAGCCCAGATTATCCCTGCGAAATGAGGCAATTTCTTTTTCCTTTATCTGTGACAAATCAATGTCATTAAGGAGAACCTTGCCACTTGTCGGCTTATCAAGCGCGGCAAGAATGTTCAAAAGAGTCGTCTTACCCGAACCTGACTCTCCCATAATCGCCACATACTCACCCTGTTCAACAGAAAAAGACACATTAGTCAATGCCTGTACATTGTTCCCGCCAAAACGCGTAGTATAAATTTTTTTGAGACATTGTACTTCCAATACTTTCATTTCATTCTATCCTCCATTCCGCAGACACTTAAGCAAAAAAGAAATCACGAGCCGGTCAGATTTGGATCTGCAATAACGGCTTGTTTATGGCGCCTGCTGTGTCTTAAGAATAACAAAAGGCCGACGTCACCGACATTTATTCATGTGACATTTCGGCCGTTTTATATGACATTTTTGTAAGGTCAGAATCGGAGCATAAAAACCGAGCCTTTCTTTGGCTCTGATTGTGCTGTTATTTCAACAGATAGTTTGTGTGCCGCCTCTTTACACAGATAAAGTCCCAAGCCTGTAGACTTTTTATCTGAACGCCCATTATATCCCGTAAATCCTTTTTCAAATATCCTTGGCAAATCCTCCGGTGCAATGCCAATACCGGTATCTGATATTTTAAGTACCTTTTCATCTGTCATTTCAATAGTTATTATTCCGCTGTTAGTATATTTAACTGCGTTCGACAAAAGCTGCTCAACAATAAACAAAAGCCACTTTTCATCTGTAACAACCGTAACCTTCACAGGTTTATATACGAGCTTAATGCGTTTTCTTATAAATGATAATGCATATTTATGTACTGCCTGCTTTATAATGGAGTCAATCTCATACTCCTTAAATACAAAATCAGTTGAACTGCTGCCAAGCCGAAGATATGACAAAACCATCCCCACATACTGTTCAATCCGAAATAACTCTGCCGCCAGCTCTCTGTGTTCCTCCGTATCCTCTCCCTGCAGAATCATCTGCATAACCGAAATCGGTGTTTTAATCTGGTGTACCCAGATAGTGTAATAATCAATACTGTCCTGCTCTTTTGCCTTATTCTCAGTCAAATGTGCAATATTAATATCACCAAGTGCTTTCACCATAGCACTGTAATCTTTTTCTGAAAGCGTAAACGGTTCAGGCAGCTTATTATAATCCAGTTCTATATTTTTTAAAATTCTCTGTCTTTTTCCATGTTCTCTGTAATATACCGCAAACCTGACAGGCAATATTACTATTACTAAGGCAATGCACAGGGCTGATGCATAAATTACAGCTTCAACCTCCAGATTATAAAGGGAAAATATCATTGCGAAAATTCCTGCAAATATAACAAACACTACAATCGAAAAACATTTTTCCCAGATAAAGCTTCCGATTAACCTGTACCACTTTTTATCCTTCATATACCGTTCCAATTCTCAATAGACATTTTTTCTGCTTTCTATTCAACTATATATCCGCTTCCGATTTTTGTCGTAATAAAATTCTTCAAACCTGCGTTTTCAAGCTTCTTGCGAAGCCTTGTCACATTTACTGTCAGCGTATTCTCCTCCACATAACAATCCATCTGCCACAGTTTCGTCATAAGAGTATCTCTGCTAACAACCTTGCCTTTATTCTCAAGCATTGTCTGCATAATCCTGAACTCATTTTTAGTCAGTTCAATTTTCTTCCCGTCATATACCATTGAAGCATCATTAAGATTAAGCACTGCTCCTCTATGTTCAAGCACTGAAACTTTTCCGGCCATATTATAAGTTCTTCTAAGTATTGCCTGTATCTTTGCCATCATAACGCTCAAATCAACTGGCTTTGCTATAAAATCATCTCCGCCCATATTCATAGCCATTACAATATTCATATTATCCGATGCTGAAGAAATGAAAACAACCGGAACATTTGAAATTTTCCTTATCTCGTCACACCAGTGATACCCATTAAAAAATGGAAGCATTATATCAACAAGCACCATATGCGGGTCAAAGTCAGCAAATGTATGCAGCACATTTTGAAAGTCCTCAATAAGTTTTACTTCATTGCCCCACGATTCAATATGCTTTTTCATTACCTGTGCCATAGAAAAATCATCTTCTATAATAAGAATCCGGTACATTGCTGTAAATCCTCTCACAAAATAAATTTTATTTAATCTTAGCATTAAAAAGATTTGAATACAACTGATAAAACTTTAATTTAAGAATTATAAACGCCTTTCTCTTTACATTGACAAACCCTTTCATTTCGCTTAAACTTTAATAAGGCATGGCTTTTGCCGGTCAAATATATTAATTATAAAGGAGTTTGTATTAATGAGAATTGCATTAATTAACGAGAACAGTCAGGCTGCAAAGAATGACTTAATCTACACAACACTTAAGAAAGTTGCTGACTCTAAGGGATTTGAAGTTGATAACTACGGAATGTATGCCGCTGATGATGCAGCGCAGCTTACATATGTACAGAACGGTATTCTTGCTGCTATCCTGCTTAACAGCGGTGCTGCTGATTTTGTAGTAACAGGATGTGGTACAGGCGAAGGTGCAATGCTCGCACTCAACTCATTCCCGGGCGTAATCTGCGGACATGTTGTTGACCCTTCAGACGCTTATATGTTTATGCAGATTAACAACGGAAACGCTATATCACTTCCGTTTGCAAAAGGCTTCGGATGGGGCGCAGAGCTTAACCTTACATATATCTTTGAGAAACTTTTCGAGGGTGAACCGGGCGGCGGATATCCAAAGGAAAGAGTTGTTCCTGAACAGCGCAATGCCAAAATTCTCAACGAAGTAAGAAAGGTAGCTTTCAAGGACAGCCTTATCGATATTCTTTCAAATCTTGATCAGGACCTGGTAAAGGGTGCTGTTGCAGGTGAAAAATTCAAAGAGCTTTTCTTTGCCAACTGCAAATGCGATAAGATGAAGGCTTATGTTGAAAGTCTCCTTGCATAATCAATAATGATTTTTAAAACAGGTGCCGCTTTTACTGTTCTATAGTTAAAGCCGGCATCTGTTTTTATTTGTTTTTATTATCTCACAATCTTGTATAATATTTTCTATAAAATTTTACCAAACAAACTCTTGTATT
>CAMECH010000008.1 GCA_945913015.1 uncultured Bacteroides sp.
CGGTTATTCCGGAAATTCCGTGCTCCGGTCAAATTGCGCATTAATTACGCGTTAAATTACACATTAATTGCGCATTAAATTACACATTAATTACGCGGCCGGAATGTCCAAATGCTTATTATACTGAAAAATAATGGAATGTCAAGGGTATTCAACCTCTTTTAAGGATACACGATAGTAATAATATTAATTTTCCGTTCTGCAATCCTTTGGCTGATACTTGCAGGAGTAAAACAGGCTGTTTTTCTATTTTCTGAAAAAACTTTTTCATTTTTTTAAAATTTTTTTGAAAAATGCCGGATTTTTGAAGCGGTTTTGTTACGGTACCTATGATATAATTATGGCAACAAAGAAAAACAGATAAAATTTGGAAAGGAGTCATTACAATGACAGACGAAATCAAAAAAGACGAACTGAACGAAGAACAACTGGAAAACGTATCCGGCGGTGGTGACGCCAGCAAGTCCGAAAGCCGGTCGGAGCAATCGACAACAGCTACCGGATGGGATATTTACGGCAATGAAATCCAATGGAAACATGGCGACGAATATTTTCATAATGTGTGCGGCGAATGCCGCAAGGAGATTGTCCACAAAGGCACCGGCGGCTTTTACTACTGCGACCGATGCAATGAAATCCGGCTTACGGACATGGTCACTGTTATCGATGCCGGCCCTTGGGGTCACGGCCACAGCAGAAATGTTTGAGAACAGTGAAAAAGGAGCGTGTTCCGTCCTTTCAAGGTGCGGGACACGCCTTTTTTATTTTTTTGAAAAAGCTGGATTTTTGCAACGTTTTTGTCACGGTAGGTATTGTATAATAGAACTAACAAGTTTACAGTTGCAAATATTTAGCGGCGACCGGGACGTCCGTTGTAACGGTAATAGACTGCAGTCTCATCAGGGTCGGTGGAAAGCTTTTCTGCAAGGGTGTCATAGAATACATCAGAGGCAGAAATATTTCCGGCGGCAATCAGTTTCTCTGTCCGGGCAAACTGGCGCGTAAAACTGTCGGCCCCCGTACCGTTCAGGTGTTCCTTGTCCGAGTAGTCATGAAGGCTGATGCGGCAGTATTCGCTTCTGGCAAGGTTGTAATTGTGGTATTCAACGCCATGCGCATCGGCAAATTCCTGAACTGCATCAATATAATCCTGTGCATTTGGAATGCGGTTAAGCATTTCGGAGGCAACCGGAACGGTCATAAGAACAAGGCGCACATCATTTTTTTTGCAGAGTTCAACAATCTTTTCAAGATATTCAAGGGAAAATTCAGTGATTGGCCGGGATGAGTCAATCTCCCAAATCGGTTCAAAGTTATCATCAGCCTTGATATTGCCTTCTTTCATGACAAAACCATTGCCCATATAATCTTCGCCGTCAAAATTTACATAGCGGTAATTGCCGTCGTCATATCCATCAGTAAGCTTCGCCTTAATAGTTTCGGTAAAATTCAGCTTTTTGCGTATTAAAAACGGAAATATATTCTTAACAATTCCTTCGCTTCCGGCAGATGCATAGACAAAACGCAGACGGTCAACAGAAGGCTTCATGTACACGGAAATAAGAGAGTTCATGCCAAATCCCGGCTCTGTAAACTGCGCCATTATTACATGGTTGCAGTCAAGATAAACTGTTTTAACGTCGTGATGCTTTAAAATTTCCTTCAACATATAGTAAGAGCCGTCGGCAGCCTGCAGCTTAGTTCCGGCATTGTAGGAATTCCCATCAAAAATCTCGTCAGCAACCTGCGGATTAAAGCCATGTACAACATAAGAAGAGCCAAGCATGACGGTGTCAATATTTCCGTCATACTCATACATTTCTTTCATTGTAAGTCTTGAAAGGGAATGTATGTCATCCCAGAAGATGAAGTTAAAAAAGTTAAACATAAGAATTGTTACCATGCAAAATGCAATGGCTCTGAAAGCAGAACGATTTATCACAGTTGTTTCTCCAAATATTTATTGTTCTTGACTTCGGTAACCTTTTTGTGAATTTCTTTTATAAGCGGGCTGCGGGAAGCACATGTCACGCACTCTCAAGGTCACTGATTACGGTTTTGACATCTTCCAGAGAAATCTCCAGAGTATCGGCAATCTGCTCGTCGGAAAAACCCTTTAGGTGAAGCCTGATAATGCTTGTGGCAATGGTACGACCTTCTGTACGCCCCTCCGTGCGTCCAATGGAGCGACCCTCTTCAAGCCCAGCAGCATGACCAGCTTCAAGTCCGTCTTCGCGAATCTCACGGTATTTTTCATACAAAGTCATAAACTCCACCTCCAGATACTTATTGTTCTTGACTTCGGTAACCTTTTTGTGAATTTCTTTTATGAGCGGGCTGCGGGAAGCATCCGCGACAGCCTGCGTTGAATGTTCAACATAATTAAGAAACTCAAGCATCTCCTCATCAACATCATTCTGCGTGCCGCGCGTGTTCAGAAAAATCTTCGTCGCTTCATCGCCAAGCGGCAGAGATGGATTCTCCCGGCAGGTATTTTCAAATGTGTAAATGTGCCTGCCCTCGCAGAACGGGTCAAATGTGCAGATAAAAATTATAAATGTCTTTTTAAGTGCGGTGTATGGCTCACCGGAAGAAATAATGCTGAGGTCGATATTGCCCTGGTAATACCTTGAGCGCTTCGGAAGCTCCCTGCGCCTGCCGCGCTGCATCTCAACATTGTAAACGGTTCCCTCGGCATCATTGACATAGACATCAAGGCGGATGCCTCTGCCGTCATACGTCAGGTCAATCGTATGCTGTGTTGCCGGAACAACAGTCTCCCTGATGGATACACCAAGAATTTTCTCAAGTACTTTTTTGCAGACATTACTGTCGCTCATAACCTTTGAGAACAGAAAGTCGTCATCCAGATTGAGAGACCGGATGGATTTGTCAGGTAAAAAATCCTGCATTAAATAAAGTAACCCTCCTTTGTATTATAACATATAAGCAGCGGTTGTGAAGCTTTTTGAAGCAGGTTGTGCACAAAATTAATTAAAAAATAAATTAAAAAAGACTCACAACCGGAACTGTAAATAAAAATGGATTGGTGTGGGAAGTCCCACAGGATGCGGTATGTATGATATATACCGCAGTAAATAGTGCAGCCAAGACTGGCTGCGATTTACATTTTTAAGTATTGTATCACAAAATTAAAAAAAGTAAAGATTAAAAATTTCACTTCAGACAGTAGACAAAGTCAAAAAATAATACAGAAATATGTGTAGCTGTATTACTTTAACCTTCAAGTTTCCTGTCTATTGGCAACCCTACAAGCCGGAAGTTGTTAAAGTGATACCTGAGACCTCCGGAATCTGCCTATACCGGTATAAAAGGTGACTTTAGGCAGAGAAAATGTGGATATTCATGCCTGTTTCTCGCAGGATTTCTGCCCATACAAATGGATAACGCCATCTATGGCAGAAAAATATCGTCGTTTATTCCAGATTCTTCTGCCCAAATCAATGTAAAACCCTTGCTTGGGTAGAAAGCATCGTCGTATTTGCCTTTTTTCGCCAGTTTTTTCTGTCCAAATCAATCAAGAACACCAGCTTGGGCAGATAATGGTTAGTACTTTAAGAAGAACTCTCTGCCAATTAATAATAACATAAAAATAAGCTGATATATATTTTTTTCATTAATATCATCAACTCATTTAATAAACATACTTTGTCTACACTCTGAAGTAAAGATTAAAAACTTCACTTTACGGTTTAAAAATTCACCTTGCAAAAGAGAAAAGGCAAATAGTGTGAAAAATTACGCCGATGCGCTAATTTTTCACACGGCTGTTTGTTCCGCAGGCGCACAAACAAGCCATTATCGCAGAGTCAAATCCGATATTTGGCGCGTGGTTCCTCCTACGCTAAAGCGCCAGAGAAATGGAGGTTGATATGCAAAATGCACAAAAATAGACGTTGGTTTTTGGTAATTTGGACAAAATGCACAAAAAGGCTTGAAAATACTGTAAATTCGAGCTAGTATGGTACTTAGCAGACAGTGCGTCTGCTTGATTTTATTTAAATTAAACGAGGAGGTTTTTATGAAAGGAAGAAGGAAAAAAGGCATTGCCGCCGTCATAATGGCAGCGTTAATGCTGGTCGGTCTTGTACCGTCAGACTTCACACTTGTGCAGGCGAAAGCGGCAACATGGGATGTTGAAGTTAATGCAGGCGATTTGACTGCTGAAACATTGACGGCAGACAAGACAGTTGGTGAATTTTTCACTATACCGTCCGGAGTTCAGATTGATGCTAATAAAAAGTATGTAAACTTAGACGGTACATCAACAGCCATTTCAAATCGAATAAAACTTAAGGCCAATGTTAAACTTAAGTTTACCGTTCCGGAGGGACAAAAGGCAACAATAGAGTTGTATGCACTGTGCGGAAGCAGTGGTGCACCAGCTGCAGGCGGTAATGTGTATGTATATAACGCAACAGATGATACTACTGTTGGCGAAGTGGGCAGACCATTGAAGTCAGAACCTGTAGATAGTAATAGTGTTAAGACAGGAATACTGCCAATTACATATGCAGATATTCCGGCAGGAACATATTATTTAACAGATACTGATTATCAGACTAATATCTACTATCTGAGAGCAAAGTTAGATACAGTAGCACAGGATAAAGATATTACAGTTAATGTAGGCGATTTGACTGCTGAAACATTGACGGCAGACAAGACAGTTGGTGAATTTTTCACTATACCGTCCGGAGTTCAGATTGATGCTAATAAAAAGTATGTAAACTTAGACGGTACATCAACAGCCATTTCAAATCGAATAAAACTTAAGGCCAATGTTAAACTTAAGTTTACCGTTCCGGAGGGACAAAAGGCAACAATAGAGTTGTATGCACTGTGCGGAAGCAGTGGTGCACCAGCTGCAGGCGGTAATGTGTATGTATATAACGCAACAGATGATACTACTGTTGGCGAAGTGGGCAGACCATTGAAGTCAGAACCTGTAGATAGTAATAGTGTTAAGACAGGAATACTGCCAATTACATATGCAGATATTCCGGCAGGAACATATTATTTAACAGATGCTTCTTATCAGACTAATATCTACTATTTAAGAGCATATCTTAGATCTGCATCAGGTCCTTCAGGTACAGCACCTGTTGTTTCAGGAGCATCAGCTGCACTTAAGGCAGGTACAGACAATGTTGCACATATTACATGGTCTATTGATACAGCTGCATCAGGCGACGGAAAGCTTGCTGTAGATGTATATAAAGATGGTACAAAGTTAGTAACAAAGACAATGGAAGATGCTGCAGCAACAGAGTATGATTACGAGATGACAGCTTCAGGTTCATATACATTTAAGGTATATGGAAAGCTTGGTACTAACACAACAACTGAAGCAGAGACATCTACTCCGGTTGTTTACACAAAGACACTTGGCAAGCCAAGCGTAACAGCTAAGGAAGGCGATTCTAAGATTACATTATCATGGGGCGAAGTTGCAGAGGCAACAAGCTACAAGGTAACAATCAAGGATGAAGCAGGAACAGCTGTTGTTAATGCAGAAGAGACTGTAGAGAAGACATTCACAAAGGAAGGTCTTACAAACCTTACAAAGTACACATGTACTGTAACAGCAGTCCGTTCAAGCGACAGTGCAACTGCTGTAAGTGATGAGGTTGTATGCATGCCATATCAGGCACCTGATACTTCCAGTGCAATTCCTGGTATGAATGTTATCAACCAGTCAGAAGATAATCAGATTTCCATCTCAAGAACAGGCGGTTCTATACTTGTATCACAACCTGCAACAGGCGGGGGAATAGCATCAAGTGGAATTACAAATACAAGTTTTGTACTTACCCCATCAACTGTAACTGGTGACTTTACAATGTCTGCCGACATAACAGTTGAGGCAACAGGTTCAGGCACAGGCCCGGGTATATACTTTGGTATGTTTACCGGAACAGAAAGTAATTCAAAGCTTGCGACTGTTGCATTTAGAGGTGATAAGAACTTTAATGCATATAGGACAAAGAATGAAGCTGAGAATGCTTATAATAATGGCGGTTCGAACAAGGGAGCAGCAAAGCTTGCTACCAAGTATACATATACAATAATCAGAACAGGCACAGAGAGTATTTCTATTAAGGTAACTGATGAGGATAAAAATACTGTAGCAGAGAACACATGGGGAATTAAATCAGGTAAAGATTTTGTTGACTTCTCAGAAGACCTCAAAGGTCCTGTAAGATTAGGTTTTGCTGTATACAATGCTTCTGCTAAGGTTGAGAATCTTAAGATTGTTCAGGGTGACAATACTGTATATGATGCATCAAAACTTACAGGTTCATTCTCATCATTTATTGACAACTGGGATAAGGTTGATGCACCTGTTATTTCAGTTGAAGGCAGCAAGGATAAGATGGTAGTTACATCTGACTGCGTAATCGGACCTACAGGAGCAGGTTCAGTTAAGGTTGAGATGAAGGATTCAACAGGCAAGGTTGTTGCTACACAGTCAAAGTCATCAATGGGCAAGCAGCAGACATTTGAGTTCGCACCTGAATTCAGTGGCGATTACACATTTGTTGCAACTGCAAGCAGACCATCTGAAGACAAGACTTACACATCTAATACAGTAGGTATTAACGGATTTGTTTCAACACTTCACGCACCAGAGAACATCACGGCAACAAGCCAGGGTGCAGGAGAGATTAAGGTTGAGTGGAGCGCATATAAAGAGGCAACATCAGGCTACAGAGTATCATACAAGGTTGCAGATGCTGCAGGCGATTACACAGTAGTCGGAACAACAACTGATACATTTAAGACAGTTTCAGGTCTTACAGTCGGAACAAAGTATGAATTTAAGGTAGAGGCATTAAGAGGAACAGAAGCACAGGGAGCAACTGTAACTTCAACTGCTTCAGCGGATGCAAAGTTTAAGTGGGAGTTCGCAGCTTTTGGTTCATCTACAGACAAAGCCAACAATGGATTTGTAGGCGATGCTAATGACGGAAGCGTACAGGTATTCAGCGAGGGCGGCAAAGGTAAGATTGTGCCTAACTCAACAGACGGACTTGCTTTCTATTATACAAAGCTTCCTGTAACAACTAACTTTACTTTAAAGGCTAAAGTTACAGCTGATAAGTGGACACTTTCTAACGCTCAGGAAGGATTTGGCGTTATGGCTGCAGACCGTGTAGGCGTTAATGGTGATTCCTCAACATTCTGGAACAATATGTATCAGGCAATCGCAACTAAGGTTGAGTACTATGTTGACGAAGCAACAGGTGAAGTTAGCGATGCAGGTAAGAAGATTTCCATGAAGTTAGGTCTTGGAGTTATAGAAAGGGTTGGTGTAACACAGGAGAACCTTTCAAAACTTGAAGCAGGTGACACTGCAACAGTAAATAACGAATTCAGAACTGAAACACAGACACTTGAGACTTCATGTGCAGGTCTTAATGCCGGTACATACAATGTAATCGGCAATTCAACTAATCAGGCTGTAACAGACGGAATTCAGGGTCTTACAGAATTCTATCTTACAATTCAGAAGAATAACACAGGTTACTTTGTAACATATTCAGATGCACAGGGAAATCCTGTTAGAACAATTAAGCATTATGATACAGAGGCACTCAGCCAGGTTGATAAGGATAGTGTTTATGTTGGTTTCTTTGCATCAAGAAATGCAAGAGCAACATTCTCAGATATAACACTTACACTTATAGACCCTGCTAATGATGCACCGGCAGAGGAAAAACCAATTAAGTATGTAACACCAAGCTACACAGTTACATCACCTACAGCAACAGGTAATAGTTCATATGACTTTACATTTGTATCAACAGCAGACGGACGTCTTACGATTGATGGTATTGCAGGTGTTGAGGATGTATGGGTAAATGCAAATGAGCCATTTGTTAAGAATAAAACTCTTCGCTATGGTGAAAACTATTTCAGTATTACATTTACACCGGACCCTAACTTCGTTCCACTTAAGGGCGATAAGCTTACATCATATGAGCCATATAACTTTGGGCATGTAGTTACCTATAAGACCATAGGTTCAGCAGGTGAATCTATCTGGGTATCACCTACAGGCACATCGCAGGGAAGCGGTCATGTGACTAACCCTGTTGATATCTACACGGCTGTTAAGTATGTACAGCCTGGACAGCAGATTATTCTTAAGGGAGGACATTACGATCTTTGGGATACAGTTAAGACTGCAAGAGGAAACAACGGATATGCAGATAAATACATTTATATGATTGCAGATCCTGATTCGGAAGAGAGACCGGTTCTCGATTTCCATAATTATTGTCCTGGTATGGTTCTTGCAGGTGATTACTGGTACTTCAAGGGCTTTGATGTAACAAAGTCAGCTAATGCACAGAAGGGTATTCAGGTATCAGGAAGCAATAACGTACTTGATCAGGTTAATGCTTACCACAATGGTAACACAGGTATTCAGATCAGCCGTCTCCTTGGAACAGACCTTTGGGATAACTGGCCGGCTAACAACTTAATCCTTAACTGTACATCATATGGTAACGCAGATAAGGGCTATGAAGATGCCGATGGTTTCGCTGCAAAGCTTACTGTTGCAGACGGTAATGTATTCGATGGATGTATCGCATACAACAATGCCGATGACGGATGGGATCTCTTCGCTAAGGTAGAGACAGGTTCAATCGGTTCAGTTACAATCAAGAACTCAATTGCATATGGCAACGGATACCTTGAGGACGGAACTAATGCAGGTAACGGTAACGGATTTAAGATGGGTGGCGACAGCCTTTCAGGATATCATAAACTCATCAACTCTATTGCATACAATAATAAGGCAAAGGGTATTGACTCAAACAGCTGTCCAGATATTCAGGTAGAAAGCTCAACATCATTTAACAATGAGAGCTACAACGTAGCATTCTACACAAATAATGCGGCTAATACAGATTACTCAGCTAACGGAATTCTTTCATACAGAAAGGGAACTTCTGTAGAAGAGCAGTTTAAGCCTAAGGGAACTCAGGATAACAATAAGATTTACGGAAATACAAACTACTACTGGGATAAGGCAACAAACCAGTCAGCTAACAAGGCAGGCGCGGCAGTTGACGACACATGGTTCGTATCACTTGATACATCTGTTGCTCCAACAAGAAATGCAGATGGTACAATTAATATGCACGGTCTTCTTACACCGACAGACAAGGTACCTGAAGGTGTTGGTGCAAGAATTGAGGGAACCAAGTCAACTGAAATCATTGTTAAGCCAAGTGTAGAGCCGGATGCAGATGAAGACAAGAATGATGAAGAAGAGACAGTAATTACAAGTCCTGATGTAACAAGCGGACTTAACATTATCGGTCAGAACATCGGCGTACAGGCAGACAAGGGAACAGTAATCAAGAATGCAGCAGGTCAGGTTGTTACAGCAGGTGATATATATATTAAGGCACTTCCTGTTAAGGCAACAGAATCACAGGCAGAAGCAATTCTTGAAGTTATCAAGACTAAGGAACTTAAGGTTGCAGATAATGCAGGAATTGATTACTTTGAAGTTAGCCTTGTAGATATAGCAGGCAACCCACTTACATTTGATGGTAAGATTGTTATTACATTTGCTTATCCAAATGGAACAAATGCAGCAAGCCACTCATTCTCAGTACTTCACCTTCTGAAGTCAGGTGAGCTTGACATTATGGAGCCGACTCTTACAGATTCAGGTGTATCTGTAGCTGTATCAGAGCTCAGCCCATTTGCAGTAGTTTACGCAGAGAAAGCAGCAGACGGCAATGCAGGTCAGACACTTGTTTCAGCAGAGACAGGTGACAGAACACCTATCATTCCGATTGTTATTCTTCTTATCGTGAGTGCAGGCATCATTGTTGCAGGCATCATCATTTCAAAGAAGAAAAGAGCTTAATCGTAACAATTAATTAAGCAATTCATAAAACCTCATAAAATAAAGCAGGGGCTGTCGCCTTAACGATTGAAATAAATCGTAGGGCGGCAGCCCCTGCTTTCGTTGACAAAGTATGCCTGTTTTGCTATTATGAAGATAATAATGTATAAATATGGGGTGCTATGCCCTGATGAGGGCAGAGAGCACAAAAACGAGAGTGTGATGCACCGTTTTACCTGCGTATGCAGGCGAGAATCATGCAGATTAGAAAGTCAGCAGAAAATTTGCAAAAAGTTAGCAGAAGATTTGCAGAAAATTATCAGAAAAGAGGAATTGAGGTATCTATGAAGGGAATAATATTGGCGGGTGGCAGCGGAACAAGGCTTTATCCGTTGACAATGGTGACAAGCAAGCAGCTTCTTCCGGTGTATGATAAACCTATGATTTACTATCCGATGTCGGTGCTTATGATGGCAGGTATCAGGGATATACTTATAATATCAACACCAAAGGATTTGCCGAACTTTGAGAGGTTGTTCGGAGACGGAAGCAGTCTCGGGATTAATTTAAGCTATAAGGTTCAGCCATCGCCGGACGGACTTGCACAGGCATTTATACTTGGGGAGGAGTTTATTGACGGCGATTCATGCGCAATGGTGCTTGGAGACAATATTTTCTATGGGGACGGACTTGGAAAGCATCTTAAGGCGGCCGCTGCAAGGCAGGATGGCGCGACGGTATTCGGTTACTATGTCAACGACCCTGAGAGATTTGGAATTGTTGAGTTTGACAAGGACGGAAAGGCAATTTCAATTGAAGAGAAGCCGGAACATCCAAAGTCAAATTACTGCGTGACAGGTTTATATTTTTACGATAAAAATGTTTGCGAATATGCCAAGTCAATTAAGCCTTCGGCAAGAGGAGAGCTTGAGATTACTGATTTGAACCGCATTTATCTTGAGAAGGGCAATCTTAACGTCGTTACTCTGGGCAGAGGATATGCATGGCTTGACACAGGTACAATGGATGCACTTTCTGAGGCAACGGAATTTATCAAGGTTGTAGAGAACAGGCAGGGAATCCAGATTTCAGCGATTGAGGAGATTGCGTACCGCAACGGGTGGATTAATAAAGAGCAGCTCATGGAGCATGCGGCAAGATATGGCAAATCACCATACGGCGCACATCTGAAGCAGGTGGCAGACGGCAAAATCCTCTACTAGTCCAACGGTTTCTTAATAACTGGGCTCAATAAAGTCCGGTTAATTGAAAACAGTTGTACTAGTGCACAAGACCGCACGGTAGGAGAGCTGGCAGCAAAACACAAACTAATAGGCGCCGGCGGCCAACTGCAACCTAACAAGCACAGGCAGCAAAGCGCAAACCAATAATTAAAAGCAGCAAAACACAAATCAATACAAAAAGTAAAACAAAACGCAGGAGAGTGCCCGATTTGAATGGTGAACTCTCGGAATGGAGATTGTGATGAAAATTATCGTAACAGGCGGAGCCGGATTTATCGGCGGGAATTTTGTTCATTATATGTTAAAGGAGCATCCGGAATATCAGATTATCTGTCTTGACAAGCTTACATACGCAGGCAATATGGAGACGCTGGAGCCGGTGATGGACAATCCGAATTTTACATTTGTAAAAGCTGATATTGCAGACAGAGATGCAGTGTATGCACTTTTTGAGAAGGAGAAGCCGGATGTTGTTGTAAACTTTGCGGCTGAAAGCCATGTTGACCGTTCAATCACAGACCCGGGCATCTTCCTTCAGACCAATGTACTCGGCACAGGTGTCCTTCTGGATGCATGCCGTATTTATGGAATTAAGAGATATCATCAGGTTTCAACTGATGAGGTTTATGGTGACCTCCCTCTCGACAGACCTGATCTGTTCTTTACAGAGGAGACTCCGCTTCACACCTCAAGTCCGTATTCTGCGTCAAAGGCAAGCGCGGATTTGCTTGTAATGGCGTACCACAGAACATTCGGACTTCCTACAACGATTTCAAGATGTTCCAACAATTACGGACCGTATCATTTCCCGGAGAAACTTATTCCGTTAATGATTGCCAATGCACTCAATGATAAGCCGCTTCCTGTGTACGGAAAGGGTGAAAATGTCAGAGACTGGCTTTACGTTGAAGACCATTGCCGCGCAATTGACATGATTATCCATAACGGCCGTGTCGGAGAAGTTTATAATATAGGCGGACACAATGAAAGAACAAATCTTCAGGTTGTAAAGACGGTGCTTAAGGAGCTTGGCAAGAGCGAAGACCTTATAACATATGTTACAGACCGTCCGGGTCATGACAGACGATATGCGATTGACCCTGCAAAAATACATGCGGAGCTTGGATGGGAGCCGCTTACACTGTTTGACGAGGGTATTAAGAAGACAGTTAAATGGTATCTCGAGAACCGCAAGTGGTGGGAAAATATAATCAGCGGTGATTATCAGCAGTATTACGAGAAAATGTATAAAAATCGCTAACAGCGGAGGTTTTGTATAAATGAAGGTTTTAGTTACCGGAGCGAACGGACAGTTAGGCCATGATGTGGTGCTTGAGCTTAATCGCAGGGGACACACAGCAATTGCGACTGACAGGGAAGAGATGGATATCACTGATGAGAAGTCGGTAGATGCATTTATAAGTGCAAATGCACCTGATGCGGTTATACACTGTGCGGCATACACGGCAGTCGATAAGGCAGAAGATGACGTGCAGGCCTGCCGCATGGTAAATGCAGTCGGAACACAGAATATTGCACACACCTGCAAAAAGCTTGGTTGCAAAATGATGTATATCAGCACGGACTATGTCTTTGACGGCGAGGGTGAACGTCCGTGGGAGCCGGATGATGCTGTGACAAAGCCGCTTAATGTGTACGGACAGACCAAGTATGAGGGCGAAGTTGCAGTAAGGGAGAATCTTGAGAAATTCTTTATCGTGCGTATTGCATGGGTATTCGGAGTTAACGGAAATAACTTTGTCAAGACAATGCTTCGTCTGGGACGCCAGAATGGCGCAGTCAAGGTTGTCAGTGACCAGATTGGCTCACCGACGTATACGCCGGATCTGGCAGTGCTTTTGTGCGATATGATTGAATCGGACAAATACGGCAATTACCACGCAACCAACGAGGGACTTTGCAGTTGGTATGAATTTGCGTGCGAGATATTTAAGGCAGCAGGAATGACGGATGTTGTCGTAACACCTGTGGGTACGGAAGAATTTCCGGTAAAGGCAAAAAGACCTCACAACAGCAGAATGAGCAAGGATAAGCTTGAGGACAATGGTTTTCACAGACTTCCTGCATGGCAGGATGCCGTGAAACGTTATGTGGATATTCTGATGGCTCAGGAACAATAATAGGAGAGTAACGATGGGAAAAATTAAAGTTACAACATGTGACATTGAAGGGCTTAAAGTAATTGAGCCGGCAGTATTCGGAGACAACCGCGGATATTTTATGGAGACATACAACTATAATGATTTTGCTGAAGCCGGAATCGACTGTCAGTTTGTACAGGATAACCAGTCGGCTTCCAAAAAGGGGGTTTTGAGGGGACTTCATTTTCAGATTAATTATCCGCAGGATAAGCTGGTCCGCGTAGTGAACGGAGAGGTTTTTGATGTTGCGGTTGACTTAAGGGAGGGTTCGGCAACATACGGCAAATGGTTCGGAGTAGTGCTTTCGGCAGAGAATAAGAAGCAGTTCTTTATTCCGAAGGGATTTGCACACGGATTTCTTGTGTTATCTGACTTTGCAGAATTCTGCTACAAGGTAACAGATTTTTATCATCCGAATGACGAGGGCGGTCTTTTGTGGAGCGACCCGGATATTGGCGTTGAATGGCCTATTCCTGAAGGAATGGAATTAATATTCTCAGAGAAAGACACAAAGTGGCCGGGGATTAAGTCACTTAAGAAATAATTTTCGGTGTTTTAGTGAATGAGGCAAAGAGAGAAATTATGAAAATAGCGGTAGATGCAAGAACGATGGGTTCAAGACCCAGCGGCGTGGGGATGTATCTTTTTGATTTTTTAAAGCAGCTTGTCAAATATGACGAGTTTGAATTTGTTTTGCTTTCTGATGTTGCAGACAGCGAGTATATCAAATATTTTGCGCAGCGCGGGGTAGAGGTAAGAACATCTAACGAACATGTTTATAAAAGTGCGGGCGTATATTCTTATTTTGCGTTTGTGAAGAAAGAACTTGCGGATATTAAGCCGGATGTGTTCTGGGAAGTCAATTCCCTTATACCTATAAAGCTTAAGGGCGATTTTAAGACTATGATTACCGTGCATGACATGTTTCCTATAACACATGTCAGGTACTTTGGAAGAGTATACAGCATTTATTTCAGACACAGCCTGACAAAGACTCTTAAGAATACGGATATGATTTTATACAATTCCGAGCAGACAAAGCTTACAACAGAGGCGATTTTCCCGGAGGCAAAATCCATTCCGAATGAAACGGCATATATTATCACTAATCCGCTTGATAAGGATTACGGCAATTCTGATGACGGATACTTTCTGTATATTGGAAATATGGAGAAAAGAAAGGGCGTTGACATCCTTCTTAACGGATACAGGGAGTACCGCTACCGCAAGGGCACAAAGAAGCTGGTTGTTGCAGGCAAAATGCTTGAGGATGACATAGAAAGGCTTCTGTATGAAGTGCAGCAGGAATGTGGCGACGTGGAATATCTTGATTATGTGACTGACGAGAAGAAGCATGAACTTTATGCTCACTGCTCCTGCTTTTTGTTCCCTTCGAGGGCTGAGGGCTTCGGAATGCCTATTCTTGAGGCGATGAAGCATAAAAAGCCGGTTATAGTGGCGAACCTCGACATATATAATGAGATTGCCGACGGATGCCTGAATACATTTGAAATGCAGGGCTTTAATAAAATTAATTTCCAGATAGACAGCTTTGTGCAGCAGATGTTTGATTATAACAAAGAAATTGATGAGGAGGCGTATAATGCGGCAATAGAGCGTTATTCACCGGAGCGCCTCGGAGAGATTGTAAGGAAGTTTATTGAGGAAAATACAGATGGGATTCTCTAAATTTGCGTTGGCTGCGGCGGAGAGGTTCAGACCTGTGCTGCTAAAGATTGTTCCGCAGAGTATGTTAAGCTCAATTAAGGAAAATCTTGTGAGGCGTAATACAAACAAATTAAAAAATGTCAAAATTGTGCCATACGACAGGACATACCCTGAAGGCATCAATCTGATAGGCAATATACGTGCAGAGACCGGACTCGGACAGAGCACACGGCTTGTTTCCGATATTCTTGAAGCAAGCGGTGAAGCTTATGTTATTCATGACTTTTTTGTTCCGCCCGGACCAAGCATGAATGACCATACGCATGATGATAAGATTTCAGAGGAGTTTCCTTACGATATCAATATTTTTCATGTAAATGCAAGTGAGTTTACAGTCGCATTTATCAATATGGGAAAGCAGGTATGGGACCACAGATATAATATAGCATACTGGCTGTGGGAGCTTGAGGAATTTCCGGAGGAATGGCTTGGATGCATTGATTTGGTTGATGAAATCTGGACACCTGCGGATTTTATAACAAATACTTTAAAGAAATATACAGATAAGCCTGTTATGACGCTTCCGTACTGTGTTGAGGCGCCGACTGATGAAAAATTTGACAGAGAATTTTTCGGGCTGCCGGATGACGTTTTTTTGTTTCTTATGATGTTTGACAGCGGAAGCATTATGGAGAGAAAGAATCCTGACAGTGTTTTTGCAGCATACAAAGAGGCATTCGGGACAGATAACGACAAGGTTGGAATTGTTGTTAAGATTAATGAGTATTCAACAGAGGATATTGACTATATTCATGAGGCGCTTAAGGGATATGCCAATGTATACATTTTATCCGAGACACTAACAAAGGTTCAGGTAAACAGTCTTATAAAGGCAGTGGATGTATTTGTATCACTTCACAGAGCAGAAGGTTTTGGTCTTGTCCTCGCAGAGGCTATGATAGCAGGAACGCCGACAATCGCTACAAACTGGTCGGCAAATACGGAATTTGCATGCCCTGAAGCTGCGTGTATGGTGGATTACAAGATGATTGAAATCGAGAAAGACATACCACCGTACAAAAAAGGATATCACTGGGCAGATGCAGATGTCACTCAGGCTGCCGGATTTATGAAAAGGCTGTACGAGGACAGGGAGTTTTACGAAAGCATCGCAGAAAATGCAGAGCGTTATGTTGCAGAGAAGCTTAACATGGAACGCTCAACAAGGATTGTGAAGGAGCGGGTGAAGGACATCCGAAAGAAATTATGATTAAAGAATTTAAGGAAATTTATGCATACAGGCAGATGATATTCAGCCTTGTAAAGAAAGATCTTAGGGGACGCTATAAGGGCTCCGTCCTCGGGTTTATGTGGACTTTTGTCAACCCGTTGCTGCAGTTATGCGTTTACACACTCGTATTCTCGATTATTATGCGTCAGAATATCGAAAAATACTACCTGTTCCTTTTTGTTGCGCTTATTCCGTGGATGTTTTTTTCATCAGCGCTCACAAGCGGGTCAATCAGTATCCTGAATCAGAAGGACATGGTCAAAAAAATATATTTCCCCAGGGAAGTAATGCCTATTGCGGACACTACAAGTAACTTTGTGAATATGCTGTTCTGCTTTGTTGTAATATTTGCGGTGCTGCTTGTGTCCGGCTGGGGAGTGAACCTGTATGCGTGTCTGGCGCTGCCTGTAATTATGATTGTTGAGTATATTATCTGTCTTGGAATCGCGTTGCTTACATCGGCACTTACCGTTTATTTCAGGGATTTGCAGTACATACTCGGAATTATTGCAATGGCATGGCAGTATGTTACTCCGGTTATGTATTCATCCGAGCGTGTTCCGGAAGAGCTTCTTCCACTGTGGAATCTGAATCCAATGACACCTGTTATTGAGGCATACAGGTCTGTTCTTTATTACAAGACATTTCCTGAGCTTAATACACTTCTCTCGGCATTTGTGCTTGGAGTCATAGTGCTTGTATTGGGAATAATAGTGTTTAATAAGCTTGAGAAAGGCTTTGCGGAGGAATTTTAAACAATGATTGATGAAAACAATGCAATTGAAGTGAGAAATGTATCAAAGCACTTCAAGGTATATTACGACAAAGGCAGCCAGCTTAAAGAACGTGTACTTTTCAGGAAACGCAATGCCTATGAAAACAGACTGGTGTTGAATGATATTTCATTTTCCATCAAAAAGGGCGAGGCAGTTGGTCTTGTCGGTAAGAATGGATGCGGAAAGAGTACAACGTTAAAGCTTCTTACAAAAATTATTTATCCTAACTCGGGTACAATAGAAATGTGCGGAAGAGTATCAAGTCTTATCGAGCTTGGTGCAGGTTTCCATCCGGATATGAGCGGGCGTGAGAATATCTATACCAATGCAGCAATATTCGGACTTACAAAAAGGGAAATAGACGCAAGGCTTGATGACATAATCGCATTTTCAGAGCTTGAGAAATTTATCGACAATCCTGTCCGTACATACTCATCAGGTATGTATATGCGTCTTGCATTTTCTGTTGCCATTAATGTAAATGCGGACATACTTCTGATAGATGAGATACTTGCCGTAGGTGATGCCAATTTCCAGGCGAAATGTTTCAATAAACTGAGAGAAATCAAGGCAGAGGGAACAACTATTGTAATTGTCTCACATTCACTCGGACAGATTGAGCAGATTTGCGACCGCTCAATCTGGATAAAGGATGGCAAAATCCAGATGGAGGGTGCGCCGAAGGATGTGCATCTGGAATATCTGGATTACATGAATACAGAGAGAATGGAGCTTGCAGAGAGAGAAAAAACGCGCAGGGAGGCCGAAGGAAGCGAGGCTGCAAAGAAGAAAAAGCGCTATGGCTCAATGGATTGCAAGTTTACCGATATTAAGCTGCTTGACGCAAACGGCAATGAGCAGAAGACCTTCAGAACCGGAGAGGCGATGAAGCTTGACCTGCACTATGAATGTCACAAGAAGGTTACGGATGCCGTGTTTGGATTCGGAATATTCAGAAGTGACGGTTTGTGGTGTTATGGAACTAATACAAGAATTGACCACAAGGATAATTTTGATATAGAAAGAGACGGAAGCTATGAGGTTGATTTGAAAGAGCTCATGCTGATTCCGGGAGAATACTGGATTGATGTTACGATTGAGTACGGAGAGGGAAATCCGGTTGACTACTACAAGGAAGCACTCAGATTTGAAGTGGTTTCAAAGGTTTCGGATGTCGGAGTAGTAAGAATTCCTCATGAATGGACACTGAATTTATAGGAGGCTTATGGCTATGGAAAATATTAACATTGAAGACATTATGGCAGAAATACGCGAAGAGATTCGCAACAAAGGCTATAAGGATGAGGAAATTCAGTTCAGCGACATAATTCTCTCCTCAGTTGCAACGCCTTATAATATGCAGGCGTACAAGGAAGAGCTTGAGAAAATGGCGCAGGACCGTATGGTTTTGTCATATCGCGATGTGGCATCCGACCGTCCGGGACTTGGTCCGGTGGTTACATTTTTTAAGAAAATATGCAGAAGGCTTGTCGCATTTTATGTTGAGCCGATTGTTGACGACCAGAATAAATTTAACGAGGAGGCCACGAATCTGTTTGCACAGGCACTCAATAAATTTGCTGAGGATGACGAGAGGATATCAGAGCTTGAAAGAGAGCTCTATGACTGTAAGAAACGCTGTATAGCACTGGAAGAAATGTTAAAGGAGAAAAAGTAATCCGTGGTTGTATATCAGCTTTTAGCGACAATTTCATTTGGTGATGCAGTCAGCAATGACACACTTGCCCTTCAGGAGATAATTAAAAAAATGGGTTATAAAACAGCAATTTTTGCTGAGAATATTGACTCACGAATACCGAAGGGAACGGCAAAGAATTATTCAAAATTCGGCAGGGTTGATAAGAACGATATTATTATTTATCATCTCTCGACAGGCAGTAAAATCAGCCGTGACTTTGATAAATTTAAATGCCGCAAGGTTATAATCTATCACAACATAACGCCTCCTGAATTTTTTGAGGGCTACAATGATGCATCGTACCGCATCTGTAAGAAGGGTTATGAGGAAGTCAGGGCTCTTGCTGATAAGGTGGATTACTGCATTGCTGTCTCAGAATACAATAAGCAGAATTTAAGAGACATGGGATTTAAATGTCCGATTGACGTGCTGCCGATACTCATTCCTTTTGAGGACTATGAGAAGAAGCCAAATGAAGCGGTTATTGCAAAATACGGCGGTGACGGCTGGACAAATCTTCTGTTTACGGGGCGCATTGCACCTAATAAAAAGCAGGAGGATGTTATCCGTGCATTTGCCTTTTATAAAAAATATTATAATCCGAATTCAAGGCTGTTTTTGGTAGGTTCTTCGGGTGGGATGGAAAGGTATCACAGAAGGCTTGTAAGTTATATTAATGCACTGGGTGTAAGAGATGTAATCTTTCCGGGACACATTAAGTTTGATGAGATTCTGGCGTATTACAGTCTGGCAGACGTGTTTGTGTGCCAGAGTGAGCATGAAGGATTCTGTGTACCGCTTGTTGAGGCGATGAAGTTTGATGTGCCGATTGTGGCGTATGATAGTTCGGCAATAGCTGATACGCTTGGTGGAAGCGGTATACTGATGAAGGAAAAGGATCCTGTTCTTACAGCCGGAGTGATTAACAGACTGGTGACGGACAAAGCACTTCGCGAAAAGGTTATTTCAAACCAGAGAATAAGGCTTGCGGATTTTGACAATGAGAAGATAGGCGGCAGATTTGAGAAGCTGTTTGCGGATTTTATAGATAAAGGCAGGAAGTGAGAAGAATAATGGAAGCTGGGTCACAGAAACGTAAAATTGCACTTGTTGTACAAAGATACGGGCTTGAGGTTAACGGCGGTGCTGAGATGCTCGCCAGAACAATGGCAGAACATCTTAAGGACAGATATGATATAGAAGTGCTTACAAGCAGGGCTGTTGATTATGTGACGTGGAAGGATGAATACACGGCAGGCGAAGAGGATATTAATGGTATAAAGGTAAGAAGATTTGGCGTTACTGCTCCGCGCAATCCCAAGCAGTTTGATGCATTTTCGGGGAAGGTGATAGGACGGCCTCATTCAATGGAGGACGAGGAACGCTGGTTTGATATGCAGGGACCTAGGGTTCCTGACCTTATTGACTATATAAGGGAACATGCGGATGATTATGATGCATTTGTCTTTATGACATATCTGTATTATACGACAGTCAAGGGACTGCCGCTGGTAAAGGACAAGGCAATTCTTATTTCCACGGCGCACGACGAGCCACCGATTTATCTCAAGACATTTGAAGAGCTGTTTCTTATGCCGAAAGCAATGTTCTATCTTACTTTTGAGGAGAAGAAGTTTGTTGAGAGAAAATTTGGCAACGGACATCTTATCAATAATGACGGTTACGGCGGTTCCGGCGTTGAAATCCCTGAAAAGGTAGACCCGATGCGCCTTAAGAATGAAAAGGGCGTTGAGCATTATATGCTTTATGCGGGAAGAATTGATGAGGCAAAGGGCTGCAAGGAGCTGTTTGATTTCTTCAGAAGATATAAGAAGAATAATCCGTCGGATTTAAAGCTTGTGATGATTGGAAAGCCGGCTATGCCGATTCCGAAGGATAGTGATATTATGGCGCTTGGATTTGTAAGCGAGCAGGAAAAATATGATTATATGTCGGGAGCTGATTTCCTCATAATGTCATCACCGTTTGAGAGTCTTTCAATTGTTGTTCTTGAATCCATGACGCTTAACAGGCCTGTGCTCTGCAACGGACGCTGTGACGTTCTTAAGGGACATTGTGTAAGGAGCAACGGCGGACTTTATTACAAAGACTATTATGAATTTGAAGGCTGTGTCAATTATCTGCTGCAGCATCCTGATATCGCCGATGGCATGGGACGCAACGGACATGAGTATGTTGAGCGGAATTTCCGTTGGGATAAAATTTGTGACAGATTTGAAGATGTTGTAGAGCGTGTGTGTGCAAGCAAATAATGCTCTGCGGAATGGAGATTAGTGTGAAAACAATAGCATTTGTATGCCCGTGGTACGGAGACAATATTCCGGGCGGTGCAGAGGCGGCACTCCGTGGGATTACAAGCCATCTGCATGAAGCGGGGCTTCCGGTTGAGATTATTACAACAACGGTAAAAGAATTTACTGCCGACTGGAATGAGGATTTTTACAAGGAAGGTGTGACTGTTGCTGCATCGGGTGTGCCGGTCAGAAGGTTTAAGGTGCGCAGACGTGATGTAAAGGCGTTTGATGCGGTGAATTACAAATTAATCAATGGTATCTGCTTAAGCGATAAGGAAGAGGAGACATTTAACAGGGAGATGATTAACAGCCCTGCAATGTATGAATATATCCGTGAGCACAAGGATGATTACCAGTGCTTTGTGTATATTCCTTATCTGTTTGGAACAACATATAACGGTGTGGCCGCATGCCCTGAGAAGGCGGTGCTGATTCCGTGTTTTCACGATGAGGGATATGCGCACATGAACAGCTTTGCGAAGATGTATTCAAAGGCGGCAGGTATGCTGTTTAATGCACAGCCGGAGCTGGAACTCACAAAGAGCCTTATGGACCTTAGCAGAGTAAAGACAGAGGTTATGGGGCTTGGCGTTGATACGGCAATTACATCCGATGCAGAACGTTTTCGCAGTAAATTTAATATAAATGAACCATTTATACTTTATGCGGGACGCAAGGATACAGGTAAAAATGTAGATAAGCTTCTTGAGTATTTTGCCAAATACAAGAAATATTCGAAGCAGTATATAAATGTATACGGTGTGTATGTCGAGGATTATCTGGCAGAACGCAAGGACTATGAGCCTGATGTAACATATGTCGAGGATACGGATTATAAAGCGCGACACAATGAGGACGGACGCTACGACATTGAAAATATACTCGGAATCGAGGTTGCGGACGCTAAGGCAGACGCCAACTATTATATATTTTTCCCGAAGTATTCCAATGAAAAAGAGCTTAAGCTTGTTCTGATAGGCGGAGGTCAGATTGATATACCGCCGTCGGTTAAAGATGACGTAATTGATCTGGGGTTTGTAGACATTCAGGATAAATACGATGCATATGCTGCAGCGAGCCTTTTGTGCCAGCCGTCCAAGAATGAGAGCTTTTCGTTTGTAATAATGGAAAGCTGGCTGTGCCACAGGCCGGTGCTTGTGCATAATGAATGTGATGTCACAAGGCATTTTGTAAAGGACTCAAACGGCGGTCTGTATTTTGGTAATTACTTTGAATTTCAGGAGACTGTCAATTTTATTCTGCAAAACACTGAAGCAGCCAAGGCGATGGCAGAAAACGGCTGCCGCTATGTAAAGGAGCATTTTGCGTGGGATGTTATTGTGAAGAAATATACAGAATTCTTTAAAATGTTTGACTGATTTTGGAGGAAGAAGTTGAAAAGCAAAAGGTTTCTGGTGGATGGGCGTTTTCTTGAGTCAATGGCAACAGGAGTTGACCGTTATGCCTTTGAGACAATTAAAGAACTGGATAAAATATGCGGGGGAACAGATATAAGCATACTTGTGCCGGATACGGTAAAGAATGCGGATTCTGATGCGGCAAAGGCAGCAGCGGGATTGAAGAATATACGTGTAATCTATGCGAAGCGTACCGGGATGTGGACGCAGGGGACATTTGCCTTTTATGCATTGAAAATGCGGGCGGTGCCGGTTAATCTATGCAATGAGGTATCGGTTCTTGCACCGGACGGAATTGTGTGCCTGCATGACACGTGTTATGCAGACTGCCCGGAGTTCTTTCCGAAGAAAGAGACAGAGTGGTTTTTGAAGATTTACGGAAGAATTGCACGAAAGGCTAAGGTGATTCTTACTGTTTCTGAATTTTCCAAAGAAAGAATTACTGAGGTGCTTGGCGTAAGCCCGGACCGTGTTGTGGTTGCCGGCAACGGCTGGCAGCATTTTGAGCAAATTACGCCGAATGAGTATATATTTGACAGATTAAAGGGCGTGGAAAAGGGGCAGTATTATTTTACTCTTTCCTCGGCCAATAAGAATAAAAATATTGACTGGGTGGTACAGGCAGCGCAGTGCAACCCTAAAGACGAGTTTGTGATTGGCGGGCGCAATCTTGAACGGGTAGTTGAATTTAACAAATATCCGAATGTACATTACGCAGGGGCGGTTACCGATGAGGAGGCAAAAGCGCTTATGAAATACTGCAAAGCATTTTTGTTTCCGTCATGGTATGAGGGGTTTGGAATACCGCCGCTTGAGGCAATGAGCACAGGGGCGCAGGTTGTCATATCAGACAGGGCGAGCCTTCCGGAGGTGTTCGGGAAAAGCGCGCATTATATACAGCCTGATAATCCGATGGTACATTTTGAGAGCCTGCTTAATAAGAAGGTTGAAGGGGCACAGGAGGTTCTTGGAAAATACAGCTGGGCAAAGACAGCCAAGACTGTCCTGCAGACGATAACAGCATTTTAAAATATGGTGGAGGGTACAAAACATGTCATTTATTAATATGGAGTATTTCCTGTTCATTGCGGTGGGAATAATCCTGTACTATGTGATGCCTAAGAGAATACAGTGGGTAGTACTGCTTGTGATGAGTTACGCTTACTATCTTTCATTCAAGGTTGAAGCAGTTGTGTACATGATATTTACAACGCTTGTAACATTTGCGGCAGGACTGATTATTGAGCGCGTGGACAGTAAAGGAAAAGTATGGCTTGCCGAAAATAAGGAAACCATAACGCGCGAAGAAAAGAAAAGCTTCAAGGAAAAAATCAAGGCAAAGAAAAAGCTGGTTATGCTTATCGCAGTGGTGCTTGATTTCGGGCTTCTTGCATTTGTAAAGTATACCAATTTCTTTATTGAAAATATTAACGGGTTAATCGGCAACAGGATATCCGCAGTTGACATACTTGTACCGCTCGGAATTTCATTCTATACATTCCAGTCCGTAAGCTATGTGCTGGATGTATACTGGGGAAAAGTAAAGCCTGAGCGCAATCCTTTCAAGTTTGCACTGTTTGTTTCGTTCTTCCCGCAGATTATGCAGGGACCTATCGGAAGGTTTGGAACTCTTGCACCGCAGCTTTTTGCACCGCATAAATTTAATCTTACGCAGATTGAGTTCGGTCTTCAGAGAATTTTCTGGGGCTTCTTTAAAAAGCTTATACTTGCGGACAGAACATCGGTGTATGTGTATGAGGTATTTGTAAATAACTATCAGGCATATAACGGATTATATATAATTGTGGGACTTTTGATGTATACGGTTCAGCTCTACGCAGACTTTTCCGGAGGAATGGATATCGTAATAGGTACTGCGCAGATGTTTGGGATTGAGATGGATGAGAACTTCAAGCGCCCGTTCTTCTCAAAGTCAATCGGTGAGTTCTGGCGCAGATGGCACATTACGCTTGGTACATGGATGAAGGATTATATTTTCTATCCTTTCTCATTGTCGAAAGTATTTAATAAAATAGGTAAGTTTACAAAGGACAAATTTGGAAAGAATGTAGGACAGACGATTCCTATATGTCTTGCAAACCTTTTGATTTTCTTTATTGTCGGTGTATGGCATGGAGCGGCATGGAAATACATAGCATATGGTCTGTACAATGGTTTTATCATTGCTTTCAGTAACCTGTGCAAACCGGCTTACAAAGCAGCACTTGAAAAATGTCACATCAATGGTGACGGCAAGGCGTGGTCGGTATTTAAGATGGCAAGGACATTTGTCCTTGTAAATATAGGCTGGTATTTTGATATGGCAGTATCTTTAAGTGCAGCTATCCAGATGATGATAAACACTTTGTATCAGATAAGCTTAAAGCCACTTCTTGACGGCTCGATTTTTACACTCGGAATGATAAAACGTGATTTTGTCATAGTGGCAGCAGGATGTCTTGTGTGGTTCATAATAAGTGTTCTGCAGGAGAGAGGCGTAAAGGTAAGAGAAGCAATTGCAGGACTTGTTCTGCCGGTACGCTGGGCAATATATCTGGCGCTTATATTTGCACCGGTATTCTTCGGATATATCGGAGCAACGCAGGGCTTCATATACGCACAGTTTTAGAATAAAAATGCCGGTTGCAAAGTTGACATTATGAAATGTTGCTTGTATAATTCAATCTGAATGTAATAACTATGTAAGGAGATTATTATGAGAAGAACAGCGCTCATCATGGCGGGAGGCAAGGGTGAAAGATTTTGGCCTAAGAGCAGAGTGACGCTTCCTAAGCAGTTTTTGTCATTTACTGATGACGGAAGAACGATGATTCAGCTTACGGTAGAAAGAATCAGTTCGTTGGTTAATATAGAAGATGTTTATATCGCAACAAATAAGAATTATAAAGATCTTGTTAAGCAGCAGCTTCCCGGGCTTCCTGAGAAGAACATACTGTGTGAGCCGATAGGACGCAATACGGCGCCGTGCATAGGACTGGGTGCAGTTCATATAAGCAGACAGTGCGAGGCATGCGGTGAGGAGGATGCAACGATGATAGTTCTTGCATCTGACCATCTGATTAAGAACAATGATATTTTCATTGATACTTTAAGAAGCGGATGTGAGGTGGCAGAGAGTGGCGCCAACCTTGTTACGCTAGGCATTACGCCTAACTATCCTGAGACAGGATATGGATATATAAAGTACAACAAAGACAGCAAATCCGGCGATGCCTTTGAGGTGGAAGCGTTTGTTGAAAAGCCTGATCTGGATACCGCAAAGAAGTACCTTGCTGCGGGCGATTATCTCTGGAACAGCGGAATGTTTGTATGGAAGGTTTCAACAATACTTGACTGCTTTAGGAAATTTATGCCGTCAACATATGACGGTCTTATGAAGATTAAGGCTGCTGTAGGAACGCCTGATGAAGATACGGTGCTTCAGGAGCAGTTCCCTACACTGGAATCACAGTCTGTAGACTATGGTATAATGGAAAAAGCCGAGAATATATTTATACTTCCGGGAATCTTCGGATGGGATGATGTAGGTTCATGGCTTGCAGTCGGACGAATTAAGAAGAATGACGAAAACGGCAATGTAATAGGCGGCAATGTCGTTGCGGTAAATACGCAGAACTGTGTTATTGAAGGCAGCGGGAAGCTGATTGCGACAGTGGGGCTTCGTGACATGGTTGTTGTGGACACTGAGGATGCAATACTCATCAGCACCAAGGAAAATGCAGGTGAGATTAAGCAGGTGCTCGCAAAACTTCGCGAACAGAATAAAAATCAGTATTTATAATCATAAGTATAAAGGAGATTAACAATGAAGAATGCATTAATTACAGGAATTACAGGTCAGGATGGTTCATACCTTGCAGAGCTTCTGCTTGAGAAGGGTTACAATGTATATGGTATTATGAGAAGAAAGAGCGTTGTCGATTACGGCAATGTTGAGCATATCAAGGATAAGATTAACTTTATCTATGCAGATATGACAGACGTTGTATCACTTGTTCAGGCAATGAGAATTTCACAGGCAGACGAGGTTTATAACCTTGCTGCGCAGTCATTTGTTGCAACATCATGGGATACTCCTCTCGGAACAGCAGATATTGATGCTCTAGGCGTAACAAATATGCTTGAGGCAATCCGCACAGTAAAGCCGGAGGCTCATTTCTATCAGGCATCAACATCAGAGATGTTCGGTAAGGTTCAGGCAATTCCGCAGGATGAGACAACACCTTTCTATCCAAGAAGCCCTTATGGCGTAGCAAAGCTTTACGGACACTGGATTACGAAGAATTACCGCGAAAGCTACAATATGTTTGCATGCAGCGGTATCCTTTTCAACCATGAAAGTGAGAGAAGAGGTAAGGAATTCGTTACACGTAAGATTACAGACGCAGTGGCAAGAATCAAGCTTGGTGTTCAGGATCATCTTGAACTTGGCAATATGGACGCAAAGCGCGACTGGGGTCATTCAAAGGATTATGTTAAGGCGATGTGGCTGATGCTTCAGCAGGATACTCCGGATGATTATGTAATTGCAACTAACGAGACAAGAACTGTAAGAGAGTTTGTTGAAACAGCATTTAAGGTAGCAGGAATCGACGTTGTATGGGAAGGCACAGGCGTTGACGAAGTTGGTAAGGATAAGGCAACAGGTAAGGTTATAGTTAAGGTAAACCCTAAGTTCTTCCGCCCTGCAGAGGTTGAACTTCTTATCGGTAACCCTGCAAAGGCTGATTCAAAGCTTGGATGGGAAAGACAGATTAAGTTCCCTGAGCTTGTTGAGAGAATGGTTAAGAATGATCTTGCTCTTGTTGAGAAGGAAATCAAGGCAGCAAATTTATAATTAAAATAAATGTTTCGGAACGAAAATAAAGGAGCAGTATGAAGGCATTGGTAATCGGAGGCGGCGGATTTGTCGGAACATATCTGGTAAATCACCTGCATGATGATTTGGGATATGAGGTGGCAGTTACAAAGACCTCAAAAGAAAATCTTGTAATGGAAAATGCAAAAACATATGATCTTGATGTACTTGACAAGGAACAGATTAAGGATGTTCTTACAAAAGTGCATCCGGATTACATTTTTCATCTTGCTGCACAGAGCTCCGTGGCACTTGCATGGAAAAATCCGACACTTACAATTGATGTAAATATAAAGGGAAGTGTCAATGTGCTTGATGTCGTCAGAGAGCTTGATTACAAGCCGAGAATACTGCTGATTGGTTCAGGTGAGGAATACGGACATATTCGCGACGGAGAGACCCCGATTGCAGAGGATAATAATACAAGACCCGGCAACATCTATGCGGCAACAAAGGCGTGTCAGAATATGATTGGCAAAATCTATGCTGATGCGTATGAGATGGATGTAATGATGGTGAGAGCGTTCAATCATATCGGGCCTAATCAGGCACCGATGTTTGTTGTTGCGGATTTCTGCAAGCAGGTAGCGCAGATAGAGAAGGGCAGAAAAGAGCCGGTTATATATGTCGGCAATCTGAGCGCAAGACGTGATTTTACTGATGTAAGAGATGTTGTAAGGGCGTATGCGCTTCTTGTAAAGCTTGGAAAGCGCGGTGAAACCTATAATGTAGGAAGCGGGCGAGCGATTTCGATACAGGAGATATTGGAGGAAATACTTGAACTTTCTGAAATAGAGATAAAAGTATCTGTAGATCAGGACAAAATCAGACCTGTCGATGTTCCGATTATTGAGGCAGACATACAGAAGATTTATAACTGTACAGGATGGGAGCCTCAGATAAGTCTTAAACAGACATTAAAAGAAACACTTGATTATTGGAGATGTAACAGCAATGCTTGAATCAATACTATTCCTACTTGTGGGAATATTATTTATTATTCTGGTGCTTGCCTATTTAGGTAAAAAGGTAGATGTTATCCGCTGTATAATTCTGGCAGCATCTGTCTTTTTTGTGCTGTATACGATTGTTGCTTCGGCATTGATAATAATTGAAAAATTTTCTGTAAACCGCAGCCTTATGCTTATGGATGTACTTCTGGCAGTGGCAGCGGCATTAATGGTAATCAGAAAGAGAAAACACAAGCTGTCATGGTCACTGAACCTTAAAACGCAGATATTGCCTCTTATAGTGTGCGTTATATTTGCGGTAATAAGTGTTGGTGTGATTAATGATGGCTTTTTTGGAATGGACAATATACTTGGCGTAACGCAGGCAAAGGCGATAAATCTTGCTTCAAAGAGTGATATAAGTCCGTTTGTTGCAGAATATCTCAGTAAACTGGATGGTGACACGCTTGCAGCAGTAAATGAAGCAACGGCACAGCTTGCTTCAAATTATGAGCACTACAATGTGCCGCTTACCGCGCTGCTTGCATTCGGAGCATACTTTTTCGGATATGCAGAAATGTCTTTTGTTTTAGTAATTACAGGCATGTGCCTGATATATCTGTTCTGGTGTTTTCTGGGAAATATAAAGCTGCCGTTTCCGAAATTCAGAAGAATTGTAAGACTTGCCGGTCAGGCGTTGCTTGGAGCTGTGATTGTGGCAGTCCTGTTTCTTGCATTCGGAAGGAAAACGGGTAAGGTTGTACTTGAGTGGAAAGAACTTCAGGACCTTGACAGAATAATTTCGGAGTATGATACGGTTATACTTGACCAAAGCATTATGGATAAATACTATGTGCCGGTTGCCGGGGTGACAAGAGCCAAGGTATATCCGTGCTATGCGTCCATAGAGGAAGTAATCGGTACGCTTCATGATTCGGGAGAAAGAGTTTACTATATCAGTCCTGATGTTATTTCTTCGGACGAGATAGATGCAAAAGGCCTTCTTCTCAAAAATGTATACCATAACGATTCGGATGTGCTTTATGGAAATATAACATTTTATAAGACGCACAAGGAGTATGATTATTCGGCGATAAAGGAAAGAATACTTATTGCTGTGTTCTTGGGAGTTTCGGTATTTGCGCTGATAATGTTTTTTGCGGCGGTATTCAAAGGGTTTGATACCGGCCTTAATCTGATGCTTTCGACTGCACTCACTCTTGGAATGTACAGTCTGGTGTCATGGTTTTTAATCAGCGTTAATGCGTATACCATATCGTATGCGGCGGCTGTTACAATGACTGTTGCTTTGCTTGCATTTGCGGCTGTTATTTATTCCGGTGTAAAGATGGAATTTTCCTATAAGGCGCGCAAGTCGGTTATACTTATGATAATCGTTGCGGTAATACTGATTGTTATGGGAAAAAGCATGGACGGCAATCTGTATGCGACATACAGGGCTCTCGGACGTAATCAGATATGGGCGCTGAAATACATTTATGACAGCCCGGTTCCGCTCGCTAATGTTGAACAGGTTCCGATGCTGTCTTCACTGATGGCGCTTTTTGGGCGGATGTTCGGCGTTAAGGATATGGTAATGGTTATTGCCGTGTTTGCTGCATGTGCAGCAGCGGTAATATTTGTTGTTTTTGAAAGGGTAATAAATTTTATTCCGGCAGTAAAGAGGGACAAAAAAGCATCATTTATAGGCTATATAATAATAAATGCGGCTGTTATTATCATATCGTGCATCGGAACTTCGGGATTTCTTAAGGTTATGAGCCAGAAGGACACGATTGCCGAGTGGAATGATATCATTCAGTTTACAAAGTCGGTTGAACCGGATGCTTCAGTGGCAATACAGCGTTCGCTGTACGATACATACAGATATCCGATTCAGATAATGACCGGGGTGAGTACGTGTCTTAGGGCGTATGATTATGACGATTCGGCAGAGAAGCTTAGCAATACCGGAAGAGATACATTTTATCTGACGACGGAGGTTAAAGATCCGTCATTTGACAGGGTAAAGGTGGTTGTACACAAGTCGAGGATGTATTTGTACAAGACGCATGATTATCTTACGGACAGGGGAATTTACAGCGTTGCCGACAGCGTAAACCAGGGATTTCATGATATAGATTTTTCGGGAATGGCATGGACTTCCGATCAGAATTCATTTATTCAGTGTGACATACCTTACCGCAAGTACGATACGATACGGCTTTATCTCGGGAGTGAAATTAAGCTTAAGGACATAAATATTGAATATATTGACCTTGAATTCAGAGAGAACTGGTATTATGTCGGTAAGGCAAGGATTGATGAGGATAATAACGGAAAATACATTGATTTTAAGCTTAACTGGGATTATATGATTGACGGATATAACGTTATTTATTTCCATTGCGGAGCTATGTGGAGCCCGCTTATATACGGGGATAAAGATATAAGGGTAATGGGATTTCCGTTCTATTATATCCGGTTTTTGAATACAGAGAATCAGGCAGCTGACTGACTACAGTAAATGATGAGAGAGGTAACAATGACAGCAGCACTTGTAATTGCGGGCATTGCCGTAATGATGACAGCATTTTCAATTGCATATTATAAAAGGGATATCGTGGAACTGTTTGTGCTCGGACTTACAGGTTTTTTCTGTGCGTATGTTTTAAGCAGCGGAATTCTTTTCTGGATGGACAGGTTTGGAATTCAGGCGGCCCTAAAGATAACTCTGGCTGTGTCATTAATATTCCGCGCAACGGTTGCGTTCTTTGTCAGAAGGCGGCCTACGGCTGTATTTCATTTTAAGGAAAGCGTGATTCCGCTGGTGGCATTTTTGATTGCATTTATTGCAATTTACTCAAAATTTGGGTATTTTGGAATGGGTCAGGACCAGGGGGTATATCAGGTGAAGGCGCTTGCGCTCATTAATGATGTAAACGGAAATCTCTTTACGTTTGATGAGTATGGCAGGCTTGAGAACACCAATGATATTGAATCCTATGAGTACGAGGCTGTTCACTCGCTTGTGGGATTTTACGGATACGACTCAAGAATTCCGGCGCTTAAGGCGGAAGATTTCCCTGACAGAATGACGGGAGCCTTGCACGGAGTGCCAACATATGCAGCGATGCTTGCATTATACGGGACATTATTCGGATATGCAAACATGGCACAGCTTCAGACACTGTTTATGTTCATGGGCGTATTTCTCATGTATTATGTGATGCGTAACCTTAGAATTAACAGAAAGCTTAGGTTTGCCGGGCTTCTTATTTACGTTTCATCGCCGATAGTGCTGTGGACGGCTAAAGCAACACTTACGGAAATATTTATTTTTGTGCTTATTATGCTGTATCTGTACCTGATGATGGACAGAAAATATCCGCAGTATGCCGTGATGTCATTTGTGCCGATTCTGGTTTTTGCATTTTTCCATGTAACAATCTATACGATAATACCAATGATTGTAATTACATATTTTACGTTGTATTACATGACAAGAAATAAACAGTATATGTGGGCAAATCTCGGAGCACTTGCCGGGTATCTTACGGGATTTTTTATGATGCGTGCGTGTGCGACCGTATATGTATACGGAAATTACAAGAAGATTTTTGTGCTTGGAATAAATGCGAAGAACCTTGTGTGGGTGGTTACGGCTGCTGTGGCTGTATGTATCGCAGGGACGCTTGCACTTATAATTATTCCTATGGACAGACAGGAGAGCTTCAGGGAGATAGTCACGCGCGGAATCAGAAAGCATATGCGTCTGGTTGTGCGGATTCTTCTTGTGCTGTCTTTAATTGCGCTGGCGGCTACATTTCTGCGTACGGGAGTGCGTGTCAGCTATTCTACATTTTATGCATATATATTAAGTTCGGGAATTTTTCCGGTAATCTTTCTGTTTGCAGCGTTTTTGAGGAAACCGCAGTTTATTACTGCACATAAAGACCATCTGCTTCTGACAATAATGTTTGTATATATGGTAATAATGTATTCATGCATATTTAAGCCTGATATAGGATTTTACTACTATTACGCAAGATACATTGTGCCTTATATTCCTGTGATTATAATTCTTGCGATGCTTAGGGTAAGCCGCATGGATTCAAGTTTCGGTGCTAAGAGATATGTAATTCCGATAGTTGCGGCAATACTGTATTTTGTTGTGATGTTTCCGAAGAATATTGCGCTTACAACCCAGAAGGACATTACAAATATGAGCTGGGAGATAGTCGAAGATCTGTCTTCAAAATTTAATGAAGGGGATGCGGTTATTATTGACTCAGCACTTGCATCTACTCTCAAATTTCCGGTAAAAATCATGACGGGAGCAGACGTTTATCCGATTGCGGAGGATATGCGTGAGCAGATTGCGAGGCTTGAGGAGGAGCATGAAGAGGTATATTACATTACAACAAAGGAATGGTTCCTGTTCAAAAACTATGACATTGATAACATTTACTCAGGTGTGAGTGAGGTGTGGTACGATTTAACAGAGTCCGTGGACGGCAAGCAGATGGGTGGAATCAATCCGTTTCCTGATAAATTTACCAAAGAAATACAGATGGTTAATGTGTACAGATGCCATTCAAATTTTGATTAAAATAAGAGGTAGTATGAAGGTTCAAGGTAAATTATCGGTTGTAATGCCTGCTTACAATGAAGGCAGCAGGATTTATGAAAATATATTTGAAACAATAAAAATTATTTCGGAGTTTGCCGGGGATTTTGAGATTGTGGCGGTAAATGACGGAAGTACGGATAATACGCGCACTGAGATAGAAAGAGCCAAAGCAAAGGATGACAGGGTAAGAATCGTATCGTCAGAGACAAATCATGGGAAGGGCAGCGCAATTCTTGCGGGAATTGCAGAGTCGACAGGTGAGTATATAGCTTTTCTTGATGCTGACCTGGAGCTTAATCCCGCACAGCTTGAGCGGTATTTCCAAAAAATGCAGGAGACAGGCTGCGATGCAGTGATAGGAAGTAAGCTGCACAAGGATTCTGAGCTTAAATATCCTTTGAAAAGAAAAATAATGAGCATTGGATATTACATTATGCTGAGAGCGCTTTTTCATCTTAAACTGCGCGACACACAGACAGGTCTTAAGCTTTTTAAAGCGAAATCATTAAAACCTGTGGCACATCTTGTGAGAACGTCGGGGTTTGCATATGATATCGAGATGCTTGTTGCCATAAGCCGCAGGGGAGGCCGGATTGAAGAGGTTCCGGTAAAGGTGGTCTATGTCAGGGAGAGGAACGCAAGGCGTATCAGATTTAGCGATGTGTGGCAGGCGTTTAAGGATACACTTGCCATATTTGTAAGAGCGAATTTCAAGGGATATTATGACTGAATTTGGCATATAAAACTAAAGGCTTTTATGGGATTGAATAATCATGGTATAAATGGTATAATTTCAGTATATGTGCATAGCACAGATGCTTATAAAGGGGAATTATTTAACTATGAAATTAATCATACAGATACCTTGTTATAATGAGGCCAAAACTCTTGAAGTAACTTTGAATGATTTGCCAAAACATATCGATGGTATAGATGAGATTGAGTATCTTATTATCGATGACGGAAGTACGGATAACACGGCTGAAGTAGCCAAAAAGTGGGGTGTTCACTATGTTGTCAGATTCCGCCGCAATAAAGGACTTGCCAAAGGCTTTATGGCAGGACTTGATGCTTGTCTTCGCAACGGTGCGGACATAATAGTCAACACTGATGCGGACAACCAGTATTGCGGTGAGGATATCGAGCGGCTTGTGCGCCCTATTTTAGATGGTGAAGCACATGTTGTAATCGGTGAGAGACCTATCGATGAGACAGAGCATTTTTCACCTCTCAAGAAAAAACTGCAGCATCTCGGAAGCTGGGTGGTAAGAGTGGCATCAAAGACGGATATTCCGGATGCACCGAGCGGATTCAGGGCGTACAGCCGTGATGCGGCACTCAGAATTAACGTAATTAACGATTACACTTATACGCTTGAAACTATTGTGCAGGCGGGCAGGGACAAGATGGCAATTAAGTCGGTTCCGATACGCACCAATCCGGAGCTTAGGGAATCAAGGCTCTTTCACAGTATGTGGGGATATGTCAAGAAATCAGTGCTTACAATAGTAAGAGCATATCTTATGTACAGACCGTTGTACTTTTTCATGCTGTTAGGCGGTCTGATATCTGCGGTGGGTGCGGCATTTTTCATTCGTTTCCTTGTGTTTGTAATAATGGGTGACAGCAGCGGACACGTGCAGTCGCTTATTTTTGCCAGCATGATGATGATTATAGGTTTCCAGACCATAGTAGTCGGTCTTCTTGGCGATATAATTTCCGCAAACCGCAAGATTTTGCAGGATGTGCAGTATCATCTCAGAAAAATGGATTATGACAATGACAGCAATAAGGCTCCTATTTATGAGACCTCGGATTTGATGGCTGTCACTGAGGAAAATGAAAAGGAAGAATATGAAGTTATTCATAACAACCAAAAATCTTGATTATATACGCAATACTCAGGAGATATCAATGCTTTCGGCAGATGATAAAGGCGTAAAGCCTGATATTATCGGAAGCGCTTCAGGAAGCTATGTACGGCGTATGGCAAAAGTGATAACAGGGATTCTTGCTGTTGACTTTAAAAAATATGATGAAGTTTTTGTCGGATTTGCTCCTCAGCTTGTCATTCCTTTGTTTTGTGGGAAATTCAGGCGTTACAGGAAAGCCGGGGGAAATGTTACCATTGATTTCTTTATATCCGTATATGATACACTTGTCAATGACCGCAAAAAAATCAAGGCAGGAACGCTTGCGGCGAAGTTTACGGCATGGCTTGACAGGAAAACAATAATGTATGCAGACAGGGTTATTGTTGATACAAAGGCAGACGGCAGATATTTTGTTGAAGAGTTTGGAATGCCGGAGTCTAAGATGCAGGTGTTGTATCTTGAGGCTGACAAGTCCGTGTATTATCCGGGAAAGAAAAAAAAGCAGTCGGCAGACGGCACGGTAAAGACCGTCGTCTACTTTGCATCAATGCTTCCTTTGCAGGGGGCAGACATTGTATTAAAGGCTGCCGGACTTATGAAGGATGACAGCAACATCAGGTTTGAGATTATCGGACCGGTAAAGAATAAAGTTATTCAGGACAATATTACATATATTGACTGGCTTACTCAAAATGAACTGGCAGATGCCGTTGCGAATGCCGATTTATGTCTGGCAGGCCATTTTAATGCGGATATTGCCAAGGCATCAAGGACAATTCCGGGTAAGGCATACATTTACCGGGCGATGGAAAAACCTATGATTCTGGGGGATAATCCGGCAAACAGAGAGTTGTTTGATGAGTCGATGCAGGGTATTTATTTCTGCCGGATGGGTGATGCAGACAGTCTCAGGTGTGCGATTGAGACTGCGTTGAAAGGCGTTAATTAAGATGAATGAAGAGATTATCGGTGCGGGGATAGTTACATATAATCCCGACATCGAAAGATTAAAAGAGAATATAAACAGTATAATGTCGCAGGTTTCACAGCTTGTAATTGTGGATAACGGCTCCGATAATGTTGACGATATATGCAGCATGATTGAGGGAAACAGCGGCATCTATATGGTGTGGAATGAAGAAAACGGTGGGATTGCAAAGGCACTGAACCAGATAATGCATTTCGCAGACGAACATAACTGGGACTGGGTACTGACGCTTGACCAGGATTCGGTTACAATGCCAGGACTTATCGACAATTACAGGAAGTACATGGATTATGACAAGGTTGCGATGATTACGTGTCTTTTCCTTGACAGAAATTACGGAATACAGCAGGAATACGAGTTTTCTGAAGAATACAGATATGCCGAGCGCTGCATTACCTCAGGGTGTCTTACTAAAGTTGCTCCGTGTCTTGAGACCGGTGGATTTGATGAGGGAATGTTTATCGACTATGTCGATTTTGACATGTGTTATATGCTCACCGAGAGGGGATATAAGATTTTGCAGAGCAGCTTCCGGGGCATACTTCATGAGCTTGGCAATTCCCAGAGGAAAGAATTTTTCGGAAGAGAAGTTATAGTTACGAATCACTCGCCGTCAAGGCGGTATTATTACTCCCGCAATGTCGTGTATTTTATCAGAAAGCACAGGGGATATGTCAGCGCACTGCGCTATTATATTAAGCTTTACGGGCGTCTGGGCGTTGTGCTTTTGTATGAGAATAATAAATTTAACAAGCTTAAATACGGTTTTAAGGGAATTATTGACGGATATAAAATGCCGCTTCCAAAGAAAATGCAGAAGGAGTAGTTTTAATAGCTGATGAAAAGCCACACGTTTGTCGTATGTGCATATAAGGAAAGTGAATATCTTGAGGAGTGCATAATATCACTTCTTAACCAGACAATGCAAAGTGAGATTAAGATTGCAACATCAACACCGAATGATTACATACAGTCACTCGCAGAAAAATATAAACTTGAGGTGCTGGTCAACTATGGAGAAACCGGCATTGCGGGAGACTGGAATTTTGCACTTGGCTGTGCAGATACAAAATATGTAACGATTGCCCATCAGGATGACATTTATCTTGAAGATTATACGGCCACGGTTGTAGATGCAATGGACAGGCAGAAAAAACCGATAATTGCATTTACGGATTACTGCGAGATAAGAGGCGAAAGAAAAGTTACAGACATAAAGCTTCTCAAAATAAAAAGGATAATGCTGTTTCCGTTGAGAAGCAGGATTTTGCAGAGAGTGAAATGGGTAAGAAGGCTGAGTCTTTCAATCGGAAGTGCAATATGCTGCCCGTCTGTATGTTACTGCATGGAGCAGATGCCGGAACCTGTGTTTTTAAAGCATTTCAGGGCTTCGATTGACTGGCAGACATGGGAGAGGCTTTCAAGAATAAAGGGAAGTTTCGTTTTCTGTCCGGACGTTCTTATGGGACACCGTATTCATGAGCAGTCCGAGACGAGTGCAGCAATTAAAGACCACGTAAGGACGTGCGAGGACTACGAGATGTTCTGCAAGTTCTGGCCGGCACCGATTGCAAAGTTTTTGTCAAAACGATACGCAAAAAGTGAGGATTCCAACAATATAGAAAGATAGCTCCGGCAGATTTTTCCGGCAGGAGAATTGGCGGAGTGGAGAGAAATATGAAGTTAATTAAGAATTTATTATCCAATAGAAAACTGGTATGGAGTCTGTCAAAGAATGATTTCAAGACAAAGTACGCAGGCTCGTATCTGGGGATTGTGTGGGCGTTTGTACAGCCTGTGATTACAATTCTCGTATACTGGTTTGTGTTTCAGGTCGGCTTCCGTTCAACGCAGCCTGCACAGTATCCGTATGTGCTTGTGCTGGTAAGCGGAATTATTCCGTGGTTTTTCTTTGCCGATGCCCTGAACGGAGGAAGCAATTCTTTACTTGAATACAACTATCTGGTCAAGAAAATCGTATTTAATATAGACATACTTCCGGTGATTAAGGTTTTGTCGGCAATGTTTGTACATGTATTCTTTGTCGTATTTACTTTGATTCTTACCGCCTGCTACGGATATTATCCTACGCTTTACACGCTGCAGATTATATATTATTCATTCTGTACATTTGTGTTTGTGCTCGGGCTTTCATATCTTACAAGCTCAATCACAGTGTTTTTCAGGGATATTACACAGATAATAAGTATATTTCTCCAGGTCGGAATATGGCTTACGCCGATTATGTGGGATATAGCAATCATTCCCACGCACTTCAGATGGATATTTAAGATAAATCCTATTTATTACGTTGTCAACGGATACAGGGAAGCAATTCTTATCGGAAAAGGCTTTTGGAGTAATCCGATGTGGACGCTGTATTTCTGGGTGTTTACGATAGCCATGTTTATTATCGGCAGCAGTGTGTTTAAGAAGCTCAAGGTTCATTTTGCAGATGTGCTGTAAAATTATTGCAGAAAGGAAAATCCGATGTCAGACATTGCAATTAATGTTGAAAATGTAAGTAAGGTTTATAAAATATATGACAAAAAGACCGACAGAATGAAAGATGCACTCGGGCTTTCGAGAAAGCAGCTTTACAAAGAGCACTATGCGCTTCGCGATGTCTCAATGCAGATTAAAAAAGGGGAGACCCTCGGAATAATCGGTACAAATGGTTCAGGAAAGTCAACAATCCTTAAAATAATTACAGGGCTTCTGAACCCGACAGAGGGAAAAGTGACGATTGACGGAAGAATTTCGGCGCTTCTTGAGCTTGGTGCCGGTTTCAATATGGAATACACCGGAATTGAAAATGTTTATCTCAACGGAACCATGATTGGCTTCACCAAAGAAGAGATAGATGCCAAGCTTCAGGGAATACTTGATTTTGCGGATATCGGTGATTTTGTCAATCAGCCTGTTAAGACATATTCAAGCGGTATGTTTGTGCGTCTCGCATTTGCAGTGGCAATCAATATAGACCCGGAGATTCTTATTGTGGATGAGGCTCTTTCGGTAGGCGACGTATTTTTTCAGGCAAAATGCTACCACAAGTTTGAAGAGTTCAAGAAAATGGGCAAGACAATCCTTTTTGTAAGCCATGACTTAAGCAGTATCGCGCAGTACTGTGACCGTGTTGTGCTTCTTAACAGAGGCGTAAAGGTGGACGAGGGAACGCCGAAAGACATGATTAATCTGTACAAGAAAATTCTTGTAGGACAATCACCGGCTGACAAAACTTCAGATTCGATTGCTTCTTCCGGTGCTCCAGAGGATGAGGCAAAAGCTGTACAGGAGCTTAATGCAGGGGCAGATGACGGCGGCAATGTTTTGTGGAGTTCGCATTTTGAGCTTAACCCCGATGTCAATGAATACGGCAACAGAAAGGCTGAAATTATTGACTTTGGTATTCTTGATGAAAACGGAATGTGGTCAGGCAACATTGAAAAGGGAACACATTTTACAATAAAATACAAAGTCCGCTTCAATGAGAATGTTTCGGATCCTATACTTACCTACACAATTAAAGATTTAAAAGGGAATTCAATAACCGGAAGCAACACAATGTATGAGAAGGTAAACTTCGGCGAGGTAATGGCAGGTGAGGAAAAGACGATTGCATTTACCCAGCTTATGAACCTTCAGGGCGGGGAATATCTGCTTTCCATAAGCTGCACGGGATACAGCGGCGGAGATTTTATGGTGTATCACCGGTTATATGATGTGCTTAACTTTACTGTTGTTTCAGATAAAAATACAGTCGGATATTATGACATGTTTTCTAAAGTGACAGTATCTTAAATAATAAACAGGGAGTAATCATGGAGTCGTATAAAGACAGCTTTGCATATATACAGGACAATTTGACAGAGTGGCTTAAAAAAGACAGGGCAGATGTTGTGGTTGTGTCAGGCGAAAGAATAAATGTATCCGAACTTGCACAGCTTAAAGCGAAGCTTTCCGGCAATTCGGTTATTGCGGTTGCGGCTGACAATAAATATGCACTTTCATGGTTTGCGGGAGCACACTACTTTGATGAGCAGGCTGCTTTGGCGTATACGGCTGATACTCTTGTGGCAACTGCAAGGGAGGCAGGCTTTGATGAGGCGGATATACATATGTATTATCCGTATCCTGATTTACGGCTTCCGCTTGCACTGTATTCGGATGACTATCTTCCGAAGCAGGGGGAGCTTACTAACAATTACAGGAATTTCAATACCGACAGGCTGTATATTTTTGATGAGGCAGCAAAATGGGACGAGATAATTGCTGACGGAAAGTTTGCTGATTTTGCGAACTCATTTCTTATGGTGCTCGAATGCGGCCATGATGCCTGCCAGGGCAATGATAATGCTGTAAAAAGCGGAGCTAAAAACAGGCTTCCGGTATTTGTAAAATACTCCAACGACAGGGCGGAGCAGTACCGTATCTGTACAAAAATCTATGATGAAAACGGCAGAAGAAGAGTCGTAAAAAGTCCGCTCACCGATGCGTCGGCAAAGCATATTGCAGAACTTGCGGTAAACCGCGAAAAGCTGGTAAGCCGCTACGCAGGATTTGAAAAAGAACATGGTGTGAAGATACTGGTTAATGAATGCATACAGAATAAAGACGGTGCAGAGTTTGAGTATCTTGAGCAGGAGCCGCTTGAGGGAAGGCTGGTTACGATGGCATCAAAAAAGCGCTGCGATGAGATTAAGAAAATTGTCGGAACATTTGCAAATATGGTCAGATATAACGCAGATGCGGGTGTCTGGGACATCGATTTGATATTTAAAAATATTTTTGTAAATAAACCGGGAGATGAGTGGACAATCATTGACTATGAGTGGACATGGGATGTGAACGGGACAGACACTAAAGAAATTGCAGATTATATCATTCAGAGAGCTGTCTATTATCTCATTGCCGATAATCCGCAGGCAGGCTTTGAAGAGCTTGATTTGTATGGCGTAACGGGGACGAAAAAGCCGGAGCTTGCGCACAGATGCTATGAAATTGACAATGAATCTGAGAGGGAATTTCAAAAGCAGGTTCGCGGAAATCATCTTACACTCAGCGAGATATATGAAAGAACGCATGGCAGAATTTATGATGTGGGACAGCTTGTTGAAAATGACAGAAATGAAGAATACCGAAACAGCATATCTGTAGAAGATGCGGCATTTACGGACAATCATGTCGGGGAATCGCATGAACTTACAATTGATATAAAGGGAAGGACACAGGTCACAATACAGCCGGCACACTGCTGCTGTTTTGTTTATCTGCGTGGCACGTCTGTAAAATGCAGACTGCACACTAACGGAATAAGAATAACAAAAAGGCTTTATGCATTTACAAATACAGAGCCGCAGATGACATTTAAACTGCCGCAGAATTCCGGAGATACATTAAATGTGGATTTGTTTGTAAGCGGTCAGGGCGTTAAGGACAGCCCTGTGTTTGAGGCGGTTGTAAAGGCACTTTCGTGGAAAAGATTTACGGTATAAAAATTCCGGCAATGGAGGAATGTTTTGAGCAGACACGTATTAAAAAAGGGAATTCAATATTTTAAGAAAAACGGATTTAAGAAGGCATGCAAGAGAACGGTTTACTTTTTTACAGAGAGGAAATCATATGACAGGCTGCGCGAATACACAAAGCCGACACCGCAGGAGCTTTCGAGGCAGAGACAGGATAAGCTTTTGTATTCTCCGAAGGTAAGCATACTGATTCCTATGTACAATACTCCGATTGCTTTCTTTAAGGAGCTTATTGACTGTGTTCTTGAGCAGACATACTCAAACTGGGAGCTGTGCCTTGCGGACGGAACGGGGAAGGAGACGGAGAGCTCGGCATATGCAAAGGAATGTATGGCAAGGGATTCAAGAATTGTCTATAAAATGCTTGACTCCAATGACGGTATATCAGAGAATACAAACCGTGCGCTTGAGATGGCATCGGGCGAGTTTATCGCGCTTATGGACCATGATGACCTCATAACCTGTGATGCGCTTTATAATATGGTGAAGGCTGTTAATGAAGACCCAAAAGCAGACAGTGTATACTCTGATGAAGATAAGATGGATATGGACGGCAAAAAGTTTTTTGAACCGCACTTTAAGCCGGACTTTAATATAGATTATCTGAGAAACTGCAATTATATATGCCATATGTTTATGACACGCACTTCGATTGCAAAGGAAGCCGGGGGCTTCAGGAAAGCATTTGACGGAGCCCAGGATTTTGATTTTATATTCAGATGTACGGAAAAATCAAGGCATGTGGCTCATGTGCCGATGATTCTTTATCACTGGAGATGCCATATCAACTCAACGGCAGCAGTTCCGGAAAGCAAAATGTATGCTTATCACGCAGGAGTAAACTCCATAAGCGAACATTTTGAGAGAACCGGAATCCCTATGACTGCGGCAATGGGAGAATCCTTCGGATATTACAAAAATATTCCGGTGCTTAAGCAGAATCCGTCTGTAAGCATTGTGATTCACGGAAGCAAAGATAATTTTGAAGCCTGCCGCAATGCAGTGGCAGACATTACATATACCAATGTTGAAATATTTACCTGTGACGATACGCCGCAGGCAATAAACAGCACAGTTAAAGAAGTACCGGGAGAGTATGTGCTCCTTCTTGATGCGAGGGTTACAGAAGTGTCAAAAGATGCGGTGGAGCAGCTTCTCGGATATGCGCAGAGAAGTGATGTCGCAGCAGCTTCTGCAAGGACATACGGAAATAACGACCACATTTATCATACATTTCTTGTGATGGGCATTGAGCATTCGTTCGGATATGCATTCCGCCAGCTTGACTGCGGCAATAACGGATATTTTATGAGAATAAATGCACCTCAGGACGTAAGCGGTGCAGACCTTTCGTGCCTGCTCATCAAAAAGAGTGAGTGGGAAGCGGTGTCGGGACTTGATGAAGGCATGGCGCTTACATACGGGGCTGCGGATTTGTCATTAAAAATCGCAGACCTTAACAATAAAGAGCGGCCGTCAGACGATGAGCAGGAACAGGAGATATGGCGCGACAGGCATAAGATAGTTTATGTGCCGTATGCCGAGACGAAGATTGATGCGTCACCTGAAGAAAAATGGCATACTGACAGTCAGGACGCCGCGTTTGCGAAAAAGTGGCCGGATGTGATGACAAAGACGGACAGATATTACAACAGAAATCTGACGAAGCGAGATACGAATTTTACGATATTAAGCTCAATGGAGCTGAAGAACGAGGATTTATAAACAGGAGGAGAAGCTGATGAGCAGTGTTTTATATGTAGTTGTGCCGTGTTACAACGAGCAGGAGGTTTTGCCGGAGACATCAAAAAGGCTTAAGGAGAAGATGGTGTCGCTTATTGAAAAAGGTGTAATTTCTGACAGAAGCCGTGTTATATTTGTAAATGACGGCTCTAAGGATTCAACATGGAAAATCATCAAAGAGCTGCATGACAAGGACGTGCTTTTTGGCGGAGTCAACCTAAGCCGCAACAGAGGACATCAGAATGCCCTGCTTGCAGGACTCATGACTGTAATGGACTGTGCGGATGTCGCGATTTCAATGGATGCCGACTTACAGGATGACATTAATGCGATGGATGAAATGCTTGAAAAATTCCATGACGGATGCGATATTGTGTACGGTGTAAGAAGCAAGCGTGCAACAGATACAGCATTTAAGAGAATAACGGCAGAGGGCTTCTACAAGGTAATGAACTGGATGGGGGCAAACACAGTATATAATCATGCGGACTACCGGCTTATGAGTAAACGTGCGCTTGAAGGACTTGCTGAATTTAAGGAAGTAAACCTTTTCCTCCGCGGAATCGTACCGATGATCGGATATAAGACTGATGTTGTGTACTATGAAAGAAGTGAGCGTTTTGCGGGAGAAAGCAAGTATCCGTTAAAGAAAATGCTTGCATTTGCAATGGAGGGTATAACTTCACTCAGCAATAAGCCTATTAAAATGATTACAAACCTGGGAATCTTTGTATTTATGATGAGCTTTGTGATTCTTGCATACAGCCTTATAAGGCATTTTACGGGGGCAACGATTACAGGCTGGACAACAATAATTGCTTCAATATGGGCAATCGGAGGACTTATTCTTCTGTCTCTTGGAGTTATCGGGGAATATATCGGAAAAATTTACATGGAGACTAAGGACAGGCCAAGATATATTGTGGAGCAGTTTCTTAACGATAAGTAGACAAGAAAGCTTCCGGTATGGTAAAATCAAATGAAAATGCCCTTAAAATGGGATGTTATCAGGAAGGACAAGATGAATCAGTCAAGAGAGAAAATTCAAAACATTCTTATAATGCTCATTGATTTTTTCTGCCTGTGCATAAGCTATATCCTTGCAGGATATGTGTGGCTCGGTGTTATCAAGGGTGCTGCACATGAGGCGCTGCGTCAGGATTTGTATGGTGACATGAGCGCGATTATAATTGCATATGTGGTGACCGTTCTGTTTTTTAACTTCAATCAGGACTTTATCAAGAGGGGAAAGCTGATTGAGGTCATTGAGATTGCAAAAGCCAATATAATCATTGCTGCGCTGATGGCTGTTGTAATATTTATGAAGCATGAGAACTCGGATATTTCCCGAGGCGTGTACACGATTATGTTTTGCATAAATATTGCGCTGACGTATGTTGCACACAGAATGATGAAGACATATCTGATAAAGTATTATAAGAACAGCCGTGCCAATACACAGCTCTTTGTTGTTACAACATTTGACAGAGCGGCTGATGTCATCAAGGAGATGGATAATAACTCCGTATGGGGCAACAGGATATGCAGCATGGCAATAATTGACCGTGACATGGTAGGTCAGAAGATAGACGGGATAGAGGTTACGGCAACATTTGAAAATATGGTAAAATACGCCAAAGAACAGATTGTTGACGAGGTCTTTATCGACGTGCCTTACGATTCAGGTAAATCACTGACCGCGATTGTGACGGATTTTGAGGACATGGGGGCGACTGTACACCTTAACATAGAGGTGCTTGAGCAGTTTTCCGGATTTTCAAAATCAATTAATCTGCTTGGAAGTATACCGGTAATAACATTTGCCAACAATGTATATGATTACAGACAGCTCTTTATAAAAAGGCTGATGGACATTACGGGCTCGCTTATCGGGCTTGTCATAACCGGAATAATTACGGTTTTCCTTGCTCCGGTGCTTCTGATTGAATCTCCGGGACCGCTTTTCTTTAAGCAGAAGAGAGTAGGGAAAAACGGACGCTACTTTTATATTTACAAATTCCGCTCCATGTATGTTGATGCTGAAGAGCGCAAGAAAGACCTTATGGCTCAGAATAAGATGGACGGTCTTATGTTTAAGATGGACAATGACCCGAGAATAACGAAGGTCGGAAAGTTCATACGCAAGACAAGCATTGACGAGCTTCCGCAGTTCTTTAATGTCCTTAAGGGCGATATGAGCCTTGTCGGAACAAGACCTCCTACTGTTGATGAGTTTAAGCAGTATGAGACATATCACAAGCGCAGGCTCAGTGTGAAGCCGGGAATAACAGGACTCTGGCAGGTGAGCGGACGCAACCGCATAACGGATTTTGAAGATGTCGTAAGACTTGACTTGAAATATATTGACAACTGGAGCATTGCCCTTGACATCAAGATACTTGTTAAGACGATAGGTGTAGTGTTTAAGGGCGAATAGAGAAATGAGGATTGTATGACGGAACAGGAATATGTTAGAAAATATATGCTTAAGGATATTGTAAAGCGCAATTTGAAATTTATCTGGCTTATTGTGCTTTGCGCCGTTTTATTTGCGGCGGGACTCGGATATAAAAAATATGATGAATATCAGAAGCGTTTTTATAAGATAGCTCTTAAAGGCACAGTGAATCAATATTCGGTTGAGTATTATTCGGGCAATGTGAAGGGAGAGACGCTTTCAATCCGCACGCAGTCTTTAATCGGTGTGATGACAAGCCGTGAGACATATAATGAGCTTGTAAAGCTGTCGGGATATCCTTTGACATATGAGACATTTCTTGAGCTTGTAATATGTGACACAGACGGAACAAAAGACCTTGTATCGGCTACACTGCAGTATCCTTATGGCAGTGATGAATACTCGGTTGTGGAAGACTCACAGGCGCTGGCTTATATGAATTATTACACGCAGGCAGTAGAAAATGTATGCGGCAGGGTAATCGGTGAAGGCAGCGTATACCTGCTCGGAAGAAGCGACATTTCTTCAGTGACGTATGAAGCTACTGATGAGCAGAAGAGTGCAGCCCTCAAGGCAGTTATTAAAAATGCGTTCATCGGCGGCGTTATCGGATTTATAATACCTGTTGTCATAATTACGCTTCTGTATCTTATCAGCGGCAAGTTGAGAACGGCACAGGAAATTGCTTACTGTGCGGGTCTTAAGCTGCTTGCCTGTGTTAAGAAGGATAATACCGGGGAGTTAAATCAGGCAGTTCTGTATATATCAAAGTATTTTGAAAATACGCCTGTCAGAATTAATCTGATTAATATAGGCACCGGTGGGGAATACATTGCCGAGGAGCTTGCAAAATGCTTCGAGCAGGCAGGCGGTATCAAAGCAGAGATACAAAACACTGCTGTTTCGGAAGGCAGTATTGACGCATATAAGACTGCAATGGACTGCAATGTTAATATTCTGGTTGCAGGTGCCGGTAAGGTAAAAGAAGAAGATATAAGCAAGGTGCTCAGAACAATGTCACTTTACGACATAGAGGGCAACGGAGTAATAGTCTATGAACCTGTTAAATAAATGCATTCTGGTGCTGCTTTTTGTGGTGCTTCCCATACTGGTGGGAGGCATCTACAGCCCGATGCTTTTGCAAAAAAAGAATATAATGTTTGTTTGCTTGTGTAAGCTGCTAATTCAGACGTGGTTATATGGACTTATAACCATGTTTGCTGTTATGCAGCTTATTGCAATTCCTATGATTGCGCAAAGAACAGCATTTTCTCTTCTTGTAAATGTATGGAGTGCGCTTGTCGCAATTCTTGCGGTGGCAGGTACAACCGCATATATTGTGGTCTTCATAAAAAATAAGCGCTGTACTGACAAAGAATTGGAATTCCGGGAGGGCACAGCGCCGGTTGACAGAAAGCGCATTGCATGGATTGCGGCGCTTGGCGTGATATTTGTGCTGATGACTGCATTTCAGGCAAGAGTTGCATCAAAGTACCAGCACACGGATGATGATGATGCAAGATTTGTAGCACTGGAGCTTATTGCAGTTGAAAATGATGAAATGCTTACATTGAATCCGATTGACGGATATCCGATGTACTGGAATACCGGGGAGGTAAAAAAGGATTACACTTCTCCGTGGACAATGTATGTAGCTGCATGTAGCAGGATTTCGGGGATACATCCCGCAGCGCTTTCGCACAGGATGCTTCCGATGTTTATGATTCCTATATGCTATCTTGCATATCTTTTGCTGGGACTGCACATGTTTGGGGATGACTGGGAAAAAACATTTATATTTATGATTATTGTATCGGTTGTAAATATGTTTGGATATACATCCACGCACACTGTATCTTCACTGCTTCTGCTTCGCATATGGCAGGGAAAGGCAGTGTTTGCGGGGCTGATGATTCCGGTTATTCTGGATTTGCTGTACCGGCTTTATGATAATCCGGGGAGTGCGGCAGAGAAGATACTGCTATTTGTATCATGCATGGCATCAAGCCTTATGTCGGGCGGAGGAATTGTTATCTCAGCCATGGCGGTCGCATTTTATGGGCTGATTGTGCTTATAAGGCATAAAAGCATTAAAAATACCGTCTTAATATGGCTTACATGTACGCCGTGCGTTGTATACAGTCTGTGCAACGTATTCTGGTATCAGGTGTTTAAAATTTCGTGAGTTAATCCGGCGGTTTCAGACCGGGAAATGAGGTAGTTTTGGCAGAGTGGTGCATTGAAATCAGGGACATGTTTCTGGAATTTGTGGGAAGCGGCTGGCTTCACTGGCTGGCAGCAGTTATTGTCCTTGCTGCAGGGAGCATAAAAAATAAATATTTCAGGCACAAATTTCTTTATCCCATAGTTTTTATACTGGCAGTGTTTTTCTGTCCCCCGGTTTACGGAACGATAGGAATACGCTTCATGAACGGGATGTACTGGAGAATGTTGTGGCTTGTGCCGATAACGGTGATTATCGGTTATGGCGGAGTAAAGCTTTGTATGCGCTGTAAAAGTTATGCGGTGAAGGCCGTGGTGCTTGCAGCGGTGTCAGTGGCGGTGGCACTGTCGGGAAAGCCTGTGTTCTCTCAGGATAATTACTATCCTGCACAGAATATTTACCAGATTCCGCAGGTGACGATTGATGTGGCTGATGTAATCATTTCGGAGATTACGGACGAGAGAGTAAAGCCGTATGTTGTGGTTCCGGATGAAATGCTTTGTTCAATGAGGCAGTACACAACGAAAATACGCCTGCTTTATGGGCGCGACGCGTATGCATACATTTTTAATGAGCTTCCTGACACGGAGGCGGCAGTGCACAATGAGATGGTAAAGCCTCAGCCTGATGTTGAAACACTTGCAAAATACGCCAAGGCAAACAATGTAGAATATATTGTATTTAATTCAAATTACCATGTGGGAATAAGCGATATTGAAATGCACGGATATGCTTATTTTAAGAGTGTATCGGGATATGACATTTACAGGAAGTCGGAATAAAACATAAATATAATTATGGATGGAGAAGACTATGGAATTAAAGAACTGTAATATACTCGGAGTCAATATAAATATTATCACAATGCAGCAGACGAAGGAATACATCTGCAGCAATATCGAAGCGTTAAGAGGCCGCTACATATGCGTGTCAAATGTTCATACCACGGTTATGTCACATGATGACGAGGTGTACAGGAATGTACAGAACAGCGCCGCATTAAGACTCCCGGACGGAAAGCCTCTGTCGGTTGTGGCAAAGAAGAGAGGCTATGAAAACGCAGCCAGGGTGACGGGACCTGATTTGATGGGAGAGCTGTTTGCAGAGGCAGCAGATAACAGGCTGAGACATTTCTTCTATGGAAGTACGGAGGAAACATTAAAGACTCTGGAAACTAAGCTTAAGGAAAAATATCCTGACATTGTGATTGCGGGAATGTATTCTCCTCCATTCGGCAAAGTGGACAGCACAGAGGATGAAAAGCATGTGCAGATGATTAATGATGCAAAGCCGGATATCGTGTGGATTGGTCTTGGCGCACCGAAGCAGGAGCGCTGGATGTACCACCACATGAACCGTGTTAATGCGCTTATGATTGGAGTCGGTGCAGGATTTGACTATTATGCGGAAAATATAAAGCGTGCGCCTTTGTGGATGCAGAAATGCTCACTGGAATGGTTATACCGCCTGATGCAGGACCCAAAGAGGCTTGCAAAAAGGTATATGGATACAAATATTAAGTTTTTGAGACTTGTCAATAAAGAAAATAAAGAATTTAAAGGCAAATGATAATAATATTAAATTTTTAAAGGAAGCAGAGCCGTATGACAGAAAGCCGTACATTTGTAAAAACTGAAAATATGTCTGCCACACAGTACGGAATTATCAGCATGATTATGTATTATGGCATCATGACAGCATCAAAGGCGCTTGGAATGGACAGCTCCAACAGTATGTATTATCTGATGTTTGGCGTTGCCTGCCTGTTGCTTTTGTATAAATACTGTGTGACTAAATATACGCTCAAAGAAATTGCAGCCGATCTTGTGCTTGGACTTTCGGGAGCAGTATGTTTTCTTGTGTCGCGGGATATGACGGTGCTTCTGCTTGCGATGACTGTTGTGGGTCTTAAAGGCTGTAACTTCAGGGAAATGGTGAATGCTGCCTTTTATGTAAGACTTGCAGTTACGTCCGTTATGATAATCATGTCGTTCTTAGGTGTTTTTGACCAGGGGGAGACTGCCCAGACGACAACGAGCTTTCAGGACATAACGGTGTATAATTTCGGATATTCAACTCCAAATAATGCATATATTAATATGTTTTTGCTTGTAGCGCTGTTTCTGTATGTAAACTACGAGAAAATCAACTGGAAATATTTTGTCGGAACATCAGTATTTGCAGTGCTGATGTATACATTTACCAACAGCCGCACAGGTACGCTTTTGTTTTTTGCGTTATGGATTTTAATATTCTGTGAGAAATTTCTTCTCGCAGGGAAGGCAAGATATGTGTTCTTTTGGCTGATGTCACTGTCTGCTCTGATATGTGCGGTGTTCAGCTATTTTGCCACAGCGCTGTTTAATCCTGACGGCGGATACTGGTCAATTTATATCAACAGAATATTCAGCGGACGTCTTAACATTACCCATATGTATCATGAAGCGCTGTCAATGTCGCTTCTGCCGAGAACAAAGGCTGTGATGGATGCACACAGGGGCTTTGGATTTATAGATAATTCTTACATGAGCGTATATTTTCATGACGGACTTTTGATAGCGGTTATCCTTATCACGCTTATATGCATTGCAAATCACAGGCTCTTTAAGGCGAAATGTTACAGAGAGCTTGTATTTACCGCAACATTTGCAGTGTATGCAATGATGGAGGAATTCCCGTTAAATCCGATTGTAAACCCTTTTATAATGCTGATTGCGATGGTTGTTTACGGCAGTAATTTCACGGTGGATAAAGCGGCTACTGACAAAGCCGGCAGTGCATTTAAAAGCGGAAAGCAGACTGTTCTTCTTGTACACAATTATTACAGGATTGCGGGCGGGGAGGATACTGTGACTGCCAATGAGCGAAAACTGCTTGAGGAACACGGACACCGTGTTGTAATGTATGAAAGAAGCAACATGGAGCTTGACGGTTTTTCAAAGCTTCAGAAGCTTATCCTGCCGTTTACGAGCATATTCTCACTGCGCTCGTACAGGGAAGTAAAAAAGCTTATAGAGGATAACGGTGTGGATATAGTGCATGTTCACAATACGCTCAGTCTTGTGAGCCCGTCTGTGTACTATGCGGCGTTTAAATGCGGAGTGCCTGTGGTACAGACAATGCACAATTTCAGGCTGCTTTGTCCCGGAGGTTCATTTTTCAGGCAGAATCCGGATGATGATTCGAAAGGGGAAGTGTGCGAGGACTGTGCAAGCCGCGGTCTTTCCTGCGCAGTAAAGCATTCGTGCTACAGAAACAGCCGTGTGCAGACAATCGTAAGTGCGGCGATTCTCAAAATACACAGGATGCTTGGCACCTACAGAAAGATTAATTTTATATGTCTTACCAAATTTAATAAATACAAGCTTTTGCAGCTAAATGACAAAGGAAATGTAGTAGACCCGGATAAAATATTTATTAAGCCGAATTTCACATATGATCTGCATGACAGGCTGAACGGAAGCGAAGCTACGGAAAGCGGGCATTCCGAAAGTGAAGCCGCGGAAAGAGAATTTGCGGACGGATATTATGTGTTTGCAGGAAGACTTGAAAAGTTAAAAGGTATAGAGCTTCTTGTCGAAGCCTTTGCCAAAATGCCGCAGAGGCATATTTATGTAATGGGTGACGGCCCGCTTGCCGCGCAGGTTAAGGACAAATGCAGCAAAGAAAATATCCAGAATGTGCATTTTATCGGAAGAACCGGCGGAAGCAGATATGCAAAGATACTGGGTGGCGCGAAGGCACTTATAGTACCTTCGCAGTGCTATGAGACATTTGGCATGGGAATCGCCGAAGGCTACTCGCTTGGAGTGCCTGCGATAGCCGGAGATATAGGCAACATAGGCGATATTGTAATTGAGGGAAAGACGGGACTTCACTTTGAATATAATTCGGCGGACTCGCTTGTCGAGGCAGTTGAAAGGCTTGACAGTATGGACATTGAAGCCTTAAGAAAAAATGCAGTCCGGTATTACAGTGAAAATCTCACACCGGAGCGCAATTACAGAATGCTGAAGGAAATCTATGACAGCATATAAGCATCTGCAGTGGTAAATGAAGAACTTCGTGAATGTCGAATATTTGCAGAAATGAGAGGTAAAAATGGAAGAAAAGAGCTTACAGGCAACCGTGGATAAATTTTATAAGAAAATACCGGCAAGTGCAAGGCTTGCCACAGGCGCAACATTTCTCATGGGAATCTTATTCAACCTGTTTGTTTTTACCAATAAATCAGTAAACCATGACGATATAATGGCGGAATTTATATTTAACAAGCAGCTTGATATTGTTTCGGGGCGCTATATGTGGCTTATTATAAGACGTATCACGTCATACTATGATATGCCGATGTTTTTTGGAATAATAGGAATGCTTGCGCTTGCGCTTTCGGCAGGAATGATAGTATATCTGCTCGGAGTAAAGGATAAGCTGTTTGTGCTGCTGATTTCAGGCATTATGGCATCATTTCCGATAAATGCATGCTACTATTCATACCTGAGTATATCGCCGATTTATTATTTTGCAATAATCACAGCAGTTCTGGGTGTGTTTCTGGTGGACAGATGCGGCAAATACGCAGGGATTTTTCTGGCGGGCATGTGCATAATGATGTCGCTTGCAACATATCAGTCATTTCTTGCGCTTACGATAGGTCTTGTGTTTATAATGGCATTTCTTGACCTGTTTAGAAATGATTTTAAAATAGGAAAATGGTTTTTTAAATATTTAAGGTATGCTGTTGCGGCTGTGCTCGGATTCGTGTTCTACTTTGTGGGAACCAAGATTTCGCTTGCGGTAACAGGAGAGCAGCTCAGGCAGTATGCAGGAACAGATAAAATGTTCAGCCTTGAGTTTGTGGAGATTTTAAAGAGCTTTAAGACGACGTGGGAAAACCAGAAAGAATTTTATTTTACCACACAGGCTGTTTCTTCAAGAGGATTTGTGTGGATTAACAGAGTTGTGCTCGCAGCAATACTGGTTATTGTCATAGTGCAGCTTGTGCACCTTATACGTGATAAAAAATACGTTCAGGCGGCCGTGACTGTCGCCATGACAGCGGCGTCACCATTTTTCCTGAATTTCATCTATATTATGATGAACGGAAAATCTTCGGTGCATATGCTTATGAAGTATGCTCTGATATTACCGTATTTCCTGATTATTGCGCTGGTATGTGCAACTGACTGGAGAATGCTCATCAGAAAGTTCAATGTAAAATATGTGCTTCAGTGGGCGGCGGCGCTCTGTGCAGTGGGAATCATTTATTACGGAGCGCTTACATCAAACCAGCTGTACTTAAGAATGTATTACAATACGCAGGCGATTGATTCATTCTGCACACAGCTTCTGGCACAGCTTTCGATGCAGGAAAATTTCTCAACGGATGAGCCGGTGTATTTTGCAAACTTTACAACATTTTTTAATGAGAATTATGTAACGACAGCAACATTTACACAGGATCTGCATCCGTATGTGTGGATGGGAACGGACATATATCTTGACTGGTATTCAAGCAACCATCTTATCAGATATATGGATTTTAACCATCATATAAAGCTTATAGCAAGTAATAACAAATCGAGAGAGGACGAAGTCAAAGCTACGGAAGAATTTAAAAATATGCCGTGCTACCCTGACGGAGGCTCAATTAAAACAATTAACGGACTGCTTACGGTGAAATTCGCCAACTGATTAAACATGCAGAAGGCCGCATAGAAAAGAGGAGTATTGTGACAGACAGACTTACAGGCTTATTAAATAAAAATCAAAAGAAAATAATAGCGTTTGTTATGCTTGTAATGACTATCGCAGGCTTTGCGGTGACTGGCGGATACGGAGTGCCGCTTGATGAAGCGATTGAGATGAGTATTCTTACATCCAATGTAAAGGAGTATGCAATGCATATTCCGGGGTCGCTTGGAGATAGGCTTGAGAATAAATTTTCCTATGTTATTCCAATCTCACAAAGCGAGGAAAAAGACCACGGAATAGCAGCATATTACGGATATGTACCGCTTCATGTGCTTGCTGACGATGCAAGGGCGCAGTCGGCGATATGGCATGCGTATACATTTCTGATATTTATGGCAGGTGTATTTGCCATGTACGGAATTGTGAGGGAGCTTTCCGGTTCTTCGTGGCAGGCGCTGTTTGCGGCTTTAATGCTCTATCTTTCGCCGAGGATGTTTGCCGAGGGACACTACAACAACAAGGACATGGTGGTTATGTCCTTTGTGCTTCTTACAATATATTTCGGAATTAAAATGATTCGCACGAAGAAATACATTTTTGCGGTTTTGTTTGCGGCAGCGGCAGCGGTTGCGACCAATACGAAGATTGTGGGAGCATGGTTTTTTGGTATTACAGGCATTGCATATCTTGTGTATCTGATAGCAGCAAAAGAACTGAAGAAGCATAACGTGCTGGTGGGAATTGCGGCGATTGTTGCATTTTTTGCGGGATACGTGCTGCTCACTCCGGCGATGTGGAATAATCCGGTTGAATTTATAAGATATCTGCTTGTGTATGCACAGGATTTTGACCGTTGGGACAATAATATTTTGTTTGAGGGGAATATATACAGGTATTCGGTAAATCCGCCGCCAAAGTATTATCTGCTCAAAATGATTTTCATAACAACGCCTGTTTATATACTTGCGTTAAATGCTGCGGGGGTAGTGCTTACAATAGTAAACCTGGTTAAGAGCATATTAAGTGACAGAAAAGCCCTTGTCATGGCAGTAAATCTTCTTCTGTGGGCATTTCCGCTGACATTTGCTGTTATAAGCGGCACAAGGGTGTATAATGGATGGAGACATTTTTATTTTGTGTACGGGCCGATGGTAATTACGGCATCATATGCCGTATACTGTGCTGCAAAAGCTTTGGCAGTGTCAGCTAAGAAATATGTAAAGGAAGGTCTTACTGCAGCGGCGTGCCTGATTGTGATGATTTCATCAATAGGGCTTGTAGTCAGTCATCCGCACCAGTATGCGTATTTTAATATATTTGCCGGAAGTGATGCAGAGAATAATTATGAGACGGATTACTGGATGGTATCCACAAAGGCAGCACTGAAGGAACTGTATGAAAAAAAATATGACGGTAAAAATGCGATAAAAATAGCAAGTATAGGCAGGATGAATGTAAACGCAATGGGCAAGGCGCTCAGGGCAATGCCGGAAGAGATGGCGGGAGCATTTAAAACCTGCGATATGTCTGAGGCAGAATATTTATTTGTAAATCCGTACGGACTTGTACTTGACACAAGTGTTAATTTTGAAGTAGAAAATAAAGAAAAAGAAGTATCTGTTAAGTCATACGGCAATGAAATTGCCGCAATATATAAAATTGGAAATGGGGATTAAATGAAAAGAAAAGAACTTCGTTTTAATTTAATACTGACGCTTGTTCTGGCAGCAGAGATACTTATTTCGATGTACTTTACATACAAATATGGTGTTAATAATGTGGATGCCGACAATTCCTCGGAGATGGTGCTTTCAAACCTGCTTGCATCAGAGGGAGGCTTCCTTAGCAGGAACTGGTTTTATTCGACTGAGCTTCGGGTGATAAACACGCAGATTGTACTGTCGCTTTTGTTCAGGGTTTTTGACAGCTGGCAGCTTGTAAGAACGCTCGGAAGTGGTATACTTATGGCAGTCATGGCATGCACATACCTTTATATGGTGCATGAGGCAGGTCTCGGACGCAGGGGAAAAGCCTCGTCGGTGCTGCTTCTGGTGCCGTTTTGCCACTGTTACCAGCAGTTTGTGCTGTTCGGATTGTATTATATACCGCATATAAGCATTTCATTTTTGACAATAGGGCTGTTTATCGGTTCATTAAAGAAAAATAAGCTGTGGCGCATAAAGGCGGCGCTTAATCTGCTTCTTGCACTGGCGGCAGGGCTTGGCGGTATAAGGATGCTTGTGGTATTATATTGTCCGCTTCTTCTTGGCAGCGCGGCATACTGCCTGTTAAAATATCTAAAAGAAAAGACAGCTGTTTACGGTGAAATGATAATGCCGGCGGCTATGGCACTGGCGGCGGGAGTCGGATATGTACTCAATTCATCGGTGCTTTCGGATATATTTACATTTAAAAGCTTTAACGGAACAGAATTTTCCAATCCCGATATATTCGGAAGAAGCGATAAGATAATTAACGGAATTCTCGCATTTTGCGGATATAAAGAGGGAAGGCGTGTAATCGGTCCGGGGATTATTGCCAACGGACTTGCGCTGCTTTTGTTCATTTTTCTGATATTTATGATTGTAAAATTGATTAAGGGGATTTACGATTATAGCAGAAATGAACAAATTGTGGTATGTTTCTTTGGAGCCACTTTTTCGGTAAATATGTTTACTTTTTATTTTGCGGATATGTGGGAGACGAACGGAAATTATCTCATTCCGTTTATGATATGGATGATTCCGCTGTTTGCCGTATATTTCAATCATACAGATATGAAGCAGAGATTTGCAAAATGTGCAATGACGCTTGTGGCGTGTACATTTGTGATTAATTCTGCAATGGTGTACTCAGAGTGGAAGAATACGGATATCAACTCCGGCAAGGAGGGGATTATAAAGTATCTTCTGAATAACGGATACGAGAGAGGATATGCCGATTTCTGGGATGCCAACGTATTTACGGAGCTTTCGGACGGTAAGCTTTCGATGTGTAATCTGAGAACGATTGATGAATCATTTTCGGCACTTGAATGGCTTATGGATAAAAGATATACTGAGTGGGATGAGGATAGTAAGGTGTTTATAATAGTGGATAACGCATTTTCATGGGAAAATCGTGATACACTGTCATATCTTAATCGTGAATATATGGTTGCGCAAAATGCAGATTATTGTGTATTTGCATTTGAAAATGATGCGCAGCTGGCACGAATAGTGGAGGAAGGTAAGCACAGGCAATGAAAATTTCAATTGTTACACTTGGAATGATGCAAAAGCAGCAGGGTAAATTTTACAATGCACAGGATATAGGACTTGGACGCGCACTTGCCAATATGGGCAATGACGTTGATGTATTTAATTTTGTTCCGCTTGAAGCAATGTCGGGGGAAAATGTTGAAGAACTCGGTGAAAGACTTTGTTTTCACCAGATTCCGACAAAAGCTACGGGCGTCCATTCAATGTATAAGAAGGATTTTATTCCGGAGGATACACAGGGAGTTGTATGCTTTTCGGACAATCAGATGAATTTTGAGAGGATTCTTGGTTTCTGCAAGAAGCGTGGCATTACATGTATTCCTTATGTCGGGGTGCTTGGAAGCAATAATGACAACAAGCTTAAGGGAATGCTGATGAATATGATTTCGGATAATATGAAGCATTACCGCATGATGACGGTTCTTGCAAAGACGCCGGACGTTATGAAGGAAATGAAGGGTCAGGGCGTTAATTCGGTAGTACTGGCACCTGTGTGTCTTGATGAAACGCTGTTGAATAAAAATTATGCCGAGACAGATGTCAATGATATCAAGGCCGAGCTTGGGCGTCTGCACGGCAGGGATTTTTCCGGCAATGTAGTTCTTTATGTAGGACGTCTTCAGGCGGAGAAACAGCCGGTTGAGATGGTTGACGTATTTGCGGAGATTAAGAAAATGGTTCATTCAAGCCAGCTTGTCATGATTGGCAGCGGCCCGCTCGAGGGTGCAGTAAGAGCCGAAATCGGGCGAAAGGGACTGTTTGAGTGCGTGACTTTGATTGACCGTGTGGAAAACAGCCAGATGTGGAAATACTACAGAATGGCAGACAATGTGATTAATCTCAATGAGCATGAGATATTCGGAATGTCAATTCTTGAGGCAATGTATTACGAGAGAAGAGTGGTGGCCATTGATTCTCCGGGACCAAGATTTATCATGGAGAATGACAGTCAGGGCATGGTATGTGAGAGTATTGATAATGTCGCAGAGGCAGTATACAAACCAAACGGAAAATTTGACGGCAAAGAGGCACACAGAAGAATAGAAGAGAACTTCCTGTGGCCGGCAACTGCTGAAATCATAATGCAGCAGTTGTCATAATGTCTATGTAGTTATGCGGAATGGGGATTAACATGAAAGCACCGATTATTGTTTTTGCATATAACAGAAAAGACCATCTTGAGCGCACAATTAACGCACTTGCAGCCAATGAGGGGGCAGGGGCTTCGGACTTGTTTGTGTTTGTGGATGCGCCAAAGCAGGGGGCGGCTGATGAAAGAAATGAAGCGGTTCGCAGCTTTCTTACGGAATATAAGCAGGCGCATGAAAAAGATGGTACATTTAACTCAATCACGCTTACTATGGCAGCAGAACACAAAGGACTTGCAAATTCAGTAATCAGCGGGGTTTCATTGGTTATTGAGAAATATAAATGCGCCATAGTGGTTGAAGATGATATTGTGACGTCACCATATTTTCTGAACTATATGAACGATGCCCTTGAGTATTATAAAGACGATAAGAAAGTGTGGTCGATAAGCGGATATACTCTGCCGCTTAAATCACTTCAGAATTACAGCGATGATGTATATGCCTTTTACCGCTGCTGCAGCTGGGGCTGGGCAACATGGGAGGACAGATGGAAGTTAAATGACTGGGAAGTAAAGGATTTTGCGGATTTTGACAGGAATTTCTTTAAGCGGCAAAAGTTTAACCGCGGCGGAAGGGATTTGTCTTTCCAGCTTGACAGGCAGATGCTCGGATGGATTGATTCATGGGCAATACGATGGGGCTACAACGAATATAAAAATGATATGGTTACCATATATCCGGCCGCTTCCTATGTCGATAATGAGGGATTTGACGGAACGGGGACTCATTTCGGAACAGTAAGCACCAATTATGACACGAAGATACAGGGGAAGAAGGAATACAGATTTGTAAAGCCTGTGACAGACAGGGCGGTAGCCAAAGAATTTCAGGCGAGATATTCCGAAAAATGGATTAAGGCAATGGTAAAGGAAGTACTGTACTGTCTGCATCTGTACAAGGTTAAGTAAATCAGGAACGGAGCTTAAAATCATATGACAAATATTAACATTTTGAAAGATGAAATTGAAAAAAGTATTGCGGTCAAGCAGTCACTTCTCAGCGATGAGAAGATGCTTGAACTTGTAGAAAAAGTTTCCGACGTATGCGTGGAAAGCTACAAAAACGGCGGCAAAGTACTGGCGTGCGGCAATGGCGGAAGCGCTTCCGATGCGCAGCATATGACGGGGGAACTGGTTGGAAGATACCTCATGGAAAGACAGGGTATTCCTGCAATTGCGCTTGATGCCAACACAACGATACTCACGGCACTCGGCAATGATTACAGCTATGAAGAAGCATATATGAAAGAGGTTGTGGCTCTTGGAAAGAAGGGGGATGTCCTTTTTGCAATTTCGACAAGCGGCAACTCAAAGAACTGCTGTCTTGCGGCAAAGAAGGCAAAGGAGCTCGGAATTGTTACTGTTGCGCTCACAGGCAAAAACGGAGGCGAGCTTAAAAATATATGCGATTATACATTTAATGTGGATTCTGTGGAGACACCGAGAATACAGGAGACACATATTTTGATTATTCATATGATTTGTGGTATGATAGAGCGTAAGTTTTTCAATTGAGACATATGGCATTGCAGGTGCAGAATGTCTGTGATTAAAGGAGATCCACGTGTGCGGAATATTTGGAACGGTTAATTATAGAATAAGCGAAGAGCAGGGCATGGCCTGCCTTAATGAAATGATACACCGCGGTCCTGACGGATTTGGAATCTGGCAGGAGGGTGGAGTGACGCTTGGACACAGAAGACTGTCAATCCTTGATTTGTCGGAGAATGGCAGACAGCCTATGTCATATGCTGACGGAAGATACCAGATTACATTTAACGGAGAAATTTATAATTTTATTGAAATAAGAAATGAACTTATGGCAAAGGGCTATAGGTTTAAAAGTGATACGGATACAGAGGTGATTGCTGCGGCATTTGCAGAGTGGCAGGAAGGGTGCCTTGACAGATTTAACGGAATGTGGACATTTGCCATATGGGACAGGAAAACCAGGCGCCTTTTTATAAGCCGTGACCGATTCGGAATAAAGCCTCTCTATATTGCAGACATGAACGGCAGGATAATATTTGCTTCGGAGATGAAAGCAATAGTGCCGGTTATGGACAAGGTTGAAGTAAACCGTGACATGATTGAAAGGTATAAGAAGAATCCTCATTATGAGATGGAGGAGGATTGCCTCGTTGAGGGAATAAAGAGATTTCCGGCAGGTCATTACGCATGGATATCGCAGGATGGCGTGATAGAGATGAGACGCTGGTGGAATACTCTTGACCACATAGAGGAGGTTCCGGATACTTATGAGGAACAGGTAGAGAAATTCCGCGAGCTTTTTCTTGATTCCTGCAAAATCCGTATGAGAAGTGATGTTACACTTGGAACCGCATTAAGCGGCGGACTTGACTCGAGTGCGACGATTTGTGCAATGGCACATATTATGAAGGGAAATGACCGCGAGAGAGTCAATGATGACTGGCAGCATGCATATGTTGCTACATTTGCAGGCACGCCTTTTGACGAAACCAGATATGCAAGACAGGTTACGGATTATCTTGGAATAAACAGCACATTTTTAAATATAGACGAGAGCGTGCCTTATGACGAGCTTTTGCGCAAGACATATCTTTTTGAGGATTTGTGGGTAAATACGCAGATTCCGATGATGAAGATATATGAGCAGGAGCGCAAGCACGGTACGCTTGTGTCGCTTGACGGACACGGCGCGGACGAGCTTTACTGCGGGTATAATTTTGATGCATTAAGAGCCCTGCCTGATGCAAGGTTTAAAATGAATGATGTTAATAATATAGTAAGGGCATATGTAGACCAGTTAAGTGACAGTGAAGCTGATATTAATTCACCTGAATTTAAGAAAAAGAGAAATAAAATTTACGCAGACAATCTGATTCATTACTACGGCAGGAAAATCTTAGGAAAGCCTGCGATAGACAGTGCATATACAGACCATCCGGCATGGAAGGAGATGGACAACTTAAACAAGGCACTGTTCGTGTCGACACATGAGACGATACTTCCGACGCTGCTTCGCAATTATGACAGGGACAGCATGGCGGCAAGCGTTGAGATACGTATGCCGTTTATGGATTACAGGCTGGTGCGGTATGCATTTTCGCTGGGGTGGAAGGCGAAGCTGCACGACGGTTATACCAAGTCAATAATAAGAGATGCGATGGCGCCTTTTATGCCGGAGGATATCGCATACAGACGTACTAAGGTCGGGTTTAATGCACCAATCAATAACTGGATGAAAACATGTTACAGAGAAATGTTTACTGATATAATGAGCTCAACAGAATTTATGAACTGTTCGCTGATTGATAATCCGGCGCAGGTCAGGGCCGATTTCGAGAAGGTACTTACCGATGACAGCGTATCATTCAGCTTTGCATGCTATCAGGTATGGAACAAGCTTCAGTTGTTTTTGTGGGAAGAGGCTTTCATCAGAGGGAAAGGAAAAAATTAATGAACATTCTGATATCAATGAATGATGCATTTGTAAAATGCTATCAGGTCATGATTACCTCGCTGTGCAGGAATAATCCGAATGAAGATATTATAATCCATATTCCGCATACGGAGGCACTTTCAGCTAAAGGCCTTGCTACGATTAAGAAAACAGCCGCTGACAATAATGCGAAGGTATGCGAATATCTTTTTACGACAGACGACCTCGGTGCAATGAATGAACTTCCGCTTGGAATGTGGTCAATTGAAATGTTTTTCAGAATTTTTGCACAGGACTTTATACCGGATTCTTATGACAGGATACTCTGGCTTGACGGCGATATTATCGTAAATGGCGATATAAGCGGATTTTATAAATCTGATTTTGAAGATAATTATTACATCGCCTGTGAAGACCTTGCAATCAGCCGGGGTAAAATACAGGAAGAATATGATAATCTCGGATGGGATAGCAGTAAGATTTATGTGAATTCGGGAGTCCTTCTGGTCAATCTTGATAAGCTTCGCAGTGACAAAATAACAAGAAAAGATATAGCGGAGTTTGCTCTGGCAAACCGCGAGAAGCTTCATTATCCGGACCAGTATATACTTAATGCAATGTTTCATGATAAGATTAAACTTGCAGATGAATTTAAATATAACTGTCAGGTATCAAGCCATATGTACACAAAGGGCAGGCAGATTCTGAGTGAGTCGGCAATACTGCATTTTCCGGGGTACAGACCGTGGCAGACAGATTATCAGAAGCATTATTCATCGGCGATTTCAGGTGACATATGGTGGAAATATGCACGGATGTGCGGACAGGGGAACGGATACCTGAAGTGGAAAATACTGAATACAGTTAAAGTCAAGCCGTGGCAGGCGGCATACAGAATCGGCAAAGCGATTAAAAAAGATATGTGAGAAAGAAAGTGAGGACACCATGGGACAGGTAGTATCCAAAGAGGAGATGAAGGAACTCCGCAAACAGTTTAAGAGGCAGGGGAAAACAGTTGTGTTGTGTCACGGCGTTTTTGATCTGGTGCATCCGGGGCACGTAATTTACTTTGAGCAGGCAAAGGCAATGGGAGATATCCTTGTTGTTTCATTTACGGCGGCAAAGTATGTAAGAAAGGGACCGGGACGCCCATATTTTGATGATGAAATGCGTAAGAAAATGCTTTCGGCAATCGGATGCATTGATTATGTTATGATGTCAGACGGTTATACGGCTGACGATATGATTGAGACGGTTGAACCTGATTTGTATGTCAAGGGGCAGGAATACGCCAAAGCAGAGGATGATATCACAGGAAAGATTGGCGAGGAGGTTGCCCTTGTGCGCAAGCACGGAGGTGATGTGCGCTATACAACGGGGCAGGTTTTCAGCTCGACAAAGCTTATCAATACGGCACTTCCGGCACTCAGTGAGGAAGTAAAAGAATATATGCAGGATTTCAAGACCAGATATTCAATGGATGACATCAAGGCATATGTAGAGAAAATGAAGGATTTAAAGGTGCTCGTAGTAGGTGATGTAATTATTGACGAGTATGTTTTCTGTGAGGTTCAGGGCCTTATGTCAAAGAATGTCGCATACTCCGCAAGACTTCACAGAGATGAGAAATATCTTGGCGGTTCCATAGCAATAGCAAGACATATCGCATCCTTCTGCGACAATGTAAAGCTTATGGCAATCGTTGGAAATGAAGCTGAATTTGAGCCTACATTTAAGAAAATTCTTCCGGAAGAAATAGACGTTGATTTTGTATATTCCGAGGAATATCCAACAATCGTAAAGAAGCGCTATGTATCGGAAGATGTTAAAAAGGATGAGGTAGACAAGGTATTTGTAATCAATAATATTCCGCTTGATATGGCGATTGACAAGGCTTCAAAGCAGGAGTTCAGGGACAGGCTTGAGCATAATATGGCAGACTACGATATGGTAGTGCTGTGTGACTTCGGACATGGACTGATTGACAGAAAGACGCGTGAAATTATTGAAAAACAGGCAAAACTGCTTGTCCTTAACTGTCAGACCAATTCATCCAATTACGGCACAAACCTTATTACAAAATATACGCGTGCAGACGCATTTTCACTTGATGACAAGGAGCTTAAGCTCGCATTTTCAGATTATAACTCATCGCAGCAGGAAAAGCTTGTGATGCTCTCGAACCATCTTCGCAGCGGCGGATGGCATACAATGGGCGGACAGGGCGCTGAGGCAATCGATGAAAATGAGCATATTACAAGATGTCCTGCGCTTACTAATAAGACAAAGGATACTATTGGTGCAGGTGATGCATTTTTCTCACTTGCGGCACTGTGTACGGGAATAAATGCACCTTGGGAGGTCGGAACTTTCATGGGCAATATTGCGGCAGCTCTTGCGGCAAATATCGTCGGCAACAAGGAGCCTGTTGAAAAGGTAAATGTACTGAAATATGCAAGTACACTGCTTAATGTATAGTGAAGGTAAGTATGAACGAAAAGCGGAAAACAGTAATTAAGAACAAAATAAAGCAGGCGCTTATTCCAAAGAAGCTCAGGGAGAAGAGGGCTGCAAAGAGAGTCGCCGAAAGTGTCAGGGCGCAGATTGCCGATATCGGGGTCTTGAACAAAAGTCTTCTTGCAGGTGAGAATCTTGAGGAGCTGGAAGTCCGGTATCAGGAGCTGATTAGCAAAAAGAGGGGCATATGCGTGCATTTTCTTTTTAATCTGGCTCTTGGTGCGTTCGTACAGACATTTCTGATTGCGAAGAAAAACGGCGCAGACAAGGACAATAAGATACACCTGATGGTACCGGCAAAGCTTGATGCTGCTACAGGTGAGGTTAAATTGCCCAATCCTTGTGTAAGCAGCTATTTTGATTTCCTGATGCTGCCTGACAAAGAAAATATAAAGTTCTATTTATATATTTTGAACTATCACCTTGATGACCTTGATTTGTCGACATGGAGCAGCTTTGCACCGGGAAGCATAGAGGCAGACGGCTCTAAGGATGCATATATTGATTATCGCGGCTTTGAGGCAATATGCTACACGGATGAGGAGAAAAGAGCAGGCGACGAATATCTTGCAAAGATTGGCGTGACAGGCCCGTATATAAGCTTCAGAAACCGTGTTGCCAAAGGCGGAAGTCTCGGAGGTGTGAGAAACGGTGACACTTCGACATATTACAAGGCGGTCGGGTATCTGCAGGAACAGGGGATACAGTGTGTTTATGTCGGCCTGAATGAGAACGAGAATGAGCTGGGTAACGGAATTATAGACGCCTCAAAGCAGTATGATTCAAAAATGGATTTATACATCCATTCAAAGGCTGAATTTTTCATGGGAGACCATTCGGGAATTATTTCATTTGCGCAGCTTTTCAACAGACCGATGATTTTGCTTAACCTTCCGTATTTTACAATGAACGGTGATGCATACGGACCGACATTTTACGAAAGGGATATACTGCTTCCGGAGAAAATATATGACACAAAGAATAAGCGGTATCTCACAATAAGGGAGATGCTGGCATTTGAAATGACGTATCTCGAATACAAGGATCTGGTTGCATTTTATGTGGACAACGGATATGTGTTTGAGAAGAATACAGAGGATGAGATTCTTGGTGCAGTTAAAGAGATGCTGGCAAAAATCAAAGGAACATTTGAATACAGCGAAAGTGATATTGCACTCCAGAAAAAATATCTTGCAATTATGCAGGCAAATGCCGACAAATATCAGGCAAAATGGTGCAGGGCATCAATTGGCATGGAATTTCTTAGGAATAATCAGTGGCTGCTTGACTAAGACAGGGAAAGTGTCTGCGGATTAAGATTAGTATTAAAATCAAAGGAGTACGACAGGTTGGGAAAAATTAACCAGATTATCGGAGATATTTATAAGCGGGTAAATCCGGATGCGGCTAATGCACTGATTATTGCAAGACATATAAAAAGAGAGTGCGGGGATAAAAAGGTAATTATATGCAGCTGTGATGAATTTGCGGCAAAGGTGGATGCAAAGCTTGTAAAGATGGGCTGTGCAGGTGCAGAGTATTTTGTGGACATAGAAAAAAGCAGTAAAAAGGTGAACGGCAAGGAAGTCAAGGAGACGGAAAGCCTTATGTATGAAAGTGCGGACCGCATTTATCCTGTGCTTCTTTCTTCAGGCCATATGCACAGAATACTGGGAAAGATGCTCGAACTGGGATTTACGACAGAGCAGATTCATGTCTTCTGCAATGAAAATATTCCGGGCGGAAGCAAGCTTCTGGATGTGTATGATGTAAACTTAGGATTTACCAGAGAAGATGATTTGCCGGGATTTACGGTGTTTGACAGCAATGTTGACAGGGACAGGGCTGTAAAAACAATAGTGACGCTTGGGGGAAGCACGACAGATGCTACATTTGCCAATGTGATGAGCTGGTCTGAATTTCTGCAGCATATGCTTACAGAGCGCGGAATCAATGCTGTTGTTTACTGCGGGGGTATTGCGGCGGCAAATTCCACACAGGAGCTTATTAAATGCATAAGGGATGTGGTGCCGATGAAGCCTGACGTGGTGCTTGTTTACAGCGGTATTAACGATATAAAGATGAACGAGAGCAAAACACCGTTTGTGCTTGATTATCAATGGGAGCTTGCCCAAAAATGCATTGAAAACAATCTGATAGTAAACAATAAAGCATACCGCAATGTCGGCAGTGACTCAAAGCTTATGCTGAAAAAGGCGACTGCCGGGCTTTGCAATGATAAGCCTTATTCCCGGTACTGGATTGATAATATGAGAATGATGCATGCGGTGTGCGAAGAATTTGACATTCCGTTTCATGCATTTTTGCAGCCTAATGCATATGTCGGTACGGGCGGTGAGATTTCATTTCACAAAGAGCTGCTTGCTGACAGCGCTGCGGCAAAGTACAGGGACATTACAGTGGAAATGATTGAAGGAATTAAAAATATTGATTATATTACCGACCTTACTTCGATAATGAACGGGCAGCAGAAATGGTATATGGATGACTGTCACGTGCTCGAACCGGGAAACCGCATCATAGCGGAGGCGATACTGCCGAAGGCTGTTGAAATGTGCCAAAAGAGCGTTGGTTGAATTATGTTTTGCAGTATGAAGAAGAGTATGTTATAATTAAATGTGGTTTGTACACAAAGAAAGGATAAAGGAAAAATATGCATATTTTAGGAATTTCCGCTTTATATCATGATTCGGCAGCAGCTATCATCGAAGACGGCAGAATTATTGCAGCTGTTCAGGAAGAACGCTTTAGTCGTAAGAAGCATGACAACCGCGTACCTGAGAATGCAATTATATATTGCCTTAAGGCAGCCGGTAAGACGATGGAGGAGCTGGATGCGGTTGTTTATTATGACAATCCGCTGCTTACACTTGACCGCTTTGTTAAGAATGCAGAGGCTCTTGGCAGCGAGTCTGACGATTTGATTGAACGTACACATGATGGTATGTTTGCAGAGAGACTCTGGATAGCAGAGCATCTTCGCAAGCGTTTCGGCAAGCTTGGAAAAGAGGACAGGCTGCAGGTATGTGAGCACCATATTTCACATGCTGCTTCAGCATTTTACCCATCACCGTTTGAGAGTGCAGCAATTCTTACAATTGACGGCGTAGGTGAGTGGTCGACAACTACAATAGGACGCGGTAAGGGCGAACATATTGAGCTTCTTTCTGAACTCAGATATCCGCATTCACTCGGACTTATTTACAGCGCATTTACATCTTTCTGCGGCTTTAAGGTCAACTCCGGCGATTATAAGTTTATGGGACTTGCTCCTTACGGCGAGCCGGTTTACTATGACGTAATCAAGGAGAAACTTCTTGATATCAGACCGGATGGCTCATTTAAGGTAAATCTTGAATATTTTGACTATTATAAGAGCGAGTACATGACTAACGATAAGTTTGCAGAGCTTTTTGGCGGACCTAAGCGTGAGATGGAAAGCACAATTACAAAGCGTGAGATGGACATTGCAGCTTCCGCACAGAAGGTGACGGAAGAAATCGTTGTTGCACTTGCAAGACATGCACAGGAGATAACAGGAGAGAAGAATCTGTGTATGGCAGGCGGTGTTGCGCTTAACTGTGTTGCCAACGGCAAGATTGTTGACGCGGGAATATTTGACAATATTTGGATTCAGCCGGCAGCAGGCGACGCAGGCGGTGCACTTGGATGTGCATTATATGCAGCCTATGAAAAATTTGGCGTAAAGAGAGTTGTAAATCCTGGCGATTCACAGCAGGGCAGCTATCTCGGACCTGAATTTTCAAGAGAATACGTTAAGAAATTTCTTGATGATAACGGGTATAAATATCATGATTACGGTGCTGATGTCAATAAGGAGGTCGCAAAGCTCCTTGCTGACGAGAACATTATCGGAAGATGCTCGGGACGCATGGAATTCGGACCGAGAGCGCTCGGCAACAGAAGTATTATTGCAGACCCGAGAAGCGAGAAGATGCAGTCAAAGCTTAATCTGAAGATTAAGTACAGAGAGTCTTTCAGACCGTTTGCACCTTCTGTTCTTGAGGAAAAGATTGCGGATTACTTTGATATTCCGTGTCCAAGCCCTTACATGCTTCTTGTTGAGCCTGTAAAGAAGGAGCGCCAGCTTCCGTTTGACAGGGATGCAATGCTTAAGGCAACGGATTTTGATATGCTTCCGATTGTCAATGCAAAGCGTTCTGATATTCCGGCCGTAACACATATCGATTACAGTGCGAGAATACAGTCTGTCAATCAGGAGCGCAATCCTGAGTATTATGACCTCATCAAAGAGTTTGAGAAGCTTACGGGCTGCGGAGTAATAGTAAATACGTCATTTAACGTGCGTGGTGAGCCGATTGTGTGCACACCGCAGGACGCTTATAAATGTTTTATGAGAACCGAAATGGATGTGCTTGTTCTGGGTGAGTTTGTCCTTCTTAAGGAGGAGCAGCCAAAGTTTGATGACAAGCAGGACTGGAGGTCAGAATATGAGCTTGATTAGTAAATTGTTTGGCGGAAAGGCTGCCGGAAAGCAGACTGATGCCGAGGATACAGCGGTAAAGAATCAAAGTCAGGCAGTTGCTGATACAGAGGATGCCGGATGTACAACGACAGAAGAATCTGCAAAGCTTTACGCATTTGCAAAGGCAAATGCCTCAAAAGAGAATACCGAGAAGATTTTTGCGAAAGCCCAGGCTGATTCCTATTATGTTGATTCAGAAAAGGTCAAGGTATTTCCTGAGAGAATCATGGATTTCGGTTTTGATAATCCGGCAGAGCTTGAGGCATATCTTCTTGAACTCTGGAAGGATGACAAGAAGATGCAGGAGCTTATTCCTGTAATCAAGGTTGCGACATTTAAGAATCGTGACAAGTATGACAGCAAGTATAAGGACTTAAGCCTTTATAACTATACCCTATAAATAGCTGAGTAGAATAATTAGATGAGAAGCAGTGGAATATGTAAGCGAGTGGACAGTTATTTATTGCTAGAAGGGAATTTGAGGTATGAGTGCAAAATTAAGGAAAATAGCACCAATTGCAATGATACTTTGCGTTGCAGTAATAACAAGATTATTAAAGTTATCAGACATTCCCGCAGGTATACATCGAGATGAGGCATATGCAGCGTATAATGCATGGTCAATGATTAATTATGGAGTTGATTCATGGGGATATCATAATCCTGTATATTTTGTGGCTTGGGGTAGTGGGATGAATGTCCTAAATAGCTATCTGATGATGCCGTTTATAAAGATATTTGGATTAAATGTATTTTCTATAAGATTGCCACAAGCAATCTTGTCAACTATTTCCGTATATTTTTTCTATAAGCTTATGAATCAAATTTTTGGTGATAAGGTTGCGTTATTATGTGCATTTCTGCTCACAGTATGTCCATGGGAAATTGTGATGGGAAGAAATAATATTGAGTCATCACTACTGCCGTATTTCATAATAATGGCAACATACTTTTTTGTGCTTGGAATAAAACGCAACGGATGGTTCCTGTGCTTATCTGCAGCGATGTATGGATTGGCTTTATATTCGTATGCCGTCGTGTGGCCAATTTTGCCTTTTTTGATTTTGTTACAAACAGGATATGCATTATATTTTAAAAAGATAAGATATAATGATGTTCGGCTATGGTTAGCAGCAATAGTTTTGTTAATAATGGCATTGCCGTTGTTATTGTTTATGCTTATAAATTATGGAATAATGCCAGAGATTAGGACGGAGTTTATTTCAATTCCCCGACTAGTGTATATGAGAAGTGGTGACATATCATTAAAATTGATGCCTGATAATTTGGTACACTTGCTAAATACATTAGATAGGCAGCAAACGAGTGCAGATGTCAACTCATTTGCCGAGTATGGTCTGTTCTATAAATTTAGCAATTGGTTTATTTTAGTTGGCGCATGTGTATTAATAAGTGAATGCATTAAAAAAATCAAAAATAAAATTTATGATGAAAGAACATACCTTGTTATATGGCTTGTGTGTGCGTTTGTATTAGGCACGCTTTTGCCAAGGGTTAATATCATACGCATTAATGTATTGTATCCAATGCTGACAATGTGCTTGGCGTTGGGAATATGTATAATGGCCAAGAAATATTGGGATAAGTTTTATTATGCAATGATTATAGTTTATATGGCGGCATTTATATCCTTTGGGATGTCTTATGCAAGAAACTATAATTCCTACGTTGCAGAATACTATCAGCCCGAAATAGAAGAATGCATTGATTTTGCAAAGCAATTGCAGCCTAGAACGATTTATTTTGATGATACGATATCATTTGCGAAAATATTATTTTATGAACAAATGCCTGTATCGGAATTTATTGATACGGTGGAGTATGTGGATTATCCAAGTGCATATATGTCTGCAGCGAGAGTTGGTGAATATCTGCTATATGATAAAGATACTAATCTAGAGTCCGGATGTGCATACATTTTTTCTAATGAAAATTTGAAAAATATAAATGTTTCAAAAATGCAGTGTGAAGTTATCGGAAATTATACGGTTGTTTATAGTCAGAAGTAGTATGGGACATATATGTTTTCTATATTTACACAATAACAAGTTTATATTAATGCCATTATTTTTGTTGGAATGTGCATACTTTATAGAAAAAATAAAGTGCATCTGCGTGAAAAAGGAAATGATTTGATAACAACCATTAAATGTGGTAACATTTAATTATATATAAACAAAAATTTCCCATGGGGAAAATTGGAGGTAAAGAAAATGGTTTCATTAGTAACAGGCGGATGCGGCTTTATCGGCTCACATATTGTGGACAGGCTGCTTTCAGAGGGACATACAGTTCGTGTAATTGATAATTTCTCAACAGGGCGTCCTGCTAATCTTGATCATCAGAAGGGTAATCCTAATCTTACGGTTTACGAGATGGATATCCGCAATAAAGAGCAGATTGAGCCTGTATTTGAAGGAGTAGATTATATTTTCCACATGGCTGCGCTTGCAGACATTGTTCCTTCAATCCAGAGACCTTGGGATTACTATTCATCAAATGTGCTCGGAACATACAATGTATGCGAGTGCGCAAGGGAGGCGGGAATTAAGAAGCTTGTTTATGCTGCATCTTCATCCTGCTATGGCATCCCTGACGAGTATCCTACAAAGGAGACTGCTGAAATACGTCCGCAGTACCCATATGCCCTTACAAAAAGACTCGGAGAGGAGACAGTGCTTCACTGGGGACAGTGCTATGGCCTTCCTGTTGTGACATTGAGACTTTTCAATGTATACGGCACACGCTCAAGAACATCAGGAACCTACGGCGCAGTGTTCGGAGTATTCCTTGCGCAGAAGCTTGCGGGTGAACCGTTTACCGTAGTAGGCACAGGCGAGCAGACAAGAGACTTCACTTATGTAACAGACGTTGCAGACGCTTTCTATACAGCGGCTGTGTCAGACATTGTAAATGATACATTTAACGTGGGAAGCGGCGGAACATACTCGGTAAACAGACTGTGCGAGCTTCTTGGCGGTGAGATAGTCCATATTCCGAAAAGACCGGGAGAGCCTGACTGCACATATGCAGATACGACCAAGATTGAAAATGCTCTCGGATGGCATGCACACATTTCTCTTGAAGAGGGTGTACAGAAAATCCTTGACAATATCGATTACTGGAAAGAAGCTCCTGTGTGGAGACCTGATACAATCAGCGAGGCAACGAAGGACTGGTTTAAGTATCTTGGAAAGGAAGACCAGAAGTAATCTGCCGTTTTTTGAAACCGGCAATCGTAAATCAGAATGGAGAATATATGCATACGGAATATCTTAACCAGTTTATTGATGCACTTACAAACTCCGCATTTTATAAAGGCGATGAGCAATTAAAAAGTTACGAGGAGGGCATCCAGCTTCTGCTGGATGTCTTTACCGAAGTTAAAAAGACAGGACATCTGGCATATTTTGCAGGCAACGGGGGAAGTGCCGCAATTGCAAGCCATATGACAAGTGATTTCAAAAAGAACGGCAATATGAAAACGGGTGCACTGCTTGATGCATCAGTTCTTACCTGCTTTGGCAATGACTTCGGATATGAGCAGATATATTCAAAGCAGCTTGAACAGGTTGGCAATGAAGGCGATTTGCTTGTTGCAATCAGTTCGTCGGGCAATTCAATGAATATTGTCAATGCAATCACAGAGGCCCGCAGAAAGGGCATGAAGGTTATTACCTTATCAGGATTTAAGCCTGATAACAAGATTAAATCCATGGGTGACGTAAATGTTTATGTCGCAATGGAGCATTACGGAATTGTTGAGTCAGTTCATGTTACCATTTTACAGCAGGTGGTGGACGCAATTCTTGAAAGGGACGGCGCATTTAAATAATGCGCCTTATTATCTATAATATGGGCAATTCATCAAATATAAAGCCGGCTGTTTTTCTTGACCGTGACGGCTGCGTTACTGTAGAAAAAAGCTATGTAAGACGCGCTGAGGATATGGAAATATATCCGTTTTCAAAACCTTGCGTGGACAGGCTGCATGAACTCGGATATCTGGCAATTGTCATTACCAACCAGTCCGGAGTAGGCAGAGGAATGTTTACGGAAGAGGAACTGGGAAGAATGAACGACAGGCTTTACAAAGAGGTCGGGGTAGATGCGGTATATTACTGTCCGCACTGGTATAATAAAGAGAGTACACTTCCAAAGTATAACATAGACTGCGAATGCAGAAAGCCGAAGACAGGAATGATTGAGGCTGCAAAGAGGGATTTTGCGGCAAAGGGTATAACAATTGATATAGCCGGTTCGTATTTTGCAGGGGACAGGGCAACAGACCTTCTCACAGGGAAAAATGCGGGGATGAAGGCGATTCTTGTGCGCACCGGATATGGTTCGGGACCGCTTGAAGCGGACGTTGTACCGGATGATATATACGACAATTTAGAGGAATTTGTAAAGAGCTTGGGCTGAAAGGAAAAGGTTTTATTTAATGAGTTTATATAAGAGAGCCATACATGTTCTGGGCAAAGGCAAAATATGGGGACTGCTCGGAATACTTATACTTACAATAATTGGCGCGGGGGCAGAGCTTTGCGGCGTATCAATGATACTTCCGTTTGTGGAAGCCATTATGAATCCGGACTTTATTACCGGAAATGAAATTCTTAATGCGATTTATGTTAAAATGGGAATATCAACAAACGGGATGATTGCGCTTATTGCCATGTCGCTTGTTGTTGTATATATCATTAAGAATATATATCTTGTTGCAATGAACAACCAGATTTATAAATACACATACAGAAGCCAGAGGGATCTTGCATGCAGAATGATGCAGTATTACATGGGACTTCCTTATATAAGGCTTCGCGAGCAGAACAGCGCTGATTTAATCCGCAATATCACGGCGGACTCAAACAGATGCTTCGTGGTAATACTTAATCTTCTTCAGATGACATCGGAGCTTCTTATAAGCGGTGTGCTTGTTGTGTATCTTGTAATAACCGACCCGGTAATTACATTCATGGTTGTAGTGCTGATGTGCATAAGCATGTTTGTTATTCTCAAGGTGATTAAGAAAAAGGTGGCAGTGCTCGGTAAACAGGACAGATTTTTTGAGGCACAGATGAATAAATGTGTTCTTGAAGCATTTGGAGGTGTTAAGGAAGTTAAGATTACACACAGCGAAAAATTCTTCATGGATGATTATTATTTTAAGAGCACCAGATATGCCGAGCTTCACAGAAAATGTGATGTGCTCGGAATAATACCGAAGCAGGTAATGGAAGTTGTCACAATAGGAAGCCTTATGGTGAGTCTTACAATAAGACTCCTTATGGGAGCCGACCCAAGTTCATTTATTCCGGTAGTATCGGTATTTGCGGTGGCGGCATTCAGACTGCTTCCGTCAGTCAATAAAATAGCGAGCTACATGAATTCGATATCGTTCCACCTTGCTTCATTTAATGCAATCGATGCAAGCATTGATGAGATGAGACAGGGCAATGAGAAATATGTCGAGGATACGCAGAACAAGCCGTCTGTAATGATGCACGACAAATTTGAGCTTAAGAATCTCTCATTTCATTATCCTGACTCAGACAAAAATGTTATTGAAAATATTGACCTCACTCTTAAAAAGAATGAGTCAATCGCTTTGATAGGGCCGTCAGGTGCAGGAAAGACCACTCTTGCGGATATTATCCTCGGGGTGCTTTCACCTCAGAGCGGAGATATGCTTGTAGACGGCGAGAGAATCAATGACAACATTTACAACTGGCAGAAGAGGCTTGGCTATATTCCTCAGAGTATTTTCCTGTTTGATGACAATATAAGAAAAAATATTGCATTTGGAATACCTGAGGATAAGATTGATGACGACATGGTCTGGAAGGCGCTTGAAGAGGCGCAGCTTAAGACATTTGTGGAGGAGCTTCCTGACGGACTCGACACAAGAATAGGTGAGCGGGGAGCAAGGCTTTCCGGAGGACAGAAGCAGCGTATCGGAATTGCAAGGGCGCTTTATTACAACCCGGATATTCTGGTGCTTGACGAGGCAACATCAGCGCTTGATAATGATACTGAAAAAGCTGTCATGGAATCTATTGAGAAGCTGCAGGGCAGCAAAACTATGATTATTATTGCCCATCGTCTCACAACAGTTCAGCACTGTGATAACATTTACGAGGTAAAAGGCGGAAAGGTTATTCACAAAGACAAGGCGGAGATATTCGGACATTGAAGACTGCCTGATAATATTAATTAAGGAATTGACAGAATGGCACAGAAAGTTATATATTCGGAGCCTACAGGCGGTTTGTGCAACCGTATGGGTGCTTTAAATTATGCGTACCTTTTTGCAAAGGAATACGACTGCAGGCTGGTGGTGCTCTGGAAAAACAATTTTGAAGCGGCGTGCAGGTTTGAGGATGTGTTTACAGGCTTTGATGACAGCGTCAAAATCTATAATCTGCCGTATTTTAAAAAGACGCCGAAGGAGCTTCTTAAGTCGGGAAGAATTATCAGCTTTGCGTTAAGGGGAATCTGGCATACAGTTCTTGACCTGTATTTTAAATACAGGCTTAAGAATGAAATAGAGCTTGTTTATGAGGATGAGACGAGAACGCGCACAGAGGCTGATGCGTTAAACCATGAGATAATGGAACGCTTTGCCCTGTCAGATAAAAAATGGTGTCTGATAAGCTCGTACCAGTGCGCGGACCTTACCCACGATTATTCAGCATTAAAGTTTGATGTGCGTTTTGAGGAAGCTGTGCGCAGGTTATACGAGCAAAAATTCGGTGAATTTGCAACTGATGAGGCTTACAAAACGTATATAAGACAGAATGTTACAGGCGTACATGTAAGACGCGGTGACCACAAATATGCGATTGCCAATAATCCTATTGAAAAATTTATAGAGAAGATGGACGCGCAGCTTGCAAAGAATCCTGATGCATACTTTTATCTGGCATCTGACGGGCAGGATGTAATTGACATAATGCAGGAGAAATTTCCCGGCAGGGTAATTATAAATGAGGGCGCGGAGCTTTCAAGAAAATCCAAGTCGGGAATGGAAAATGCAATTATAGACCTGCTTGCATTATCAAAAACCGGCAGAATTATAGGAAGCTTTGGAAGCACCTTCAGCGATATGGCATCATATATTGGAGGAATCGGACTGGAATATTCTAATTCACAGGGAAAGGATTGATATACGGATATGAAAATAGCAGTAGCGGGAACGGGATATGTTGGACTTTCTAATGCGATTTTACTGGCACAGCACAATGAGGTACATGCTGTCGATATCGTAGAAGAAAAGGTTAATTTGATTAATAACAGGAAATCGCCTATTGTTGACAAGGAAATTGAGGAGTACCTTGCGACAAAGGAGCTGAATCTCACGGCAACAACTGATGCAAAAGCGGCATATTCAGATGCGGATTTTGTAATTATTTCAACGCCTACCAATTATGATTCAAAGAAGAATTATTTTGATACATCTTCTGTTGAGACTGTTATAAAGCTTGTAATGGAGTATAATCCGAATGCGATTATGGTAATCAAGTCGACAATTCCGGTTGGATACACAAAGGCAATCAGCGAGAAAATGAACTGCAGCAATATTATTTTCTCACCGGAGTTTCTTCGCGAGGGACGGGCACTTTACGACAATCTTTATCCGTCGAGAATTATTGTCGGCGCACCGCAGGATGATGAAAGACTTGTAAATGCTGCGCACCGGTTTGCTTCACTGCTTAAGGAAGGTGCAATTAAAGAGGATATTCCGGTGCTGTTTACGGGGCTTACTGAGGCAGAGGCGGTAAAGCTTTTTGCAAACACATATCTTGCACTCAGAGTTGCATATTTTAATGAGCTTGATACTTATGCAGACATCAAGGGACTTAACACCAAGGATATTATTGAGGGAGTATGTCTTGACCCAAGAATCGGAAACCATTACAATAACCCTTCATTCGGATACGGCGGCTACTGCCTTCCTAAGGATACAAAGCAGCTTCGCGCCAATTACAGTGATGTGCCTAACGAGCTGATGGGGGCAATTGTTGAGTCTAACAGAACGAGAAAAGACTTTATTGCCGAGCAGATACTCGAAAAGGAACCAAAGACTGTCGGACTTTACAGACTTGCAATGAAAGCAAATTCTGATAATTTCAGACAGAGTGCAATACTTGGAATTATGGAGCGTATTAAGGCAAAGGGCGTTGAGGTTGTTATATACGATCCTGCGTTAAAAGACACAACCTTCTGCAATTCAAAGGTTATAAGCGACTTAGCCGAATTTAAGAAAATGTCGGATGTGATTGTTGCAAACAGACTGGATGATTTACTTGCTGATGTAACTGACAAAGTATATACAAGGGATATATATTTCCGCGACTAGTACATCATTTCACAAATAACTGAATTGATGTACCGGATAAATGGCGCCTTAGATTTTTGCTGTGAGGTTATTTATATATGCTTGATTTTTTGAAGAAGCAGAAAAGAATATTGTATATTATGGGGCTCGTAATCTGCGCAGCCCTTTTTGTCGTATTAGGGAAGAAAAGTATTAAGACCGAAAAAATTGAAAATATAGTATATTCGGTTCATGCACATAATGATAAGAAGACTGATACAATTTATTACCAGAGGCTTGTAAGAGGCGATGAGATAAGACAGACATTTACTCCGGATACAAAGACGGATGGACTGTCGTTCTGCTTTCATAAGGGAGAGGACAAAGTTTTGTCTGGACAGACTTTCCTTGAGATAATTAAGAGAAGCAGCGGTGAAACGGTATACGAGGATGTATATGACAATACAAGGCTGCCGATGGATGAGCTTGTCAATTTCGGACTTCATGATGTCAGTCTGGAGGTGGGGACAGAGTATGAAATTGTGCTTACAAGCGATGTTGAAAATGAGAAAAACGCACCTGAAATTTACCTGCAAAGAGCAGGGGCATACAATGGAAAGCTTGTGATAAACGGCACGGACAGTGATACAAAGGCACTGTGCCTCGGGGTATTTAAACATTCAAATATGCCGGATAAGATTTTTAATATAATACTTGCACTGACTATTGTTGTGCTTGGCGTGGTGCTTTTGGCAGCATTTGCATTTAAAATGCCGCTTCACAGGGTATTTATAATTGCGTGCATAGGGTTTGGAAGCATATATATGCTTGTTGTGGCACCAGGCAAGGGCTGCGATTCGGCACATCATTTCAGGGTGGCATATGACTATTCAAACCGCCTGCTGTTTAAGGGAAATGCAAACGACGGACTTCTCATGAGAGAAGACGATTTTGAGTTTTATAAAAGAAATTTTAAGGCCGAAGATACTTATCACGGGCTGATGACAGCGGATGCATTTATGGATTTACGTGATACGGCATCGGTTGTTGTGCGTGATGATAATATGGTGAACACGGGAATGGATGCGCCGAAGGAAAATTTTGTGCCGTATATTCCGTATATTACAGGTCTTGTTCTTGGCAGGCTCTTTCATCTGGGGTCGATTTTCTGCGTGTACCTTGCAAGATTTTTAGGCGTTGTTGCATTTGCTCTGATGATTGCGCTTGCAATAAAGATAATTCCTGTGGGTAAAGAAATGCTTGCGCTGGTTGCACTGATGCCGATGACATTGCAGGAATATTCGGCATTCTCTTATGACGGAATGTGTATTGCCGCAGCATTTTTGTTTACGGCATGCTGGCTTAGGTGTATGCATGGCATGAAGCCGGATAATGCGGATGACAGTGGAGAAAATGCAGTTGGTACAGTTAATTCGGTTAATGCAGCGGCGCGCGCGATGGTATCTGACAGGATGGCATTTGTAACGTGGATTGTATCGGCAGTACTTCTTGGAGCATGCAAAAAGGGAACATATATATTTTTCCTCCTTCTGCTTGTCGCAGTTAAAAAGGTGCATATGTCATGGAAAAAGAAGGCGGCAGTCGCCGGAAGCATGGCGGCATCGGCAGTTATTTTTAATGTGGTGCAGTATGCACTTGTGGCGGCAGAGGCTTTCGGGCTTGTGGTGATGGCGGCGGACGGGAAATATATGCCCGGAAGCAGCTACACTCTTTCGTACGCGGTTGAGCATCCGTGGGAATTTCTGCTGATGTGCATAGGATCTCTTATTGAAAAGGCAGATTACTATCTGGGCAGTATTATCGGAACGCATTTAAGCGCCAATATACAGACAATTCCACTTGCCATAGTAATACCATTTCTTGTTATAATATTAATGGTGAGCCTTGAGTCTGAAAAAGAGAGGGCTTGGGCAGACAGAATTGTGATAAAATCAAATGAGAAGCTTGCAATGTGCATTTCATGCTTTATGTCATGTGCGGTGATGTTTTTTATGATGCAGGTATCAACACCTGTAGGATGGAATATTGACGGTGTCACGGGAAGATATTTCCTGCCGGTTCTGCCGCTTATACTATTGTGTCTGCATGGCAACGGCATGACAATAAGTGAAAGTACAAAGAAACGTGCGATGGCGCTGTTTTACTGCTGGCACGTTGTTGAGGTTTTTTATGCTGTCTGGGCGATTGTAATAAGATAAT
>CAMECH010000009.1 GCA_945913015.1 uncultured Bacteroides sp.
TTGTCAATGCAGCTTGGAACGTTGTTAGAAACAACGCAACCTTCAAGGCTTATTACGATGCCAAGAGGGCTGAAGGCCGGTCTCACTACAATGCACTTGGGCATTGTGCCGGCAAGCTAGTCAGGGTCATCTGGAAGATGCTCACTGACAATGTAGCATTTAACCTCGAGTAAGAGGTCTGTATACCAATATCGATAGATTTGAAAAAATGCACCCACCCGGGAGCTTTATTAAAGTTACCCTTTTTTACCATCGATACGAAAAAAGAATTTTTTGCTAATTTTTATGCTTGACTTTTCATAGCTGGTCTCCATTCCACAACATTACATCATCGGTGCAAATATTCTTAAAACTCTGCCGATAGCCATTCCTACTTTTGAATAGTTATCACATGTTTTTAACGTTATATTCTCACATTCAGCCAATGTTTTTTGATAATCCTGCTCCATATCATGTATAGACTGTGTAGAATACATATATACAGCACATTCATAATGTAGATAAAGACTGCGGTAATCCAGATTAAATGTACCAACAACACCTCTTATGTCATCACTTATAAATTCCTTGGCATGAACAAACCCCGGTGTATATTCATATATCCTTACACCTGCAATAAGCAGTTCTCTATAATATGTTCTTGCTAAAAGATATGCATACTTCTTATCCGGTATATGTGGCATTATAATTATTGTTTCAACACCTCTTTTTGCACAAAATTTAAGTGCTGCCATCATTTCATCATCCAGTATAAGATATGGTGTCATTATATGAACATACTTTGTAGCACGATTTAATATATCAATATATACTTCCTTTCCTATATCCTCCTTGTTATACGGTCCGTCTCCATATGGTATAACTATCCCCTGCAGTCCCGGCTTATTCTGATTAGGCACAAGATATTTTGAATAATCCTCAATATCCTTTGAACTTACATTCCACATTTCAAGGAACATCAAAGTCATACTGCGCACTGCATCCCCTTTCAGCATAATTGCAGTATCCTTCCAATGTCCAAATCTTACAATGTGATTAATATATTCATCAGCAAGATTGATGCCTCCTGTAAACGCTGTTTTCCCATCAATTACCACTATTTTTCTGTGATCTCTGTTATTATGGTATGTTGATAACACCGGTACTATCGGAGCAAACATACGGCATTGTATGCCTTCATTTTGAAGTTGTTTTGGATAACTATACGGGAGCAGAACAAAGCTGCACATTCCGTCGTATAGGACTCTTACTTCTACCCCTTCTGAAACTTTTCTTTTCAAAATTTCCAATATGGAATCCCACATTAGTCCTTTTGCAATTATAAAATACTCAATAAATATAAATTCTTTTGCATTTTCAAGCTCTTCCAGCAGCCTTGCATACATATCTTCACCTATAGGAAAATATGTTGTTTCAGTTTCGGTATAAGCAGTATATGCCCCCGTGTTATACAGGTAATTGGCAATTCCAAGTTCTCCCTGATTTTCCATGAGTTCTTCAGATTCTGCATTCAAAGTCTGTTTCTGTATCAATCTGATATCGTCATCTAATTTTTTCAGACGCCTTTTAATGAGTTTTACGGTATACTGATTTCTGTAATACAGATAAAATAATGCACCAAATACCGGCATTGCTAATATTGGTATTATCCATGCTATTTTAAAACCCGCATTATCATCAGTGTTAATAACACATACCAATACAACAAACGATAATAGTACAGTAACGCCATGATAATATATTATGTTTTTTGCAAAAAACGAATATGCACAAATCAACATAATTAACTGAAGTAACAATAAGAGTACTATTATTGTTGTTCGTCCGAATATTATTCTAAAAATCCCATGACCTTTTTTCTTCATGCTAATCTCCATTCCGCTGCGAATATCATAATCGATTTCAAAAACTATGCAGGATTATTCATCACATAACATTTATTGAGTCTGTATTTTTTCATTAAGTTCGTTTAAATATAGCCATCTGTCCATTTTGATTTCCAGTTCTTTATCACATTTCTCCTTTTCTTTCATCAACTCATTCAGCTTTGTATATTGCATTGCCGCAAGAGTAATTTCCTTATCAAGCTCTGCTATTTTCTGCTCCAGAGCAGCAATATCAGCATCTATGGAATCAAATTCTTTTTGTTCGGCATATGTAAATCTAAGCTTTTTTTCATGTTCACGCGATGATTTTCTTACAGGCTCTTTCTTTTCAGTCGTTTGATTCCTGTCTTCGGAAAGTTTCATGTAAGACTGTGATTTTTCATAGTAATCACTAAACCCGCCTTCATACTGCTGTATTTTGCCATTACTTTCAAATGCAAAAATTCTGTCAACCACTCTGTCTAAAAAGTATCTGTCATGTGATACTGTAATGACTATACCTACAAATTTATCAAGATAATCTTCCAGAATTTCAAGCGTTTCTATATCCAAATCATTGGTTGGTTCATCAAGAATAAGAACATTTGGTGATTCCATCAGAACTGATAATAAATACAGTCTTCTTTTCTCACCACCTGATAGTTTACATATAGGTGTCCATTGCATCTTCGGATTAAACAAAAACTTCTCACACATCTGCGAGGCCGTAATTTTTCCGTCTGCAGTCACTACATATTCTCCGATTGCTTTCACATAATCGAGTACCGTCTGTGTTTCATCTTTGAATTCATTTTCCTGCATAAAAAATCCGATTTTAACAGTCGGTCCGATTTCAATTGTTCCTGAATCAGGTTTTTCTTTTCCGCTCACAATTTTCATCAACGTAGACTTACCGCATCCATTATCACCAATAAAACCAACTCTGTCATCCTTAAGAAAAATGTAAGTGAAATTGCTGACAAGTTTTTTACTGCCATATGCCTTTGATATATCATTCAGTTCAATAGTTTTCTTTCCAAGTCTTGTATATACCGAACCCATTTCCAGATTCTGCTTTTCAAAAGAAGTTCTTGCCTGTCTTGAAGCTTCTTTCATATCTTCATATCTGTCGATTCTTGCCTGCTGCTTCGTGGAACGCGCCTGACATCCGCGCTGTATCCATGCAAGCTCCGTTCTCAGCATATTCTGTCTTTTCATTTCAGTGGCCAGCGCCATTTCCTCACGTTCACTTTTAAGTTTTAAAAAACCGGAATAGTTTTCATTATATGAATACAAACTGGACTTGTCTATTTCAACAATTCGGTTGGTAACATTGTCAAGAAAATATCTGTCATGTGTTACCATAAGAAGTTGCCCTCTATACTTTTTGATATAATTTTCAAGCCATATAACCATGCCATTATCCAGATGGTTAGTCGGTTCATCTAATATAAGTAAATCAGCATGTTTTATTAACACCCTGGCTAATGCAATTCTTTTCTTCTGACCGCCCGACATCTTTGTAATATCAGCTTCAAAGTCATTAATTCCCAGTTTTGTAAGAATTGCCTTTGCTTCTCCCGATATTGCATCATAGTTTTCCAGTTCGTGAGCAGAACCGCCGGAATTATAGCTTGTAGCAATAGCTATAGCCCCACCAACAACATAATCAATAATTTTTTCATTTTTATCAAAATATGGTGTCTGAGGAAGATATGATATTGTTATATTATTGCCTTTAATAACACGTCCGGAATCCGGATCTTCCAGTCCTGCTGCAATCTTTAAAAATGTAGACTTTCCGGTTCCATTCACCCCAACAACACCAATTTTATCGCCATCGCTGATTCCAAGAGTCACTTCATCAAAGAGCGTTCTCTCTCCATATATTTTTGTTATTTTTTCAAGATTCAGTATATTCATTACCCAATAGCCTTCCAGATTTTAGTGTAGTTTATTATACTACCTTTATCTGATTACAACAAGGCTTCTATTTAACGGCAACTACTGTTATCTTTGTCGATGCGTATTCTTCACCGCAGTACATGGCTATTTCATTCATTCCCCAATCGTGTGCCGATGCCTTAAATATACCTGTGTCCGGATTATATTCATAATCTATTATAAAGCGGTTTCCGCTACTGCTCAGCCACGTATAATCTAACTGGCAATAAACCTGCTTATATCCTTTACCGACATTGTATTCGATTGTATTCATCCATGTCTGCCCTTCCGAACGCAAACTATATAAGTCTATATTCTCTACTTTACAGGTTAATTTTCCATCGCTGTACCCTTCTGAATATCCATTGGAGTAACCGGTACTGTTCCCATCCGAATAGCCGCTTTTATAACTTACGGAAGCTTTATTACACCTTTCGTCCGCACTTATAATTCCCTCATTGTATTTACTGTCTGCAACTTTACCGATACCATCTGCTAAACTCTGAAATGATGCATTACTGTCTGCATTAACGCCAGCTTGGTTTAATGCATCTGCAAGCTTTCTTTTTCCCTCACTGGCATATTGAAAAACCTCATTGATTGCTGATACAATATTGCTTTTTTCATTGGTCAGCAGTGAATCAAGACTTCCAAATAATTTTTCCAATTCACTCAGACTCTCTTTTAATGTGCCGTTATCCAAATCCACTTTCTGCTGCAAACCATCAAGGCTGTTTTTTAATGCTCCGTTATCCAAATCCACTTTCTGCTGCAAGCCATCAAGACTGCTTTTTAATGCTCCGTTATCCAAATCCACTTTCTGCTGCAAACCATCAAGACTGGTTTTGTATGTACTATCATTTATATCTATTTGTTCCTGTAATCCGTCCGTCAACTGACTCAGTTCACTTATCTGCCTGTCATGTCTTTCATCTCCTGAAGCAATTTCCTCTTTAAGTTTTGCTGAAGACACATCCAGTTCATTCTGCAATAATTCATATTTCTCCTGAAATATATTATTAAGCTCTATATACTCCCGTTCAATCTCACTAAGCCTATTTACGTTTTCTAATATTGAAGCCGCAAGTTGTGCCGTACTGTCATTATTTTCCCTTTTCTCCCGGTCTATCAGTTCCCGCAGCTCACTTTCCAATAAATCCATCGATATTTCTGATGCTTTATCCGCATTTAATTGCGCACATATTTCTTTTAGCTCTGCAATTTCAGAATTATTTTTCACATCATTTCCGGAACTTTCATCTGACAATTTCTGAATAAGCTGCTCCAGTCCTTCTTTAAGTTTAGTTATATTGGCTTCAGTCTCTTTGTCAAGTTCTTCAAAGCTGTGCCGTGTTTTATCCTCAAGAGCTTCGACATATGTATTCAGTAAAGAGATTCTTTCCTTCTCCTGTTCTAATTCCAGAATTTTAGAATCCACTCTTTTCTGTTCATTCTGCAGGCTGGTTATAAAAGCATCCATCTCATCAATTCTATCGTTATAATACTGTATTATTCTGCTAAATTCAGAACCAATATCAGTCGCCCACTGTTCCAGTATAACTTCGATTTCCTCTTCTGTAACCATTGATACTTCTGATGAATTATATTCATCATCAAAAATGTCTTGGCATTCAGTTAATATTTCCTGAATTCCTGCATATGGCAAACTTTCCTGATTCCCCACTTCTGCTATAATCATCCTGAGTACATCTTCATCCGTTACAGATAACTTACGCTCAAAAACAATTTCTTCAACATGTTCTCTGATTGCAGTTTCAAATGCATCTTTCACATATGATGTAAGCTCTTCTTCCGATATAGTACTATTACCCTGGTAAATCTGATTTTCAAAATCTTCCAGACTGTCAAGCATCCAGTCCACAAGCTTTTCTCTGTCCTCTTCCCTTAACGCGAAATTATATGTTAATAGTGTTTCAGCGTCTGCAATTTTTTCATACAACGTCTGAAAATCCCCATTATCTTCACCCTGCATCACACCATATTCGATAAGTTTTGTGATAAGAATTTTCTGTTGTTCTTCCGTCAGCATCTCAGACACTTTTATTACATCATCGACAGTGATTTCGTCACTCACTGCATCAATGCAATATTCCCCTACCAAATCCTTCAGACTTGTCATAGATAAACCGTTATCGTTATTATTATCGCCTATGATGCTGTTATCAGTTCTGCTCCTTCCGCCTTCTGCGGATGTACTTATCCCGTCAGATTCCTGTTCGTTATTTTGAGTCACCTCACCGGGCGCAACAGTTTCAGTTGAATATTCACCTTCTTTACTCTGTGCGCCCTGCACCTGCCATGGTCTGATAATATAACCTGCTGCGCCAAAGACAACCGCCGCTGCTGCAATCAGCCATATTGTTACCAGTCTCTTTTTAAATCTCTTCATACTCAATAAACTCCCCTCCTTTTTATTTGTGAGGGAAATTATATCAGATGACGCCTCAGTTTTCAATTAACATTTTAACTTAAATTTTAATATATTATTTTAAATATTTTTGTTAAAAGATACCAAAAATATGCCATCGGGAATATTTTTCATACTGATCTGATATACCCGACAATTGGTTCAATAAACTTCCTGTCGGCAATATCGTAAGAATGAGCAAGCATTTCTCCCATTTCCTTTTCCTGCTCAGTTGCATTCTTTTTATTTCGTATCATGGAAACAAATGCTTTTATAAGCAGTCTTGACGGCAGCTTCATATTCTCATAAGAGAGTCCGCCCTGGCAATAAAATGCTTTTGCATACTTTTTCTCCTCGTCTGTTAATGCATTATTAAGTACAGTTTCAACATCATGACTTTGATTAGGGCTTGCACCAACGCAGAAAAGCACCAGTTTCTTTCCTTTCCAGCATGGAATATTTTGGGTAAACCATTTACTGTTTACTATCTTTCCGCCCATTGCCCAGCCTCCGTAAATAATTACGTCGGCATCAGCAAAATAATTATCACTCTTCTTTTTTGCATCGGCTATTGTAACGACATCCGCATTAAGTTCTTCTGATAACCAGTCAACATATCTTTTTGTAAATCCTGTTTGTGATGAATATACTATAATTGTTTTCATTTTCTTAAATTCCTTTCCATCCGTGAAATAGTCTGAATAGTAACAAGAAGCTGCTCTTCCGTCACACCTTCATACATTTGATTGATTTTTACCTGACTTTCCTTATCATTCTTTTTGCAGAAATCATCACACTTCTTTGTGGTAACAATTCGCTGCTTTCTTCTGTCATTCTCATCAGGAATCATCTTAATGAATCCTTTCCGCTCCAATTTAAGAAGAATCTGCTTAACATTCTGATGAGAACTTCCCATGACCTCTGCCAAATCATTGATTGTAGGACTTTCCTTACATAAATTAATACATATGACAGCAAAAAACTGTTTCCATGTGATTTCTTCAAAAAATGAATCCGCTACAGCCTGAAATCTGTTTTCAAATGCACTTAAAAGCCCTATCAGAAATGGCTCAGGCGGCATTTGCCCAAACTCTACCCTGTCATTTTGAAGCATTAAATTATAATTCATTGCGCCTCCTTTATGTAATATGTTACATATATATGTAACATATTACATACACTTTGTCAACAGCCCTGCCCAAATAAAAACAACGCCCGGAAGCCCTGATATAAATAAAAAATATTACTTATATCACTGCTGCCGGACGTCTGCACTTTTAGTTATTCATTTTATTTTAATTCTTATTCTTATCAAGCGCAGCCTGAACGGCATCAACAACAGTCTCAATTGCTTTGATGCGCGCGTAGTATTTGTCATTGGATTCGATGATATGCCACGGTGCATCTTCTGTTGATGTATACTTAATCATTTCATTGACTGCAATCTCATATGCATCCCATTTCTCACGGTTACGCCAGTCTTCATCTGTAATCTTCCACTGCTTTGAAGGAGTATTTTCACGTTCCTTAAAGCGTGCAAGCTGCTCGTCTTTGTCTATCTGAAGCCAGAACTTTACAATAACTGCACCCCAGTCAGTAAGCTCCTTTTCAAATTCATTAATCTCGTTATATGCACGTTTCCACTCGGTTTCAGTGTTAAATCCCTCAAGGCGCTCTACCATTACACGCCCGTACCATGTTCTGTCAAATACAGCTATATGACCTGTCTTCGGAAGGTTTTTCTGAAAGCGCCATAAATAGTGTCGAACCTTCTCATACGAATCCGGAGCGGCAACAGGATGTACCTCGTAGTCACGCGCATCAAAACACGACACCATTCTCTTGATGTTTCCGCCTTTTCCCGCGGCATCCCATCCCTCGTAGCAGATAATAAGCGGTATTTTTTTCTTATAAAGCTTGTAAGACAGCTTAAGCAGCTTATCCTGCAGCTTATCAAGCCTTTTCCTGTATTCTTTTTCGGAGAGCATACAATCTAGATTAACATCCTGAATTAACGGTTTTTCAACAAGCTTAAACTGCATCTTATCGGGAGCGATTCCCGCTCCCTGTATTACCTGCTTTCCCTCTTTTAATACTTTCTTTGTCAGCTTTTCAAGCTTTTTGACAATGGTCCTAAGCACATCTCTTAAAGCTGCATCCTTGTCCATTCCCGATATAACCTGCCACGGTGCATACGGATAATTTGTAGCCTCAAGCATCTCATCATAAGAACTCTTACATTTTGCATAGTGCTTATTCTGAGATTTATCATGTTCTTTTACTCTCCATGCAGTAGCTTTCGACTCTTCAAGCTCATTAAGGCGCTGCGCCTGCTCCTTTTTGGAAATGTGGAGGAAAAATTTAAAAATAACATAGCCGTCATCTGTAAGCTGCCTCTCAAATGTATCTATCTCATTCCCATATCTTGGCTTTCCTTCGAGCATCCACTCATGATACCAGCTTCTGTCAAATATTGTTATTTCACCACGTCCCGGAATTCTCATCCAGAAGCGGTTCATGTACGGCTTCCTTGCCTCCTCATCAGACGGATTTGTAATTGAATACATTTTAACTCCGCGCGGATCAAGGAATTTCAGGAGCTTCCCGATAAGACTTCCCTTACCTGACGCGCTCCAGCCCTCAAAAGCTATAATTACAGGAATACCGGCTTTCTTCAGCTCCTGCTGCAGCACCGCAAATTTATCACCAAGCTTGTCAATCTCCTTTTTCATCTGTACTTCTTCATCAAACGTGTAATCGTTTTTTAATTCAATCTCATCAAACATTGGCCCCTCTTTTCCATGCACTGAATGCATTGTAAACTACCACTGTTACTAACATAATTATATCACTTTTTTATCATCAGTAAACATTATTAACGTAAAAGTTCTCTTAAATCAAGCATTCCCCATCCCTGCTGTTCTTTAGGCAGATTCAGCCTTACAGCCCTGTCGTGCAGACGCATTTTGACCATTGCAGGAGTCATGCCCGGATTGCGTTCAAGCAGAAGCGCTATTGCCGCCGTAACAATTGGTGCCGACATCGATGTTCCTGATTTTACCGCATATCCGTCTTTTTTGTTGGCACACGATACTATACCTGAGCCAGCAGTCACAATCTCAGGCTTTACAATACATGCTCCGGTTGGACCTCTTCCCGAATAATTGACATGCTTAACGCCCCTTTCATCCTGATACATTGCATCATCAAATGCCCCCACGGTTATAACCTTACGGCTTATGCCCGGAACAGTAATTGTCCCTCTTGCAGGACCATTATTACCGGCAGCTGTGACTACAACTATCCCTTCATCCCAGACACGCTCCACCATCTGAACAAGAAGCGAACCTTCACCCAGCGAAGATTTCGATGTTGTCCCAAACGAAAGATTTACAATTCTTATTCCAAGCCTTTCTCTGTTATCAATAACCCACCTAAGCCCTGTCACGACATCCGCTGCATTGCCCTCACCGTTTCTGTCCAGCACCTTAAGCACAATAAGTCTGCTTTTAGGCGCAAGGCCGCAGTATTTCCCGCCTGATGCGGTTCCGTCACCTGCAATTATTCCGGCCACATGTGTTCCGTGCGAATTGTCATCATAAGCCTGTTTACGATTATTTACAAAATCCTTAAATTCCACTATTCTATTGCCAAAATCCCTGTGCGGATATATTCCCGTATCAAGGATTGAAACGCCTATTCCACTATTCTGCCGCCAGTTTTCCAAAAAAATCACCCGCATAAACAATATATAATATATTATTCATGCGGGTAACCGGTTGCGAATCAATTTGCCTGTTTATTCAAATTTAAATGTGCATCCTGCTATTTCCAGTTTTTCAACATCATTAGAATTTATAAATGACTGCAGCAGTGCCTCAAGTACAGCGTCTGCCTCTCTATCCGACCATCCGCCGTAGCCTCCGCCAATCTTATTGCCCAGTGTAATTCTCTTTCCGTCCTTCATTACAATAACAATGCTTTTTGCAAATTTGGAGAAATAGCTGTTTTCTTTGGAATCGTTCTTCTGCCATTCATCTGTTATCATAAATTCCACTTTAAATTCCGTATCGTTGAGTGTGAGTAATTTTATTTTATAAACCTGATACTCATCAACAGATTCTTTAGGCAATTCTATATCTTTAAGCACTTTATCCTCAATCATCTTTGATGCATCTGATTTAAGCGTCATTGTCCATGTTCCTGCGTATCTTGTTCCATCTGTCGGTTCTTTATCCGGATTATTCAGTATGAGCTTATAGTTTTTCAGATGCTCTAATGTAGTATCTATATATATTCCGTCATTAGTCTTTGAATACTGCCGGTCTACGTTGGCACTGACGGCAATCTGTACGCGCCCGTCATCAAGTATTTTATATGCAAATTCATGATCATTGTACATTCTTCCTGTCGTCTTATTGAGAAATGCAAGCTTACGAAGTGTTTCTGATGCACTTCCCGGAACTATCGTCATATAGAATGTATCTTTTTTATCATAATCCGATCTTGGTGCAAAGCCTATATTATCAATATATGCGTCCGGGTATTTGTCTGAAAATGCAATTTTTTGCGTTCCCGGCTTCAGTACATATGACATTTTTGATGCTCCGTTTGCATAATATCCTTTCTCTTCTACAACATCAAAACCGTTAATGTCTGCAATCTTTCCGGCTGCCACAAGATCTGCCACACTGTCAAATTTAAATCCGATATCTGACATAACACTCCATGAATCCGTGTAATCTGTAAGTGATACGCTGATATCCTTTCCTGCGAAATCTACATTTACATCGCTTACCGTAAGCTCAAACACTGCTTCTGACGGCACAGAGGCATCATCAACCCTTTGTGCATATATTCTTGATGTCAGTCCGCCATCACTGAAAATCTGTTCTCCACCAACCTTTACATTTACTGTCTTAAACTTCTGGCGTGAAGGGTATGAAACCTTTTTCTCGTCATTATTGACAAGTGAAGAACCATCCTTTGTCTTAACGGTAAATCGAATCACGGCCTTGTGTGCTTCAGTAACCATATCTGTTGACTCCACTATAAGGATATCCTGACTTGACACAGCCGTCTCTTTCACGCTCTGTGCCCCTTCGTATGCATAAGGATTACCCTGATCGTCAACTCCTCCTTCAAAATGATTCAGTGATGAAGCTGAATTGTTCATAGCATATTTTCCCATGTAATAGTTATATGCATACACGCTTCCGCCTGATACTGCAATAAGCACCCCGACTGCCACTGCAGCTTTAACAAAATTACCTGCCATTCTGCCCGTTGAATTTCTGCGCGTTTTCATAATATTACTCTTTTTTCCCCTCGCGTCTTTATTGTCCCATGATTCCTTTCTTCCCACTGTCATATCAAGAGTTTCATCAATCCATGATTCGGGCGTTTTTACATGGTCAAATTCGGATAACCAGTTCATTGTCCACTCCTCCTAACATTTCCTTTAATTTGTCTCTTCCCCTCTTTAGAATCGACTTTATTGTGTTTTCATTGGAATCAAGCATCTTAGCTATCTCTGAAATGCTGTATTCCTCATAATAATAGAGATAAATCACATTGCTGTACTTCTCCGGAAGCTGCTTTACCAGAAGGAATAATTCTGACCCCTGTGTACTTCCGTCTGTCACAACGCCAAGCTCTTCAAACTTTGAAATGTCATCCTCCAGCGCAACTTTTCTGTTCCACGCCTGTCTGTGGAAATCCGTACACTGGTGAATTGCCACCTGTATAAGCCAGGCTTTCAGATATTCTTCGGTTTCAAAATCTTTATCCGCGGTGTAAAGCTTTATGAAAACATTCTGAAAACAGTCCTTGGCATCCTCAACATTGCCGCAGCGCATAACACATATTCTTGTAACCATGTCTGCGTACTTTCTTACAACCTGTTCATACTCCAGTCCGGCAAAATGTGTCTTTGCAAACAGAGTTGTCTTTTTCTTTCCAAACATTTTCTTACCCCCTTTCACTTACTATACGAAAAAAAATCAGCAAGGGTTGCAGGCAAAAATAAAAATCCCACAAATTTGTGGGACTTTATTTTTGTGGGATTTTTAACAACGTTTTACTGTACTCCGTATACAGCGTCATCCTCATAAATTTCCTTCTCAGGAAGATGAATTTTAACATTTTTCATTTTTATATTCCGGGCATTTTTAACCACACATCCTGTAAGTGCTGTAATCTCAGCATTTTCAAGCGTTATATCATATACCGTAGGCTTTCCTTTAGACGGCGGAAACTCAATTCCCTCCGCCTTGAAAGCCGTCTTTGCCCCAAGGCATGTGATATTTTTCATTGTAATATCCCTGAATACAGGAATATCATCATCACTCACATAGACATCCGCATCCTCTTTTTCATGCGACAGCTTATACAGGGAATATCCCATTGTAAATATAACTGCCTCCTGAACGATATCTGTCATTGTTATATCTTCAAGCAGAATATTTTCCACCACTCCGCCACGTCCAAGCTGACTCTTAAATCTTATTCCGACATCAGTTCCAAGAAATGTGCAATTCTTAACTGTAACATTTCTTACACCGCGCGACATCTCGCTTCCGACAACAAATCCGCCATGTGCATGCATTACAGTGCAGTCATGTATATATACATTTTCTGTCGGAACCGCTATTCTTCTTCCTATCTCATTCTTTCCGGATTTCATGCATATACCGTCATCTCCGACGTCAAACTTTGTATTGCATATTTCAACGAACCGGCATGACTCCACATCAATTCCGTCTCCATTCTGCGCATGGTAAGGATTTCTTATCATCGCATTGCGGACCGTAAGGTTTGTACAAAGAAGAGGATGTACATTCCAGTTCGGTGAATTCTGCAGAGTGACTCCGTCAATCAGTACACGGTTGCATTTCACAAAATTAACCATAACAGGTCTGTAAAAATCATAAAACGGCTCTGCTTTTTTTAATGCGTCTTCATCCTCACCAGACGGTTCTCCTGCCATACATCCTTCATAAGAAGTCTTTGTAGGAAACCACATACCGCCCTCACTTGTAGGAATGAGCGTATCCGGACTTGTTTCCAGCATATTGTTCCACTGTCGCTCCGTCACTTTAAACTTCTTGACCGGACGCCACAGCTGTCCGTTGCCGTCGATAGTTCCCTCACCTGTAATGGCAATATTTTCTGCCCCGACAGCCATAATCGGTGAAACAGTCCTTATTCTTGGCTGCCCCTCATAATCACTGATAATCAGCGGATATTCCTCCTTATTCTTATCAAACAGAAGTACTGCACCACTTTCAACATGTAAATCAACGCCCGACAGAAGCTTTACAGGTCCTGTAAGCCATAAACCTGCCGGTATAATCACATGACCTCCGCCATCAGAAGAACATGCCGCAATCGCATCATTAACAGCTTTAGTATTAGAAACCGCTCCGCCTGCCACGGCACCAAATTTCCTTATATCATATTCCGCATCCCTGAATACAGGTATTTCCACATTAAAATCAACAGACATTTTACACTAATCTCCATTCACATGTATTTTTTAGAACAACCCAATATGCTCCAACAGAATCTTTACTCCGATAATTACGAGAATAATTCCTCCTGCAAGCTCTGCCCTGCTCTTATATTTTATGCCAAATTTATTACCTACAAATACGCCTGCAAAAGATATTACAAACGTCACAACCGCAATTATTATAACTGCAATCCATATATTTACATTTTCCATAAATGCAAATGATACGCCTACTCCGAGTGCATCAATGCTTGTAGCAATCGCAAGCATAAAAAGTTCCTTGAGGTCATAGCTTATTTCATCATCTGCATCGTCATCATCTTTCTTCAAGGCCTCATATATCATCTGTCCGCCTATAAATGCAAGGAGAATAAATATTATCCAATGGTCTACCGCCGACACATAGGAAGCAAACTGCGAACCCAGAAGCCACCCTATAAGCGGCATAATGCCCTGAAATCCGCCAAAGAACAGTGCAATAATCACCGTGTACTTCAAATCTACTTTCTGAGTCATCTTAAGACCTTTGCATATTGAAACCGCACATGCGTCCATCGCAAGTCCTACCGCAATTAAAAAAATCTGCACCAGTTCCATACCTTTTACATATCCTCCTGTGAATGTCAAAATTCAAGTATTGCAAACAGGCAATCAGGCCCATGTATGGGATACATGCCATGCATGAGCCTGATTAATTAATTCTGCGATTTTTCAAGTGTTCTTTTTGCCTCGTCAGTGATATCCCTCTGAACCGCAACCTCATTTTCAATATTGCGGGCCACCTCATTGGCTGCATATGCAGCATCCACTACCTTATTGAGAACATCTCCTACCGTACCGGCCTTTATTTGCTGCTGCTCTGCATTATCATATATTTCTTTCATTGCATCTATTGTTTCTTTTACCGAAGCCTGAACCTTAACTATCGTATCCGTAATCTCCTTTGATGACTTTGATGACTGTGCTGCAAGATTACGTACTTCGCCTGCAACAACCGCAAATCCGCGTCCATGCTCTCCTGCACGTGCCGCTTCGATTGATGCATTAAGTGATAATATATTGGTCTTATTGGCTATGGAAGCTATAACTGATGCAAACTTCTCAATCTGCGACGAAAGCTGCTCAAGATGATTGATTTTATCAGATGATGCCTGAACTATTTTGTTCATATCATCAATCATCCTGAGCATTTCTTCAATGCTTCCAATACTCTCTTTCACCAGGTTAAGCGACGTATCTGATGAATTAATAACATCAAATGCATCTTTCTCAAGCCTGTCCTGTGATTCATCCAGCCCCTGCAGTATTGCACCGAGCTCTTCTACCGTCTTCTCCTCCATAAATGTCCCCCCTGGCTTCACATATCAGTATATTCCCTGAAGTTATCAAAGCACACTCAGTGCCTCATTAAGATTCTTTACCCCAATTAGTTTGATTTTATCATTAACCTTAACATTTTTCAAGCATACATCAGGCAGAATACATGTATCAAATCCAAGCTTTACAGCCTCATTAACCCTCTGCTGTGGCTGGCTTACAGCCCTTACCTCTCCTGCCAGTCCTACCTCTCCGAATATTATGGTTTTTGAATTAATCTCAATATTTCTAAAGCTTGATACAAGTGCCATCACTATACCCAGATCAAGTGCAGGCTCATTAACCTTAAGCCCGCCTGCCACATTTACATAGGCATCGCACCCGCCAAGATGTATCCCTACTCTTTTTTCTATTACTGCCATAAGCAGATTAACTCTGTTATAATCTGTTCCTGCTGCTGTCCGTCTGGCCATTCCGAAATTTGAGTCGCAGACAAGCGCCTGAACCTCCACCATCATAGGTCTTGTCCCCTCCATGAGACATACAACAACTGACCCCGAGGCTCCCTCAGGCTTTCCGCTTAACATATACTCTGATGGATTCATAACTTCGTTAAGACCATTCTCACGCATTTCAAATACACCGATTTCATTGGTAGAACCAAATCTGTTCTTTACACTTCTTACAATTCTGTATGCCGCATTCCTGTCACCCTCAAAATAAAGCACAGTGTCCACCATATGCTCAAGAACTCTAGGACCTGCAACCACACCTTCCTTTGTAACGTGCCCAACAATAAAAACCGATATTCCCAGTCCTTTGGCAAGCTGCATAAGCACTGATGTTGACTCGCGAACCTGACTTACGCTTCCCGGTGCGGAGCCGATTTCTTCCCTGTACATAGTCTGGATAGAATCAATTATAACAATATCCGGCGATGCTTCCTTAATTGCAGCCTCAATATTTTCAAGGTCTGTCTCACAAAGGAGCTGCAGATTGTCTGTAAAATCACCGATTCTCTCTGCGCGCAGCTTAATCTGTTTGAGCGATTCCTCACCTGATATGTACAGTACTTTGCGTCCCTGATTTGAAACCTTGCGGCACATCTGAAGAAGCAGCGTTGACTTGCCGATTCCCGGGTCACCTCCCACAAGCACCAGTGAGCCTTCTACTATTCCGCCGCCAAGAACCCTGTCAAGCTCATCAAATCCTGTTGTAATCCTGTCAGAATCATCTGTATCAATATCCTTCAATGCCACAGGCTTTGACAGTGCATTCTTCACACCCGACAATGTGCCCGTCCTTGAGGCTTTTGCCTTAACCGGCTCCTCAATAAATGTATTCCACTCCTTGCATGCAGGACACTGTCCCGACCATTTTGCCGACTCATATCCGCATTCCCTGCAAAAAAAAGCTGTTGTCTTTTTTGCCATTGCTCTTCCTGTTACCTCCAACCCCGCCTGATTGTTATCTTGCTGTCTTTGTTTATCCCCAAATTTAACAAATGCTGTGTGCACCTTCTGCACACAGCATCCATAAAATCATATTCATTAACAGGCAACAAAATTATGCCTTTGTAATATTGACCTGTGTAGCTTTTCCGTCAGAAAGGTCAACACTGAGTACAAGCTTTCCGCCTATGTTAGTCTTCATCTTACCGGCATAATCGCCGTTAACAGACACCTCATATTCTGCGCCCTCTTCCATCTCAAGGGTAATCTGGGCATCCTTATCTCCCTCAACTTTAAAGCTTGTCTCTTTTTCATCCTGCTTAAACTGGTTAACTGCTGTTCCCGGAACCGATTCATATACAAACATTCCGTTGCGCTCAAGCTTAGTAATCTCATTGAATGTCTTAACCTTATATGAATCACCGCAATGTTCAAAATCTGAAACCTTTGACTTTGTATCTAACTGATAGTTACCAAAACTAAGCGTTCCATCCGCTTCTGTACGGATAAGCTCATTTACTACCGGCATCTATTTGTCCTCCTCTAATGCAATTTGTAAATTATAATTAAATTATACAACAAAACTGTCTGTATTTCTATTACTTTATTTTAAATTTTTTGTGAATATTTAGCGGTTATATCCTCTTTTTCGCTCAAATTCCAGTTTACCGTCATTACATTTAACAAGAACTTTGTTACCTGCCTTAATGCTTCCCTCAAGAATTTTCTCCGCCATTGTATCCTCAAGTTCTGTCTGGATTGCCCTTCTCAGAGGTCTTGCGCCATACTTGGAATCATATCCCTTGTCAATAATATACTGCTTTGCTTCCTCTGTAAGCTCAATGGAAATTTTCATCTGCTCAAGAGTTCTCTTATTGACATTTTTAATCATAATATCAACAATGTCTGACATATGTGTCTTATTAAGAACATGGAATACTATTATTTCATCTATTCTGTTGATAAACTCAGGCTTGAAAAGCCTCTTTACCTCATCCATGACACGGTTCTTCATCAGATTGTGGTTCTGCTCCTCATCTGCTCCTGCTGCAAATCCCAGCATCTTAGGTGCGATGATATTTTCTGCACCCGCATTGGATGTCATAATTATTACAGTGTTCTTAAAATCAACAACCCTTCCTGTAGAATCAGTAATATGCCCGTCGTCAAGCACCTGAAGAAGTATATTAAATACATCAGGATGAGCCTTTTCGATTTCATCAAAAAGAATTACCGAATAAGGATTTCTTCTGACTTTCTCACTAAGCTGCCCTCCCTCGTCATATCCGACATATCCCGGAGGCGAACCGATAATCTTTGAAACAGTATGCTTTTCCATGTATTCAGACATATCAACACGTATAAGCGCATTCTCACTTCCAAACATAGCATCCGCAAGTGCTTTTGAAAGTTCAGTCTTACCTACACCTGTTGGGCCAAGGAAAAGAAATGAACCTATCGGGCGCTTTGGATCCTTAAGTCCTACCCTGCCGCGCCTGATTGCCTTTGCAACAGCTTTTACAGCTTCATCCTGACCGACGACTCTTTGATGAAGTGTCTGTTCAAGCTTCATAAGACGTTCTGACTCAGCCAGCGCCAGCTTCTTAACAGGAATCTTCGTCCACATTGAAACAACATCAGCAATTTCATTTTCTCCGACAAACAGTTCCTGTGAACTCTTTGACTTCTCCCACTCATCGCGGCTTTTTTTGACTTTTTCCTTAAGCTTTATCTGCTTTTGCTTTATCTCACCGGCCTTTTCATATGCTTCGCTTCTTATACAGTCCTCTTTCTGTATCTCAAGCTCGGTAATCTGCTGTTCAAGCTTCTTAATTGAATCAGGCATTGCATATGACCCGAGTCTTACCTCTGAGGCAGCTTCATCTATAAGGTCAATCGCTTTATCCGGAAGAAATCTGTCATTAATATATCTTATTGACATCTTAACCGCTGCGTTAACTGCCTCGTCAGTAATTGTAACCTTATGATGCTCCTCATATTTCGGACGCAGTCCCTTAAGAATCAGAACTGCCTCTTCCTCCGACGGTTCTTCCACACGCACCGGCTGGAAACGTCTTTCAAGCGCTGCATCCTTTTCAATGTATTTGCGGTATTCTTCAAGAGTTGTTGCACCAATAAGCTGTATCTCGCCTCTTGCAAGTGATGGCTTCAAAATGTTGGATGCATCAATGGCTCCTTCAGCCCCGCCCGCTCCGATAATTGTATGCAGCTCATCCAAAAAGAGAAGTATGTTGCCATCCTGCTTAACTTCAGCAATAACTTTCTTTATCCTCTCCTCAAATTCACCGCGGTACTTTGAACCTGCTACCATACCTGATAAATCAAGTGTTACAAGGCGTTTATTCCGAATTGTATCAGGGACGTCGCCCTGTACAATTTTGGCTGCAATTCCTTCTGCGATTGCCGTCTTACCAACACCCGGCTCACCTACTAGGCAAGGGTTATTCTTTGTTCTTCTGCTCAAAATCTGAATTACTCTCTGAATTTCTTCCTCTCTGCCTATTACAGGGTCAAGCTTTCCCTCACGTACAAGCTGTGTCAAATCCCTGCTGTACTGGTCAAGTGTCTGCGTACTGTTCTTTTTATCGCGTGGTTTTCCGTTCTGGAAATCCTCTTTATAATTGCCTGCATCTTCTCCCATTGCAACCATTAAGTCTATATACAGCTTTTTGATATTAACACCGATTGTGTTAAGGAGTCTTGTTGCGACACTGTCAGTTTCTTTTATTATGGCAATAAGAAGATGCTCTGTTCCGATAAGTGCAGACTTAAATCTCGCAGCCTCTCTTGCTGATGCTTCAAGAATTTTCCTGGCCCTTGGCGTATATCCCGCCGGCTCCTTTACATTTACCATGTCATCAGGTGCAATAAGTTGATTCACAAGGTCTATTATGCGATCCTCATCAACATCATGTTTTTCAAGAACTGCCTGTGCAAGTGAATCTTCTGTCTGAAGCAGTCCGATAAGAATATGCTCCGAGCCAATATAACCATGTCCCAGTTGTATTGCAACAAGCCCTGCTGCCTGCAATGCTTCTTCTGCCTTTTTTGTAAACCTGCTCTGCATACGTTGTCCTCATTTCTTTTCATTTTATGGCTTTAGGCCGTAACTGCCGTCACTTTAAATCCGGCAGGTTTTCCCTTACAAATTCCGAACGGGCAACCTCCAATTCTTCCTGCGAAAGCTTACCTCTCTCAAGCTGTAAGCTATATGGCTGAATACCTATCATCATCTGATAAATTGAAAAATCATTATTCTCATTTTCCTCAAAGAGTCCCAGAAACATTCCCATTCTAAGCTCCGACAACAGTACCAGCGCATCCTTTAAAGAAAGCTTTCTTGCGTACTTTAAGACTCCGTAAGAACGGTATGCCGCATCCTCTGCAGTAACTCTTCTCTGCTTAATATACTGCTGTCTTCCCATACGCTCCTGATCAATAATCTGCTTAACTATATTATCGAGATTATCTATAAGCTCTTTCTCCGTAAGTCCGAGAGTTGTCTGATTTGAAATTCTGTAAATATCTCCCGGACTTGAACTGCCCTCTCCAAACACGCTGCTCATACTCAGACCGAACCGTCCGACCTCATTCATAATTCCTGCAAGCTGCCCCATGCCGGAAAGTGCCGGAAGATGAAGCATGTATGATGCCCTCATTCCTGTTCCGACGCTTGACGGACAGGTTGTAAGATATCCATACTTCGGATGATATGCATAATCTACACTGCTGCCAATCAAATCATCCATCTGACTTGCTTTGTCATAGACCAGCGGCATATTCATCCCTGCTGTAAAGCACTGTATTCTTATATGATCTTCTTCATTAAGCATTATTGAAATATCTTCATTGGGTGATACAAGACCTGCCGCATTTTTCTGTTCCATCAGAAACCTGCTTATCGCATGCCTCTCCTCCATTGCGTGACGCTGACATTCATTAAGATTCTTAAAATCAAATTCTGTGTAATTGTTCAGTTCTTTAATACCTTTAAGCTTCTCCAGAGTATCCCCTATCATCCGCTCGGCACTCTTTTCATCCAGCTTCAGTGAAAAATTGTATTCCGTTATATTTCTTGCCAGTCGCACTCTGCTTGAAATAACAACATCACCATTTGGTCCGTTCTCTTCAAACCATCTTGTCATGTCAATCTCCGTTCTTTATACCCATATATCTGATTATTCTTTTTTTGCCTTAAGACTACGGATTCTGTCTCTCAGACTTGCCGCATCCTCATAATTTTCAAGTTCAACCGCTTCTTTTAGTTTTGCCTGAAGCAGTGCAATTTCTTCATGTTTGTCAGAAAATTTTTCCTTTTGCATAACATCAGGCAAATCCACTTCTTCCTTTTTTGCATTGGCATATTTTTTCCCCATATGCTCGCTACTACCCTGAATTTTTCTGATATTATCATCGATTAGCGGTCCAAACACATTGTAACACTCTGCACACCCGAATTTGCCAACACGTGTAAATTCCTCAAAATTCATCCCGCATTGCGGACAGATAATATGCGCCATCGGATTCTCTTCTGTTCCCGCTGCCGCCTTTCCTGCCGCAAAAAGCCCCGTGAGAAGTTTTGCAAACGGAAGTTCTGTGCCAAACATATTGCCATAGTAGGCTAAGTCCAGCTTTGAAGCACACTCACTGCAAAGATGGTGTTCGTTCTTCACTCCGTTAATAACCTCTGTATAATGAATTGTTGCCTCATTTTCATTACAATTTTCACATAACATGTCATTCCTCATTTCTGCACGGCGAGTGCTTTATAATAACTTTCAATGACAGGTCAATTCATATAATCACTGATAATAGCATCAATCATTGAATGAATCTCGTCTTTTGTAATTCCTTTGCACATTGCCTGCGCAATAACAACGCGAAGTTGTTTTTCCATTGTATTCAATGCTTCAAGTCTGTCAACATCCAGGGCAATTACAGCTCCATGCCTCCGGTCAAGCTTGATATAACCTTCCTGTTTTAGTATACTATATGCTTTATTGACCGTATGCATGTTGATTCCGATGTCATCCGCCATCTGTCTTACTGACGGAAGCGAGTCACCCTCCTGAATCTGTGAAGTTGCAATTCCCAGTATTATCTGATTGCGAAGCTGCATATATAACGCTTCATCACTGTTAAAATCAACTCTCACAACAATCATGTTTTCCTCCATTCCGAAACTTCATGTCATTTACGCCATCTGTTATACATATACTATAACAAGTATTATATTTTGTCAATCATCAGTACAGACGCTTTCTTTTACACATATAAAGCAGTCCAAAATATACTGCAACCGCAATAATAAGTGACGGTATAATCGAAACGAAATTACTGTGCGATGCCATGAATATAAGTCTGTAAGCAATAAGTGTCACAATTCCCATTACAACCGCACAGAAAAGCGGAACAACATATGTGCTTATTATCTCCTGCCTGTATCCTATATTGCAATACAGTTCCCAAAGATTAAGCACAAATATCAGCAGTGGGAATGTTGCGCTTCCGATTACAAGTGCATATATTCCAAGATTTGTAAATTTCAGCAGTAACCATAACACACCAATGTGAATTATAAGTGAAATAAATGAATGCTTAACAGGAAGAGTCATCTTATCAATTCCCTGAAGCGCCGAAGTTGTCACCGTCGACATCGTATAGAATACTACTGCAATTGCTCCGATTCTAAGCATCATAGCACCTTCAACACTGTCATAGCTCGGAAAAAGCAGTTGTATAATAGGTCCTCCAAGCAGCGCCAGTCCGATAAATGAAGGAATGGCTATCATCATATTTATTTTAACCGTTGCTGAAATTTTACTTCTGATGTCTTTTATTTTCCCCTGTGCATATGAAGCAACAACGCTCGGAAGCATAGATGAAGACATGGCAGATGCCACTCCCATCGGAAGATTTATCAATATCATGTAGCTGGAATTATAGTTTCCGTTAGTCCTTGATATAATTTCAGACGTAACTCCCGCTGCCTTCATTATATTGGCATACATAATATCATCCAATGCGGCGCTTATCTGATAAAATGTCTGTCCTATCATAATAGGTATTGCGGTCATGGCAATAATTTTACGTATATCAGAAGCCGTTTCCGTCTCTCCCCACGTATCACTCCGCCTTTTTCTCAGAAATACCGGCTTATATATGAAATATACAAAAATCATAAATAGCAGTGCCGTCAAGGCACCCATTTCAGTACCGAGTGTACCGCCGGCAGCACCATATGCCGCTGTATCAGCAGAATCCTTAAAAGCGTTAATAAGAAGATATCCTGCAAGTACACTTACAACAGCATTGACTATCTGCTCTGCAAGCTGTGATATTGCAGTCGGAATCATTGTTCCATGTCCCTGAAAGAAGCCTCTGAAAACTCCGAGTGCTGCCACAATCAGGATTGTCGGTGCAAGAACCCGAAGCGGTTTTGCAACGCCCGGATAACTTCCGGCATATACAACATTTTCAAGGAAATCCGCACCAAACAAAATAACAAGCGCGACAGTTCCTCCTGCACACAGTGCAAGTATCAATGCTGTTTTGAACACTTTATATGCATTATTAAATTGTTTTTCAACGAGACGTGCTGAGACAAGCTTTGACACCGCCATAGGGAGGCCATAGCATGAAATAATAAGGGCAATGTTGTAAATATTATATGCAACACTATATATCCCATTGCCCTCACTGCCTATGATATTAAGAAGCGGAATTCTGTAAACCATGCCGATTACACGTACTATAATTCCGGCCATCGCCAGAATTCCGCCATGAATTATAAATTTTTTGCCTATACTGCTTTTTCCGGACATGACAAGCCTCTAATAATTAATTGCAAAATCAGCAAGATACCATTTACCGTTTTGTTTTACAAACACATACGATAAATTCGTATCATATGTCTTGTTTCCTTTACCCCAGTCAACATATAAATCGAAATGAACATCACAAGAGAAGCAGTCATCTGAGTACTTCACAAAATTACTTATGTCATTAGTCTTAAATTCATATGTATATGTTTTTCCCCACAAGAATGCCCATACCGCAGGTATATCACTCACATACTGCTTCGCATTACCGGTCATATAGCTTTTCAGACGTGTAAGGCTTCCCTTGTTAATGATATACTTACCATATTCCACATTAATATTCTTTATGTTATCGCTCTGCGCTTTCAGCAATTCCTCATCAGTCGGATATGAAATTACATATCCGCCCTTATTCTGCTCGTCCACGGCAACATTTAACTGCGTGCCGTCGAGTGTGGCTGATATTTCAGGTTCTGCCATAAGGCCTTCAATTTTATAGATTGTATTGGTAGGGACTGCAACATAGTCGCCTACATTCTTTGCCTTTTCAACTGCTACATCCTTCTCATTGACAATGTCATCTCCGGCCTGCTTACCATTGATAGTGACAACTGCCTTGGATGGTGCCGTTATTATTATTGAATTATCCTTATCAAGAAATTCTCCAAATGTAACCTTATCCACACCCCACTCAGGGAAACCGTGCCCGTTCTTTCCTTCTGACTTAAGTGACACTTTGGCAATGTTCTTGTCGCCAGACTTGATTACATATACCGGTGTATCAGTTGTATACTCGCCGCTTTTCCTTGCAAATGTAACCTCATTTTCAGCAACTGCGTTCTTCATATAAGAAACAACGTAATCCATTTTCTCATAAGCACTGATTCCATCAGCATTATCCATAACAAGCTGCTCAATATTATCAGCCGAAAACTGCTTCTTTATTACATCGCCGATAGCAACATCCGGCATTCCCTTCTCATAGTCACCAAGCAGTCCGTAAACCCATATGATTCCGATTACTATAAGTGCCACAAGTATTGCAGAATAAATTCCCAGAAACTTCCAGAACCGGCTAATCTTTTTTCTATATTTTCTTTTTGACCTATTATCTTCAATCATTCGTTATCTTCCTCTTATTTTACCAAAAATGCTGTCGGACACTGTCTCGGACCTGTTGGCGAATATGGTGTGTTGATTACCTCGCCATCATAGTACATCTGTGTTGATGTGCCCCCGTCCATAGTCGAGGCATTAACTGCCCCATACTGCTGCATTATATACAGCAAATCTGCAAACGAGGCACCGAGGCTGTTCGCCTGACGTCCGTCAACCGCAAGAAGCAGTACTGCACCGTCTGCACGCTGTCCTATTGCCGTACGCGGATTAAGACCTCCTCCGACGCCGGATACATCCTGTGCTTCACCATTGATAATGAGGAATGGTCCTATGCTGCTGCTTATGCTTACACAATCACGCATTCCCATATCTATAGCCTGCTGTCCGTTCATATTACCTACTACAAGTACATTGTCCTTCGTAAATCCTGTCACATGACATCTTGTCGTTCTGTCACCATTTACAATGTTGCCGTCTGTCATTACCAGTCCCACCGGCATTGCAGTATATGTAAGCTCACCGTCAACAAATTCACCGCCGTTAATTCCGGCAATTGCCTCATATTGTGCCGCAATCTTGGCAACCACTCTTCCGTCGCCGTTAAAAAATGACGGAACAGTGCCGACAAACACTCTTGAAGGGTCTTTAACAATCATAAGCTTTCCGCGATATGTCGTTCCCTTAATATCAATGACCTCAATGTCCTTTACTTCTTCCTGATTTTCGTCTGCCTGCACCGTACCGGAAACAGTTGTAACAAGACTCGTATTTGTTATTACGTCCGTATCTTTAATTGAATTTTTCTCAATTATTGCCATTACCTCATCTTCAGTAAAGAACCAGTTTGCAATAAACCCGATTGCACTTGTCTCACGCAGAGACATTACAAACTGCTCCTGAGCCGTCTTCGATGGCCCATATACAAGTACGCACATAAGTGCATAAATACCTCCGCAGAGTATTACGAGCGTAACAAGCAGTGTAATCAGCACTTTCCCTGCAGCATTGAACACTTTCTTTGCTGTTACTTTTCTTTCTTTTCCATCATCATTCGGATCCAGCATCTCTGTATCGTCAATTCTGATTAACTCGATTTCCTCTCTGTTATTTCTTCCCTTCTGTGTCATGTAACCTTTCTATCCTTTCATCTGCTTAAATACCCAGCGTCTCTGTATCTGGAAACTGATAAGAAACAAAACTGTATCTATAACCGCTTTTGCAACTACCGTGAGCACCCCTCCGAGAGAGAGTCTGTATGTAACCGTCCATACCAGTCCATACGATACAAGCATCTGTATTACACACAGGATATAGTACCTTACGATTGAGGTGCCGATATTTCCTTTATCTTTAAACACCGCCTGTCTGTTAAATGAATAATTGAACAGAGACGATATCACTCTCGCAATAACTGTTGCTATAAATACTGCATTCTTAGGTGCCACTATCTTAACAAGAAGCCACCTCAGTACGGCAAACACTCCCAGATCAATCCCCGATGAAGCAAGTGAGCTCGCCATAAACTTAAATATTACTCCATATATTTTAATTGAATCTCTGAACGGGTGGAAATGTGTTGAGGCATTCTCCTCTATGTATACTGTCTCTATTGTTACTTCTTCATAACCTATGTTCATCTTTCCCATTTCGAGAAGCATATTGGTCTCATATTCAAAGCGTTCGCCGCTTATATCCGCAAATGCTTTAAGATATCCGGCAGGAATAGCCCTGAGCCCGGTCTGCGTATCCCTTATGTTGATTCCGCACACGGCCTTAAAAACAAAGCTTGTCATGTTATTACCGAATCTGCTCTTAAACGGTACATTATCGCCCGAAAAATCTCTTGAGCCGAGAATAACCTTGTCACCGCGCTCTAACATAACCTGCACGCAGTGCATAATATCCGAAGCCTGATGCTGTCCGTCTCCGTCAACCGTAACTACGCCGTCAATGTCTTTTCTTTCATTAATGCAGAAGTTAAATGCTGTCTTTAACGCACGTCCCTTGCCACAGTTCACCTCATGATTAATAAGTGTGCACTGTTCATACTCCCTGACCTTATTAAAAGGCTCCATGTGATTAGCATCGCTTCCATCATTAACCAGTATGATATCTTCAAAACCATATTCAATTAGCGAATCCACTACTTTAACCAGTTTTTCATCCGGATTGAGTGATGGAATGATAACAGCTACATTTTTCATTTCTGCCTCTTTCTCTAACATTAAAGTATATAGTTAGTGCCATTTTATTGTATAACAAAGCCCATATTTTTGCAACTTCTAAAATATTCATATAACAATGTAACACTGACAGGCCCTCCCCCATAATAATGTATTGTATAACAAATAATCCTCGGAGGATTCAAAATGAGTGATTTAGCAGCAACAAATTGCGGATGTAACAGCTGCGGATGCGGCAACAACTGTGGCGGATGGGGCAATAATTCATGCATCTGGATTATTCTTATCCTTCTCTTCTGCGGCGGCGGATGCGGATCAGGTTTCTTCGGAAACAACGGATGCGGATGTGACGATGGCTGCGGCAGTTCAAGAAGCGGATGTGGATTCGGATGCGATAACTCATGCATCTGGATTATCCTTATTCTTCTCTTCTGCTGCAACTAATCAGCAACAGGCGGTGCATTGGCCTTGTGCCAATGCGCCGCAATTTTAATTTTCAAAAGAATACACTTACTTTTTCTTCCCCTTCATCTTCTTCAGGTATCATCTGAGTTTCTATTTTCCAGCTGCATTTTTCCTTTTTTACATCAGGCATTTTTGTACAGTCTGCATCAATCTCATACACTGCATTTCCGTCAATAACATAATTTTCATTCATGGTCAGGTCTCCGTCTCCATACACTTTCTTACTATACCTATTTTATGCAGATGTTCTATGTTTGGGATTATATGAATATATTTCATACAAGCAGGCATGTTTGGAGAAAATAAATGAATTGTGATGCACCAATTCCAATGACTGAATTTGACATGGTGACACTGGATGATTCAACCCAGATGATGAAGGCACTCATACCTTATCTTGATTTTTCAATACAAAAAAACATGGCAGTCATGGTACGTATTAAAGAATTGACAGACACTATAAGATGTTACAGCGAAGGCCGCATTTTCCCGGACAGGTCAGGTGCCGGCAGCGAAGAAATCATTGCCGCACTTGGGCGCTACTGTCCCCCGGATATCAGAAACAGCCTTAACATGATGACACAGATGATGCAGTTTTCCAACGCCATGAATATGTATAAGGACATGGAACAAAGTCCCGAATTTACGAATATAATGAATATGATGAACGAGATAAACAGCCACCCCGCAAATGAAGCCTCCGGTTCAGACAATATCATGGGCGATTCCGGCAATCCGGTTAATTCCGATAATTCAGTTAATTCCGGCAATCCGGTTAATTCCTCGCCTGAAGTATTATTAGAGGGAATGATGAACTCTGAACAGATGGAAATGTATAACAGCTACCTTCAGGAAATTGATAACATTTTTTCCGAAAATATCGACAATCCCGAAGCAGAACACCAAAATGGCTTAAGCCAATCAGATTAATCATCTTAATTGAACAAATTAAATTAATTGCGCACAGCGCGGAATGGAGAATAACATGGAAAACATCCCGAATATTGACCCTAAAAAAATGGCTCTTATTAACGAATTTAAAAAAATGGCTGCCGGAAAAAGCAGTTCGGAAATGCTGCCGCTTCTGCTTGCAATATCGCGTAAATCCCAGTCGATGGGACTGAACTTTACAAGCGAAGAGACCAGAATCATCATTGATTCCATGATGTCTGAAGCCTCTCCTGCACAAAAGCAGCAGATTAACATGATGTTAAGCCTTATGAATCAATCGCATCCAAATAAATAGTACCGCAAAAAGCTGTACAATAAATATCACCGGAATAGCGATTCTGAATTTCAAATGAAGCGTCTTGTGATGAAATATTTTCATACCGGCATACGCACCTATCGAGCCTCCCAGTACGGCAAGCCCGATAAGCGTTGTTTCCGGTATACGCCATTCATGTTTTACAGCTTTTCGCTTGTCCAAACCATATGCTGCAAAAGCAGCAACATTAATCATTACAAGCCACGCACCTGCAATGTAATATATCATTTTCTGATTCCCTTGCCTGAATTCTCAATGCGATTCTTATATGCTTCAAGCCTTGCTATTTTCTCCTGCATTTCCCTGTACGCATCAACTGAAATCACAACTGCTGTAGGCTGGTTATTCTTCATAACGATATATTCACTGTTATTATTGTGTACATCATTAAAAATTTTTCCTGCCTTACCCTGACTGAAATCTGATATCGGCACGAGCTTTTCCGTAAGTTCAAGTATTGATATATTCATTGTTCCTCCATTCTGTATAAAACAGCCATTGCATTTAAATTACTTTGCAACAATATTAACAATCTTTCCCGGAACATATATTTCCTTGATAATTGAGCCTGTAAGCTTGTCGGCAAGTGCTTCCTTGCCTGCTGCAACAGCATCTTCTTTGGAAATATCTGCTGCCACCTTTATAACTGACTTTGTCTTGCCGTTGAGCTGGACTGCAATTTCAATCTCATTGTCCTGCATTGAAGCCTCGTCATAATCAGGCCACTTGTTGTTTTCAAATACACTTGTATCATGTCCGAGTACTTCCCAGAGTTCTTCTGCAACATGTGGTGCAAACGGAGCAAGAAGTGTAATCATATTTTCCATGGTTACCTGATCGATTCCGCCCTGCTTCTTGGCAAGTTCAATAAATTTGTTATTGTATTCCATAAAACCGCTTATTACAGTATTAAGGCTGAAGTTTTCAAGACGTTCTGTAATATCGTGTACCATTCTGTGGCGGAGCTTTACACATTCTTCAGTCTCAGGCACATTCTTTCCTGCGCTCTCATGGACAAGATTCCAGAAACGTGTGATAAATCTGCGCACACCATCAATACCGCGGTCATCCCACTCGGCATCTGTTTCAGGCGGGCCTACAAACAGTTCATACATTCTGAGTGAATCGCATCCATAATCATTAACGAGTGTGTCAGGAGATACCACATTACCCATTGACTTACTCATCTTCATTGCCTTCGTGCCGTATTTCTCAACATCATCCGGCTTCTTGCAAATCATGCCCTGATTGAAGAGCTTCTTAAACGGCTCATCAAAATCAATAACCCCGATATCATGAAGGAATTTTGTATAAAATCTTGAGTAAAGCAGGTGAAGTACAGCATGCTCAACTCCACCGATATACATATCAACGGGAAGATACTTATCAGCCTTCTCGCGGCTTACAAGCTCCTCGCTGTTCTTGTTGTCAACATATCTTAAGAAATACCATGAAGACCCTGCCCACTGAGGCATGGTATTAGTCTCTCTCTTAGCAGGCTTTCCACAGCAAGGACATGTGGTGTTAACCCACTCATCAATTGCTGCAAGCGGTGATTCACCGGTTCCGGTCGGCTCATATTTCTCAACTTCAGGAAGCAGCAGTGGAAGCTGGTCTTCCGGAACAGGTACACAGCCGCAGTCCGGACAGTGAATAATCGGAATAGGCTCTCCCCAGTATCTCTGTCTTGAGAATACCCAGTCACGAAGCTTGTAGTTGGTAGTCTTCTTACCAAAGCCCATTTTCTCAATCATTTCAGGAGCTTCTTTCTTAAGCACGGATGACTCCATTCCGTTCCATTCTCCTGAATTAATCATTGTTCCTGAGGCCTCTGTATATGCCTCTGTCATATTTTCAATCTCCTTGCCATCCTTAGCGATAACCTGAATGATAGGAAGATTAAATTTCTTGGCAAACTCGAAGTCTCTGTCATCATGTGCCGGAACGCACATGATTGCTCCTGTACCATAATCGGCAAGTACATAATCAGACAGCCAGATAGGCACCTTAGCACCATTCAGCGGATTAATTGCATAACTTCCGGTAAATACGCCTGTCTTTTCCTTATCCTGCATTCTGTCGATATTAGAACGTGTTGAAGCCCTGTAAATGTAGTCCTCAACATCCTTTCTTGTCTCATCGGTTGCAAGCTCTTTCGCCATTTCATGCTCAGGTGCAAGAACCATAAAAGTTGCACCGTAAAGGGTATCCGGACGTGTTGTATAAACTGTAATCTTCTTATCTGTGCCCTCAACCTTAAAGTCTACCTCTGCACCATACGAACGTCCAATCCAGTCCGTCTGCATCTTCTTAACTTTCTCCGGCCAGTCAAGCTTGTCAAGGTCATCAAGCAGCCTGTCTGCATAAGCTGTAATCTTAAGCATCCACTGCTTCAGATTCTTCTTTGTAACTTCTGAATGACATCTTTCACAGCAGCCATTTACAACCTCTTCGTTAGCAAGGCCTGTCTTACATGACGGACACCAGTTAATCGGCATTTCCTTCTCATATGCAAGTCCTGCTTTAAACATTTTTACAAAAATCCACTGTGTCCACTTATAGAACTCAGGGTCAGTTGTATTGACCTCCATATCCCAGTCGTAAACAGCAGAAATTTCCTTAATCTGTCTCTTAATATTAGCTACATTATCAGCTGTTGAAATCTTAGGATGTACACCTGTTTTGATTGCGTAATTCTCAGCAGGAAGACCAAATGCATCCCATCCCATAGGGTGGATTACATAATAGCCGTGAAGCATCTTGTAACGGCTCCATACATCACTGATAACATATCCTCTCCAATGTCCTACATGCAGACCGCTTCCTGACGGATACGGAAACATGTCAAGGCAATAATACTTTGGCTTCTTGCCATCGTTGACGTTGATTGGCTTTGCCTGCCAATTGCCACGCCATTTCTTCTCAACTTCTTTATGGTTATAACGTACTTCTGCCATAACACTCCTCCTATATTCTGGCTGTTTCCAGCTAAAAATCGCATTGGGCGCAATATGCCCCTATATCTGTAAACACATAGAATTATTTTAACATATGGCTTTCATAAGTCAAGAAAATATTCCTGCGTAATTTTTCTTACCTGAGGTGCGAGCATCAAAAGTGCAATCAGATTGGGGACAGCCATCATTGCGTTGGAGAAGTCGGCAAATTTCCACACATGCTCGATGTTGATTACCGCCCCTGCATAAACGAACGCTACATACAGTATTTTATATGGAAGTATCATGGCATTTCCAAACAGAAACTCCACACATTTTTCGCCGTAATAATACCACGCCGGAATCGTTTCAAATGCAAAAAGAATCAGCCCCAGCATTACAACATATCCGCCGATTCCAAAGGGAATGACCGAGTCAAATGCAGCAGCAACCGTGTCCATGCCGGCGTTTTCTTTCCACGCGCCTGTCACAAGCATCACAAGTGCAGTAAGTGTGCACATCACAACTGTGTCAACAAACACCTCAAAAGCTCCAAGAAGCCCCTGCTGTGCAGGATATTTCACATTACCCGCAGCATGTGCAATAGGTGCGCTTCCAAGCCCTGCTTCATTCGTGAAGACACCGCGGGACAATCCGAGCCTGCACGCCTGCATTGCAGTTGCCCCCGCAAAGCCTCCCATCGCTGCGCTTCCTTTGAACGCATCATGTATAATTGTCAAAAATGCCTGTGGAATTTCTTTAAAATTGGCCGCAATTACAATAAATGCAGTAAAAATATATAATCCTGCCATAGCCGGCACAAGCACCTGCGCCATATTTGAAATGCGTCTGATACCGCCAATCAGTACAAGTGCCGAAAGCACACTCACAACAACCGCCGTAACCCCCTCATTGATTCCAAATGCCGCTTTTGCGCTCTGTGCAAGAGAATTTGACTGTACGCTGCTCCCGATTCCGAAAGAACTTATTATTGCGGCAATGCAAAACCAGACAGCCATCCACCTTTTATTCAGTCCTTTCTGCATATAATACATGGGGCCGCCTGTATTCCCTGACTTTTTCTTTTCCCTGTATTTTACCGCCAGTGCGACCTCACTGTATTTGATTACCATTCCGAAAAGTGCCGCAGCCCACATCCAGAATATACTTCCCGGGCCGCCTATTGATACTGCAAGTGCAACTCCCACTATATTTCCTGTTCCAAGCGTGCCTGCAAGTGCAGTTGCCACCGCCTGAAACGGAGTAATTCCTTCTTTCTGCCCCTGCTCTTTTGTTTTGCCTTCATCAGAAACCAGAAGCTTTTTTATATTTCGCATCACAAAAACCGGATGCAAAAAAAGTCTGCCGCCTGTTGCCGGAATCAGGCATGCACCTGTTCCAAACATCATAACAAGCATCGGAATTCCCCAAAGAATATTTTCATTGATGTAATCAATAACTTCTACAATTGTCTGCATGGAATTTCCCGCATTAAGAATGCACAGTTAATTAATTGTATGCCCCATCCGCACGTAAAATTCTATTCTGTATTTCAAAGTTATTAATTACTATTCTTAAATACCAAAAGACCCCACAGGCAGTATATTCCGCCTATGAGGTCTTTTAACATCTGTATTCTATTACAGTTACATGCCTGCATAAAATGCACTGCCGTCCAAACTGACAGACTGCATTTATTACATGAAATACTTCACGCCCGACTCAAAAATCTTCAAATCCTGCTCTCCGTAGATATTGATTGCAACACTCTCATCGCGTCTTTCAACATGTGCCATCTTACCGAGACAGCGGCCGTCAGGGCTTGTGATACCTTCAATTGCCATATAAGAGCCATTGACATTCCACTCGCCGTCCATTGAAATATTTCCTTCAGGGTCACAGTACTGCGTTGCCACCTGACCGTTAGCAAAGAGCTTGTCAATCCACTCCTTCGGTGCGACAAAACGTCCCTCTCCGTGTGAAGCCGGAGTTACATATACACCGCCAAGCTGGCTTTCCGCAAGCCAAGGTGATTTATTGGTAACAACCTTAGTATAAACCATCTTTGAAATGTGACGGTTAATCGTATTAAATGTAAGAGTAGGTGAATCTGCATTCTGTCCTACAATTCTTCCCTCCGGAACAAGTCCGAGCTTAATAAGCGCCTGGAAACCGTTACAGATACCGAGTGCAAGTCCGTCTCTTTCGTCAAGAAGCTTATGTACAGCCTCCTTCATCTTCTCGTTACGGAATGCGGCAGCAAAAAACTTTGCTGAACCATCCGGTTCATCACCTGCTGAGAATCCACCCGGGAACATAATAATCTGTGCCTGGCTGATTGCCTTTGTAAATTCCTCAACAGAATCACGGATACCCTGTGCATCAAGGTTCTTGAATACCTTTACAACCACGTCAGCACCGGCTCTCTCAAATGCCTTTGTACTGTCATACTCACAGTTTGTGCCCGGAAATACCGGAATAAATACTGTCGGTCTTGCAACCTTGTGCTTGCAGATATGAACTGTATCTGCACTGTAAAGCTTTGTTTCAACAGCTTCCGGCTTTGATGCCGCCTTTGAAGGGAATACCTTCTCAAGCTTCTCTGTCCAAGCCTTAAGCGCTTCATCCATTGTAATTGTAACATCTCCGTATGTAAATGCTGATGAATCATTTACCTCACCGACATAAATATACGGAACCTTAATATCATTAATTCTTTCTGCCGGTACTTCTGCCACAATACAGCCAAATCCCGGAGCAAATAAGTCTGCCGCATCAAGTTTTGCGTCAAATGTAACACCAAGCTTATTACCGAATGCCATTTTGCTGACAGCAGCCACAAGTCCTGCACGGTCAAGAACATATGCTGAAATTACCGTCTTATCCTGAATCATCGCATGAACTGCATTGTACAGTTCCTTAATCTGAGCGTAATCCGGAAGGTCATACTCATCAGATGCAATCTTAAACAGTACAAGCCTGTTACCGGAAGCTTTAAGCTCAGGTGTAATTACATCGGCTTCCTTTGCAACATCAACTGCAAATGAAACAAGTGTCGGCGGAACATCTATATCGTTAAATGTTCCTGACATTGAATCCTTTCCGCCGATTGACGGAAGTCCAAATCCAAGCTGTGCATCATAAGCACCAAGGAGTGCCGCAAACGGCTGGCTCCAGCGTGCCGGATCCTCTGTCATTCTTCTGAAATATTCCTGATATGTGAAACGAATCTTGTTAAAGTCACCGCCTGCCGCAACAATCTTTGCAACAGATTCAATAACCGCATAAATTGCGCCGTGATATGGGCTCCATGATGAAAGATATGGATCAAATCCGTAGCTCATCATTGTAACCGTATCACATTTACCCTTAAGTACAGGAAGCTTTGCAACCATTGTCTGTACTTCGGTAAGCTGATACTTACCGCCGTAAGGCATATATACCGAGCCTGCACCGATTGACGAGTCAAAGCGTTCAACAAGACCTTTCTGTGAACATACATTAAGGTCATTAAGAGTTGAAATCCATTTTGCCTTAACATCCGCTTTGATTGCACTGCCTTCTTCTGCCTTATAGCTTTCAGAATCAAGCACCTCATCGCCCTTCTTCTCAGGTATATCAACAAGTACTGTTGTCTCCTGATGAGCACCGTTAGTATCAAGAAATGCTCTTGAAATATTTACGATTTCCTTGCCTCTCCAGCTCAATACAAGTCTCGGGTCTTCTGTTACAACAGCCACCTCAACAGCCTCAAGGTTTTCTTCTGCCGCAAATTTCAGGAACTGCTCCACATCCTTAGGTGCAACAACCACAGCCATTCTCTCCTGTGACTCTGAGATTGCAAGTTCAGTTCCGTCAAGTCCTTCATACTTCTTCGGAACCTTGTCAAGGTCAACCTTAAGACCATCTGCAAGCTCACCAATGGCAACAGACACACCGCCTGCTCCAAAGTCATTACATTTCTTAATAAGACAGCTTACCTCTTCTCTTCTGAAAAGGCGCTGGATTTTACGCTCCGTAGGAGCATTACCCTTCTGAACTTCAGCTCCGCAAGTCTCAATCGACTTCTCCGTGTGTACCTTTGAAGAACCCGTTGCACCGCCGCATCCATCGCGTCCTGTGCGTCCGCCGAGCAGTATAATGATATCTCCCGGGTCGGATGTTTCACGAATAACGGCACGTCTTGGAGCGGCACCCATTACAGCACCGATTTCCATTCTCTTTGCAACATAATTCGGATGATAAATTTCTTTTACATAACCTGTAGCAAGACCAATCTGGTTGCCATATGAGCTGTAACCGTTAGCAGCTCCGAGAACCAGCTTCTTCTGCGGAAGCTTTCCGTGCATTGTCTCTGACATAGGCACGGTAGGGTCAGCAGCACCTGTAACACGCATTGCCTGATATACATAAGTACGTCCTGACAACGGGTCTCTGATTGCACCGCCAAGACATGTTGCCGCACCACCAAACGGCTCAATCTCTGTCGGATGGTTGTGAGTCTCATTCTTGAAATTAACAAGCCACTCTTCTGTCTTTCCGTCTACTTCTACAGGAACAACAATACTGCAGGCATTAATCTCATCTGACTCCTCCTGATCCTGCAATTTTCCCTCAGCCTTCAGCTTGCGCATAGCCATAAGTGCGAGATCCATAAGGCAGACAAACTTGTCCTTTCTTCCCTTAAAAATCTCAGCCCTGTCAGCAAGATATTTGTTATATGTAGCCTCAATAGGCTTTCTGTAATATCCGTCCTTGAAAGTAACATCAGTAAGCTCAGTTGAAAATGTTGTATGACGGCAATGGTCTGACCAGTATGTGTCAAGCACACGGATTTCAGTCATAGTAGGGTCACGATGTTCTTCATTGCTGAAGTAATTCTGAATATGAAGAAAATCCTTAAACGTCATTGCAAGGCCAAGCGAATCATACAGTTCCTTAAGCTTGTCCTCTGCCATATCCTTAAATCCGTCAAACACCTTTACATCGTCAGGTACAGCAAACTGTGCAATAAGAGTATCAGGAATTGCCTCGTCGGCCTTTCTTGAATCAACAGGGTTAATGCAAAGCTCCATAATCTGTGATTTCTGTTCCTCGCTAAGGCTTCCCGTAATCACATATGTTGTAGCTGTCCTTATTACCGGCTTTTCCTCTGCGTTAAAGAATCTCACACACTGTTCTGCCGAATCTGCTCTCTGGTCAAACTGTCCCGGAAGATATTCTACAGAATATATAAAATCATCCGCATTTGACTCAAATTCAGTCTCATATACATCATCTACAGGCGGCTCGGAAAATACAGTTGTCAATGCCTTTGCGTATGTCTCGTCAGATAAATTTTCAATATCATAACGGATTAACACTCTTACACCGGTTACAGTACTGATGTTAAGATAGCTGCTGATTTCATCTGCAAGTTCCTTTGCCTTTACGGCATATGGTGCTTTCTTTTCAACATAAACTCTTCTTACGCTACTCATGGTAGACCTCCATAGTTCTTTAATAAGCTATTATTGTATCATTATTACGGCTATTCCACAAGCCGAAAATACCTAATAAAACAAAGTAATCATTCATGCATTCTTCTGATAATTTTGTAAACCACTGCATTTTCCATAACCATTGGTGCAGTGTGTGCAAAGAAAATAATTCCGTCCGTAGGAGAAAGAATATCACTTATGACTTCACCCTCATACGGGTCTATCACCTGTGCAATCACATCACCGTGATAAACCGGATCACCCGGTTCCTTAAGTCGTCTGTAAAAGCCTGCCGTATCTGACTTGACCGGCATAAGCTCATGCTCCTCAATGACACTTGCAATATATCCGCTGTGATTATTATATTTTACGATTCCCATCCTCGTAAGGAATCGTAAGACAGCCGAAACTGCCTGCCTTGCAGACTTTTCATCCACATTGTCGGTCGCATTGGTATATATTGAAAATGCATTTGTTCCGTTCATCTGCCAGTTATAATTAAGTGTTACCGTGTCCATAGGCTTCGGCTTTCTTGTAACCACATACTGAAGTCCGAAAAGATTGGCAAGGCTTGGGCTTTGAAAGCCTGTCTCCATCATTCTTACATGTGGTATAAAATCCCCCGGCATATAAAATGATGCAAACTGTATTCCATAGCTGTACCCCCTGACATTGTCAAACAGAGCCTTCGCTATCTGTTTTGGTGCATCAGCATCAGTCTGCCCCGGAAAACACCTGTTAATATCAACATTGTCAATCGGCCAGAAGCGCTTCTCGACATTGACACCATACTGGTTGACAGTAGGAACAACCATTATTTCTTTATTGTGTGAAATTGCACCGTGCTCCTCAAGATTTTTCAGAGTTTTAATTAGCTGTGAGCATATATATAACTGCTGTAATTCATTGCCACGCATGGCGCCTACAATGCATGCAGCCTTCTCACCATGTCCGAATGTATATCCTATGATATCATTACTTTCACGATACAGACCTTCGACTGAAAATATTACCTCTCTACGCATAATCTACTGCCCTTCCTGATTACTTCACTGCATATACACGTGCCAGCAGCGTTCCCTTGTACACAACAGGATTTTCCCTCAATGTAAAAATTATTCCGTCCGCAGGAGACTCTATTCTTTGCAGAACCTTGCCCTCAATAGGACTTATTATATCTCCGATGTGCTCACCGGATTTTATGTTGCCGAGTCTGTCACCTAACGCCGATATAAATATTCCCGCAGCTTCCGCATGCAGAAAATCCACCTGTCCTTCCGTCGACATAATCGGTTCCTTAACCTGTGGTCTTTCATCCTGCCAGATTCCAAGCTCAATCATAATATTAAAAATGCCGTCAATCAACTGTCTGCAATATGCATAATTAATTCTTAAGCCGACTCCCATCTCCGTGACAAGCGTCGGCACGCCAAGCTTATTGAGACTGTATGCAAGCGTTGCTTCACGCACCGTTATCGATGAATACACCCATACAAAATCAGCATTCATTATTCTTGCATAAGGAAGCAGTTTATCTGCACAGTCCTCATTGAGACGAACCTGCAAAGCTTCTTTAATATAAACATTGCTTGAATGTATATCAATGCACAAATCGCTTCCTATTATGTCATTGACAAGCTCCGCCGCAACATATTCTGCCATTGCTCCGTTATTGTCCCCCGGAAACACCCTGTTCATATCGAGGTCAAACATCGGAATTCCACGTGTTCCCATATCCATTCCGAGAGGATTGATACACGGATACACATCAACTATCCCCGTAAGGCGTTCAGGATGCTCATTGATCCTTCTTACCACCTCATACATAACGAACTGTCCGTCAAGTTCGTCGCCATGAATACCTGTAACGAGCGAAATTCTTGCCTCACGTCCGGTAGCATTATCCGGTTCAAAATGATTTTTTGATATATTGATTTTTTCTTTAACCGGCATTTTAACCGATACAACTTCACTAACCATCTTTCGTCCTGCCTTAATCTGCATAGATATTTATATTTTATCATTCTTACATTATTAATGCAATTAATTTTCCCAAAAGCGCCTTGCCAGTTCCCCTGCCTGAAAAAGAGCCGTTTCCTTATAATTATTCCATTCTCTCGGAAAAATGCTTCTGTATTCATTCTTCAGGAATCGTTCATCAAGCAGCGCAATTATGCCTCTGTCTTTTTCAGTCCTGATTACCCTGCCGGCAGCCTGCATGACTTTATTCATCCCCGGATACACATATGCATAGTCAAATCCGTTCTTGCCCGTTTCGTCAAAATATGTCTGCAGTATTTTCTGCTCCGTGCACACCATAGGAAGTCCCGCACCTACGATAATCGCACCGATGAGCTGCTCATTCTTAAGGTCGATTCCTTCCGAGAATATTCCTCCCATCACGCAGAACCCTGTAACATGCTCCCCTTCTGCACCGTCTGCAAATCTTGCAAGGAATTCCTCTCTTTGCACCTCATTCATTGACATATCCTGACAGATTATATTCCGGGCGCACTCTTCATTCAGCTCTTTACTTTCAAGCATTTTGCAGATAACTTCGTAAACAGACTGCATAAAGCCGTATGACGGAAAAAACACCATATAATTTCCGGCTCTGGCGCCCGTAACCTCAAATATATATTTTGCGATTTTTTTATACTCTGCCTCATTACGCCTTGTATATCTGCTGCTGACATCACGTCCTATAAGTATCTCACGGTTATTGACATCAAACGATGAATGTGCATACACGGCAATCTCATCCGGATTACCGGTAAGCATTTCCTTAAAATACTGTACGGGCAGAAGCGTTGCCGAGAAAAATATTGTCGATATTCCCTGCTCTGTACACATTTTCAGGTTATCTGACGGGTCCACGCAGAAAAGGCGCAGATAAAAATTACCATCCCTGTCATGTTCTGTATATATAACATATTTTTCAGTCAGCAAATCATGCATATTAAGAAAATGTCTGATTTTCAGAAAGAACTCCATTATCCTCTCAGCATGTTCAAACTTTTTGTTCCTGTCCATGAATTTCTGTATAAGTGAATACACTCTTTCAAGGTGCATGGAAAATCCCGACACGCCCGTAAGCACCTGATAGTCCTCGCACTCACGCTTAAATCCAAGCATATCCTTATTACATCTTTCGAGTGCCGCATAAAGCTTCTTGTCAATATCCTTAACCAGCTTTTTTACCGCAAGAAAGTCCTCTTTTACAAGCGTTGCGCTGTACATTGAGCGGCCTCTGTCAACGAGGTTGTGAGCCTCATCAACAAGGAATAAAAAGCTCCCTTTACTGCCGTCTGCAAAAAATCTTTTCAATCTCACATTCGGGTCAAATACATAATTATAGTCGCATATAATTCCGTCACACCACGTTGATATGTCGAGTGACAGTTCAAACGGGCACACCTCATGTTTTTTTGCATACTCAAGCACAACATCCCTGCTGATTGCCGTTTCATGTGTAATCACATCATAGACAGCATCATTAACACGGTCAAAGTGCCCTTTTGCGTAAGGACATCCGTCAGGATTGCAGTCGCGTTCATCAAGAATACATATTTTGTCGCGTGCCGTAAGTGTAACCGTCCTGAAATGAAGTCCGTTGTTCCTTAAAATTCCATAAGTTTCTTCCGCTACTGTCCTTGTAATCGTCTTTGCCGTAAGGTAAAAAATTTTATCAGCAATCCCTTCCCCCACCGCCATGACAGCCGGATATATTGTTGATATAGTCTTGCCTGTTCCGGTAGGTGCCTGAATATACAGATTTTTGCCTGCCTGACAGCTTCTGTATACACTCGCCGCAAGCTCCTTCTGCCCTTTTCTGTACTGAAATGGGAATTTAAGCCCCTTGATTGAATCTGTACGTATCATCTGCTGTTCAAATACGAAGTCCGTCCATTTTGAAAAACTGCCTATAAGCTCAACAAACCAGTCCCCAAGCTCTTCCATAAGAAATTCTTCATAGAAATATTTGATTTTTTCATCATCAATACTGCAGTATGTCATCCTGATCCTTATACGCTCAAGGCGTTCCCGAGTTCCGTATATATATGCATAGCACATGGCCTGCGCCTTATGGACATACACAGGCTCTTCTATCCTGTTCACATTCCCCGTGACTGTTTTAATCTCATCAATGCATACATCCGGGTTATCTTCGCTTCCTTCTGTAATTATTCCGTCAGCCCGTCCTTCAAGCGTAATCGTATAAGAACATTCCTTTTCTACCAGCACATCTGCCTTGAGTGCAACCTCCGCCGCATATTCCGAGCCCATTCTTTTTTGTATTGCGCGGTGTATCCTTGCACCTTCCTGCATCCTTGCGACATCAGATGAAGAGCTGACACGGTTATCTATATCACCGCTGCTGTATATAAATTCAACAAGATTTCTCACCGAAATCCTGATAGTCCGGTCCTTAATTATATACATACCAATCCCCATTCCGCAGACGCTTTGGCGTCGGAGGAATCGCGAGCCAAATATCAGATTTGGCTCTGCGATAATGGCTTGTTTGTGGCGCCTGCGGCACAAACAGCCGTGTGAAAAATATGCCATCGGGCATATTTTTCACACTAATCTCCATTCCGCAGATACTAATATTCTTTCGGTTCCCACTCCCTTTTGGCAAACTGCTCATTAAGCCACTGTATTGCCGCAAGCCTGCCTTCCTCTGAAGCTTCAAACTCAGACGATATTTTGTCTTCGTCCGGCACATACGGATATGCATAAGGCCCTGCCCACGCACAGACATTCAGCTTAAAATCGGGCTTTTCGCCGGTGCGCCATATCCTGTAACGCATATTTTCAAACGCTCCCGTGTAAATCCCCTTATATGCAAAAAAATTGTACGGTAAAATATCCTTATCCTCTATCATGCTGATTATCATCCCTTTTCACACTAATTTCCATTCCGCAACGTCATTTTTCGCTGACATCGTAAAGATATGCATTTCCTTTTTTTCCTACACGCTTTACAGCCCCGACATAGCAAAGAATATTGAGCACCTGCCTTGCGGTGTCAGTACCGATATGCGCTGCCTTTGCAAATTCCTTTGAATCAAACACATCCTGCAGCTCATACGGCACGAACTGAAGATAATCCTCCGGCTGTTCTATAACCACTTCCTCGCGTATCCCGACAGGAATCCTGTCATATCTTGTTGAGCCGCGTTTGCGTGTCTGGTTCCAGCCGTTAAGCAGTCTGTATTCCTCAACATCCATAAGTACAATTCTGATATGAAGATTAGGATTTTTCAAAAAATCCTTTATCTTATAAAGCTCGTAAAATGCATAATACGAATTCCACTGTTTCGGTGCCTTGCGTCTGCCTGTCTCCTCCCCCGTTGCCGGGTCTATCCATGATATCCACTTACAGCAAGGCATCGGATATACTACCGTTACCGGATAGAGATTTAAAAACACCGCCAGCTTTGAGCGCAGCTTATTAAAATTAGCAGTCTGTATTTCGATAATTCCCGTATCGTTACATATATCTGCAACGTACCCTTCCAGTGCCACCTCATGAAAATCCCTGCATGGTTCATACATTGCTTTCAGAACCGCATGCACAGTTTTCTCACCAAGCGTACCTATACCGCATTTTACGTGTTCTTTCCCTATAACCTCATCGCATGCGGTTTTAAACTCATCTTCTTTTATATATTTTACAGGCTCCTGCTTTTTCTTTGTTCCCATAGAATCATCTTTCTTTGCACAACAATATCATTAATTTTATCACAGCTGTTAATATTACTCAACAAAATATAATACAGCTTCTGCGCGGACAGGCGTCACTCACCGGCAACATCCCGTTCACACAAAAGCTGTATTACCAAATACTATTAATGATATTGATATTATTAAAGATTTGTATATCCCATAAGGTATTCGTCAACCTCTCTTGCAGCATCACGTCCTTCTCTTATCGCCCATACAACAAGAGACTGTCCGCGGTGCATATCTCCTGCGACAAACACCTTATCAACATTAGTTGCAAATTTGCCTGCTGCTGTCTTTACATTGGTTCTTTCGTTAAGTTCAACGCCAAATGCTTCCGTGACATAGCTCTGCGCACCGAGGAAACCTGCCGCAATCAGTACAAGTTCACAGTCAACCTCATACTCACTGCCTTCAACCTCAGCCATCATCATTCTGCCTGTTTTCTCATCTTTCTTCGGTTCAAGTTTAACAAGCTTAACCTTACAAAGATTACCTTTCTTATCCTTAATAAACTCCTTAACCGTAGTCTGGTATACGCGAGGGTCATCTCCGAATACCGCAATTGCCTCCTCCTGACCATAGTCAGTTTTAAGCACCTTAGGCCACTGTGGCCACGGATTGTCAGGAAGTCTGTCTACAGGAGGCTTTGGCATCATCTCAAGCTGCATTATTGATTTACATCCGTGACGTATTGATGTACCTACACAGTCATTGCCCGTATCACCGCCGCCTATGACAATTACATTCTTTCCCTTTGCAGAAATGTAGTTGCCGTCCTTTAATCCTGAATCCAGCAGACTCTTGGTTGTTGCTTTCAGGAAATCAACCGCAAAGTAAATTCCGTTGGCATCTCTTCCCGGAGCCTTAATATCTCTGGGATTAGAAGCACCGCAAGCCAGCACAACACAGTCATACTCACTCATAATCTTCTTAGCCTTAACATTTTCGCCTACATTTGCATCAGTAATAAATGTTACGCCTTCGGCTTTCATGACATCAATCTTGCGGTCAATAATGTGCTTTTCCAGCTTCATATTCGGAATTCCGTATCTAAGAAGACCTCCTACACGGTCTGAGCGCTCATAAACCGTAACCAGATGACCTCTGCGGTTGAGCTGGTCAGCCACTGCAAGTCCCGAAGGACCCGAGCCGATTACCGCAATCTTTTTATCTGTTCTCACTTTAGGAGGGTTAGGTGCTGCCCACCCCTCCTCGTAAGCCTTTTCTATAATTGCCTTTTCATTTTCCTTAGTGCAGACAGCTTCACCATTTAATCCGCATGTGCAGGCTTTTTCGCAAAGCGCAGGACATACACGGCTTGTAAATTCAGGAAAATTGCTTGTTTTGTGCAGTCGGTTATACGCCTGCTGCCAGTTGCCGTTATATAACAAATCATTCCATTCAGGGATAAGGTTATTCAGAGGACACCCTGAAGCCATTCCCTTAATCATCATTCCCGCCTGACAGAACGGCACACCGCAGTCCATACAGCGGGCCGCCTGCGTCTTCTGTTTTTCCAAAGAAAGCTGCACATGAAATTCATTAAAATTTTTAATACGCTCCTTTGGCTTTACAGCTGTACTTTCTTCACGTTCATATTCCATAAATCCGGTTGCTTTTCCCATCTCGTCTCTCCTTTCATGTCCTGACGCAATCACGCCTTATTCTGTATTGCATAGAAAGCTTCAATCTGAGCCTGTTCACTGCTTAAGCCCTTCTCTTCCATCTGAATGATTGTGTTCATCATATTCTTGTAGTCATATGGCACAATCTTCTTGAATTTTGGAAGATATTCACCGAAGTTATCAAGAATTTCCTTACCCTTCTTTGAATTGGTATAAGCAACATGCTCTGTAATAATTTCTTTCAGCTCCTGAACATCATATTTGTCCGTTACAGTTTCTGAAGAAACGAGCTGCTTGTTAAGCTTTGTATAAAGCTTTGAATCCTCATCAAGTACGTAAGCAACACCACCGCTCATGCCGGCCGCAAAGTTCTTTCCTGTCTTACCAAGCACAACGACACGTCCGCCTGTCATATATTCGCATCCGTGGTCACCAACGCCTTCAACTACTGCCGTAGCGCCGGAATTACGTACACAGAATCTCTCACCGGCAACGCCGTTTACAAATGCCTTACCGCTTGTTGCTCCATACAGTGCAACATTACCGATAATAATATTTTCATCTTCTTTAAAGGTTGTTCCCGTCGGAGGATAAACAACAAGTTTTCCACCTGACAGTCCCTTACCGAAGTAGTCGTTACTGTCGCCTACAAGTTCAAGTGTAAGTCCCTTAGGAATAAATGCACCAAAGCTCTGTCCGCCTGCGCCATTACACTTTACGGTAAATGTGTCTTCCTCAAGCGTATCTGCATAGCGTCTTGTGATTTCTGCTCCGAACAGGGTTCCTACAGTACGGTCTGTATTGTGGACATCAATTTCAATACTTCTCTTCTGTCCGCTCTCAAGTGCAGGTCCCAGTTTCTTAAGAAGTATCTTCTCGTCTACTGTCTTCTCAAGCTCAAAGTCATAAACCTTCTTATGGTTGTAATCCATCTTGCCACCTTCCTTGATATATGGATTATCAAGGATTCTTGACATATCAATGCGGTTTGCACGGCCTGATTCAGGTACATCTCTTCTAACAAGGAGGTCTGTTCTTCCAACGAGCTCATCAACCGTTCTGATACCGAGCTGTGCCATGTATTCTCTGAGTTCCTGTGCGATAAATTTCATAAAATTAACAACATACTCAGGCTTTCCTGCAAACTTTTTGCGAAGCTCAGGATTCTGTGTTGCAATTCCGACAGGACATGTATCCTTATTACATACTCTCATCATTACACAGCCCATCGTTACCAGCGGAGCTGTAGCAAATCCGAATTCCTCTGCGCCAAGCATTGCTGCAATCGCAACATCACGGCCTGTCATGAGTTTACCGTCAGTCTCTATTACTACCTTATTGCGAAGTCCGTTCATTATAAGCGTCTGATGTGTCTCCGCAAGTCCAAGCTCCCACGGAAGACCTGCATTATGGATTGAACCCCTCGGCGCAGCACCTGTACCGCCATCATAGCCGGAAACAAGAATTACCTGTGCACCTGCTTTCGCAACACCGGCAGCGACCGTTCCGACACCGGCTTCTGATACAAGCTTTACTGAAATTCTTGCATCTTTATTGGCATTCTTCAAATCGTAGATAAGCTGTGCAAGGTCTTCGATTGAATAAATGTCATGATGAGGCGGCGGTGATATAAGGCTAACACCCGGAGTTGAAAGTCTTGTCTTGGCAATCCACGGATATACCTTATTACCCGGAAGATGTCCGCCTTCACCCGGTTTAGCTCCCTGAGCCATCTTAATCTGTATTTCTTTTGCACTTACAAGGTAACGTGATGTTACGCCAAAACGTCCTGATGCAACCTGCTTAATTGCTGAACAGCGGTTGAGCCCGTCAGGTCCTACCGTCAGACGTTCAATACTTTCTCCGCCTTCACCTGAGTTTGACTTGCCGTGAATCATATTCATCGCAATAGCCAGTGTCTCATGTGCTTCCTGTGAAATTGAACCGTAAGACATGGCACCTGTCTTAAATCTCTTCACAATAGAGTCAACACTTTCAACCTGCTCAATCGGAATACCCTTCTTAGGATATTTGAAATCAATCAGGCCCCTCAGATTCATTGCGCCCTGCTCTTTGTCAAGCAGTGATGTATACTCTTTAAATGTATCGTAATCACCTGTTCTTGTAGCAAGCTGAAGGAGATGTATAGTCTGAGGATTGTAAAGATGATCCTCCTTACCGCTTCTCATCTTGTGATTACCTGAGCTGTCAAGAGTAGTATCAACAGTCAGATCAAGCGGATCAAAAGCCTTGTTGTGAAGATTTTCAATATCCTCTTCAATATCTTCAATGCTTATTCCTTCAATTCTGCTTACTGTTCCTGTAAAATATTTATCAACCACATCAGAATTAATACCGATTGCTTCAAAAATCTTTGCGCCCTGATATGACTGTATCGTAGAAATACCCATCTTTGAGGCAATCTTTACAATACCGCTTATAACTGCATGATTATAATCATCCACGGCAGCATAATAATCCTTGTCAAGCATCTTCATATCAATAAGCTCTTTGATGCTTTCCTGTGCAAGATATGGATTAATTGCACTCGCACCATATCCAAGAAGCGTTGCAAAATGATGAACGTCTCTCGGCTCACCTGTCTCAAGGATAATTGAGACACTAGTTCTCTTCTTTGTTCTTACCAGATGCTGCTGCATAGCTGAAACAGCAAGCAGCGCAGGAATTGCAACATGGTTTTCATCAACCCCGCGGTCTGACAAAATGAGTATATTGGCTCCGTCTCTGTGCGCGCGGTCTGCTTCAAGACATATATGGTCAACTGCTCTCGGAAGAGGTGTTCCTTTATAATATATTGTAGGAATTACCGCAACCTTAAATCCGTCAACATTCATATTCTTAATCTTCAGCAAATCAGTGCTTGTAAGAATAGGATTATTGACTCTGAGCATCTTACAGTTCTCAGCCTTCTCCTCAAGCAGATTTCCTGACTTTCCGAGAAATACCGTCGTAGAAGTTACAACTGCCTCACGGATTGCATCTATCGGCGGATTTGTAACCTGTGCAAATAACTGTTTAAAATAATTGAACAGCGGCTGGTGACGGTTTGACAGGACAGCAAGCGGTGTATCAATACCCATTGCACCAATCTGTTCCGAACCATTCTGTGCCATAGGAAGAATCGTCTGCCTGAAGTCTTCATATGTATAGCCAAATGCCTTCTGAAGCCTTGCTCTCTCTTCCTTTGTAAACTCAGGAACTCTCTTGTTAGGAATCTTCAAGTCATGAAGATGTACAAGATTACTGTCAAGCCATTCTCCATAAGGCTGTTTCTTTGAATAGTAATCCTTGAGCTCATCATCATCTATAATCTCGCCTTTTACCGTATCAACAAGAAGCATCTTGCCCGGACGGAGTCTTTCCTTAACCTTTATTCTTGTAGGGTCTATGTCAAGCACACCGACTTCAGATGAAAGAATGACAAAGCCGTCATTGGTAATATAGTAGCGTGATGGACGAAGTCCGTTGCGGTCAAGCACTGCCCCCATTATATCGCCGTCAGAGAAAAGAATTGACGCAGGTCCGTCCCACGGCTCCATCATTGTTGAATAATACTGATAGAAATCCTTCTTCTCCTGTGACATTGCATGATTGTGCACCCAAGGTTCAGGAATTGTAATCATTACTGCAAGCGGCAGCGGCATTCCGTTCATAACAAGGAACTCAAGTGTATTGTCGAGTCTTGCAGAGTCTGAACCGTTAGGATTTACAACAGGAATAATCTTTGTCATGTCATCCTTAAGATATTCCGAAACCATTGATTCTTCACGTGAAAGCATACGGTCAGCATTTCCCTTAATCGTGTTGATTTCACCGTTATGTACAATAAATCTGTTCGGATGAGCGCGTTCCCAGCTCGGTTCCGTATTAGTTGAAAATCTTGAGTGAACCATTGCAATTGCGGATTCACAGTCTTCATCCCTCAAATCCTCAAAGAATGAGCGAAGCTGCCCTACAAGGAACATTCCCTTATATACTATTGTTCTGCTTGACATTGATACTACATAAGTATTATCGCATGTCTGCTCAAATACTCTTCGTACAACATACAGCCTTCTGTCAAAAGGAAGACCTGTCTCAATATCCTTTGGTTTCTGCACAAATGCCTGATAAATATTAGGCATACAGGCAACCGCTTTATGTCCGAGCACTTCAGGAGCTGTCGGTACCTTTCTCCATCCGAGGAACTTAAGATTTTCCTTCTCGGCAATAATTTCAAACATTTTCATTGCCTGCTTCATCTTAAGCTCATCCTGTGGGAAGAAGAACATTCCGACACCATATTCCCTCTCATTGCCAAGCTCTATGCCAAGAGGCTTAACAGCTTTCTTAAAGAACTTATGTGGAATCTGCAAAAGAATACCTACACCGTCACCGGTTTTTCCCTCTGCATCCTTACCTGCCCTGTGTTCCAGATTCTCAACAATTCTAAGTGCATCAGATACTGTCTGGTGTGACTTAATTCCCTTAATGTTAACTATGGCACCGATACCACAGTTATCATGCTCAAAGCTGGAATCATACAGACCTTGATTTTCCATCCTGTTTTCCATATGTTTGTGTCATCCTTTCTGCAAAATGTCTCAAAAAAACTTGTAATTAATATACACCCTGATTATCAACTTTGTAAATAGTAAATCTTTCCGAATTGTCTAATAATTTGTCTTTTAATATATTTTATTTAAATATTCAGATTATTTTGATAATTTTTCTTGTCAAAGCCCTAGTTTCTAAACATTTATTGTATATTTTACCCCAAAAAGCGCATCCTATAATTTTAATTTTTTGTTGTTTTTTCTTATTTTTTTATAATTGTGTCTAAATTGTTTCTGATTTTTATCTCAAAAATAACACCGCATTATTAATAACTAAAAAAATAAAGGTACTACATTCTGTTTTACCAAAACGTAATACCTTTTATTTAATATTATTAATCAGTCAGTCTTAAAACTCCCTCATATCCTTTGTTCTGTTATCAGCTCTATCGCTGACCTTTTTACCTCAACCGTGATTTTCTTATGACTTCCCCCATACTCACCGTCAAGGACCCAGTCTGTTTCTTCTGATGATTCTATCTCAGCTCTGCTGCATTTACAACTGAACACCTGTGATTTATCCTGAATAGACTGTGTGATAAATCCATTCACAATCTGCTGTAAATCCATAGGATTTTTCGGTTTCTTAATAAACGTAAGTTCAAACAAGCCATCATTAAGTCCGACATCAGGTCCTACAAGATTTTTCATACCTGCAACGGAACGGGAATTTGAAATCATTCCATATATAAATTCATCTTCCACCCGTTCACCATTCACATTTATCGTAAGCCTTGCAGGACGTATCTCCGTCACTCGCTTCGCGGCCTCGATAATATACGCCTGATGTCCAAGAATATTCTTCATATCCTGCGGTGTTTCATACGATACATCTGTGAAAGCCCCAAACGCAGCAACATAATTAAATGTTCTTCCGTTAAAATCCCCGACATCACAGGGATGCGGTTTCCCATTAACAATATACCTCGCTGCCTCCTTCATATTCTTCGGAATTTCCAGCGTACTGGCAAAATCATTAGTGCTGCCGCTTGGTATATAGCCTATAGGAGGTCTTTTCTCTTTCGGAACAGTGAGAACCGCATCAACCGTCTCATTCAGCATTCCGTCGCCGCCTCCGCACACTACAATGTCATATTCGCAGACATTACGGGCAACATACTCATAACCGTCTCTTGGTGCCTTTGTCGGGTACACAGTCACATCATATCCTGCCCTTGTGAATATTTTAATTATATCCAGAAGAAGATATTTAATTCTTGCTTTTCCCGAATGCGGATTAAAAACAAACAGCATTTTTGCCATATATAAAACCATGCCTTTCCTTAAACAGCCTCAAACATTTCAATAATCCCGATTAACGGTCCCATTTATCGCAAAGTGAATTAATCTGGTCTGTAAACTTAGCCAGATCTTTATTGGAGCCTCCCTGATTGTGCGTAATAACTGTCATCAGGCGCTTTCCGGCAGATACAAGTCTTTCATAAATGCTCTGGCTCCTTGAAGTCGCAACAGTTCTTCTCGTCTTTTTCTCCCTGTTGCCTTCTTTAATGCATTCTCCGGTAACCGCATCATAAACCGAACCGTTATAAGGAGCCACGGCATCATAACCGTATTCTTCCCTCAGTTCCTTTGTAAATATGTCACAAATCTCATCTTCTCCGTGAACAACATAAATGCGTTCCGGCTTTTTATCAAACGAGTTAATCCATTTGATAAGGCCCTCTCTGTCAGCGTGGCTGCTTGCGCCTCCAAGCTGCGCTATCTCCGCTCTTACCTCAATCGGTTCACCAAACAGCTTAACCTCCTGTGCCCCGTCAAGCAGCGTACGTCCAAGTGTTCCGACTGCCTGATATCCCACAAAAAGTATTGTACACTCCGGTCTCCAGAGGTTATGTTTCAAATGATGTCTTATTCTTCCTGCCTCACACATTCCTGATGCAGATATTATTACCTTTGGTTTCTTTTCAAAATTTATCTGCCTTGATTCATCACTGCTGACAGCCAGTTTAAGTCCCGGAAATGCAATCGGATTAATCCCCTGCTCTATAAGTTCCATTGCTTCTTCATCAAAATAGCCTTCAACATTCTTATTAAAAATGCTCGTTGCCTCAATTGCAAGCGGGCTGTCAACATACACATCAAATTCAGGAAGATAATGGTCAATCTCATTGTCACTCTTTATTTTGCGTATAAAATACAGAAGTTCCTGTGTACGGCCGACAGCAAATGACGGGATAACGACATTGCCGCCTCTGGCAAACGTCCGCTTAAACACCTTTTTCAGTTCGCCGACATAATCAGGCGTTCCCCCATGGCTTTTGTCGCCGTATGTACATTCCATAATAACAATATCGCCGTCTTCAACGTACTTTGGATCCCTGATAATCGGTTTATTGAGATTTCCGATATCACCTGAGAATACAAACGTTTTTGATATGCCGTTTTCATTCACACTGACACTTATGCTTGCCGAACCAAGCAGATGCCCCGCATCCGTGAAATGTATACTAATACCGTCACACACTTCAACCGATGTATCATACTCACATCCGACAAAATATTTCATTACATTCTGTGCGTCTTCCATATCATACAGCGGAACAAATTTCTTAAGCGTCTTTGAACGCTCAGCCTTACGGTTTCTCCATTCGGCTTCAAACATCTGTATATGTGCGCTGTCACGCAGCATAATGTCGCAAAGCTCTTTCGTCGCATTAGTGGCATAAATACGCCCCCTGAACCCCTTTGCATAAAGAAGAGGTATCAGTCCCGAATGGTCAATGTGTGCATGTGTAAGAAAAACGTAATCCACATCCGCTGCCGGAATTGGAATTTCCTGATTTTCATAAACATCACACCCCTGCTCCATTCCGCAGTCAATAAGAATATTCTTTCCGCACGCCTCAAGATAATGGCAGCTTCCTGTCACTTCATGGTCAGCGCCTAAAAATGTGAGCCTCATACCAATCTGCCTCCCTCGCTATTAATTTAAATACATTATAACAAAATCATTACCGTATTAGTACAATTTTTGCAAAATTTCATATAAATATTATAAAGTTTCTGACTTAAAGGTCTGTGTACAATATGAGTGACCAGAAAATCGAAAATCTTTTAAACATAAGCCTCGAAGTGACAAACGAAGAACGAGCCAAATCAATCGCCCTCGAAACCGGTTACAATCCCGAGACCAGAATATGGGAAATAATTATAATGTACAGCGGAACACGCGAAAATCTGGCTTCTGTCCTTTCAAAATATGACAATATCACAATCATTTATCTTATCGGTGGATTTGCCATTCTCAATACGCCGCAGCAGAATATTGAATTAATAGCGCGCGAACCGATAATTGAATATATAGAAAAGCCCAAGCGTCTGTACTTTGGACTTGCCGCTTCCAAGGCCGCTTCATGCCTGTCATCAATACAATCCGCCCAAAGTCTTAATCTGCGCGGCACCGGTGTCATCACAGGAGTAATCGACACCGGAATCGACTACCGTCTGCCATCATTTAAAAACGAAGATGGAACAACAAGGCTTTTGTGCATATGGGATCAGACCGCTGTAAAATCAGAAAACTCCGTCTCTCCCGGAACAGTTCCCTCATACGGCTTCGGTCTTGAATACAGCGAAGCTGAGATTAATGCTTCTCTTGCCTCACCTCCTGCACCCGAATCAAATACAGATTTTAACGTAACCGATATATCAGGACACGGCACAGCCGTCACGCGCATCGCCGCAGGGAATGAGGGCATTGCTTCTGACAGCCGCATTATTTTTGTCAAAATGGGACTTGCAAGAGAGGAATCTTTTCCGCGTACTACACAGCTTATGTGTGCTATCGATTACATTATACAAAAAGCCATTCAATTCAAAATGCCTGCAGCGATAAATATAAGCTTCGGAAACAACTATGGTGACCACACCGGAACATCTCTTCTTGAAATTTATATAGACTCAGTTTCATTTGCATGGAAAAACAGCATATGCATAGGGACCGGCAACGAGGCAGACAGTGCCACACATGCCTCGGGCAGATTATCCGGTCGCACACCGGGAAGCTCACAGTCTGTGCAGATTATTGACTTTGCCATATCTCCATATGAACGCAGCATAAACATGCAGGTTTGGAAATACTACTGGGACAGCATACAGCTTGCCATTCTCTCCCCATCCGGGACACGTTTTGAAATTCCGTCTGTCGCCGACAGCGTTATACGCCTGCACACCGACGGCACAACACTGCTTATATATAACGGGCAGCCTTCTCCGTTCAGCATAATGCAGGAAATATATTTTGACTTTATTCCCGACAATGAATATATAGGTTCAGGCATATGGCAGCTTCAGCTTGAACCCGTTAAAATAATATCCGGAGATTACAACATATGGCTTCCGACGGCGTCTGCAATCAATCCGTCAACAGGCTTTCTTTTGCCAAACAGTGACAAGACATTTACAATACCCTCAACATCCTCACGTGCCATTTCAGTAGGCGCATACAACGCACTCAACAACTCATACGCTACATTTTCAGGGCGCGGATATACATTAACCGAATCCGGCTTTGCCACATCAAAACCCGACATATGTGCTCCGGGAGTATCAGTTCAGGTTGGCGGACGCAGTTTTACCGGTACATCATTTGCAACTCCTTTTGTTACGGGCAGTGCCGCTTTATTGATGGAGTGGGGTATAGTTCTTGGTAACGACCCTTTTCTGTATGGTGAAAAGCTAAAGGCTTATCTTATTAACGGCGCAAAAAAACTGCCCGGCACACCTTTCACCCCAAATGACCTTACCGGCTGGGGTGCACTGTGTGTTGCGGACAGCATTCCTGTGCAAAACTAATTCCTTATTCAATTTGGGTATCAATCTGCTCAATATACTTCCACGTCTTCCCCTTGTCATCAGATACATATCTTGCCGCAAGAGTTGCGTTATTATATGTACTGTCGGGACTTTGCGTGACAAGAAGCGAAAGCTTGCCGGATGAGTCAGCCGTCGGCGTGTTAGCCTGTACAAACACCTGATTCCACTGATACTTATTTCCAACATTATCACTTAACTGCTGGGCTTCAAGCTGCACCACCGAAAATGTCTCTCCACCGTCAAATGTTGAAATAAGAGTATTCGTCATATCCGTATCATATTTATAGCTTATAAATCCGGTCTTTTCATCAATAAAGGCTGCACCTATTATTTCTTTTGCAAATGGTGTAGTCCCAACCTGTGCCCAGTTTTCACCTCCGTCCGAGGTTTTAAAAATTGCGGACGCCTGCGTGCTCTGCCCCTTTGTATATCCGACTACTATAACGCCATCATTGTCAGAGAAGAAATTCATGTACGCAAAATTCAAATCTGTTATATCCGACACCTGCGAACTTACCCAATGTTCTCCCTTATCTTTCGTATAAATTATTGTAAGCGGCACAGATTTTCCGTTGACTACAACTCCGCCATACAAAAAGGCAGCATTCTGCGAATCAATTACATATGTACCCTCATCAACAATCTTCTTTGATTCAGGTGTGTTATCATTTCTGTTAACATAACTTTGCAAAAGATATGCCGATTCCGCCGGAACTGTTACCCACTTCTCACCGCCGTCAAATGTTACCTGTATTTTATCATCCGAAAGCTGATAGCGATACAGACTCTCATCCGGCTCCTTATCTGTATTATTCGCGGATACAGGGATTCCGCCTGAAGTGTAGGTTTTTATTCCGTATTCTTCCGGCATCTGTATTAACGCCGCACGTACCTTAGCCGTTCCGTCATAAAGATTTTCTATATCAAATCTTACAACCCATTCGCAAATCATAACACCATCAGACACGTAGCCTTCCCATGAGTCAAAATAATCACTCTCTTTATTAAATGCCTCAGCAGAAAAACCTATCAGCACAGTATTATCATTCGCATTAATTACATTTATTTCATTGACTGATACATTTTTAAGCGCTTTTACACTTGGAACAAAACGCCCTTTCATCTGTCCGAGATATGACTCCATCCATATCCTTGAGACATCCACAAGTGATATCGTACTAACCCAGTCGTCTGCGCTTTTAGACTCCTGTTCTGCCATAAGTCCATTATCACCGTCAACGACTTCAAGCTCCTTATTAATCCGTATTTCATACGTATACTGTGATTTTATTTCAGTATCATTTTGATGTTTTCTGCCATACTCATAATAGGATATAATTGCAACTATAACAGCAAAACTGAGTATAGTCAGTATTTTTATTCCATGTTCACTCAGAATCCGCTTCATCATAAGTCGCATCTCCCAGTCAGTCATTAATTAAAATCTTCTCTCTTTTCAAACACTCGGTCCCTTACAATCATGCCATAACGCTTATAATTCCATATTATATAAAGGCTCATTACCGAAAACAGCATTGCAACCACAATTACAACAGGCCCTGTAACCACGTTCCATACAGGCGAAATCTTCCTGAAAGCATACGGACACGCATATGCTATTATTATAGCCAGTGCTATCACAACGCCATCATATAGTGCTTTCTTCCTGTGAAGTCTCCTGAAGAAAGTATATACAACCAAACCTGCCACTTCACCTACCGGTCTTACAAGTCCCGTAACCAGCGCAAGCAAAAATGCCTGCGGCATCGATACTCCAAGCAGTGCAAGGGCAGCGCCTCCAAAAATCATATCAACAGCCATTCTGTAAATAATTCGTCCGAAATAATATCTTGATGCTTTTACACCTGCCGTATCAAGCAAAAATGCATCTCTTTCCGACATTGTAAATATAGTTGTGTTTGTTATTGTTCCGCAGAGCGTTGATAAAACAAAATACATATAAATAATGGCAAGGTTCTGCTGCCTTGATATAAGCGGGCAGAAATTCCCCAGAATTTTCCACGGAATCCATGTCATAATAAATACATATGCAACTTTTTTGGCGAATTCATAAATAAGAAGACCAATACACGTCAGCACTTCCATTATAATTTTCGGAATGTTTTTCCCGCCTCTAAACGGTTCTTCTCCCATACGCTCTCTTAAAAATGGCACCTTCAGAAGCAGGCTTATGAGCATATTGGCGCCTTCCTGCATTTTCATTATTTTGTCAGGAAACAAATCCCTAATTAATCCCATCTTCTTCTCCTTCGGCAAGCAACTCAACGACAGCCTGCCTGATTTCAGGTATTTCAAAGCTCTCTCCCGACACCATGTTCAATTCCCCATTATTGAGCACCACCACATCATCCGAAAGAGTTCTTGCGACATCAATATTACCACTTGTAACTATAATTATATGCTCATCCTTCATCTCATCAAGAATAGGAAACATATCATTAAAAAATTCCTCACTGCAGTAATCAAACAATGCATCAAACGCCATAACATACGGCTTTTTAATAAGGATAACGGCAATCTGAAGTCTTTTTCTTACTTCAAACTCACACACCGAGATAAGCTGATTAAACACCTCATGCGGCACTCCCACACGTTCGCATGCCTCCACCGCAGTTTTTGTATCGCACATATAGCTTAAATATTCCATAACCGTAAGGTATGGCGGAAACGTGGCATCCTCATGTACCATCATAGCTTTCCCGTTATCGCTTATGTATACCTTTCCTGCATTGGGCTTACATAATCCGGCAACACATTCACACAAAAGTGTCTTTCCCGAACCATGCCTTCCGATAACCGGATAAATCTCCCCTTTATTAAAAATATAATTTGCATCGGTTATCATTTCTGTCCTGTTAAATATTTTTTTCAAATTAGCCAGCTGTAACACTTTAATTCCTCGCAAACACTACATATTACTAATTTAATCAGAATAATTATATTATATAACAAACGATTTTGTAAATATAATATTTTAATTAAAGCTTCATATTCTATTGATAATTAGCCTTAAACTATGATATAATTACAAAATGTTGTTAATTATGTGAATATTTTAATTGGAGGGAACTGATGGATTTTAAGAATTGGGCTGCCAGACATTGGCGCATATGGTATGTTTCATATGTATTTATGTATCTGCCCTGGTTTTTTACAACAGAAAAACTGATAACATTTGACCATCCTAATCTGCACGTAATGCACTCACCGATTGATGACCTTATTCCGTTCTGTGAATACTTCATCATACCTTACTGCATATGGTTTTTTTACATTGCAGTGACATGTGTTTTTATGTATTTTAAGGGAACCGATACAGAATACAAACGTTTTGCATGGTCGCTCATTATCGGCATGTCAATCTGCATGATAATATGTATGATTTATCCAAACTGTGTCACCATGCGTCCTGATTCACTTGAACGCGACAATATTTTTACAAGAATAATATCAATGCTTTGGGCGACAGATACGTCAACCAACGTATTTCCAAGCATACATGTATATAATTCAATTGCGATACACATAGCACTCTGTAAATGCGAAGCACTTGAAAATCATCGCATCGTACGTTTTATTTCACTTATAACATGCATTTTCATATGTATGTCGACAGTATTCTTAAAGCAGCATTCCGTTATTGATGTTGCCGGCGCCGGAGTTTTAATGGCTGTGATGTACTACTTTTTGTACGTTCCTTCTGAGGAAAGACGTTTTTCACTCAGAAGTGCATGGAGCAAATAGTTTTGCAATTTCTAGTTTTGCAATTTCATGAAGCACTTAAATAAAATGAGCGGACATTTATGATTAACAATGTCCACTCATTTTTTAATTATGCAGTCCGCCTATCTATGCAGTCCGCTCTCTTTCTAATTGTAATTCCGCTTTACATTTTGTAATTCCGCTTTACATTCTCATATTACGGGCTTATCTTGCAAGCCATCCGCCATCTACTGCTACAGTAAATCCGTGAACATAGTTTGCTGCGTCTGAGGCAAGCCATACAACAGCACCCTGCATATCTTCAGGTGTTCCCCATCTTCCTGCCGGTATTCTGTCAAGAATCTCCTCGCTTCTGTTCTCATCGCTTCTAAGCTGCGCTGTATTATTAGTAGCCATATATCCCGGTGCAATTGCATTTACATTAATGTTATACTTAGCCCACTCATTGGCAAGTGCACGTGTAAGTCCGAGAATAGCGCTCTTACTTGCAGTATATGCAGGCACACGGATTCCGCCCTGATATGAAAGCATTGAAGCCACATTGATAATTTTTCCGCCACTCTGCTGCTTTACGTACTGCTTTGCAAATGCCTGTGAAAGGAAAAATACAACCTTCTGGTTAACATTCACCACCTGCTCCCAGCTTTCCTCATCATACTCGATTGCATCTATTCTCTTGATAAGTCCTGCATTATTCACAAGAATATCCACTCTTCCAAATGCAGCAAGTGATTCGTCGAGAATTCTCTGTACCGGCTCAGTATCAGAAAGATCTGCTATTACTTCAGCAAACTCTCCGCCAAATTCCTCTATTTTCTTCTTTGTATCCTCGCATGAGCGCCTTGCAACTCCGACAACCTTTGCTCCTGCCTGTGCGAGCGCTACTGCCATTCCCTGTCCGAGTCCTGTATTGGCTCCCGTAACAACAGCAACCTTTCCCTTAAGGCTAAACATATCAAGTATCATATCATATCTCCTCTCTCTTTACCTGTTTTGATTCTATATTAAATTAATTGAATCCGATAATTTTATTCATCACCCTGTAACCGGTCGAAGAAATCTGTCTTCCAAGTCTTCCCGGAAGATTGACTGTCCATCCGAGCACACTGTAGCGAAGTTTTTTATAAAGCTTTATATCTTTGTCCTTTACATACTGCCACAGCTCTTCCTTTTTTTCAAGAAGTTCCTTGTCCTTTGATATAATAAGCATAATTGAGGATACTTCCATCATAATACGCAGATATTTTATCATGTAATTCTTACATTTCTCATTATCTGTAATATCAAATTTAAAATAATCGACCATCCGCTTTGTAACTCTTATCTGCTGGTCAATCCGCTTAATCATAATCTGTTCATTGACGGACTGGTCTTCGCGCCCGATAAAATATCTGTAAAAATTAGTATTGAGGTAATACATATTTTTGACGCTTGGCAATGGCTCAAACACAAAAATGTTATCTACATAAAAAGTATGCTTAGGCAACTCAAGCCTACAGTCCTTAAGCATCTGCGTGCGGTAAATGACAGAGTGCATAAGTATGTACTGGTCCAGTTTAAAATGACCTATCTCATCCCATGTAAACATTCTGTCCTGCGGAAAAACATTGGTGTATCTGATAACCTTTTTGTGCGTTGCACCAACCTTGTCATAAACATAGTTGCACACAAGCATGTCAAGCTCTTCTTCCCCGCTCTGCGCTCTTTCATCAAGTTTTTTTAATGTTTCAAGCACCTTTCTATAGCTCTTTGCATCAACCCAGTCATCGCTGTCAACTACCTTAAAGAATCTGCCTGTTGCATTCTTAAGACCTGTATTGACTGCCTCTCCGTGTCCTCCATTCTCCTGATGGACAGCCTTAATTATTGTCGGATACTTTGCGGCATAATCATCTGCTATCTGCGCCGTATTATCCTTTACAGAACCGTCATCAACTATTATGATTTCCACATCTTCACCGCCCACAAGCAGTGATTTAATGCATTTCTCCATATAATCCGCTGAATTATAGCATGGTATTGCGACTGATAAAATTTTCATTTTTGTCTCCATTCCGACATTATTAATTTGTCTTTATCCATTATATGCTCACATCTGCATCAAAATTGTAACAAGATTTGCGGCCGCATGCATTGCCACAGGTGCAATTATTGTACCGCGCTTATGATATAAAAGAGCAAACAGCACTCCCATTACAAATCCGTATATGACCTGTACGAGGCTTGCATGACCCATTGCAAAAAACATGGACGATACAACCACTGATACCGGTATCCCAAAATCAGATTCCATTTTATGATATATCATCCCGCGAAACAGCATTTCCTCCATCAGCGGCGCCAATACCACTGACGAAACCATTGTCAGTACAATATTCTGCCTATACACTTCCTGTGCCTGCAAAAAGTCTGCATCTGCTCCTACACCTGATACACTTACTGCAAATGTCACAAGCGCCCCGATAAATGCTCCGGCGATTACCGGAATCAGTATATCGTTTAAAAATTTATTGTTCCATCTAAATGTGTCGGCAAGTCTCTTTTCCTTAAACAATATGAAAATGAACACCGGTATCATTATAAGCTGTCCGGCAACACTCATGGCTATCCCTGCTTCTTTGCCCACAAACACAGGCATAAGTATAGTAAGCAGTTCCATAACTGCCAGATAAATAATGTATGGTATAAATGCTTCACATAATCGGATAAAATTCATTTTAAACATAATATAATTATACTTCCAGGTGCGCAGACCGTCAACCTTACACTCACTGACAATTGCATCACAGAACAACCGTAATCCTCGTACCTATTTCCTTTCGGCTTAATACTTCAAAATGCCCTCCGTGTCTGTCTATTATCCACTTTGCAATAGACAGTCCAAGTCCGCTTCCCTGCGCTTTGCCGTATCTTGCGTTATCAGCCCTGTAGAAACGTTCAAAAATATGCTGTACATCATTCTCGCTCATGCCCATACCATTATCCTGCACATAAAATGCCGGTCTTCCTTTTTCATTGTACAGGCACCCGATTGTTATACGTTCCTTTTCAGAAGTGTATTTTGCCGCATTGTCAACGAGTATTCTTGCTGTCTGCTTAAGCATCGCCAAGTCAGCCTTAACAATAACGCCTTCTTCTCCCTTAAACTCATATATGTGCTTCTCGTCAATCATCAGTGATTCCTCATATACTTCCTTCATCATGTCGTAAAGAGAAATCTCTTCCATGTTGACAGGCTGCCTTCCGCTGTCACCACGTGCAAGAAACAGAAGCTGCTCTACAAGCTCATTCATATGTGCCGACTCATTTTTAATCGCCGTTATCGATTCTTCAAGGATTTTCTCATCATTCTTTCCCCACCGGTCAAGCATATCCGCATATCCTTTAATAACCGCTATCGGCGTCCTGAGCTCATGGGATGCATCGGACACAAAACGCACCTGCTGCTTATATGAGTCGCGAAGCCTGTCAATCATTGCATTAATCGCAGCCTCAATACCTTTAAGCTCGGCATCATCAGTCATAAGTCTGCCATCCGGTCCGTCAGGTGTAATCTTTGAAATTGCCGTTTCCAAATCATGAATACGGGTTTCATCAAACGGCATTGTACTTATCTTAAATGCATCCTCTGAAATCTCATTGAGCGGTCTGAGCTTTCGCCTCACCGGAGCAAGTCCTGTTATAATATAATCAAGCAGTGAAATGATTTCAAAGCATATAATTATAACGCATGCCCATTCTGTCGCCTGAAACACATATGTCAAATCCGTTATTTTTTCTTCATTATCTTCATAAAGTATGTAGGCTGCAGTATTTTCACCAAAATCAAGCACGAGACCATACCCGTTCACAGTGTCAATATACTGCTTTTTCGCTTCATCACTTATATAAACCCTGTAGTTAATCACCCCGTGATTTCCGGTAATAGTGCCTTTAACCTCCGGCCAGTTTTTTCCAAACGCCGCCTTATGCGCATAAAACGATGTGAGCATTGTTAATGCCACAAAAATCACGATGTTCAGCGAAAAGAACAATGCCACAAGCTTAAAAATCCACATTTTATGGAGATTTCTTGCAGTTGAACTGAGGCGTTTTGTCTTCTTATCTCCTGCCATCAAACATCCTCCTGTTCAGACCTGATTACATACCCCACACCTCTTACTGTCTGTATCAGCTTAAAGCCAAACGCATCATCAAGCTTACTCCTCAGATATCGCACATATACATCAATAACATTGGTTTCTCCCATATAATCATATCCGCAGACCTTATCAAGAAGCGTCTCTCTTGAGAGAACAATATCAACATTCTCAAGAAGCGTCTGAAGCATCGCAAACTCTCTTTGCGTAAGGTCAACAGTGTGTTCGTCAACCTTTACCGTATGTCGTTTTTTATCTAATACAACCCGACCATTCACTAAAACATCCGCATCTTCCCTATTCTGCGCGGCATTCACACCATTGCCCTTTTCCGAATTCATATCAGCATTTTTCAGGGCACGGCGTATTCTTGCCAAAAGTTCCTCAATTGCAAATGGCTTTGTTATATAATCGTCTGCTCCCGCATCAAGTCCTGACACTTTGTCCATTACGGCATCCCTTGCCGTAAGCATTATAACAGGCAAATTGGAGGTTCTGCGCAGACGGCGCAAAACCTCCAACCCATTTAATTCCGGCAGCATGACATCCAGAAGCATCAGATCACATTGTCCCTCCAATGCCATATCAAGCCCCTGTCTGCCATCAGCAGCCTTACATGTCAGATACCCTTCATGCCTGAGCTCCAATTCCAAAAATCTTGCAATTTGTTCTTCATCCTCAACGATCAGAATTGTTGCTGCCATCAAAAATATCCTCCCTAATGTCAGTTGCCTTATCGGCTGCCTTATCCATGAAGCTGTTTATCTCGTCAGTCCCTCTCCCATTCATATCTTTTCCCTGAATTGAATACCTGAATCCAAGGAACAATCCGATAATCATAAGAATAAATATTGCCCAGAAGCCGATTACCAGCAACAGCACAAACACTGTAATAGGAACTTTTATCGGCTGTGTGCTGCCCTTTTCAACACAGAAGAAATTTTCATTGCCTTTGCGGAAAACTTCCGCACACCAGTTAAAGAAGTCATTTACATAATCAGAAAATGTCTTTTTTGCACGCTGCTGGGTATTCTCATAATCCCTATACTGCTGCACATATGCATTATTTACCGGTCCCTGCGTTGAATATGCGCTTCCACCGTCATTAACCTTTCCGAGCTTTTCCAGATATACTACTGCATCAAGCATATCCCAGTTACATGCCTCAAGTGCATTCTTTGCTTCTTCGTAGGTAACTCCTGTCTTCTGTCTTAACTTTTCAACGCGTTCCATTTTTTCAAAATCTTCCATTTCAATCCTCCTGCCTTTCTCACAGTCTGTTTGCTTTCAGCCTTTTGACTTTTATTCAGCCTTTCGACTTGACTAAATAATAAGACCCCAACATTAATCAAAAATGTGAAAAAGATTAAAATCAGATTAAAAATAATTTACATTCTTTCCGGAGTTTCAATTCCAAGCAGGTCAAGACAGCATTCAAGCACATCCTTTGTAAGCGCAAGAAGCGCAATATATCCTTTTTTCTTATTTTCATCCGGTTCAGCCAGAATCATAGTATCATGATAGAAACCGCCAAATGCATCTGCCACCTCATAGATAAACTGGCAAAGCTTATGCGGAGCCTTTTCTTTATATGCGCCGTCAATCACTTCATTAAACTTCGCAATGGAAAGCATAAGCTTTTTCTCACTTGCATTTTGCGCTGCATCAATATTACATTCTGCAAGATTGCCGCCGTTTTCTTCAAATTTATTAAATATAGACTTAATTCTGACAACAGTATACAAAATATACGGTCCCGTATTTCCCTCAAATGAAGTAAATCTGTCAATATCAAAGATATAATCCTTTGATGCCTGATTTGACAAATCACCATACTTGAGTGCCGCAAGGCCTACTATTCGTGCCGTTTTCCTTGCTTCTTCCTCATCCATCGAACGGTTTTCAACAGACTTCTCATAAACAGCGTTATTAATATCTTCTATAAGATACTGAAGTCTCATTACGCCGCCGGATCTGGTCTTAAACGGTTTTCCGTCCTTGCCGTTCATTGTTCCGAAACCAAGGAATGTCATCTCGGCATCAGCAGGAACTATCCCCGCTTTCTTGGCAGTCCTGAACACCTGTGTAAAATGCAGCTCCTGCCTCTTGTCGGCAAGATAAATATATGCATCCGGATGATAATCCTTCTCTCTCTCTACAAGTGTTGCAAGGTCAGACGTTGCATAGAGCGCCGCGCCGTCAGATTTACGCACAAGGCACGGAGGAAGTTCCTTTGTATCACTTTCTTCCTGAATATCCACAACAATCGCTCCCTGACTCTCATATGCTATGCCGTCATCAAGCATTTTCTGAATCATTGCAGGAATGTATGGCTGTGCATCACTCTCTCCCTTCCAGAGGTCAAATGAGACATTCAGATTATCATAATTCTTTTTAAGATCTGCCTTTGAGACAGCCATAATGTGTTTCCAGATTGCCGTACAAGCAGGGTCGCCATTCTGCAGCTTAACAGTTGACAGATGTGCTCTTTCCATAAATGTATCGTCTTCCTTCGACTTTGCACTCGCCGCCGGATAAATCTCTTCAAGTTCAGCTATTGTAAATGGCGGTTCTGCCGGGTATTCCCCACTGTAATTTTCATCAAAATAAACGAGCTCCGGTTTTCTGTCTCTGAGTTCCTCAATGATAAGTCCCATCTGAAGTCCCCAGTCTCCAAGATGTACATCACCAATCACATTATTGCCGACAAACTTCTGAATCCTCTTAATGCTTTCACCGATGACTGCTGAACGAAGATGTCCTACATGAAGCGGCTTTGCAGCATTGGCTCCGCCGTAGTCAACTATCACTGTCTTAGGTTTTTCAGTATTGGAATATCCATATTTCTCATCGCTTTTCATGCCGGCAAGATATTTTTTCAGATATTCACTGCCAAGTGTGATATTGATAAATCCCGGCTTGACACTCTCTATTTTTTCAAATGTCTCACTTGCTGCAAGCTTTGCAACGACTTCATCCGCAATCATAAACGGAGCTTTTCCGTATGCCTTGGCTGCAGCCATTGCACCATTACATTGAAACTCACAAAGGTCCGGACGGTTTGAAACAGTTACCCTTGCATAGCTTTCGTCATATCCGCACTCTGCAAATGCAGATTTAAATTCATCTGACAGCATTTCTATAATTGTCTTCATATATGCAAAACCCTTCTTTCATTAATATTCGATATCTAACAGATAAAGTGCATGGCTTTCCGCGGGAAGGCTTACGTCAACACCTTTCACGCCATCCAGAAGCTTCTTTACATCCTCAGGCTTTCTCTTCCGGTTACCCACATCAAGCAGTATCCCAACCATAAGCCTTGCCATATTGTGCAGGAAATCATCTGCCTTGATTGTGATTTCCATTGTCTCACCGTCATCATAAATATCGACGCTCTTTACATCACGTATCGTTGACTTATTCTTCTTTACAGTCGAAAACACCTTATAATCATGGCTTCCGGTAAAATATGAAGCAGCTTTCTTCATTGCATCCACATCAAGCTTGTGAAATGTGTGATACATATACTTTCTTTCAAATACATTTGCAATATTCTTCGTATCTATTCTGTATACATATGTTCTTGAGCGCGCGTTAAGCTGGCTGTGAAATCTATCCGGCACTTCCTCAAGTTCAAGTACGGCTATATCCTGCGGAAGATAGCGGTTAAGATAGTTCTGTATCTCCTTTGGTCTGTACTCCCTGTCCAGCTTGAAGTTAGCAATCTGCCCATACGCGTGGACACCCGTCTCGGTTCTTGAACCGCAGAAAAGTTCCACATCCTCATTCGTGAGTTTCTTTAAAACCTCAATTATTTTTGTAGACACAGTACTTGTATTGTCATCTTTTCCCATGCGCTGCCATCCGGCATATCTTCCACCGTCATATTCCAGCTTCATCTTATAATTATACATATTTTTATGCCTTTCTTTATCAGCAAAAATATCTGCACGAACTAAGAAATATTATACACTACCTGTTTCTGCTTTGGCAAGAGCCGCAAAATCCAGTATCCTTGTAGCCAGACCCTCATAAAACTCGGGTTCATGGCTTACCATGAGAATACTGCCTTTGTATTCTTTCAGAGCGCGTTTCAGCTCACTCTTGGCGTCTGCATCAAGATGGTTTGTAGGCTCATCAAGCACAAGCAGATTACTTTCGCGGTTGATAAGCTTACACAGTCGTACCTTTGCCTGCTCGCCACCTGACAATACCTTCACTTTGCTTTCAATATGCTTGGTGGTAAGACCGCATTTTGCCAGTGCCGAGCGCACCTCATACTGCGTGTACGCAGGAAATGTCTGCCATATTTCCTCAAGACATGTCGTCTCTATTCCGGCAGGGGTTTCCTGTTCAAAGTATCCAATTTCAAGATAATCCCCCAGTTCAACGCTTCCTGATACCGGCTTAATCATTCCAAGAATACTCTTAAGCAGTGTGGTTTTGCCTAATCCGTTTGTTCCCACACATACAATCACCTCACCGCGCTCCATCTCAATATTTACAGGGTTGCACAGCGGCTTATCATAACCTATTACAAGGTCATGTGTCTTAAATATATATCTGCCCGGTGTCCTTGCCGTCCTGAAATTAAATTCCGGCTTTGGCTTTTCGGCTGCAAGCTCGATTATATCCATATTATCAAGCTTTTTCTGACGTGACATCGCCATATTTCTCGTTGCAACTCTCGCTTTATTTCTTGCCACAAAATCCTTCAGCTCGGCAATTTCCTGCTGCTGTCTGTTATATGCAGCTTCAAGCTGCGCCTTCTTTGCGGCATAAACTTCCTGAAATTTATCATAATCTCCGACATAGCGTTCAAGCTGATTACCCTCAATATGATAAATCAGATTGATTACGCTGTTAAGAAACGGAATATCATGCGAAATAAGAATAAATGCATTTTCATATTCCTGAAGATATCTCTTAAGCCATTCAATATGTTCTGTGTCAAGATAATTCGTAGGCTCATCAAGCAGCAATATATCCGGTTTTTGCAGCAACAGCCTGCCAAGCAGCACCTTTGTCCTCTGACCGCCCGAAAGTTCTGTGACATCCTTATCCATTCCAAGCTCAATAAGCCCAAGCGCTCTTGCGACCTCATCTACCTTGGCATCAATCATGTAAAAATCATGCATTGTGAGCAAATCCTGAATCGTTCCGGCTTCTGCCATAAGGCTTTCCATCTCATCCGCCTCAACATCTCCAAGCTTTGCATATATATCATTCATCTGGTTTTCCATGTCATACAGATAGTCAAATGCACTTGAGAGCACCGAGCGTATGGTCATTCCTTTTTCAAGCACTGCATGCTGGTCGAGGTATCCTGCACGCACGTGCTTTGCCCACTCAATTTTTCCTTCATCCGGCATAAGTCTGCCGGTTATAATATTCATAAATGTTGACTTACCTTCTCCGTTGGGTGCAACCAGCCCCACATGCTCTCCCGGTAAAAGTCTGAAAGATACGTCATCAAATATTGCACGGTCACCAAAACCGTGAGTTAAATGTTCTACATTTAAAATGCTCATACTCATCCCCTTAGTGTTTATTTGTTTTTAACTAAAAAATACAACTTAAAGCTACAATTTCTGCAACTTTAAGTTGTATTACACTTCTGATTACTTCATCAGTCTTTATCGCCAACGCTGTAGTTAGGTGCTTCCTTTGTAATATGAATATCATGCGGATGACTCTCTCTGAGCGCTGCTGATGTAATCTTAACGAACTTGCCATTCTCCTGCAATGTAGGAATATCAGGTGCTCCGCAATATCCCATACCTGAACGGAGTCCGCCCATAAGCTGGAATATTGTATCCTCAACAAGTCCCTTGTAAGCCACACGGCCCTCAACACCTTCCGGAACAAGCTTCTTGGCATCAGTCTGGAAGTAGCGGTCCTTGCTGCCGTTCTCCATAGCTGCAATTGAACCCATACCTCTGTATACCTTATACTTTCTGCCCTGGAAAAGCTCAAATGTTCCCGGGCTCTCATCACATCCTGCAAATATGCTTCCGAGCATACATACGGAACCACCTGCTGCAATAGCCTTAACAACATCTCCGGAGTACTTAATACCACCGTCTGCAATAAGAGGAATTCCGTATTTCTTTGTTACTTCATATACATCCATTACCGCTGTAATCTGTGGTACACCGATACCGGCAACAACACGTGTAGTACAGATTGAACCAGGTCCGATACCAACCTTAACAGCATCAACACCGGCCTCAATAAGTGCCTGTGCAGCCTCTCCTGTTGCAATGTTACCTGCAATTACCTGAAGATCAGGATATGCAGCCTTTATTTCTTTAAGAGTATTAATAATATTCTTTGAATGACCATGTGCAGAGTCGATTACAATAACATCAACTCTCGCCTTAACAAGCGCATCAACTCTTTCAAGTACGTTTTTGGTAATACCTACAGCCGCACCGCAGAGAAGTCTTCCCTGCGCATCCTTTGCTGAAAGAGGATACTTAATCTGCTTCTCAATATCCTTAATTGTAATAAGTCCCTTGAGATTAAAATTCTCATCAACGATAGGAAGCTTCTCCTTTCTTGCCTTGGCAAGAATCTTCTTAGCTTCGTCAAGTGTTATGCCGACAGGTGCAGTAACAAGATTCTCAGATGTCATGCACTCCTTAATTGGTCTTGAATAGTCCTGCTCAAACTTTAAATCACGGTTTGTGATAATTCCGACAAGCTTTCCGTTCTCTGTGATTGGCACACCTGAAATGCGGAACTTTGCCATCAGATTATTGGCATCCTCAAGTGTATTATCAGGGCTTAAATAAAATGGGTCCGTAATAACTCCGTTCTCTGAACGCTTAACCTTATCAACTTCTTCAGCCTGCTGCTCAATTGACATATTCTTGTGAATAATACCGATACCACCCTGTCTTGCCATAGCAATTGCCATTCTGTGCTCGGTTACGGTATCCATGCCTGCACTCATCAACGGAATGTTTAACTTGATTTTCTTAGTCAAATGCGTGGATAAATCCACCAAATTAGGTGTGACTTCTGAATATTGAGGCACTAACAGTACATCATCAAAAGTAATGCCTTCACCAATAATCTTACCCATTTTACTTTTTTCCTCTCTTTCTTTGTATTTTAATATTATGCAAAGTGTCTTAAAAGCTAAAAATATCCGAAAAAGTTCGGATATTCAAAGCACAAGCGCCATTGCTTTTTTAAGTATTTTTACGAGTATAACAAATTAAAATTACAAAGTCAATGACTAAAGCAACATATTTTAAAAAATTTGCAACAATTTTTATTTGTCATATACCTTTCCAACAGCAACAGCTTTAATGGCCTTAAGCATTTTTTCGTCAGGCTCAAGAATAACTCTTACCATCTCATTATTAGAAGGAAGATACATTACAAATGTACTGCTTCTATCTGTGTTGGAGGAATAGTCAAATGTTTTCAGTTTCTGATGCTCCTTGTAAGCAATTTTATCAGAGCCGGACGGTGCCATAACTTCCATCTTAGCCACATCATACGTTCCACAGTGTTTTCTTGAAGACTTTGACATAATTCTGTCAACAGACAGCTCGTTATCAACCAGCTCGTACTCAAACTCAGCATCATAGTAACGCCACAGAAGTACAAGAAAAAATCCAAAACATGCCACAAGAATTACTCCAAAGCCAAATAATACATATCTCATGAGCACAATCGACACAAGCGTAAGTACCGCTAGTCCAATCTTATAAAATACCGCAATTCCCGGCTGTTTCACTTTAATAATCTGCTCAACACTTATAGTATCCATTATAATCTCCAACTCATGCACCGATAAAATAATTCTTTATATATACTTCCCGCATATGTATTGAAGTATTATAACATTTTTCCGTAAAAATGTAAACACAGCGATATCACACCGTAAGTTCTTTCATCAGCTTCTCCACGGTTGTCATTTCCTTAATTCTGTCCACATTGGCACCGCAGAATACAAGTCCGTTATCAACATCGCCTTTTACCGCATTAATAAGCGCTTTTGTTATGCAGTACGGAACCTGCGCTGGATTACAGCGTGCAAGACAGCCGAGGCAGCTTGTAATCTTTTCTTTCTCTTGGGATACCTTTTTTATAAATGCATTGTTAAGTGCGCGTCCCGGCATTCCGACAGGACTCTTGATTATGCGCACATCCTCTGCCCTGGCATCGATATACGCCTGCTTATATGCTTCACTTGCATCGCACTCCTCTGTAACAACAAATCGTGTAGCCACCTGCACGCCATCTGCACCAAGCCCGATTACATGCTTTACATCTTCCCTGTCAAAAATTCCGCCTGCCACAATTACAGGAATGTGATAATTATATTTTTTTGCAAATGTTTTGACACAATCAATAATTGCCTTAATCTGCATATCATAATCAAGCGCTTCGATATCCTCAAGCTCCTTTTCATTAAACCCGAGATGCCCGCCTGCCTTTGGTCCTTCTATCACAACAAAATCTGCAGTTTTTTTATATTTTCTGTCCCACATTGACAGAATAACATTGGCAGCCTTGGCAGATGAAACTATAGGCGCAATTTTTGTATTGCTGCCCGCCACAAGCTCAGGCAAATCAACAGGAAGCCCCGCACCGCTTATAACCACATCAGCTCCGGCTTCAACCGCTGCCCTTACGTGCTCACGGTAGTCCTTTAACGCCACCATGACATTCACTCCGACAAGTCCGTCCTTCTTCTGTTCTTTGGCAATCCCAATATGCCTTTTTATTGCACGCAGATTAGATTCTTTAGGATTCTTTAAAAATTCTTCATCATCAAATCCAATCTGTGCTGTTGAAATTATTCCTATTCCCCCTGCATTTGCCACTGCTCCGGCAAGCCCCGAAAGACTCACTCCAACACCCATGCCTCCCTGAATAACAGGCAGTCTTGATGTCATATCTCCAAGAACCAGTGGTTTCATTAACTGAATTTCCTCCATTATTAATTTACCTCCAAAAATATTTTGATTTTCAAACTATTTTAAGTATAAAACAATACCGCATCTATGTCAAGCAGATGCGGTATTAATTACTACATTACTGGTAGTATGACTCTATAATCAATCTGCAATAACTCCTGCAAGTTTCTGCATTGCATCATTTATCATGTCATTAATCGGCATATCACTGATTCCTGCCACCAGGTTATCACACTTATTAACCGGAAGCAGTATCTTTACAGCTTCACTCTGTCCGACTGCAACAGCCATAGACGGGGAAATCTCTCCCATCAGCGCATCGGCAATCACTATTCCTACAGGCCCGATAATGACATCGGCGCGGCGTGCGTTGGCAATCACCGCATTTTCACCTGTTGCACCCTTAATCTGTGTTCCCTTAAGCATTGCGGCAGTCGCAACCGAATTAGTCCCGACAGCAGTAAGCACACACTCCGAAAAATTTTTTTGAATCGTATTGACAAGCTGGCGTCCTATTTTGCCGCCCTGTCCGTCAATAACCAGAACATTCACATCAGCATTATTTTTCATGTATATCTCCATTTTACAGACAATTAGAAAAAATATTATTTAACATGCCATATCAGCCTGATTATACGCATCTGATATATGTTTATATGCATATTTGAATAAATCATTAAAATTTGTGACAAAATATAATGAAATCTATTATAAATATTTCATCAGGAGGTAATTATGGGAAACAGCACATTAAACTGTATTGCACATACTCTGATAATTATCGGTGCAATTAACTGGGGATTAATCGGTTTCTTTGGTTTTGACCTTGTTGCATTTCTTTTTGGCAACATGACTTGGATTTCAAGAATAATTTATGCCATAGTAGGTCTTTGCGGTCTCTATGCCCTCTCATTCTTTTCAATCCTTTCACATCAGGAATCATAACACCGATTATCAAAGAGCTGCTGCACTAACAGGCGACGGCTCTGTACATAAATCACCTGAATATTTCTTTAAGCTCCTTGAGTGCAGTGCCGAATTTTTTGGATGCCGCCGTAGGGTTACCGCGCAGCAGTCCCCTGTGGAATTTTGACATTCCTTCTGAAATAGTTGCTTTCGTCGCATTCAGCTCATTCAGGCGCTCCGCCAGTGCTGTCATTCTATATGCTATATCCTCTTTTACATTGTTGGTTGCCTCATGTACTTTATCTGTCGCTGCATGTACTCTGTCTGTCGCCTCATGCACTTTGTCAGTTGCCGCATACATTCTGTCAATTGCGGCCTCACGCTTCTCTTCCATGCGCTGTGCCGTCTCCGCTTTAAGCAGGCTGATTTGTACCTGTATATCATCAAGCTGTGCCCTGATTTCTGTCATCTTCTCAAGTGCCTTTCCTACATCAAGGGCAGCCCTTGCAGATTGAACAGTATCAATAATAAACAGTATGCTTATGCCAACCACCAGAATATAATCAGCAATAGGATTAATATAATTAATCACAAGATTTTCAATCGGCGGATGCAGAAAATGTGTCATAATTATCGTAAAAAATCCCCATGCAATACTGGAAGACAGACATATATATCCGTTAATATTAAACTTCTGATTGCTGTAATCCCAATAACGCATTTTAAAAATTTTTTCCATTCCCCAGCCTGTAATATACTCAAGAATAGTAGGTCCTATTACTCCAAGGCAGAACTGAACCGGATAATTTCCCGGGAACGGCAGCGTAATCAAAAGCATTATGATTGCACCAAATCCATAAATCGGAAGCATCGGCATTCTAAGGAAGCCCCTGTTCACCCATCTGCGGCTCTTAACCGATACAAAACAGGATTCCCATACCCATCCGAGGAAACAGTATATAAAGAAAAATGTCAGCCACTGGTTCCAGTTGTAATAATACATAGTACCCTCCGTTCTTTACAAATCTCCGGCAATATCGACCGGTCTTTTCTCTTGTATCTATGGCAGGTATTTTCCATACAATTCAATGCAGTCAAATATAGGATGCCACTTATTAGTTCCCTTTGCAGTAACGCATATATAATGCCTGTCCTGCCTGACAGCATAGCTGACCATACAATTACCGGCTTCAATCGTATATCCTGTCTTTCCTGCAGTGATTGATACACCTTCAGCCTCATCACCATACATCCGGCTGAACATAGTACTGGTAAGCTCTATTCCTTCCGGATGCTGCGATGTAGATTTTGTTGTGTACTGATATGTTGACAGTATCTTTGCACATGTTTCATTTTTCATGGCATATTCCATAATCATTGCCATCTCCGTCGGTGTTGTATACTGATTATTGTCATGCAGTCCTGACGTGTTGGTAAAATGTGTTCTTGTAAGTCCTATTTCACTGCATTTCGCATTCATAAGCTTTACATATTCTTCCTCCGAGCCCGATATCATCATAGCCAGAGCTTCGGCCGCGTCAGCTCCCGACGGAAGTATAAGTCCGTACAGAAGATCTGTTGCCACCACCTGCTCTCCCGGGTCAAATCCCGCTCTTGAGGCCTCCTGTCTTACCAGCGGGTCTATGATATCCACCGTCATTGTAAATGTTGAGTCCATATCCTTGATATTCTCTACCGCAACAATCAGTGTCATTACCTTAGTCATTGATGCAGGATATATCTGGTCATCATACCTTCGTCCCGCTATAACCTTATGTGCATCAATATCAAAAAGTGCAGCAACCTCACTTTTCACACTGTCAGATACTATTTCCTGATATGATTCGGATTTCACCGGTCTTTGTATCGTTATCACCGGCTTTGTTGGCTGCTGTATAATATTTTCTGCAACTGCGTCAGTCTGCGCAACGACTGCCGAATCATTATTATTTTCGGATTTTGAGGTTGCACATCCTACACATTTGACAATTATAAAAATTAGAACGGCAAGTAAAGCAACTGTTACCGCACCGAATTTGATTCTGTATATAATAATCTGACGCCTTCTTTTCCTGCGTCTCATTATACGCCTGTACGCAGAACTTCTGCCTATACGCTGTATGTCGTTCATAAAATTCCCCGATTCCGTAACTTAATTACCAAATCATTCTATCATAAATATTAAAAAAATAAAACACAAAAAAACTGCCCCTCTGCATATATAGGATGCAACGGAGCAGTCATTATTAATACTATAGTTTTAGTTCTTTGCCTCAGTTCTTCACTTCAGTGTCAGCAACCTTTTTCCTGTCAATCAGGCTTACAACAACAAATACAACTCCACATGCCGCAACCATCAAAAAGCCTACCTGCCCTGCGAATATTCCCCTAAGCTGATGAACCACATTCCAAAGCACTATGCATATGATTGATGTAAGTATTGTAAAGAATCCTGCTTTCTTTCCTGTAAACTTAGGGAAAAGCAGTCCTCCAAGCACAATAAATGAAGTGCCGATTGCCAGTGAAAGTGCCTTCTGCATTGCACCGAGAATACTTGTAAACTGGGTTGAAACAATATATGTAAAAGTACCTACAAGTGCAAGACCTGCAATAGTCACGGCAGTAAGCCACATATTATTTTTCCCTTTGTACAAAAGGAAATTTTCTCAGTCCTTCCTGGACTTCACCGACATATATATGCTGAGCGCAAACAAAAGCACAACATATACAATTACGATGATAAATGGAATATTAAACATTTGTAAATCACCCTATTTATATTTATATCTATTAATTGTATCTCTATTTCTGAAACTCACTGTTTATTGCGTTAAATTCATCTTTAAGCTGAGGCATTACACTTCCGCCATATGGAATTACATATACGCTCTTGCCGTTGAAATCCACGCCTTTAAGAAGTTCTTCCATATTGTCATAGGAATCAATATTCATATCACGCACAACATCTTTATCAATAATACTGAGCATCTTCAAATCACATTTCCTTATTACTTCACATGCTGCATAGAAAATGTATCCGCCTATTGTAAATGCTTTTCTTAAATCCTCGTCAAGCGTTCCTCTCTTAAGCGGCTCCATCCATGAGAAGAAATCCTTAGCTCCGCCTCCCTCGCGACACTCTGCTAAGAATATAACAGTACCGCCTTTCTTAACCGCTCTTGTCGCATTGAAAATAGTCTTTGTTGCCTGATAAAGATTGATATCCTTAGGAAAACCTCCACAGCTTGCAATTACAATGTCAGCCTCATAATCTATCGGCTTTCCGTAGCCCTTCTGGCAGAACTCACAGCTCTTAAGCCATGCATTGTGGAAATTACCGCAGAAAAGTCCGCTGTGCTTTGATGACGTGTTTACAACAATATTAATGCCAAATGTAGGAGCAAGCAGTGCTGCTGCCTCATCCATATCCTCGTTAATCGGATTCATTGTAATCTTACCGCCTCCGACTCTTGCATCTGTCTTAGGAGCTTCAGGATCAAGCGCTCTCGTATGGTTCTGCCTTATTGTCTGCCTTCCGCTTATTCCCGGCAATACGCTTTTACGCCCACCGCCGTATCCTGCCATAATGTGATGCACGGTGCCGCCGATCATAATCGTCTTACGTCCGACAGCCAGCGGATTTACCCATACTTCTGTACCACGTGAGGTTGTTCCTATATTTACAAGGTCATCTGCATCACAGTCATGGTTTACAACCTTTACCTTGTCATATACCTCCTTTGAAGCCAGCTTGCAAAGTTCTTCCTCATCTGCTGCCCTGTGAGAGCCAAGTGCAACCAGTACAACCATATTATCATACGGAATCTTCATCTCATCATGCATATATTCAACAAGTATTGCAAGTACTTTATCCTGTCTCATCCAGAATCTTGTGATGTCACTTATTACAATAGTAACCTTATCATCCGGAGCAATTAAATCCTTAAGCGGTGCTGAATCAATTACGTCTTCGTTAATTGCCGCAAGCAGTGCCGCCTTTAAATCTGTAATCTCTGGCATCTCATTCTCTGTAAGAAACTCCACCGAGCTTGCGCCGTCAAGATTAATTGATACCTTGCCTTCACCATACTTAAGCTCTATATCTTCCATCTGCATAAACCTCCGGTCCCAAAAAATATTGTTTTTATTGTTATCTTTAATCATTTAAAATAAAGGACAACTAGTAATTTTATACAATTTTTATATATAAAGCAAGAATTTTATGGTAAAAATAAATATATATTGAATTGTATAAGTTGTGTGAAAAAATTTGTAACTTTTTTTCAAAAAAGTTGTTGACAAAATATTGTCCATATAGTATAGTATCAAATGTGCTCGTCAGCAGGCAGCACAGATACAGACTATGCGCGAGTGGCTCAGCGGTGGAGCACCTCCTTGCCAAGGAGGGGGTCGCGGGTTCGATTCCCGTCTCGCGCTCTTATAAAAAAGCAGTTATACCGAATGGTATAGCTGCTTTTTATATATTAATCAACCGCAATATACACATTGTTTACAGGATAAATACTTGTGTCCCATATATTTTCAAATTGCTCATATGTTAATTTTCTATTATATTGCTTTTTATCATATATATTTGCATTTGGTTTTGTTGAATCCGCTACATATATATATTCTTCATCGTACCCGACAACAGCAAAATAGTGCAGTCCATTAGGTCTGTCTATGGTAATGGTTACAAGTGCAATAACCGGCTTGCCCCGGTTTAATCTACATTTTAATGTTTCAATATCCCCGTGATAAGCATGTGCTTTTATATCATATTCTTTTAGTTTATCAACAATATTATGAACTACAACATACCCAAAAAACTTATCAAATTCCTCATAAAGATTTGCTCCCTCAATTTCAATCCCCTGGTTTCTAAGTATGTATGCCGTTGCATAGCCGGAACAGTCTGACCCTGACTGAAATGCATAATAATTATCTTCTGAATATACATATATCTGCTTCTGTAGGTTTTCACTCGATATTCTATCTTTTACCGGAACAATCTTAATTCCAAAAATGATAACACAAACTATGCTCATTAAAATAACAGATATAATACCCATTCCGGTAATTTTCTTATATCTTGTAATTCTTTCCTCTTTGTCGTCATCGGACTTAGTTATTTTACTTCCAAGTATTGTTCCCAGAATAACAAATGGTCCAATACTAAAAATCTTAGTATCAACCAATCTCCACAATATTATAAAGAACATTATTCCAAGAATCGCTCCAAATATCATCCCTAAGATTGCCAGGCTTTTTCTTTCTATCCCGTCAGAAGCTTCTTTTTTCCGTCTCGTATCAATATCTATTTTCAGATATATTAAGGATGCAATTATTAATGCACTTGTAATTATCGTCATGCTTTCTCGTATAATCCAATTATCAAATATAAGATGATTGGACATACATTTCCTTTCTACAGACTATGGTATATGGTTCTACTTATTTTTTGCTATAATATGCTTGTATTTGCCACTGACAGGATTTGCCTCCGGAAGTTTTTCTGATAAGTAAACATCCGCCAAGACACCATTTTGAGAAAGATAATTCTCCACTGCTTTTTTTGCAGCTTTAAAAATTTCCTGCTTATTATCCGCAATCAGACGAAGTTCCAAACGGTCATCCTCCTGCTGAATAAGTTGAAATCGTTCAATGCCATGAACTTCTTTCAATACTGCATAAAGTAACATCGGAGCAATTCTAATGCCATTCTCAAAGCAAAGAATATCGTCTGTTCTGCCTTCAATAGTAAGCCAAGGTCTCATATTTCCGCACTCACATGGTTCATTGTGAAGGACTATTCTATCAGTAATCTCAAATCGAATAATCGGACAAATCCTGTTAGCTAAATTTGTCAGCAGCACCTTGGAAGATTGTGTACCGAACCGCAGCTAAGATGTTTCATAAAAATATGGGCTATTCTCCTTCGCATAAGAAATAAGTTCTTTTAAATGCTTCTGTTGTAAATCATCTAAGTGCCACAAGTTCTTTGTCTACAGTCTGAAGCAGATACCTTTAAAACATATTATTTTAAGATTATCTGCTTTTTTAGATTAAAAGAATTTTTTCTTTTTAAAATATATAATTTCAGCTATTACAATGACCAGTGATATAATTATCACAGCGAAATATCCATACCGCCATTGTAGCTCCGGCATGTAGACAAAATTCATTCCATACCAGCCTGTAATCAATGTAAGTGGCAGGAAAATAGTTGTGACAATGGTAATTACAACCATAATTTTATTTTGACGTGCATCCTGCATTGATTGGTACAGTTCACGTATCTGGAGCACATTTTCACGAAAAAGATGTACATGATTTTGCAAGCGTTCTACACGGTGTATAAATCTGTCCCAACCTTGTGTATCCTGTTCAGATTGATAAAAATCACAGGTAC